>JBJDXR010000021.1:0-11784 GCA_051866775.1 Oscillospiraceae bacterium | reverse complement strand
TCGTCGAGGGCATGCAGTTCGACCGCGGCTATATCTCCCCCTACATGGTCACCGATACCGACAAGATGGAAGCCGTCGTGGACGATCCCTATATCCTGATCACCGACAAGAAGATCTCCGTCATCGCCGACATCCTGCCTCTGCTGGAGCAGATGCTGCAGAGCGGCAAGAAGCTGTTCATCATCGCCGAGGACGTGGAGGGTGAGGCCCTGTCCACCCTGCTGGTGAACCGTCTGAAGGGCGTGCTGAACGTGGTCTGCGTCAAGGCTCCCGGTTTCGGCGACCGCCGCAAGGAGATGCTGCAGGATATCGCCATCCTGACCGGCGGCCAGGTGGTCAGCGAGGAGCTGGGTCTGACCCTGAAGGATACTACCATTGATATGCTGGGCCGCGCCCGCCAGATCAAGGTCACCAAGGAGAACACCATCATTGTGGACGGCATGGGCGATCCCCAGGCCATCAAGGATCGTGTGTCCCAGATCCGTGCCCAGATCGGCGTGACCACCAGCGAGTACGACAAGGAGAAGCTGCAGGAGCGTCTGACCAAGCTGGCCGGCGGCGTGGCTGTCATCAAGGTCGGTGCTGCTACCGAGACCGAGATGAAGGAGAAGAAGCTGCGCATTGAGGATGCCCTGAACGCTACCAAGGCCGCCGTTGAGGAAGGCATCGTGGCCGGCGGCGGTACCATCTTCGTCAATGTGATCCCCGCTGTCACCGAGCTGCTCAAGAACACCGAGGGCGACGAAAAGGTAGGCGTGCAGATGGTGGCCAAGGCGCTGGAGGAGCCCATCCGCCAGATCGCTGCCAACGCCGGCATCGACGGTTCCGTGGTGCTGGAGAAGGTCAAGACCTCCGGCAAGAACGGCTACGGCTTCGACGCCTATAAGGAAGTGTATTGCGATATGATCGCCAGCGGCATCGTGGATCCCGCCAAGGTGACCCGCAGCGCTCTGGAGAACGCGGCCAGCGTGTCCGGCATGGTGCTGACCACCGAGTCTCTGGTGGCCGACAAGCCCGAGCCTCCCGTACCGGCTGCTCCCGCTCCCGACATGGGCGGCATGTATTAAGAGATTGCCGTATTGGGGGACGCGGCGTAAGCTGCGTCCCCTAATTTTTTAAAAAAGTGTTGACAAAGCCTGTCAATATATGCTATAGTAATTCGTGCCTGTCGAGTACATGGCGGCGTAGCTCAGTTGGCTAGAGCATGCGGTTCATACCCGCAGTGTCACCGGTTCGAATCCAGTCGCCGCTACCATCGCGGGAGAGATGACATCATCTCTCCCGCACCTTTCGACAGGGTTATGGCCCGTTGGTCAAGTGGTTAAGACACGGCCCTTTCACGGCTGTAACATGGGTTCGAATCCCGTACGGGTCACCACTTCGGCAATCCGTAAGGGTTGCCGATCATACGGAGGCTTAGCTCAGCTGGTTAGAGCGCCTGCTTCACACGCAGGAGGTCACTGGTTCGAGTCCAGCAGTCTCCACCACAATTTTGCCCCAAAGCCGTTAGTTTTGACGGCTTTGGGGCAAAATTGTTATGTGATTTTTTCGCTTGTTAGTAATTTGTTAGTAACGGGCCAAGTAACTCCTGCTTTGCATTTGTGCTTTAGGATAATTCCTGCATATCGCCTGACGCTATTTTTTCCGTTAGATATCCAATCACTGAGCGCCTTGTTACAATTCCGCAGAAGCAGTTTCTGTCGTCGACGATTGGGACGAAATTCTGTTCCATAACTGCTGCGGCAACCTCTGCGTACACGGCGCTGATCCCTAATGGGGGACAGAAGTCACTGCGGAGGATGTCGCCGATACGGTATTTTTCGTGTGTCTTCATTTCCGCGGAGCCGGTCTTTAGAATATGACGGAGAAAATCACCCTCAGTTATACAGCCGAGGTATTCCTCTTGGTTTCCCAGCACAGGAATAGCTGTGTAGCTATGATTGCGCATTAGCTCGATCCCTGCGCGAACTGAGTCACTTTCGTGCAGAAAAACAGTCAAAACCTTGGGTGTTAAAATTTTTACAATATTCATTAAGTTACCTCATATGTAGAGGGCGCAGAGCGCCCGTTACTCAGTTATCCTTACCGGTTCCACACTCAGACATTTGCCGGTGCCGGTATCGATCTCAAAAATAGCGCCTTCAATCTTGCAGCTGCCTTCAGCCTGCTCGTACGCGCGGCGCTGGGATTCGCCGAGAAAGCGTGATATAGACATCTCCGGCTTTACCCCTAGGATGGAAAGCTCAGGTCCGGTCATGCCCAGGTCTGTGAGAAAGCCGGTTCCATTGGGGAGAATGGTGGGATCGTTTGTCTGCACATGCGTATGTGTTCCCCAAACAGCGGAGACGCGTCCGTCAAGATAAAATGCCATTGCGGCCTTTTCGCTTGTGGCCTCGGCGTGCATATCCACAAGGATTATATTTGCCTCCGGCTTTCCGCGAAGGATCCTGTCGGCCTCAAAAAATGGATTGTCAGGGCCAAAATCCATGCCGCAGCGTCCGATAAGGTCTATGACGCAGACATTGCCAAAGGAGCTTTCAAAAATGCCCCAACCGCGTCCGGCGCTAAGCGGAGAAAGGTTGGAGGGCCTTAGTATATATCTATTGTCATCGAGATAGGGAAGGATGCTGTTTTTTCCAAAGGCGTGGTTGCCGAGTGTGATAACATCTGCGCCTGCTGAAAAAATATCCTCCGCCTGTTTGGGAGTTATGCCAACAACAGAGACGTTTTCACCGTTAACAACTGTAAAAGCGATGTCTTTGAGTTTCTTAAAGGGACGCAGCTTGCGGTACAGAAAATCAAGGCCGTTTGTCCCCATTACATCTCCTATTGCAAGAATATTTACATTCATGCTTACACCTCCAAATCAGGCGAAGATCCTGATTGCCCTATGAAAGTTTAGCGCCTCCACTGATGTGTATGTGCCGCCGTCCTCACCGTCACGTGTCCATTGGACAGGTGCATCAAATTCAAAGGATATCCTTGTTGTGTGGAGCAGGGTTAAATACTCGGAGTTAAAATTCTGCTTCAGCACATCAGAGATGATCTTGTTCATTTCCACAACATTGTGGGGGTTTTTTACAAGCAGTACCTCAAAAAGGCCGTCATCGAGTGAAACATCCTCCGCGGGGAGCTTTACTATCCCACCGGCGACACGTGTGGAGTTAACAACAAAACCGAGAATAAAGTCATCCTCAATATATCCGTCGTCATATGTCACCCGAGCATGGTTGAAGGTGATTTTAGAAAGACGGCTCAAGGCTTCGGAGACGTAGGCTAGATACCCCCAAGTGTTCTTTTCAGACTGTGGTGTGGTGAAGGGGATGTCAGTAAATACGCCGAAGGCGGCCACATACCCAAAATAATCGCTGCCGAGCCGGCCAATATCCACCGTGCGAATCCCATCTGGCTTTTTCTCCTCGGCAAGCCGTGATATAGCCTCCTTTGGGGTCTTTGGAATTGACAGGGAGGTGGCCATATCATTAGTGGTTCCGAGGGGAACGTAGCCGATCACCGGACGCACTTCGGCTGGCAGGGACATAAGTCCGCTTATTACCTCGTTTAAGGAGCCGTCCCCGCCTGTGCACGCGATAACGTCATAATCCGCGCCGTATTTAGCTGCAAATTCAATGGCGTCGCCTCGCTTTTCTGTGAGGTACACGGATACACCGTCCCCGCCGGAGCACAGCGCAGTGAGGATATCCATCAGATATCCCTTAACGCGCCCTTTTCCGGACACAGGATTTATTATCAGCATCGTTCTCCGAGACACCTGAGATTCATCCTTTCAAAAGCATTGTGCCGTATGCCGCCTAATACACGGCATACGGCATTAACATTTAACTTAATCTCTTATCTGTGATGCATGAACAACACAATTAAAATAGCCTGTGCCGTTATTTCTTTTCCGGTATAACACGTACACGAATAGTACCCTCATTTGCCTTGATGGCGTCGCAAAGAGCCTCATCAGGTTCGGTGCTGAGCTCAAGCATAGTATACGCAACAGGGCTGCCTTTTAAAGAAGAATTGACCATGTTCTCAATATTTATTCCGCGCGCGGAGATAGCGGAGGTGATATGGGCGATCATGTTGGGGATATTCTTGTGGAAAATGCATATACGCGGGGACTTGCTCGCGGGCATCACGGCCCTGCCGAAGTTAACTGAGTTTACGATATTGCCGTATTCGATATAATCGACTGCCTCACGCGCGGCCATCATCGCGCAGTTCTCCTCACTTTCGTAGGTCGTACCGCCAAGGTGCGGGGTCATCACCACATTCTTGGTGCCGATAAGGGTGTTGGTGGGGAAGTCGGTGACAAAGCGTGCGACTTTGCCAGAGTTGAGGGCGTCGATCATATCAGGCTCATTCACGACCTCCTGGCGGGAGTAGTTTATTATGCGCACCCCGTCGCGAAGCTTGTTTAAGAAATCCTTGTTTATCATGTCGCGAGTCTCATCAGTAAGGGGGGTGTGCAATGTAATGAAATCACAATCGCGCAGCTGATCAAGAGTTGAAACTCTGACGACCTTGTTGGATATGAGCCAAGCGGCGTCAACAGAAAGATAGGGGTCATATCCAAAGACGTCCATGCCCAGATGCTGTGCAATATTAGCGACACGGCGGCCGACATTGCCCATTCCCACAACTCCAAGCTTCTTACCGATATACTCAGGCCCGACAAACTGTTTCTTGACCTTCTCCATGACAACGGAAATATCGCCCTTGCTGGTATCAAAATTAAGTACCCATTGCATGGCGCCCATTATGTCGCGGCAGGCCATGCCCATTGCCATAAGGAATATCTCTTTAACTCCGTTCGCGTTTCCGCCGGGGGTGTTGAATACTACCACACCTTTATTAGCAAGCTTTTCAATGGGTATGGTGTTTACGCCGATACCGGCGCGGGCGATACAGAGAAGATTATCGTTAAAATCGTAATCCAAAAGGCTGGAGGCCCTCACAAATATAACATCAGGGTCGGTAAAATCGTCGCCCAAAACATATTCCCGCTCATCAAGTACGGTCCTGCACGCATCTGAAATATTATTTATTGTCTTTATCTTATACATTTTTTCCAAACCTCACAAATCAGTATTAAGCACCTTTGTGGCGCACTTCAAAATCTTTCATAAAATCTACAAGTTTTTCAACGCCTTCCACAGGCATTGCGTTGTAAATGGATGCCCTCATACCGCCCACTGATCGGTGCCCCTTCAGATTCACAAAGCCGTGAGCCGAGGCCTCCTTAACAAATTCGTTGTCAAGCTCTTCGTTTCCGGTGCGGAAGGTGACATTCATCTTTGAACGTGAATCCTTATCTGCACAGCCAATAAAGAGGCTGCTGTCATCAATGAAATCATACAGCAGGGAGGAACGGGTGTTGCGAAGCTCCTCCATGCCTCTGACGCCGCCATTGGCGATGACCCACTTGAGAACAAGACCCAGCATATAAATATTATATGTTGGCGGGGTGTTGTACATTGAATCCTTGTTGATAGTTGTTTGATAACTCATGATTATCGGGGTAAAAGGCAGCTCGTGTCCGGCAAGCTCCCTGCGTACTATGACAGCGGCCATGCCGGCGGGGGCCATATTCTTTTGCACTCCTGCGTATATGAGCCCATAGCGGGATATGTCTATGGGACGTGACAATATATTGGAGGAGCAGTCCGCTACAAGGGGGACTTTTCCGGTATCAGGAATATAATTCCACTCTGTACCGTAGATCGTGTTGTTGGCACAGTAGTGAAAATATGCCGCGTCAGGAGAGAGCTTCAGTTGGTCGTTTGAAGGTATGTAGGTGTGATTTTTATCCTCAGAGGAAGCGACAATGTTAATTTTGCCGTATTTTTTAGCCTCTTTTGCGGCGAGAGTTGAGAAGCTGCCTGTAAGTGCGTAATCAGCCTTGCCGGTGGTGCCGATCAAATTTAGAGGAACTGCAGAAAACTGGAAGGTGGCGCCGCCCTGCATAAAGATGACCTCATGCGTCTCGGGTATGTTAAGCACCTTTATTAAGTTGGCCTTAGTCTCGTCAAATATATCCTGATACACCTTAGATCGGTGACTCATCTCCATAACGGACATACCGCTTCCGCCGTAATTTGTCATCTCACTTGCTGCCTTTTGCAGCACGGAGAGTGGAAGAGCGGAGGGGCCTGCGGAGAAATTGAAAATGCGATCTTGAGCCATAAGTATGCGCCTCCTTTTATATCAATACATTAAAGTGGTAATTAAGTAAATATAATTATACATTTTGGCAAATGCAAATTACAAGATGATATCTCCCAAAAGTATACCACTTTTTATACCTGTTATTTGTACATTTCTTACAGCATTATGCAGATTTTCGCCGGAAGCCGCCACAAGCGCGTAGTTTTTCGCGTGGCCTTCCCACAAACCGCCGTTTTTTTGTTCAAAAAGCACCTCTTGTACAGAGCCTATCTGAGAAGCTAAAAAAGCGTCATGGCTTACCTTGGCTGATTTTGACGCAAGTTTTGCCCGAGCCTGCTTTATGTGCTTGTCAATTTGTCCGTCAAGTCCGGCGGCGACAGTTCCGCCCCTGACGGAATAGGGGAAAATGTGCATAGAGGAAAAGGCGCATTTTTCAATAAATGAAATGGTTTGTGAAAATTCTTCTTCGCTCTCACCGGGAAAACCTGTTATAAGGTCGGCTGTAATACCGCAGCCGGGAAAATATGAGCGCAGTAATTCGACGGATTTATAAAAAAGCGCGGTATCATATTTGCGCTTCATACGCTTAAGCGTATCATCGCAGCCGCTCTGAAGGGACAGGTGAAAGTGATCGCATATATTTTTATGTTTTGAGATACGTTTGCAGAAATCATCTGTAATAACTCTCGGTTCCAGAGAGCCGAGGCGTATGCGGCAGCCGGGCGCGGCCTGGGCAGCAGTACATACGGCGTCTGAAAGCGAAGAGCCGTCACGAAGATCCTGACCGTATGAGGCGATCTCGATACCTGTGAGTACGATCTCTCTGTAGCCTTGGGAGGCTAAGGATGATGCCTCCTTTGAGATGGAGTCGAGCGCAAGCGAGCGTACTGGTCCGCGGGTATATGGAATTATGCAGTATGAGCAGAAATTCACACATCCGTCCTCAATCTTAAG
Source organism: Oscillospiraceae bacterium (assembly GCA_051866775.1). Taxonomy (GTDB): domain Bacteria; phylum Bacillota; class Clostridia; order Oscillospirales; family Oscillospiraceae; genus RUG626. The sequence continues at coordinate 4,653 of JBJDXR010000021.1, read as the reverse complement.
CAGTGCCCGCGTACGTGAGACGGAGCTGCCTGCGGGAAGAGACTCAAATTCTCTCCGGGAGAATACATTATCCACATTGCAGACGGATTTTTTACAGCTGAATGCGGCCTCTATATCAGCTGCGAAACCTGAGTGGTCAGAGCTTCCATAGATGACGTCGCCCCCAAGCTCCTTTGCGTTTTCAGGCTCCGCCTGCGGCCAACAGCCGCATATCCCGATGACTGCGCCGGGATTTTCCGATTTAAAATGCCTTATGGCCTGACGGGATTTCCTGACGGATTCAGCTGTCACTGCACAGGTATTTATGATTACGGCATCACAACCGGATTCATCGGCTGTTACAGTGTGCCCACGTTGTGTAAAAAGGGTCTCTAAAGCCTGCGATTCAAACTGATTTACCTTGCAGCCAAGTGTGTGTATGTGTATCTTCATTTACTGCCTCTTGTGACAATGGAAAATGTGGAGTATAATTAATACAAACCAAAACTAAGTATACATCAAATATTAAAACTATTCAAGGTGATATGATGACTGCATATTTTGATAACGCCGCCACTACCCGGGTATGCCCGGAGGCGGCTGCGGCTGTTATGGAGGCGATGACCGAATGTTACGGGAATCCTTCATCCGGACACTTGATAGGCCGCAGCGCAGCGGCGCTTTTAAGGACCTCCCGTGAGAATGTCGCAGCGGCACTCGGCACGGCCGCGGAGGAGGTATACTTTACCTCAGGAGGTACAGAGGGGGATAACTGGGCGATACGCGGCGCCTGCCGGCTTATGCGCCATCGGGGGAGGCACATCATTACCGGCTCCACTGAGCACGACGCGGTTAGGCATACTGTCGAGGCGCTCAAGGGCAAGGGCTGGGAAGTAACATACCTTGAGCCTTCAAAATCCGGCAGGATCGAACCTGAAAGTGTGGCTAAGGCTTTAAGAAAGGACACTGTTTTGGTATCCTTAATGCTTATAAATAACGAGACCGGCGCTGAAACGCCGATCAGTGAAATTTTTGAATATGTAAAGAGCTGTTCTCAAGATGCAATACTGCACACTGACGCGGTGCAGGGCTTTCTTAAGGTTCCTTTTACGCCGAAAAAGCTTGGTGCTGATCTGGTGACGGTAAGCTCGCATAAGATACATGGGCCTAAGGGTGTTGGCGCACTCTATGTACGCAAGGGGCTTCGACTTCCGCAGCTGATCACCGGCGGCGGGCAGGAGGGGGGCTTTCGTCCGGGAACGGAGCCTATGCCTGCCATAGCGGGTTTCGGAGCGGCGGCACTTGTTGGAAAAACCGGATTTTCAGAAAATACTCGGCATATAAAGGAAATTCGTGACTACACACTTGAGCGCCTTAAGGCCGCTCTTCCTGAGGCGATTATCATAGGAGAGGGGACGGCGCCGCATGTGCTCAGCATATCCCTTCCGGGGTATAGGAGTGAGGTCCTCATGAATGTCCTTGATGCTGCGGGAATATGTGTCTCAAAAAGCTCCGCCTGCCGTAAGGGTGCGAGAAGCCACGTATTGGAGGCGATGAAGCTGCCTAATGACGTGATAGACGGAGCGATACGATTAAGCTTCTCTCGCTATAATACCAAGGAGGAAGTCGATTATTTTATAAAGACCCTGTCTGATGCCGCGTCAAAGCTCCGCAGAAAGCTTTAATATCAGGCGCTGTTAGCCCTGTGTGCTGATAACGGAAGTGGACATAAATAAATCCACATTACACAAAAATCAAGACAGTTATATCTAATCTCAGTGTGAGGTGATAGATATGACTGTAAATATAAGTGAAATTAAAAGATTGCTGAATAGGCTGACAAGAGAAGATTTAAGAGAAACAAAATCTTTCGAGGTTAATACATTATAAACTTGAATTAGGAAGTATTTTCGTATGAAAAAGAGAACCATTGTGATAATTGCAATATCATCAATAATTGTTCTGGCTCTGTCTTTTTTTGTTGGAACTGGATTTATCAAAAGAACAGACGTAGTATTATTTGATTATTCCGTATCAGAGGATGGAACAAAACTAACTTTTGATGCTCATGTTATGTCGTCTATGGGTTATATCAGAGAGTTTGAAGATAATGGCGGTGGAGTAAAACCACATTACCTTACTTTTTACTCTACTTTTGGCGGTCTTAACAGTTCGTTTGGAGCAAAAAATGAGTTCGTATTAGATTTGGGTGAGAATGATACAGAAATCTATTTCAATCGAGCAGACGGTGAATATGAACTCGTTTTGCAAAAGAACGAAGAAACAGGTGAATGGGCAAAACCATAATTTAGGTATTGCCCTAGCAACACACACGGCTAACAGAGCCTAATATAAACATAGCTTTTTATAAGTGCATTATATGCTCCGTCGACTATAAAACTTGCTTTTTTAGATTGCAGATCCTTCTCAACATTCAAGCAGCCCATGATGTAAACACTACATCATGGGCTGCTTGTTTGCTTATAAAATTATTAAGTCAGTTTGAAAGCTTGAGCTGTCTTGTGCGCTCATCTGCAAGGCTGACTATACGGTCGGCCTTGTTGCCGGCGGCTTCTGAGTTGCCGAAGCTTATATCGGAGGAGAGCCCGTCAATGAGTGAATCTATCTGCTGCTCCAAAGGACGGACGCTGTTATTGGACTTCACAGGGCTTGAATGTACGGCGTCATACGCACGCTCAACCTTCTTCCTGAGAGGCTTGTCGGATATGCCGTCGACAATACCCTTGAGCTTGGAGGAACAGGTTTTGACAAAAATGAGGTCGTACTCGTGCTCCGCTTCGCTGTCCGCAGTAGTCTCGTTGGCTATCATGTGAGAGACAAGCATGATAGCATATATACCGGCAATTATTACCTGCACCACAAGCGCAGTCTTGTAGGACTCAGATCTGACAAGGATAAACACTATACCGACAATGAACTCCAGCAAAAAATACGCAGAGGATATTGACGTGAGTGCAAAGCCGAACACAGCCTTGCTTGTTCCGCTGCGTACCAGAAATGGCGTTATTATAAGAAGAATATATGCAAGATGTATACAAGCGTAGGATATCCAGACTGAAGCGGGATGATCGGTACCGCCTATAACAAAGAAGCATACGTTAAAAACAACAAGAAATATTAAGTCGAGGATTATCCATAATACTGATTTCTTATTCATTGTGCAATACCTCACATAAGCTTGCTGAGTATTTCGGCCTTCTTAGCGTCATATTCAGACTGTTCAATAAGTCCCATATCAAGCATTTTCTTGAGCTTGTTAAGGACCTCCACCGGATCGGGAGCCGCAGCTTCGGACTGTGGAGCCGGAGAAGACTGCGCTGTCTCGGCACCGGGCTGTTTCTGAGTAAAGCGCCCAGAGGGCTGCGGGGCTTGCTGGACAGGCTGCTGAGGCTGAGCCGCACCGTTTAGCGGAGTAGCAAACATCTGCTGTGCCATACTTCCGAAAGCGCCTCCTGCGGCCATGCCCATGCCCATACCGGCTCCCGCCGCGGCGATTCCTCCCGAGCCGGGATTTGCGGCGAGAGTTCCCAGGATGTTGGCAGCCTGCTGACGTGCCCAATCCTCTCCAAGTACGCCCATAACCGCCTTGTCTCCTTGGGCAAGCTTGACCTTACTCACAGAGAGGATCTGAGATTCGTCTATTGCGTCATACTTTGAGGTGTCGATGTCAAGAGCGGAGACAGTAAATTTAACACACCGGAGGCCGTACTCATCCAATACCTCGTTCATGTATGGCTCTATTGAGTCAGAAAACTCATCCAGTCTGGCATCAAGACCAATAAGCTCAGTATCAATATCGTTGACAGCACGGGAGATGACGGATTTGATCTTGCTCTGAAATTCATTTATAAAGTATTTGTTCAGTTCGCTCTGAAGCTGGAACGGTACATTATTTCCTATGAGCTTCTCAAGGAACTTTGCCGGATTTGAGATCTCGACTTTGTAAGAGCCGCGGGCACGCAGGTCGGTACGTATACCCCATACCTTGTCACGTACCTGAATGGGTGAGCTGGTTCCCCAAAGTATCTCCTCACTGTGGGCCTTCCGTACAAAATAGACAACACAGTTAAAGGTGCTGATGCCGCCGGAAAATGCGTTGCGCAGGCGGCTGATAAACGGGTAGTTTTCCGTTGACAGCTTGTATGTACCGTTATCAAAGACCTGCTCAACGGTGCCGCCCTTTATAAAGATGGCCTCCTCACCGGGCATGACAATGAGGGTGGAGTTTGTGTTGAAATCCTCCTCAGGCTGACGCCATATGAGAAGCTCGCCGGGGCCGGAGTTCTTTATAACATCAGTCCAGTGCTTTTTACCGCCGACGTATGCGGCCTCGTTGGGGTTCTTGCCAAATAGAGCCATGATAATTTCCTCCTTATTCGAGTTCAATCAGAGTTGCATTTTTCAAAATCTCAAAGTTTCTGCGGGAAGGAAGGACAAAGCTGCTGATATCTCCGGTCTCCTTGTCAATGGAGATCCCGGCATTGCCGTATCTGGGCTGATCTTTTTTTCCCGCATATATAATCCATGCATTTTCGGCATCATATACCTTTGTCAGATCCTGCATGCCCCGCTCATCATAGTATTTTCTTGCAATTTCCAATGCGCTGTTCAGATCAATCATTTCTTTACTCCCTTACAACAATCTAAAATATG
>JBJDXR010000020.1:0-48788 GCA_051866775.1 Oscillospiraceae bacterium | reverse complement strand
CGGTGGCAGGACGTATAGCTCCCCCGTTTCTCTTAACCGCGTCAAAGGCCGCGGCTGCCGCCATGGCCCTGCGCGGGGATTTCTTGCCCAACGGGAGCCTTGCTATCGCTGCGCGCATCTCAGCGGCGCTCTGGTACCTTTCCGCAGGATCGGCAGCCGTCGCCTTTTTAATGACCGCAGCAAGACCCTTATCTATATCCTTAATCATATCGGGAGATCTGTTTTCGGGCAGTGTGCCGCCGTTTGCCGTATAGCACATTACCATTCCAAGGGAATAAATATCGGCAGCGGGCGTGTATTTTCTGTCCTCTCCAAGCTCCGGGGCCTCGTAATCACTCTCCATCGCGCCGAATATCCCGGTACCGGCCTTCTCAAGGCAGCGACGTACACCGAAATCCGTAAGCACAAAGCCTCCCGCATCGGTCACCATGACGTTTTCGGGCTTTATCTCTCCGTGCACCATGGAGTACTCCCCACAGGCATCCAGCGCCTGACACAGCTCGCTTCCCAGCCTCGCGGCATCCTCCTGTGTGGAAGGGCTTTTCTCAAAATAGACAGAGAGCGGCGTGTAAAGCCCCGTGCGTATGTATCCAAACCATCCCGGGCCGCCGGAGGCATCCTCGACCTCAAGGTCGTCTATCACGGCAAGGTGCTGTGAGCTTACAGTCCTGAACATCGTAAGCTCCCAGTTTAAATCGTTTTTAAACTTTCCAAAATACGTTGAAAGCAGGTCCCGGCTGATACCCAGCTTCTCGGCGTTCTCCACCGCCTCGTCGGCGGGCGGTACCTTTATGACCTTGGCCGCGGCAAAGACAGTGTTATCATCCACGGTTCTGCGTATAAGGTATACTGTCCCGAAGGCCCCGGAGCCAAGTACCCCCTCCACCTGCCATTCAGGCCAGACTCTGTTTATATCTGATTCGCTCATTTTTATCCAAACCCCTTTCAAAACAGCGAAAGCTGGCTCGTCTCGGGCATATTGCCCAACGCCCCAAGGTTTTTAAGCTGCTCTATATGCGCCTTAGAGACCTTCTGGCAGCTGGCCGCCAGTTCCTCCATGGACACAAATTCCTTATCTCCTCTGTGTGCGGCAAGGTCGTACGCCGCCGACTCCCCAAGTCCGGAGATGGCCACGAACGGCGGACGCAGCCCCCCGTCAACTATCTTAAATTTTACAGGATCGGAGTCATAAAGGTCAATAGGTGCAAAATGGAAACCGCGCTTATAAAACTCCCAGCAGGCCTCAAGAGTAGTGTACAGGTCGTCGTCCTTTGCTGTGGCGTCGGGATTTGACTTTATCTCCTTTATCTTGGCCTTGACTATGTCCTCACCCTGAGTCATTATGGCGGCGTCAAAGCCATCCTTCTGGCTGCGGCGGTAGAAATAGGCGCTGTAAAACTCCAGCGGCCTGTGGACCTTGAACCATGCTATTCTGAACGCCATGGTCACATAGGCCACAGCATGAGCCTTCGGGAACAGGTACGCTATCTTGGCAAGGGACTCGATGTACCATTCAGGTACGCCGAGCTCCTCCATCTTTTCGCGCCACCCCTCCTGAAAGCCGCCTTTTTTGACCTTGCCCTTACGAACGGCCTCCATTATTTTAAATGCCAGCTTCTCCTCCATACCCTTGGATATAAGGTAGAGCATTATATCGTCACGGCATCCGACCGTGTCCTTGACCGTCGCAGTTCCCGAGAGGATCAGGTCTTTTGCGTTGCCAAGCCACACGTCCGTGCCGTGTGAGAAGCCCGAAAGCCTCACGAGCGTATCAAAGCTGTCCGGCTGGGTGTCCACAAGCATCTGCCTTGTAAAGCTCGTACCGAACTCGGGTATACCGATGGTGCCTGTCTTCCCTATTATCGGATCGTCATCCGTAAGCCCCAGGGGCGCCGCGGACTTGAATATTCCCATTGTGTCCGGGTCGTCCAGAGGTATCTTTCTGGCATTTACGCCGGTCATATCCTCAAGCATCTTTATCATGGTCGGGTCATCATGCCCCAGCTCATCCAGCTTCAGGAGGTTTGCCTCCATGCAGTGATACTCAAAATGGGTCGTAATTATATCCGTGTCCGGATCGTCTGCCGGATGCTGCGCCGGACAGAAGTCCGCGATCTCCATATCCTGCGGTATGACCACAAGTCCTCCCGGATGCTGGCCGGTAGTCCGCTTCACTCCAACGCAGCCAAGAGCCAGCCTGGTCTCCTCCGCGCGGCTCACGGTCTTTCCCGTAAGCTCAAGGTATTTTTTTACATAGCCGTAAGCCGTCTTTTCGGCGACTGTCCCGATGGTGCCCGCCCTGAACACGTGATCGGCGCCAAAAAGCTCCGTCGTGTATTTGTGGGCGTTGGCCTGATACTCACCTGAGAAGTTAAGGTCGATATCCGGCACCTTGTCCCCCCCGAAGCCCAGGAAGGTCTCAAACGGGATATCAAAACCATCTTTATCGTATTTTGTGCCGCAGACGGGACACACCTTGTCAGGCATGTCCGCTCCGCAGCCATAGGAGCCATCCAGAATAAACTCAGTGTTCTTGCACTTGGGACATCTGTAATGGGGCGGCAGGGAATTGACCTCTGTTATTCCCGACATGAAAGCCACAATAGACGACCCGACGCTTCCACGGGAGCCCACAAGGTAGCCATGCTCTAGGGAGTCCTGAACCAGCTTTTGGGCGGACATATAAATGACGTCATAGTGGCGCATGAGTATATCATGCAGCTCCGTCTCCACACGCTTTGAGACGATCTCCGGCGGATTCTCCCCGTAAAGCTCGTGCATACGCCCGTAGACAAGGTCTTTGAGCTGCTGCTCGGAATTTTCAATCTTCGGAGCAAAAAGTATCGGCTCCGGAAGCGGCCGCACCTTATCACACATACCGGCGATACGGTTTGGGTTCGTTATCACGACCTCACGGGCAAGCTCCTCGCCCAGATACTCAAACTCCTTAAGCATCTCCTCCGTTGTGCGGAAGTATATAGGAAGGGATTTATCCGCATCCTCAAATTCCTTTGCCGCCAGAAGCACATGGCGGAACACCTCATCCTCCGGATCGAGAAAATGTACGTCTCCGGTGGCAACCACCGGTTTATCAAGCTCACGGGCAAGCTCTATTATGCGGCGGTTAAAGTCGCGAAGCTCCTCCTCATCCTTTGCCTTGGGCTTTTCGCCCCTGAGCATGAACATATTGTTGCATATAGGCTGTATCTCAAGGTAATCGTAAAAGGATGCCAGCCTTCTCTGCTCCGCGCGGCTGCGGTGATCGACCACGGACTGGAACACCTCGCCTGCTTCGCAGGCCGAGCCGATTATAAGCCCCTCCCGGTACTGCATAAGAAGGCTCTTCGGCATTATAGGATTGCGCTTCAAAAATTCAAGGTGGCTCTTTGTCACGATGCGGTAGAGGTTTTTAATTCCCGCCTGAGTCCTGGCAAGCACGATTATATGCTGTGGCCTCATGCGCTTGTGCTTTGCCGACTCCCGGCGCTTCGGCTGAACGTAGCCGTTTATCTGAGAGATCCTCTCAACGCCCTCCTCAGCCATTCGTTCAAAGAATTTGCAGAGTATAAGGCCGCAGGTGAGCGCGTCGTCCGATGCCCTGTGGTGCTCAAAGTCAGGAAGGCCGAGCCTGCCCGCAACAAGGTCAAGCTTATGGCTCTTCATCTCGGGAAGCACCGCCTGGGATACCGTCACAGTATCGATAAAGGTCGGACTAAAGTCCAGTCCCTCGCGGATGCACACCTCGTCAATAAAACCTATATCAAAATTGGCGTTGTGGGCGCAGAAGGGACGCCCCCCCGCAAATTCAAGAAAGGCCCTGACGGCCTCGCCCTCCTCCGGTGCGCCGGCGACCATATCGTCCGTTATTCCAGTGAGCTGCGTTATATTGAGCGGTATGTGCTGTCTGGGATTTACAAAGGTCTGGAATCGGCCTGCCTCTTTACCACCTTTAAACAGCACCGCCCCTATCTCCGTTATTGTATCAACACGGGAATCAAGCCCCGTGGTCTCAATGTCAAAGGCCACAAATTCACCGGAGAGCGGCATGTCCTGCTCACCGGATACCGCAACGCGGTCGTCAACATCATTTACATAGTACCCCTCGACGCCGTAAATTACCTTTATCTTGTCCCCTGCGGCGTTCATGGCGTCCGGGAAGGATTGGCAAACTCCGTGGTCGGTTATAGCTATCGCCGGATGCCCCCACGATATAGCGCGCTTTACCACGGCCTTGGTGTCCGTCGTCGCATCCATGGTGGACATGGTTGTGTGCAGGTGCAGCTCGACACGCTTCTCCTCCGAGCGGTCCTGCCGCGGCTCCTTGGCGGGAGCAGTGGCTATGGCTCTGGGATCCAGAACTATATCGCCGTCAAAGCGATTAAAGGTGATATTTCCGGAGGCGGTGAGATCCATGCCCTCCTTGATGGTCTTTGCCGCCGTTTTCATATCCTCATCGGTTATGAATTTTGACACTCTGACAGAGCTTGTCCCGTCGGTCATATCAAAGCACAGGACAAAGGCTCCGCTCTTTATCTCTCTGGAGGTGACGGCAAAAACGTGCCCTGAGACCGTGACCTTTCCCGAGTCCAGCGTAAGCTCGCTCATGGGCGTAATCTCGCTCTTATAGAGCTTTCCAAATATGGCTGTCCCTGCGCCGGACTGGCCGCCGCTCTTGTTCGTTTTTTGAACAGGCACTTTCTCCGCGGGGAACATCGGCGTGACCGTCACGCGGTTTAAGCTGTACTCTGCGGCTATCTTCGACTCCAACATATTTATGTATACCGGAGGCACAAAGGCACCGAAACTCACACGGAGCCTCATTTTACGGGCCGCCCGCTCGACTGTCGCATCGAGCACCTGCGCGCTCCCCAGTATTCCGTCAAGCGCCCCGTCGCCACTGCACCCCGGAAACATCTCGCAAAAAGGTACTGCATTTTCCAATGGCATTTTTTACTGTTCTCCCTGTTCTTCGATCATTGCCAGAAGCTCGTCCGCAAGCTTGTCGTACGGAGCCTTTTTTACTATTTCCCCTTTTTTAAACAGGAGTCCCTCGTTTATCCCTCCGGCAATGCCGAAGTCAGCCTCCCTCGCCTCTCCGGGTCCGTTTACAACGCAGCCCATGACGGCGACGGTTATGTCCTTATGTACGTCTTTTAAGCGCTCCTCAATGCTTTGCGCAAGCGGCACAAGGTCTATCTGCGTCCGTCCGCAGGTGGGGCAGGATATAAGCTTAACCCCTCCGGAGCGTTTTCCCGCGGCCTTTAATATGGCTATGCCGGCCTCAACCTCTTTAGCGGGGTCGGCAGTCAGGGATACCCTAATGGTATCGCCGATCCCCTGCATCAGGAGTGCGCCGATCCCCACAGCGGAATTTACCGTGCCGAGGTACTCAGTACCGGCCTCCGTCACGCCCAGATGCAGAGGATAATCCGTCCTCGACCCCATAAGCCTGTAGGCCTCCACCGTGCGCGTCACGGTGGAGGATTTTACAGAGACACATATATCCCCAAAGCCCACATCCTCAAGAAGCCTCGTATGCCCCAGAGCACTCTCGTACATCGCCTCGGCAGTCGGCCCGCCGTACTTTATCAGGAGCTGCTTTTCAAGAGAGCCTGAGTTTACCCCAACGCGTATAGGCACTCTCCGCTCCTCACAGGCGCGGGCCACCGCGCGGACCTTTTCCGCGCCGCCGATATTTCCGGGATTTATCCTTATCTTATCCACCCCGCCGTTAAGCGCCTCCAGAGCCAGCCTGTAATCAAAATGTATATCAGCTACAAGCGGTATGGTTATCTGCTTTTTGATCTCACCGATCGCCTTCGCGGCCTCCATATCAGGTACGGCCACTCGGATAATATCGCAGCCGGCCTCAGCGAGCCTGCGTATCTGGCTCACGGTCGCACTGACGTCCTGAGTTTTTGTATTGCACATGGACTGTACCGTTATCCCGGCTCCGCCGCCCACCGGCACACCGCCGACATTGATCTGTCTAGTCATATCTCCACCGCCCTTTATCTAACGATCCTCAGTATATCATTTACCACAAGCACCGCCATAAGTCCCAGCAGCGCCACCATCCCCGCGGCGTGGATGTAGGCTTCGACCTTGGGATTTACCTTTTTGCGGAAAACTTTTTCAATTATCACATCAATAATAAGGAAGAACACCCGCCCGCCGTCAAGCGCCGGTATCGGCAGCAGGTTCATTACCGCTAAGTTCACAGCGATAAACGCGCATAGGTACGCAATATTCTGAAGGGCCGCCGCAGTGTTGGCCGACTCCTGTCCAACGTCGTTGATAGTTGAGACTATCCCCACAACCCCCGACATATCATTAAGTCCCACGGCGCCCGTCACAAGGTCGGTAAGTCCCATCCAGACAAGCCTGACAAAATTATAGGAGGTGTAGCAGGAATACTTGAGCTTCTCCCACGGATTTGCCGAAATAAGGCTGAAGGTAAGCCCGTAGCGGTAAACCTGCTCACCATTATCATCCAAATAATACTCAGGCTTCAGCGCGTAATCCTCAAGGAGTACCTTCTCTCCATCGCGTATAACCACCATATCCACCGTGCCGGAGGAGCGATCCATATAGGTGGAAAAGTCGCCGGAATAGAATACCCTGTGACCGTCTATGGAATAGATCCTGTCGCCGGCCTGAATACCGTTTTCGGCATATTTAAAGCCATCTACAGTCTGAGCGACAGTGTTCCCCACAAACGCCTCAGCGCCAGCGTAAAGGATCATCACAATTAAAAGTCCGAGCAGAAAGTTCATGGCCGCCCCGGCGACGAGGATTATCATCCTCTTCCACGCTGGCTGGTGGGAAAACGCCCGAGCATCCCCGGTGTCCTCATCCTCGCCCTCCATGGCGCAGTAGCCGCCTATAGGCAGGCAGCGCAGGGCGTACAGGGTCTCCTTACCCTGTTTTTTAAGTATCGCCGGACCCATTCCTATGGAGAACTCGTTCACCTTTACCCCGCAGGCCTTTGCAGTTATAAAATGTCCGAATTCGTGTACAGCTATCAGTATTCCAAAAGCAAGTATCGCTATGACAATATACATAATCAGTGTTCCTTTGACTTCAAAACAAGCTCACGGGCTTCCGTATCCCGCTCCAAAACCTCGGCTATGCTGTCCGCCGGCCGGCTCCCCAGAGCCTCCACGGCCTCCCCGGCTATACCGCAGATGTCGGTAAAGCCGATCTTATCCTCCAGAAACAGTCCGACAGCTATCTCATTGGCGGCGTTCATTACCACCGGCGCCGCATCCGTGCGTCCGGCAACGGAAAGCGCAAGCCTGAGGCATCCGAACTTATCAAGGTCCGGCTCTAAAAATGTAAGCATCCCGGCCTTTGTAAGGTCAAGCTCCGCAGCAAGGGACCTGCCCCTCTCTGGATAGGTGAGCGCCAGCTGTATGGGAAGGCGCATATCAGGCACTCCCATCTGCGCAATGACGGAGTTGTCAACAAACTCCACCGCCGAATGGACAATGCTCTGCGGGTGTACAAGCACCTTTATTCTCTCCGGAGGTACGTCAAAAAGGTGCATAGCCTCAATGACCTCAAGGCCCTTGTTCATCATGGTTGCGGAGTCTATCGTCACCTTCGCCCCCATGTCCCAGTTTGGATGCTTAAGCGCACGCTCTTTTGTGACTGTCCTAAGTTCTTCCTTTGTGAGATTAAGGAACGGTCCTCCCGACGCCGTGAGAAGTATCCTCTTGAGCTCATTCTTTCTTCCGCCCATTAGACACTGGAATATGGCGGAATGTTCCGAGTCCACCGGCAGAAGCTCACATCCGTGCTCCTCAATCGCACGCATAAACAGTCTTCCCGCGCACACCAGCGTCTCCTTATTTGCCAGGGCTATGCGCCTTTTGCCGCAGCGGATAGCCGCCATGGTAGGTTCAAGTCCCGCGACGCCGACGATGGAGGATTCAACAATGTCCGTTTCAAGCTCCGCGGCGTCAATGACCCCGCTCTTACCACCGGCGACCTTAATATCCGTATCCCCAAGACGCACCGCAAGCTCCCTTGCAGACGCCTCATCAGCTGCAGCGACAAGGCTGGGCCGAAAGCGCCGCGCCTGCTCTTCAAGAAGCCCTATGTTCTTCCCTGCTGCAAGCGCCGTCACCTTTAGCCCCAGAAGCTCAGCCGCCTCCAGCGTCTGAGTGCCTATTGAGCCTGTGGAGCCGAGCACGGTTATCCTTTTTTTAGTATTCTCTGTCATATGTGCTTTATCCAATCAAATTAAAATGCGGGGAAATGTGTGACAAGCAGATATACAAGCGGTCCTGTAAATATCATGCTGTCAAACCTGTCAAGTACCCCTCCGTGCCCCGGTATCAGCTTTCCGTAATCCTTTATCCCGTGCTGGCGCTTGATCACCGAAAAGGCCAGGTCGCCGATCTGGGTGGTCACATTTCCAAGAGCGGCATACAAAACCAAAAGCCCGTAATTTACGGATATGCCTACCGCCTTGTCCATTATGAGTCCAAATATAAGTATTCCCACGATTCCAAGGACAAAGCTGCCCACAAAGCCCTCGACGGATTTGTTAGGGCTGGTCTTTAAAACTCCCTTGTGCTTTCCGAAGAACATCCCGCCGAAGTACCCGCCGGTGTCGGAAACCGCCGTTATGACAAAGGCCATAATTATTATCAGGCCCCCGTTTTCCATAAGTCGCATGGATACCAGCGATGAAAGGCACACAGGCACCAGCATGCCGGCGAAAAACGCCGTAAGAACAGCGGAAAACGGCACCTGCTTTTCTCCCCCATAAGTAAAAATGGCCTCAGAGAAGAGTACCAGCATCAAAAATACCAAGGAGATGCGCAGGACTATCTCCGCACAGCCGAAGTAAAAGCCCAGTGGTATCGCCGCCGCCGTAAGCGCCGGCCAAACGTAGAGCCGGGTGTTCCTGGCCTCTCCCGTGGCGTGCATAAGCTCATAGGCGCCAATCACCGTAAGCACAACAACTACCGCCGTGAGCCACACCGCAGGCAGCCAAAGCGTAAGCGCCAAAAGCAGCGCAATGAGCACCGCCGCCATTATAGTTCTGGTAAGGAGCATAAAATTTCATCCTTTCACGCCGCCGAAGCGCCTGTCGCGCCCGGCATATGCATTTATCGCCTTTTTCAGCTCTTTTTCGTCAAAATCCGGCCACAGCACATCGGTAAAATAAAATTCGGAGTATGCCGACTGCCATAACAGAAAGTTCGATATACGCACCTCTCCGCTGGGGCGTATAATCAAGTCGGGATCGGGCACCCCCGCGGAGTACATATATTCAGAAAGCACCTGCTCGGTAAGCTCCGGAGGATTATCCTCAGACGCCCACTTCTTTACGGCGTGGATTATCTCATCCCTGCCGCCGTAGTTTATGCATAGATTCGCCTGTGTGTGGCTGTCGATCTTTTCTGAGAGTGCCTCGGCTTTGGCTATAAGCTCCTGAATGTCCGGCTCCAGCACCGAGACGTCTCCAAACACCTTTATGCGCACCCTCTCACGCTCCATGGAGGGAAGCGCCTCCTCCAAATACTTTCTCAGAAGTGACATTATGCTGTCTACCTCCTCCGGAGAGCGTTTCCAGTTTTCGGTTGAAAATGCGTAAACCGTCAAATATTCAACGCCCAGATCCCGGCAGCAGGAGGCTATCTTCCTGAAGGTCTCAGCCCCAGCGGCGTGCCCCGCCGTTCTCGGCAATCCGCGTTTTTTTGCCCATCGGCCGTTGCCGTCCATAATAATAGCAACATGACGGGGCAGGACCGATTCTGCCTGCCCCGCCGTCTTGTGTTTTTTGAATAGTCCCATATTATCAGCCCCGCAGCCTCATATTGCGGACAGTTCTTTTTCCTTCTTGGCAGTGGCCTCGTCTACCTTTTTAATGTAGTCATCGGTCATCTGCTGCATATCCCGCTCCATGAGCTTAAGGTCATCCTCAGTGACCTCCGAGGCCTTCTGCTGCTTTTTAAACTTCTCCATGGCATCGCGGCGCACATTGCGCACCGCGGTCTTGGCGCTCTCGGTATATTTGCGTATCTGCTTGATAAGCTCCCCGCGGCGCTCCTCCGTAAGCTGGGGGAACGCAAGGCGTATAACCTTGCCGTCGTTCTGGGGAGTGATTCCCACGTCGGAAGCGAGTATGGCCTTCTCAATGCCCTTTAAAAGTGAGCTGTCCCACGGCTGGATCACCAATGTGCGGGGATCCGGGGAGGCGATGGTCGCCACCTGATTGATCGGCGTGGGAGTGCCGTAATACTCTACCCTGATATGGTCCAAAACTGCCGCATTTGCCCGTCCCGCGCGGACCGTGGCAAACTGCGACTCAAGGGAATCGATAGTCTTTTTCATCTTCTCAAGATACTCGGAATAAGCAGCATCGTCAGTATACATAGTATGTTACCTCCTGTTTTGTTTTCCGTAATTATTTAACAACTGTTCCGATTTTTTCGCCCATGATAACTCTTTTGATGTTCTGCGGATCCTTAAGTGCAAAAAGTATCACAGGGATATTGTTGTCCATCGAAAGTGAGGTGGCCGTGGAGTCCATGACCGCCAGATGCCGTGCAAGCACATCGTCATAGGATATGGAGTCAAATTTAACCGCCTCGGGGTCCTTCTTCGGATCGGCGCTGTAAACACCGTCAACGTTTTTGGCGAGAAGTATCACATCGGCGTTTATCTCAGCTGCCCTGAGCACCGCAGCGGTGTCCGTTGAAAAATAGGGGCTTCCGGTGCCGCAGCCGAAAATGACCACGCGCCCCTTGGACAGGTGCTTATCCGCCTTGAGCCTTATATAAGGCTCCGCTATCGCGCGCATCTCCACAGCCGTCTGGACCCTAACATCCACGCCCATCTGCTCAAGCACATCTGCAACGGCAAGGCAGTTCATCACCGTCGCCATCATGCCCATATGGTCGGCACGCGTACGTTCCATCTTCCCCCCGCCGTCTTTGACGCCGCGCCAGAAGTTCCCGCCGCCGATGACGATACCGATCTCAACGCCGATCTCGCTGCACTCCTTTACGACCTTACAGACATCCTCAATGACGTTAAAGTCAAGGCCAAAGGCTCTCTCACCGGCAAGTGCTTCCCCCGAGAGCTTAAGGAGCACCCTTTTATACTTTGGTTTAGTGTTGCTGTCCATCAGTTCCTCCAAAAAAGCGCCAGAGCGCCGTGTGTATATAGGATTATAGTACATTTTAATATACTTTGCGTCAAATTGGAATAGCATAACAAAAAATTTACGTAAAAACAAATAACTTCCAACGCATCTTTTCCGGCATTTTCCACTTTAAGATGGCGCGGCAGTTAGTATTATACCATCCTTCATGTATATTTCCAAGCTCGCTCATCCCTTCCAGACTTTTTGCATTTAACAGTCCCGCCTTGTGATATATAATGTATCGGACGCGGTGTCGGGCACCGTGCCGTATTTTATATTCGGAGGGGTTGTCATGGAGGTACAGACAATAAACAGCCGGACTTTCTCAATATACATAACGGAGACGGAGCTTTCAAGGCGCAGTCTTGAGCCGTGCGACGTGACCGCCGCACAGGCCCGGGATATCGTGCGCTCGGCACTTGGCGCTGAGTCCGGAAGCTTGTTTATGGAGCTTTTTCCCGGGAGGCATGAGCTTCTCATATTCGTCAGGAAAAACTTCCTTGAGGTCGGGTTTTACAGCTTTGCCACGGCCGAGGATGTCATCGATGCGCTGCTCAGCTGCTGCGCGGATATTGCCGCCTCGCTGTTCTACTATAACGATGAGTACATACTTGTGGTCTGGAGCCTAAGCGAAAGTGCAGACGGAGCTTTAAGCGAATTCGGCACTCCGCTTCAGCACCCCCCTGGGTACCTTGCGCATCTCAATGAGCATGGACGGTGTCTGGCGGATGGCTGCGCCCTGAGCGCGATAAAAAACGCCTTTAAATGCGGCTAAATTCTCTTTCGGGTACTTTTATTTTTTTATTATGTGTGGTAAAATATCTTGGAATCTATGGAAAATGCTGCCGTTCTGGCAGGAGGGAGGGGCGTTTATGGCTCCCAAGGCGCGCGGCGTAAAGCCCGTAGCTCAGAATAAAAAGGCCTACCACGATTATTTCATCGAGGAAAAATATGAGGCCGGTATAGAGCTTTTCGGGACTGAGGTCAAGTCCATCCGCGCGGGAAACATAAGCCTCAAGGATTCCTTCTGTTCCGTTAAGGATGGCGAGCTTTTCGCCTACGGCGTACACATCTCCCCATACGAAAAGGGCAACATCTTTAACCGTGAGCCGCTTCGTCCCAAGAGGCTTCTTATGCACAAGAAGGAGATAAACCGCCTTCACGCCCGCATAAAGCAGGACGGGCTGACGTTAATCCCTCTCTCCGTCTATCTCAAGGACTCCTTGGTCAAGGTAGAGCTGGGACTTGCCCGCGGCAAAAAGCTGTATGACAAGCGTGAAAGCGCCGCAAAGCGCGACGCCGACCGTGAGATTGACCGCACAATTAAAGAAAGGAACCGATAAAATGGCAAATCCGATAGTCACCATCGAAATGGAAAACGGCAAGGTCATAAAGGCCGAGCTTTACCCCGAAATCGCACCTATATCCGTTGCAAACTTTATAAGTCTGGCAAATTCCGGCTTTTACAACGGACTCATCTTCCACCGCGTTATAAAGGACTTCATGATTCAGGGCGGTTGTCCCAAGGGCAACGGCACCGGCGGCCCCGGCTACTGCATTAAGGGAGAGTTTACCGCAAACGGTGTGGCAAACAGCCTTGAGCACACCCGCGGAGTTCTATCCATGGCGCGCACCAGCGTTCCCGATTCCGCCGGAAGCCAGTTCTTCATTGTTCACGCCGACTCTCCCCACCTTGACGGCCAGTATGCCGCCTTCGGCAAGGTCATCGAGGGCATGGATGTTGTAGATGAGATTGCCTCCGTGCGCGTGGACTATAACGACAAGCCCCGCCAGCCTCAGGTAATGAAGTCTGTAACGGTCGATACCATGGGCGAAACATATCCTGAGCCAGAGAAGCTTTGAGTTAAATTTCCCTCCCCGCCGTGCCATAAACCTGCGCTGCGGGGAGGATAAAACCCTTTTCCGGAGGTCTTTCTATGAAAATTGCTGTCATAACCGGAGCGTCCTCCGGACTTGGACGTGAATATGCCGCCCAGCTTGCAGAGAACTTTCCAGAGGTGGATTGCGTCTGGCTGATTGCCAGAAGGAAGCCGCTGCTTGACGAGCTGGCAGGCGCGCTCTCCATAAAGGCTGAGTGCCTGCCTCTTGACCTCATGGATGACGGCGACCTCTCTGCACTCTCCCACAAGTTTGAGGCGGAAAAGCCTGAGGTCACGCTCCTTGTTAACTGCGCTGGCTGCGGATATCTATCCAACGTTGAGGATACGGATTTAGAGCTTCTCACCCGTATGACCGACCTGAATATGCGGGCGCTGACTGCCGTTACCCGCATAGTTCTGCCATATATAGGCACCGGCGGGCACATAATAAACGTGTCCTCCATCGCTTCATTCTGCCCCAACGCCAGGATGACCGTCTACAGCTCCACCAAAGCATATGTATCCTCATTCACGCTCGGCCTGCGCGATGAGCTGCGCGGGCGTAAAATATCCTGTACCGCCATCTGCTCCGGCCCCATGGCCACGGAGTTTTTGGATATCGGCGGCATAAAAGGCAACTCAAAAATGTTCCAGACCCTGCCATACTGCGACCCTGTTAAGGTCGCCGCAGGCTCCTATAGGGCCGCAAAGCTGGGCAGGGCCTTTTACACTCCCAGAGCCTTCTTTAAGCTCTATCGATTCCTCGCAAAAATCATCCCCAGCACTATAATGGTAAAGCTTGCCAGAACCTGATATATGGGGGCGTACCGGTTTCGACGGGGATGCGGAAATCTGAATAGCGGGCGGATGCGCCTACCATCCTTAAAATGGGCACTTATAAATTAAAGAACAACAACGATACTGTTCTTGTCGCTGCTTAAGCAGTGACCGTTCTCGCCGGAGGGGCCACGGGCCGGAGGAGAGCGTCGATTAGTGGCGTCCGTGAGTGTGCAAAGCTTTGAGCGCACCATGCATAATGAAGCTACCGGACCTATGCGCGTGACGGCTCGCGCGTAGGCGAGGGAAACGGGTTTATCCCAGAATAACCGTCTGCGCCCGGAGAGGTTTGGACGGAAGCGTTTTCGGACAGGGGTTCAACTCCCCTCGCCTCCACCAAAAAGAAAGACACGACAAAAGTCGTGTCTTTCTTTTTGGGTTTCGCTCCCCTTGGTCGCTCCACCCTCCGGTGATTGAAATGCTCGGTGGAAGTGAATTCCGCCTCCGCCAAGGTTTTGCCTGCGGCAAAACGCTTGTGACGCGCCACTCGGCGCGGCCGCCAGAAGGCGGCATCTATAGTGTTGCGATGTTACTATGTATTGTAGTCCTACATAAGCTTTGGAGGTGTTCAACTTGTCCATTGTTTTACAACTCGTCGGTATTGCCGGCAGCGCCTTAGGCCTGTACGGCTACTATACCAGCAACATGGCTTTCATGGTGACAGGCCTTGTCGTGGCGTTCCTATTCTGTAAGATGAATCAAGTCAGTCTTGTGGAACATATTCTCGCCAGGATAGTCGTTATCCCTCTCCTGTCTCTGCCCGGTATGTTCATTTGTCATTTCGCTGTCAAGATGACTTGGGGGATGGGGTTCCTTCTTTGCTTCAACTGGGTGCTTGCCGTTACCGCCATTTTATTTATGTTTTCCGTTATTAAAGAAAATTTCTAAGTCAAATAAAAGGCCTTTGGGCCTTTTATTCGCTTTCGGCAGCGATCCGCTGTGACGGGTCCGCAGCGGAGTAACAGGGACAGAATAAAATAGTATTTTTAACATGATAAAAGAGAGCCGGGGCTTCATGCCCTGGCTCTCTTTTATTTGATAGTCAATGACCAAAATCAGTTCTTTTTATATCCACACTTCGGGCAAACGCCGTTTTCGTTCAGGGCTATACCACACAGCGGACAGCGATCGATTTTGTTCTTGGTCTCAAATTCCGCGGAGGCCGCGTTTACGCCGCTGGTAAAGGTGAGCTTGGCTATGTTTAGCTTGTCTTTCAGAAGGTCATACACAATCTTGATCATGCCTTCCACTGTCATGGTTTCCTTGGTAACTACCAGGCGGCACTCGGGATAAGCGGTCGCAAGCTCCGTCTTGAACGCGGGGCCTTTCATCTTGTTAGCCGGTGTACCGTCCTTAATCCCCTGCTTTTCGTAAACGTCGAGGATCGCAGGCAGCAGCGGATCGTCCGCTCTCAGAATCAGTGCATGGTCAAAGTTCTTCAGAACCTCCCAGGCAGTCTTTTGGATCTCATTGCAGGGAAATACCATGTTCACGCCGGGTTCGACGGAATCCTCGACCTCAATAGTCAGAACACCCGTGTGGCCGTGCAGATACTGGGCCTCGCCCTGGAATCCGTAAAACCTGTGCGCGTACTGCAAATCTAATGTCGTAATGCTTCTCATCATCAAAACTCCTTTTATTCTATAATTTACGGGTCGCTTTGACACGCCCGCATGTGCATCTTTCCTCACGCCGCTTATCTCGTTTGTCGTTTCTTCGCCGCTCTGCATTCCGGACATAGATAATACACTTTCAGGTCATAGAACAAAAAGTCCTCTCCCAGTTGACTGCGCAGGGGCGCGGTCAAGTCTTCAAAGGAGATATCCATGATTTTTCCACACTGCTTGCATACCAGATGGTCGTGTTTCTGTACCGAATCATACCGGTCCGGCATGCCCTCAATGGAGACCTTTCGGATAAAACCGGTTTCCCACAGCTTGTTCAGATTGTTGTATACCGTTGCCGGGGCCACTTTTGGGTAGCTGTCTTTCAGCCGCTCATAAACCTGATTGACTGTCAGATGTTCATAGCTCGTTGTAACAATGTCATAGATTGCTTTCTCGTACTTTGTCATATTCGCATCGTGTCCGTCCGAAATTAGAATCATTCTAATAATATTATATTTATTCTAATTAATTTGTCAATGGTCTATTTCACTTGGCATTTGAATTTGGGCGTAAAACCCGGTATTGGTAAAATCGCCTATCTGTGATTCAGGAAAAATGAAGCGGCAGCGGGAAAGCCCCTGCCGCCTTTTCACATATCAATAATCTACGTTCAAAGGAGTATTCTCAAACTCGGAAAGATACCTTATTGCGCCCCGTGTTAAAAGAAAGTGTCACTACATAATATTTTTATCGTAATGATACAGCTCAGAAGTTTCTTGTTTGACACGGATTTCCCGCCTGAGGCCAGGTTTCTTAGTCAGGCAGGATGTTTCTTCACTTTCGGCTGCGACTTGCAGTCAAGATATGAAAATATCCGGATCATCCAAGCATAACATGATGAGTTGACAAATTTTAAAAGCCATTGAGGCAATTCGAAATTTGTCAACTTTTTGCTGAGATTTGTGACCGGAAGTGGGTACCTGCCTGCAAACACGTCTCACCCACAAGTCCCAGGCTCTCAAAAACGGTGTACTGCCCGGATTGATAATAAAGACCGGGTATGATATTATAAAAATACCGGATTCCGCTAAAAATAAGACGCGCCGGAAAAAACGGAAAAGAGGTGTCCTTATGGCCTGTGACTTTAAAAGCTGCCAGGACTGCGGAAAATCCCACTGCGGCTCCTGCTGCGGTATGGCTTGCTCCGGGGATCTTGAACTGTCGGAGCGGGAGCTTGATCTGCTTCAGGAGCTTTCACAGACTCCATTTCTGCCGGTCGTGCAGCGTATGGGGGATGAGCTTCCCCTATATCCGGACAGTACCCTTTCTCATGAGGAGTGCAGCGCAGTACTCCTTTCCCTTAGCGGAAAGGGGCTTATAAGGATCGATTACGACATCCCTATAACAAACTTTGACTACACTCCCTTCGATAATAGCTTTCTGCACGGCAGCATGGCCCTTACCGCTCAGGGACAGGATATCCTTGAGCTTATCGATATTCAGGGCATAGACTGACGCATGCCGGAAGCCGCACAGCCTTGTAGCGTTGCTGTCTTTTTTGCTGCGGATCGGCAAAAATTTGTTTAAACAGCACGGAACAAAGCGGGGTCGTTTTGGGTCTAATATTCAGCCTGTTGAACAGGGCTAAAATATTGCAGGCCAAACGGCCAAGAAAGGATAAAATATGAAAAAGCTCCTCACATTTATTATTGCAGCGGTCATGCTGCTTTCTCTAGCAGCATGCGCCGCAAAAGACGGCGGCAATTCAGACATCGACGAAACAGACCCCGATAGTGAAAACACCGAAATCGGAGCCGGTGAAAACACCGCTCCGGAGGACACCGAGGGAGACGCCGATAAGGCCGACGAGCCGGATGCTCCGGAGGATTCTTCCGGACAGCTCTCGGATATTATGTCCACTATACTTGACGGCGTGGAGAATCTGCCGGCTATACAAGACATACCTCTTGACTCCTCCAATTTCGAGTTTTATGCCTTTGTTCCATATGATTCCGACTATAACGGTCTTGCAAGCGAGGCCATGATGAATGCCATTGCCCATTCTGTGGTTCTGGTGCAGGTCCCTGACGGAACGGATGCCGAGGCAGTGGCAGAGGAAATAGAAGCAAACGCCGATCCCCGCAAGTGGATATGCGTCGAGGCCGAAAAGACCGTTGTGAGCGTAAACGGCAGCCTTATACTGCTGGTCATGTCTACAGAGTCTATAGCTGACGCGGTAACCGAAAACTTTCTCGCGCTCTCCTGATCAACAAGCTGCGTGGGGGGATACTGCCCCCCCGCGCGAAAGGATAAGCCATGCTGTTTTCCAGTATAACCTTCCTTTATATGTTTCTGCCGGCAGTTCTACTGCTGTATTTTATCACGCCGAAGAGATGTAAAAACTTTCTGCTGCTCATAGCCAGCCTGTTTTTCTATTTCTTCGGCGAGCCTGTATATGTGCTGCTTCTGCTGTTCTCATCGCTCTCAGACTGGCTCCACAGCCTGTATATTGAGGCGCACCGCGGCCAGAAGGGCGCCAAACGCGCGCTAATATCTTCCATCATAATAAACTTGTCTCTGCTTGGTTTTTTCAAGTACGCCGACTTTTTAATCGGCACGCTAAATTCCATATTCGGGTCGTCCATACCTCTTACAAAGGTCCCCCTGCCCATCGGCATAAGCTTCTTCACCTTTCAGACAATGAGCTACACCATCGATGTATACCGGGGCAGGGCGCATGCCCAAAAGGACCTAATAACCTTTGCAACATTTGTGTGCCTATTCCCACAGCTCATAGCCGGGCCTATCGTACGATATACGGACATCGCTGCTGAGCTTTCAGACCGCCGCAGTACCCTTGACGGGGCGGCAGCCGGCATACGGCGCTTTGCGGCAGGTCTCGGGAAAAAGGTGCTTATTGCTAATGTGCTTGGTGAGCTTTGTTCGGCTTTCCGCGCCTCCGGCGGAAAGAGCGTCCTGTTTTACTGGCTTTATGCCGCGGCCTTTTCACTTCAAATATACTTTGACTTTTCCGGCTACAGCGATATGGCCATCGGTCTAGGCGGCATCTTCGGTTTCAGCTTCCCAGAGAATTTTGATCACCCGTATATTTCCCGCTCAATAACCGAATTTTGGCGCCGCTGGCACATGACCCTCGGCGGCTGGTTTAGGGATTATGTGTACATCCCGCTTGGCGGAAACAGGACTACTAAACTGAAATGGCTCAGAAACATTGCCATTGTATGGATGCTCACTGGTCTCTGGCACGGAGCGGAGTGGAACTTCGTCCTATGGGGCGTATACTTCGGCCTGTTTCTCATTATCGAAAAGCTCTGGCTGGGCAAGCTTCTAAATAAGCTTCCGTCGATATTCAGGCACTTATATGTGTGCCTCGCTGTTTTATTGAGCTTCGTTATATTTAACGCCAACGGGCTTTCCGGGGCGCTTTCAGACCTCGGCGGTCTTTTCGGCGCAGGCGGGCTTCCTTTTATAAGCGGCGATACCATATACTACCTTCGCAGCTTCTCTGTCATACTGGCACTTGGGATAATCGGCTGTACTCCCCTTCCGAAGCTTCTGTGGGCGCGCGCTCCGGAAAAGCTCCGCACAGTTTGTGAGCCTGTTTTCACCGGACTTGTGCTTACAGCCTCCACCGCGTTTATCATAAGCGGCTCCTTTAATCCCTTTCTGTATTTTAGGTTTTGACTATGGAAAAGAAGAAAAACATTTTGATCATTTCAATTTTCGCGGTGATCGTGTTTGGCTTTGCCGCCGCACACCTGCTTTTGCCGGATGCCGAGCTGTCGTTCTCCGAACGCCGCAGGCTTGCTTCCATGCCGAAGCTGACAGCCGAGGATCTGTTTTCCGGAGATTTTTCCGATGAACTGGAGGATTATCTTCTAGACCAATTTCCGCTGCGCGAGGGCCTGCGCACCGCAAACTCCGCGCTGCGCCTGTTCGGTCTTATGCAGAAGGACGTGGACGGCCTTTGGATGTCCGGCAGCGGCATATTTAAAACTGAATACCCTCTCAAGGAAGCTCAAGTAACCTATGGTGCGGATATCATCAACAATGTCTGCTCCGAATATCTGGCGGGTCTTAACGTGTATTACTCGATAATTCCTGATAAAAATTACTTCGCAGCACAGAAAAACGGATACCCATCCATAGATTACGAGAAGCTTGTTTCCATTATGAACAGCCGCGTAACGGGCGCCCAGTATATTGATATTTTCGGCACACTCACCCTTCAGGACTACTACCGCACCGATCCGCACTGGTCACAGCCGGGACTTTTCGACACCTGCCGCCGTCTTGCCGCTGCTTTCGGCATGGAGGAATATCTTACGGGTATAGACGAATATACTTCCCAGGAGCTTTCTCCCTTCAGGGGAGCGTACCTTGCGCAGTCCGCCCTCCCTGCAGAGCCGGACATTCTGACCTACCTGACAAGCCGCTACACCGACAACGCCGTCGTCACCGGGCTTGACGACAGCGCAGCGGACACCGTTTACGCTCCGGAGAAAATAAGCGGTATGGACGGCTACGACGTATTTCTATCCGGTGCCCAGTCCATTCTCACGATAGAGTGCACAGATGCAAAAACCGACCGGGAGCTTATAATTTTCCGGGACTCCTTCGGCTCCTCTATAGCCCCCCTGTTTCTTGGGGCATATTCAAAAATAACACTGGTCGATCTAAGGTATATCCCGTCAGCGATACTTGGCGAATACATCGAATTTTCAGACCAGGATGTGCTGTTTTTATACTCGACACTGCTTCTGAACAGCTCCATGCTCATGAAATGACTCGCTTTGTGCAAAAACCGGCAGCGGTATCCGCTAAAAACAATGTTGAAAAGCGTCTAAAATATGATATAATTTCGCAGGGAAAACGCCCTATACTGCGGCAGCGCAGCTTATAGGAGCAGCTTATTTGGAGGAATAAAAATGAAAACGAAATTCGGCAAAATCCTGTCTGTAATTCTGGCGGCGATCATGCTTACTGCCGTTCTCGCCGGCTGCGGAGATGAATCAAAGCTCGAGAAGGACCCTACAGGATATCTTAAGGCTGCGATACAAAACACTCAGAGCGATATTCTTGAGCGCTACTCCGCCTCCCCGATTGCGGCTATCATGGAATCCGTCAGCTCCGGGAACGCCTCTTTCAGTATCAGCGGATCAGGTGAAACCGATGAAACCGGCTCCGTGGGCATTGACGCCACACTCTACACCTCTGAAGCCGGTGCCTACCTTCTCGATTTTACGGCAAACGCGTATAACGGGCTTGTTAATCTGAACGCCCAACTCTACGCCGACTCCGAATTTGTCGGCGTCGCCTGCGCACCGCTCCTCGGAGACGACACCTTCTACGGTGTAAAGCCCTACGACCTTTATGAACAGGCAGAGGGAAGCATTTTCGATGAAAACAGCGGTACCGACTACGGCTTTGACATAAGCCCCCTCAAGGAGATCGACGAGCTGCTTGAAGCAGTAAAGAACTCCGACGGACTTACTCTTGATGAGACCATCGAGCAGCTGGAGGGCCTTTCCGACAGCTTTATCGATTCAAGGAGCTACACCTATGAGTCGGCAGATGTTTCTGTGGGGACAGAGAGCCTGAAGGGCTATGTGCTGACCACGACCTACACGGGAGAGGATATAGCGGCTCTGACGGATCAGGTTTTTGAGCTTCTGCTTAATAACGCCTTCTATTCCGGGCTTATGGAATACTCAGCAGCAGCCGACGGCAGCTCAGTCCAGGAGATTGAAGCTGAGATAGATGAGATGCTCGCTGAGATCGAACAGTCAACCACCCAGTTCGAGGTCAAATATTACATAGCGGATGGCAAGGTCGTCTCTCTGGAAGAAAACTGTCTTGATGAAAACGGGAATGTTATCACCACTTCAGTCATCAACTACTACGCCGGAAGCGGAAACGGCATAAGCGTCACCGTCTCCTCCGACGACACCGGAAACATCGTCATCACCAGCACCGTGGATGACGGAGATGCATACGCGCACACGATATTTATATCCGCAGACGGCGAGTCTGTCTCCCTAACCACCACATGGGACAGTAAGTCCGGCGCGCTCTCCGGCACACTGGAGGCCGACGGCGCTTCCATGAGCCTCTCCGGCACACTGAATGCCGAAAAGGATAAGGGCTTCAGCTTTGAAAACGGTGAGCTCTCCATAGTTTCCGACGGTGCGGAGCCTGTAACTCTCAGCTTCTCCGCCTCCGCAGAAAACGGTACCGACTTCCCGGCTGTCTCGGAAACTAAGAACCTCTTTGAGCTGACTGAGGATGAGTTTTACGCGATCATCTACAACATCTATTATATGTTCAGCTGATTTGACCACCGTTTGAGTTCAATCATGTCTTACTGGGTCTATATGATGCGCTGTGCCGACGGCTCCATTTACACCGGCATAACGACGGACGTTGAGCGCAGGACCGAGGAGCACAATTCCTCCGACGGAAGAGGCGCCAAATACACCCGCAGCCGCAGGCCCGTTGAGCCTGTCTACCGCGAGGAGCTTCCCGATAAGTCCTCCGCCCTAAAGCGCGAGGCGGCAATAAAAAAGCTTACACACGCTGAAAAGCTCCGGCTTATAGAAAAATAGCAGAACGGCGGCAGTATCCCTGCCGCCGTTCCTATAAAAAAGCTTCGGAATGGATTCCGAAGCTTTTTTATTATGTGTCACCTGATAAAATTCGTCTTAGCTCTTGGCTCCCGCTCCGGCATCTCAATGCCCGCGTTTTTCCCCACCTCGATGCACTTTAAAAGCCACGCCATATTGCGCCCCAGAGTGCGCATTATCTGCATTCCCTCCAGATCCTGCGGTACGTCCTCAGGCACGGCTCCGTGAGCCATATTCCAGTACATGGAGGATACCACCGGCATCTCAGAGATTGTCAGGTATTTAATGAGCTGGTCAAGTGCCGCAGTGGTCCCCGCACGCCTGGCGACGGTTATTACAGCACCCGGCTTTCCGCGCAGCTTGCCCGAAGCCGAATAAAACAGTCTGTCCATAAATGATGTTATCGCTCCGCCTGCTGCGGCATAGTGGACGGGCGAGCCGAACACAAAGCCGTCAAACTCCTCAAGTCTGGCCGCGCACTCGTTTACTATGTCATCATATACGCACTTTCCCGTCTTTGCGCAGCTCCGGCAGCCAAGGCATCCCGGAATACCGCCGGTTCCGATCCAAAAGAACTCAGTCTCCACTCCGGCCTCGTTCAGTGTCTTTGCGACCTCAGAGAGCGCCACAAAGGTGCTGCCCTTCTCATGGGGGCTTCCGTTAACAAGCATGACCTTCATAACATTCACCTTCTTTTAAGCTTCAAAAACCGCTGCTACATCCTTAAGGAACTTGGTTATCTCAATATGCTGCGGGCAGGAACCCTCGCAGGCGCGGCATTCAACACATTCAGAGGCCTTGCCGCCGCTATTCGCCGCAGTATTATATTTTTCTCTGGCCTCAAACATGCCCATAACTTTGCTCTGCTGAGCGTTGTAGATGCTGAAATACTCAGGTATGGGTATGCTCATGGGGCAGCCCTCAACACAATAGCGGCAGGCGGTACATGGGACCGTGACGAAGCTGCTTGTGATATCGGCAGCCCTGAATACAAGCTCCCTCTCCTCTTCGGATAATGGCTTAAAGTCCTGCATATAGTCGGTATTATCCAAAATCTGCTGCATATTGGACATGCCCGAGAGGACCATGAATACATTCTGCTGACTTGCGGCAAAGCGCACCGCCCATGAAGCCACGGACATATCCGGTTCTGTGCCCTTTAAAAGCTCCTCAGCCTCCTTCGGAAGCTCCGCCAGAGCGCCTCCCTTTACAGGCTCCATGATTATGACCTGCTTACCATGCTTTATGGCCGTCTCAAGACACTTGCGGGACTGGACGCTTTCACTCTCCCAGTCAAGGTAGTTAATTTGTAGCTGAACAAACTCCACCTCCGGGTGTTCAGTAAGTATCCTGTCAAGTACATCAGCCTTGTCATGGAAGGAGAATCCTATGTGCTTCACCTTGCCCTCCTCCTTAAGGCGCTGTACAAAGGCGAAGCTGTCGAAGCGCTGGGCGATCTCATAATGCTTGACTCCCAGATTGTGCAGCAGATAGTAGTCAAAATACTCCACACCGCACTTGCTTAGCTGCTCGTTAAATATCCGCTCCTGATCGCCCTCCTCCTTAAGGAACATGGTGGGAAGCTTCGTCGTCAATGTAAAGCTGTCCCTTGGATGGCGTTTTACAAGAGCCTCCCTTATGGCGATCTCGCTTTGATAATCGTGGTACATATATGCGGTGTCAAAATATGTAAAGCCCCGTTCAAGGAACGTATCCACCATCTTCTCAAGCTGCGGCATGTCTATGCTCTTCTTGTCCTCAGCGTCGGTAAGCGGCAGCCGCATCAATCCAAATCCTAATTTCTTCACGGTATTCCACTCCTTCAATATACTTTTTCCCTCAAAACTCCGGTCTATGCCTCAGGATACTCGTTGCACAGAAGCCTGTACGGAGCCTCGTCCTCCTCGATCGTCGGAAAACGTCCTATCGGCTCATAGAAACGGTTATCTGTATTATCATCATTGCACTGGCTGACCTCGCCGAGAAGTACCGGGCCGGTGCCCTTTTCCACCTCAAAATCGTGGTAAAGCCCCTGGGTTATAAAAATGCTCTCCCCCGGCGTAAGGCGTATCTGTGTCCCCGCGGGGACGGTATAGGTGCGGCCATCCGTATGGACCGTTACATCCGAAACCTTATCCAACTCCTCATCGGGCAGGGAGTTGTACACCCTTATAAGGACATTTCCTCCGCCGCGATTAATTATGTCCTCAGTTTTATACCAGTGGAAATGGTTCGGGGAATACTGCCCCTCGCGCAGATACAAGAGCTTCTCTGCATAGACCTTTGGGTACTTGTCCGGCATGAGCCTGTTGCCGTTCCGTATGGTTATGAGCGCAAATCCGACCTTGTTAAAGTCGCCCAGACCGTAATCCGTAATATCCCAGCCGAGCATACACTCGCGCACCTCGTCGTATTCGTGGCCTTTCTCTTTCCACTCCTCCGGAGTAAAATTACAGAAGGGCGGCAGGAAGCAGCTGTACTTTGCGCAGAACGCCTCCATCTCCTTAAGAGCCTCGTTTATCTCACTTCGTTTCATAAAGCACCTTCTTGTCATTTATTTACAGTTTAATTATAACCTAAAACAATCACAAAAGCAATTATGCACTTTCCAAAACATAATGCCGGATGTATAAATACCAAGATCAAACGTGCAGGCTAAACGGTTATTTTCCCGCGGCCATCAGTTCCCTGATCTCCTTCTCAGTAGGCAGCGACGGTATGGCACCCTTCTTTGTGGTGGAGAGCGAGCCTGCGGCATTAGCAAAATCAAGGAAGCCCTCCAGTTCCTGAATGCTAAGCTCGGAAAGCTCCTTCTTTGAGCCTATCACGCAGTACAGGAACGCGCCCCAGAAGGAATCACCTGCGCCGGTAGTATCTATAGTCTTGACCTTATCATAGGTCGGCTTTATGGCGTACCCGCTGCGGGAGAACACCGCAGCGCCCTTGGCCCCCAGAGTGACAGCCAGTATCTTAATATCAAAATCAGCGAGGAGCTTCTCTGCACCGGCCTTAATATCCTCAAGCCCTGTCAGGAACACAAGCTCCTCCTCCGACACCTTGACGATATCGGCAAAGCCCATGCCCTTAAGTATGATATCCCGCGCCTCATCAAGATCCTTCCATAGGCGCTCACGCAGGTTCGGATCATATGAGACGGTGATCCCGTTTTCCTTGGCGTAACCCGCAGCTGCAAGCGTCGCACCGCGCGAAGGCTCGCAGGTCATGGATACAGAGCCAAAGTGCAGCACACGGCTTGCGGCGATAAGTCCCACGTCCACCTCTCCGCTCTCCAGCATTACGTCAGAGGTCTCGTTTCTGTAAAAACTGAAACTCCTATCGCCCTTATTGTCCAAGGTTACCACAGCTAAAGTAGTAAGCTGCTTATCAGTGAATACTATCCCCTCATCCGACACGCCGCAGTCCTTGACCGTCTTATGTAAAAAGCGTCCGAAGGCGTCTGTTGAAAGCTTTCCAATAAACGCGGCGGAAAGCCCGAGCTTTACCGAGGCCGCAAGGGCGTTCAGGGGCGCTCCGCCTGGGTTTCCCTCCATAACCAGACCGCCTTTTTCTTCGTCGGCCTTAACAATCACATCTATCAGGCATTCCCCAACTGCTGTTATATCATATCTTTTTTCCATGGTCGTCTCCTTGATATCATGATTTTTGGCGGTACGCTTTGCGTCCATCATCCAGACTTTACAATTATATATAATTATAAGTTATTCATTTAAAAAACGCAACTTTATTTATCGCGTATAGAACTCCGTTAATTCACGAGACAGTTCCCATATCGGGAAAAAAGCTGCAAAAACTGCGAAAGTTTTCTCTTACATTTGGCTAAAATATTTGGTATAATGTGTTAGAAGAGATGTATTGCGCGCAAAACCCATTAATAAAGTGCGGTTTTTTGAAATTCCGCACCGCGCAAAATTATGATGGCAGGTGAATTTTTAATGTTTGCAGTTGGCGATCTTATCATTTACGGCGGTGAAGGTGTGTGCAAGGTCGAATCCATCGGCGCGCCTCTGGTTTCCGGCGCAAATAAGGATCGTCTTTACTATACCCTGTCCCCTCTATACCGCACCGGACGGGTGTTTGCGCCGGTGGATTCTCCGGTCTTCATGCGTCCTGTCATCTCCCGGCAGGAGGCGATCGATCTGATCAGGCAAATACCCTCCATACGCGCCGAGGTCTATGAAAACCGCAATCTGCGCTTTCTTACAGAGCATTATCAGGAGACAATGCAGAGCCACAACTGCTCTGACCTAGTAAAGCTTATCAAGGACGTCTACCTTAAGCGCCAGAATGCCAATGAGAAGGGCAAGAAGCTGGGGCAGATCGATGAACGCTTCATGCGTCGGGCGGAGGATATGCTTTACAGTGAGCTGGCCGTTGCACTGGAGCTGCCCAAGGATGACGTCTGCGGCTATATTGCCGAGGCTGTTAAAAAAATGGAGGCCGGAGAGGAATTTACCGGCTGAGGTGAAAAACAAACCACTGCACCGCGGGTCTTTTTGCCCGCGGTGTTTTTTATTTTTCATATAAATTCAAAAAAACTCTTGACAAATACGAAGATCAGTATTATTGTATTAATCACTTAATACAATAATACATAAGGAGGTGTCCTATGGAGTGGCATTTTTCAGATAACGCGCCGATATACTCACAGATAGTATGGCAGCTAAAGCTCAACATCGCCTCCGGCGTGCTGATGCCCGGCGAACGGCTGGCATCCGTCAGAGAGCTTGCAGTCTCTGCCGGGGTAAACCCGAACACCATGCAGCGGGCGTTGTCCGAACTTGAAAGGGACGGGCTTTTATACACACAGCGCACATCGGGAAGATTTGTAACGGAGGATACGTCAATGATTGAGGATACTAAGAGGAACATAGCCCGCGATCACATAAAAAGCTTCCTTGAGGCCATGAAAAAGCTGGGCTTTGAGCAGGAGGATATCCATTTGCTTATTTCAAATTTTGAGAGGGAGGAAAACATAAATGCCAACACTTAAATGCATCGAGCTTACAAAAAACTACGGCCATGTGTGCGCTCTGGACCATATAAGCCTGACGGTGGAGCCTGGACGTATAGTGGGGCTTTTAGGTCCTAACGGCAGCGGTAAGACAACGCTTATCAAGCTCGCCAACGGCCTGCTGACCCCCACCTCCGGCGAGATACTTATAAACGGTGACCCGCCCGGAGCAGATACAAAGCGTTCTGTTTCATATCTTCCGGAGCGCCCGTGCGTACCGCTGTGGATGTCGATCAAGCAGCTTATGGACTTCTATGGCGATTTTTACGCCGACTTTGACCGTGATGCTGCAAAGCAAATGCTTTCACGGCTCGGTGTGAACGAAAGCCAGCGCATAAAGCAGATGTCCAAAGGCACGCGCGAAAAGGTGCAGCTGGTCATGGTAATGAGCCGCAAGGCGTCTCTTTACCTGCTTGACGAGCCGATAGGCGGTGTAGACCCGGCCACAAGGGATTATATCCTCAACACCATAATAAGC
Organism: Oscillospiraceae bacterium; assembly: GCA_051866775.1. GTDB lineage: Bacteria > Bacillota > Clostridia > Oscillospirales > Oscillospiraceae > RUG626. Next base: position 21,146 of record JBJDXR010000020.1, on the reverse strand, counting down.
AACTATAATCCCGAGGCTTCCGTTATAATCTCCACACATCTTATATCCGACGTGGAGTCTGTTTTGGACGACGTTGTCTTCATTAACAACGGCAAGATCGTTTTAACATCCTCTGTGGATGAAATACGGGAGCACAACGGCAAGTCCGTAGATGCTCTGTTTAGGGAGGTATTCAAATGCTAGGAAAGCTTTTAAAGCACGAGCTTAGAGCCACAGCCCGTGTGATGCTGCCGCTGAGCGCCGCGCTCCTCGCCGTTTCCGTCATGGCAAATTTTTCATTCCGCTCACTTGAACGTCCTGGTGTTTCAAACTTTGTAAATGTGATAAGCACCATAATCGTGATCCTCTTCGCTGTTGGGATCGTAGCCGTCTGCATCATGGCAGTCGTACTTATGATACAGCGTTTCCGGTCGAATCTGCTACAGGATGAGGGCTACATCATGTTCACGCTTCCCGCGTCCGTACACAGTATTGTCTGGTCAAAAATAATCGTCTCCGCCATCTGGTTTGCCGTCACCTTCGCCGTGGTCGTGGCGTCGGGACTTATATCGGTCATGCAGGTCAGCTATATAAGTGAGTTCGTCCGGTTCATAAAGGAGGTATTCTCAATGGTAAACGCGGAATACGCCCTTGATGCCACCACCATGATCATTGAAATCATCGTTCTGGCTTTTCTCGGCTGTACCGCCATTTCCGTCACCTTCTACGCGGCGCTCTCCACCGGCCACGGCTTTGCAAACCGCAAAATGCTCCTTTCGATCGTCGCCTTTTTCGTGTTTACAATAGCAACGGAAGTCCTTATCGGACTGGTGTGCTCCCTATTTGATACGTTTGACCTCTCGCTGCCCTTCTATAATCTTGTGCATACGGGTATGGCCGAGTGGCATCTTGACTTTGCCTATTCTGCTCTGGGCATGATAATTTACAGCGCGGTGTTCTATTTTATCACTGTATATGCCCTTAAAAAGCACCTTAATCTTGAGTGACGCTATACTGAAGAAAAGGGCCGGAGTGTTAATAAACACTCCGGCCCTTTTAGTTTTCAAATAACAGGATGTCAGTCCTCAAGAAAACGGACGTCGTATCTGATGCCGACGCCGTGACCCGACACCTTTCTCTTGAACTCCTTAAATTCAGCGAATCCACCGTCGCCTGGCCTTGCGCCTCTGCGGTCATAGACCGTCACGCCGTCCGGGACGCCCTCACGGTTTATGGGGGGCCTGGGGCCTTCCTCCTCAGGGGTGGTCTTGCCGTCAAGTATATCGTGGGCAAGAGCAAGTATTCCATCTATTAGGGCCGGCTCCACCGGGCCGGGACCACCAAGGCAAATGTCAAATTCTCCCTCATATTTTTTAAGCTTCTCCATATTGCGGATAAGCTGGCTGACGCTCCCGTTGAGGTTGCTCATCTTATTTACCTCATCGCCGCTGAAAAGTATCCTGTTTTTCCGATCCAGCAGGGCGATGCTCCCCACCGCGTGGCAGGGGATCTCAAGGACCTCGAGGACCCTTCCGCCGCCAAGGTCGATGGTGTCGCCCTCATGTACGATATGGGTCTTATAATCTCTCGGGAAGGTTATCCCCTCAAAGCTCTTATACGGTATGGCGGCAAGGGGTTCGGTGTCCTTGCTCATTATAACCTCGTCAAAATAGCAGTTGCCCGCGGTGTGGTCAAAATGGAAGTGTGAGTTTGCCGCCCGGCGGACAGGCTTATCGGTAAGAGTCTGGCAGTACTCGCGGATGTTTCCGGCGCCGTAGCCGGTGTCAAACACCAGTGCCTCATCCCCGCCAACGATAAGATATGTATAATCCCCGTCGGACAGGATCTGCCACGTGTCCTTCGCTATAAGCTTTGACTGAAAATACGGCTCATCCATGTGGCTCAGGGTACCGTCAAAGTTGCGGATAAGCACGTCATGTTTGCAGGAAAAGTCTACTGTCTTCATTTACACTCTCCTTTGACTATAATGATTATATTAAAATATTAACACCACCGTTTTTGCATTTCAAATCCGTTTTTCCCTGTCCATTATTTCCATTTTGGCATATCTATTAACGAAAACCTATAAACAGACAAACAGGCGCCGTTTTGGCGCCTGTCGTTTTTTTGCATTTATGGGATCACTCTGTTTCCGGCGTCTCCGCCTCGTCTGGCTCATAAGGGATAGGCTCCTCCGGCGTCTCGCTCACAGGCGCGGGGGCCGCCGCTGGCTGGGAGGCAAGCCTCCCTCCAATTACTCCGGCCAGCATCGCCTGCAGGTCAATGCCTGTGGATTCTTTCACGCCGTCCATGACCTGGCTTGCGCTGGACATAACGTCCCTCACAAGCTTTGTGGAATTGCCGTCGCCGTACATGACGATCTTGTCAGTCTGGGCCAGCGGTGCGGCGGCATTTCCAACCACCTGCGGCAGGGCATTTAAGTACATCTCAAGGATAGAGGCCTCTCCCATCTTCTTCTGAGCCTCAGCCTTCTTTTCGATAGCCTCAGCCTCCGCCAGGCCCTTGGCCCGGATACCCTCTGCCTCCTGCTCCATGGCAAAGCGCAAGGCTTCAGCCTCGGCCTTGCGGGCCTCCGCCTCCTTTACAGCCTCATAGGCCTTGGCGTCCGCATCCCTCTGGCGGCGGATCAGCTCAGCCTCGGCTTCCTTCTCCGCCTGATACTTCATTGCATCCGCCTGCTTGCGTATCTCCGCGTCAAGCCGGCGCTCCTTCAGGGCGATCTCCTTTTCAGCAAGCTCCGCCTCCTTCGCCTTTTTGGCGATGTCGGCGTTGGTACGGGTGACCTCTATGGTCTTGCGCTGCTCCTCCTGCTGTATGGAGTAGGCCGCGTCGGCTTCGGCCTTCTTGGTGTCGGCCTTGACCTGCATCTCCGCCTGCTGCACCGCCAGTTCAGCGTTCTGCTCGGCAATCATCTTGTCGGCCTGCACCTTAACGGCGTTGGCCTCCTGCTCGGCGTTGGCGTTGGCTATGGCGATATCGCGCTGGGCGTTTGCCTTAGCAATGGCGGCATTTTTGCGGATCTGCTCCACGTTGTCGATACCCATGTTCTCGATGGTCCCGGCGCCGTCTTTGAAATTCTGGATATTGAAGTTTACAACCTCAATGCCCAGCTTCTGCATGTCAGGAACCACGTTTTCCGTGATCTTCTTTGCGACGCCCTGGCGGTCCTGAACCATCTCCTTAAGCCCTACCGAGCCGACTATCTCGCGCATATTGCCCTCAAGCACCTGCGTGACCAGACTGATAAGCTCCTGACGGTTCATCCCAAGAAGGGACTCCGAGGCACGCTTAAGAAGCTCCGGGTCAGAGGATATCTTGATGTTGGCAACACCGTCTACCGTGACGTTTATGAACTCATTTGTAGGCACGGCCTCGCTGGTCTTTACATCCACCTGCATGACCCGCAGGCTCAGCTTATCCACCCTCTCAAAGAAGGGGATGCGCCAGCCGGCCTTACCGATGAGTATGCGCTTTTTGCCAAGACCGGAGATGATGTACGCGGTGTCAGGGGGAGCCTTGAGATACCCAAGTATCAGCAGCACTATCACAAGTGCCGCCGCGATCACTCCGACGATGGCAGCGGGATTTCCGAAAATTTTGTCCAGCATTATGTTTTCCTCCTCAATTTAAATATTCGCGGGTACAGCCCGCTGTTGCTTCTGCCCGGCAGATTTTCTCTCGGGGAGAGATGATATCTCAGATAAAAAAAGACTTTTACCGCGCTGTGCGATAAAAGTCTTGTAAAAATCTTTCGATCTCTGTGCTTCCGAGCCTTTCGGCTGTCTTGACGGTCACACACCCTCCGCGTCCGGAAGGAACTACTCCCTTTTGATGAATTTAATATACCACATTTTCAAGGGAAAATCAAGATATTTTGACAAAAATCCGCATATTTCCCCTTGTCATTGCGGTCGCATTTATATAATATTAAAAATTCTCAGGTTTAGAAGCTCCCGTCACAGGATCCTATCCAGAAACTCGTTTACAGCCTTCTGAACCTTCTCCATGTCCACCACATAGCTGAGTCCGTGTCCCGCTCCGGGTACCGTCACCATCTGCTTTTCCCCGGCATACGCCTGAAAGTTCCTCCGTCCCATATCACAGGGCACAAAATAATCAGACTCGCCATGGATAAAGAGGGCAGGCAGCGAAGCGCTCCTCGCAGCCTCCAGTGATGAATATTCCTCCAGATCAAAGCCGCCGAATAGGCGCGCGGCAAGCTTGACCTCCGGGTAAAGTAGCTTTACCGGCATATGCGCTCTGCGGATCACATGGCATATTATCTCTTTCGGGGAGGTATAGCCGCAGTCGGCTATGATCCCTTTGACATTTGGCGGAAAAGGCTCGCCCGCGGCCATAAGCACCGTCGACGCGCCCATGGATATTCCCTCTACGATTATATTTGTATCCGGAAATCTCCCGGCGGCATAATCTACCCAGCTGCGGACATCGTGCCGCTCCTTGATTCCGAAGGTCATGGTGCGTCCGCCGCTTTTGCCGTGCGCCCGCTCATCTATCAGCAGTAAGCTGAAGCCGCTTTCATGGAAATACTGTATGGCACAGGAAAAATCGTTATCTGCTATGGAGCGGTAGCCGTGGCACAGGATTATAAGCGCCCGCTCCTTTTCCGCCCTATAGTACCTTCCCGCAAGCCTCAACCCGTCGTAAGAAGTTATCTCCACCGGCTCACTTTCAGTCTCGGCAGCATATTTTATACCGGACAGTATAGCATCCTTGTACTTTTTGAATTTATCCGTGTCCAGCTCACCGGTTTTCGTAATATCGTGGTACACTCTCCCTCGGAAAGCTATCAGATAGACTATATATTCGATAAGGAAAAACAGTATGGCCGCACCTAAAACTATGTAAACTGCTATCATTTAATAACCCCGAATCAACCTTACTATAACTAAACTGCTGCATTATAACCGCTGCCGCCGCTGTCACGAAAAAATATTCATATGATTTTCCCACTGACAGTTATTTTTCTTCCTTTACATTTTTGACCGGCACGGTCACATCAATGCCCTTGAAGCCCTCGCCCATCACCTCATTGGCAGGGACCATCATGACAAAGGCACCCGGAGATATGCGCCTTATAAGATCTTTAAAAGCATAGATTTCCCGTGGTCTTACCACCACCATGAGCATATTCTTCTCCTGGCGCTTATACATACCCATGGCTGGCAGGAGCGTCACTCCCCTGTCCATTTTGATGATAGCGTCTGCCAGCTCATCTGCCGATCCGTCGGTAATTATCTGGAATATCACGGCGCGGTTCACGCCTCTTATGGAGGTATCCATCACATAGGAGGCTATCATCAGCGCACCTGCGGCATAGATACCGGATTCAATATCCCCATAGGCCACCACGGACAGCGCAACGACAAAACCATCGCAGATCAGCACCATGGAGCCGAGGGATATATGGCGGAATTTCGTCACAAGAAGCCTTGCGAGAAGGTCTGTGCCGCTCCCCGAAACATATCCTCTAACGAGTATCGATGATGAGAAGCCATAAAGCGCCCCACCGCATATGGCCGCCAACAGGCGGTTTTCCGTGAGGGTAGGAAGGAATGAAAAAAGGTCGACAAGCAGTGAAAACGCCGCTGTTGACAGAAGGGCCGACACTGTATATTTAAGTCCCTGGACAAAGTAGGACCATATAAACACAGGTACTGATATCACAAACACGATCAAGCCTATAGAGACGGGGAGCCACATGCTTATGATTAGGCCCAGACCGCCGAATCCCCCTGCGGCTATATCGTTGCCGGTAAAAAAGCAGTTAAACGCCACGGCAAATCCGGCATTCCCAAACAGAATGTACAGTATTTCCTTTAAGGTAATATTTTGTTTTTTCATTCATGCCTCCACAAACCCATACGGCGTTTCCAAAATACATTTATAATATTCCCAAAATCAAAGCTGCCCTTCTGTTAAAAAAGTGCAGCCAGCTTCACTGCCGCAAGCAGCAGCAGCGCCAAAATAAAGAAAAAGCAAAATCCAGCGATAATATTTCTCGCAAATTTTTTCGCTCCCAGCGCGTCAAGATCCATAAATGCATAGGGATAAGCAGACGAGGTGTTTCCTATAGGCACACCCGTTCTCCCCCGCAGGATCGCAAAAATAAAATAGAGTGCGGGAATTATGAGCCAGATAACACAGCTTAAAAACGTTATGTTCTTATCAGCGCAAAGCACCCACTCAAGCAGCGTCAAAAGCGGGGCAATATAATGGACACAGGCGTTCCCCAGCCCGTGGCGGTTATCCTCATATTTCTTTTTACTTTTTTTGTGGAGAGGGACAAGTACAAAATGATATACAATGTGCGTCACCCATATCATCACAGTCATGCTAAACTGCATGGTGGGCGCCTTTAAAAAGCGGTAAAGCCCACTGCCCTCAAAAAAGCCCGAGATCAACAGAAGCAGGTGATAAACAGCTATCACCGCGTTGCTCTGATTGGTATAGAACACAAACATATGTTTTCGCGGTTTTTTCTGCAATATTCCTGATTGAAGGAAAAGCCCTCCCGCGGAACACAGAATTATCAGTACACAAAATATGCGTTCAAGCATTGCACCCCTCCAAACATAAACTCACCGGCATCAGTCCAGCCTTTTGTCCATAAGCTCCTGATTTACCGCGTAATACACCGCAGTGTCACGGGTTATCCTGCCGCGGCGGTACAGCTCTGTTAGACTCATATCCATGCTCATCATGCCCTCCCCGGCGGAGGTGGCTATGACGCTGTCTATCTGGTGGAGCTTTGCGTCTCGTATAAGGTTTCTAATGGCATTATTCACAAGCATGACCTCAAACGCCGGAACCACCCCGCCGTCCACTGTAGGTACCAGCTGCTCCGACACCACGGCACGCATCAGATATGACAGCTGAATTCTCACCTGTTGCTGCTGCTCCGGCGGGAAGATATCGACTATCCGGCCCACCGTTGTGGCGGCGCCGCGGGTGTGGAGCGTAGACAGTACAAGATGCCCCGTCTCGGCTGCGGTCATTGCCGTCTGAGTGGTTTCATGGTCGCGCAGCTCCCCCAAAAGTATGACATTAGGCGCTTGACGCAGGCTCGCGCGCAGCGCGGTTATGTAGTCCTCCGTGTCGATTTTGACCTCACGCTGGCTTATTATGCAGCGGTCATTCCTATAGAGAAACTCTATAGGGTCCTCAAGAGTTATTATATGCCCGCTTCTGGTATGGTTTATCCTGTCGATAATGCAGGCAAGCGTGGTTGATTTTCCGCTCCCGGCCACACCGCTGACTATGACAAGCCCCTGCTTTTCCTCAGCCGCCCTCATAACGATCTCCGGGATACCGATCTGCCTGTAATCAGGTATGCCGAAGGAGATAAGCCTCACTACCGCAGCCAGAGAGCCGCGTTGCTTATAGGAGTTCATTCTGAGACGCGATACGCCGTGAACCGAAATAGCAAAATCGTCATCACCGCGATTTATAAGCTGTGACATATCGCGCCCGGCAAGCTCATATGCCTGACGTACCAGCTCTTCCGATGAGCTTGGCATGATACGCTCGTCGTCAATAGCGATCAATCCGTTATCCGCCTTACAGGTAAGCGGCTGACCGGATATAATAAAAAGATCTGATGCGCCAAGCTCCATCGCCCGCTTTACGGCTTCTAAAAATGTTTTCATCCGCAGCCTCCATGGAAAATGCTATGATAACAATATATCACGTTCCCTGCCAAACGTCCAGTGATATATCAGCCTCCCACAGGCCTGTATAGACCTGCTGCCACTGGGTCACATGAACGCCATCAGAGAGCTTAAGAGTTACAAAAAGCGAGTTTGTCCCGTCAATCTGTCGGCTGTAGCTGACGTATATCTCTCCGTCCTCCTCGTAGATATCTGCTCCGTTCGCGGCCGCAAAAGCCGAAAGCTCATTAAAGCCCGCTCCCGTCTTCAGCAGCGCCCCGAAAGCGTCGGCAAGCTCGGTGCACTCGCCGTCCGCCTGCCAATAGGCAGTGACGGAAGCCGCGTATTTCTCCGCAAGCTTTTTTTCCTGTGAGGCAGTGGACAGGGACAGCACGGCAAATATAGTAAGGCATATGACCGCAAATATTACCGCCACCGTGGTTATTCCAAGGTTCACGCCACTTGCACCGCTCCTGTTATTCAAAGCTCACCGCCCTCACTTTCATGGAAAAAAGAAGCTTCTCACCGTCTAAAATAAGGATCTCCGCCTCGCCGCCGTCATCAGTAAGCGTGAGCATGTACTCATCCCCTTCTGACTGCCAATTCTCATCGAAGCCCATGGTTACAGTACTGCTCCCGTATCTCCCGCCCAGTATCCGGGCTGTCAGCTCCAAGTCCCCGCCGGAGGCTTTAAATGCCTCCGCCGCCGACTGCGCCCACATTGCCGCGCCTGTAAGCTTATCAGCCTCCTCAGCAGTACTGCGTGCAGAACAAAACACCGAGAGGCATACCGCCGCGCAGATGGAGAACACCAGCAGCATTATCGTTATTTCCAAAAGGAGCATCAAGTGCCCCGTGCGCTCTCTCATTTCTCCTCAGCCTCTCTCCCCACAAGGCTCACATACTGTACAGCGGTACCGCCGTCAGTAGTACATTCAATGCGCATGACTCCGCCGTCTATCAAAAAGCTGACCGAGCTTGCTGCAATAACCGTCTCGCCGTCCGTCACCGAAAGGCTCTCTCCCTCCGGGCAGTAAAGCTCCCGCAGATAGCCGTTCCAGCAATATATGTATGTCAGATAGTCCCCGTCATAGCCGCTCTCCCGGAGGATAAGCGCCTGACACCCCTCCAGCTCCCCGACGGTAATCATCCCCAAAGAATTGAATTGTCTGACCCTTGTTACAAGATAACTTGAAGCAGTACGTTCGGAATACTGCCGCTCCATTACCTCGCTTATATCCTGATAAATTCCCGCTCCCGCGGCCAAGCTCAGCAGCATGCACGCGGCAAATATCGTGACCAGAAACAGCCCTGCGATGCCGCCCAATCCGCGTTTTAAATCTCTCATTTTTCCGCCTCCCGGATACTCAAAACGGTTATTTCCGGCATTATATTTGAGGCAAAGATTTCATAATGAACGACAAAGATATCCCCATCTATATATACACCGTAATTCTCCGTAAGGTATTCAAGCGAAGGCGGATAACAGCCCTCAATAGCGTAACAGCTCACCGCAGCCCTGCGCAGGCTGTTCTCCAAAGCCACAGCAGCCTCCTCCGTCTGGGATCTCGAAGCAAGCCTTATCCCATAAATACTCACCGCTATTACCGCGGCGATAAGCAGCAGCGACAGCACCGCGGTAATAGGAATATTCCTTTTCTCCATCATACCTCCGCCCCCTTAAAGAGCGGACATGATGCCCACAAGAGGCAGCATTACTGACAGCAGCAAAAGCCCTACACACACCGAAAGTATAATTACAGCCACAGGCTCCACCTTCCCAGTAAGGCTGCTGATCGAACGCTCCATCTCGTCCCGGCTCCTGTCGGCCATCTCACGCATCATACTCTCCGTCGAGCCGGTGCGCTCACCTATAGCCAGCATACGGCAGTAAGCCGGAGAGAGAAGCCCGGTCTCCGCCGCCGCCGAAGCGAAGCTTCCGCCGTTTCTCACTGCTTCGGCACAGCGCTCAAGCTGCTCCTCCCCGCTGCCGCCTCCTGCAAATTCTATGGAAAGCTCAAGCGCCTCCTCCAGGTCCCGCGTACCTGATACGCTTAAGGCCATTACCGAGGATATCCTGGCCATATTAACGCTCCTGCCGGTCTTGCCTCTTGAAAACAGCTTAAGTATCCAAGATGACGCGCGGGTACTGAGCGTGGGGATGAAAAAGCAGCAGGCAATTAACACGGCTGCCGCTGCAAACACGGCAAGGAGCACCCACTTTACCTCAGCCAGCTTCAAGCCAAAATTCAGAAACCCCTCCGCAAGCGGCGTCATCTGCGCACCTATCTGAGAGAACACCCTGTCAAACACCGGCAGCACCTCGGTCAAAAACACAAAAAACACCGCGAGTATTATTACAAGCAGCAGCAGCGGATATGTAACAGTTGACCTCAACGTCCTTTTAAGCTCAAACTGGCGCCTATAATAGGTTGACAGCTCACGCAGTACCTGCTCAGTTGAGCCGGTGCGCTCCGCTACCTTGAGCATCTTTACCATATGCTTCGGGAATATCCCACATTTGTCAAGTGCGGCACTTACTTCTCCGCCGGAGTCCGTCTCTCCATATACGTCTTTAAGCGCAGACCTGACTTCCGGTGCAGACTCCTGCTCCGAAAGCAGCAAAAAGCCCTCGCTCACCGTGATTCCCGATTTTATTATCTCCGCAAGCTCTAAGCACAGGGAGGAAACTGCGTCATCCGGCAGTTGTCTTTTTTTCATGGCAAGTACCTCCAAATAGTCTTAAAAGGCGGATAGCATCACGCTGTCCGCCTTAAGTTTTTTTCTTAATATATTTAATAGATTAATAGACATATTTTGCAGAATAGTTGCTGCTGTCGTTTATAAAGCTCATGATGCTTGAGCTGCTGCCCCCGGTGGACGCAAATGTGGGATCCATAAGCTTCCACGAGGATCCGTTAAAGTATATAACGGCCTCTATCCAGCCGGATTCCTCGGTGTAGACGGAGATCCACGCATGGTATGCCGTTCCGGCATATCCAACCACAAGCTTCGTCGGCACATTCTGACTTCTCAGCATCGCGGCCATTACGGCGGCGTAATCGAAGCATATGCCCTTCTTGCTGGAATACACCGTGTCCAGTACGGGGCGATAGCCTGTCTGCACGGATTCCGCCTTATCATAATCGTATGTATAGCTGCCGACTACGTATTCGTATATCTTTGAGACCTTCTCAAGCTCATCAGTGACGCCGCTGCAAAGCTTCCCTGCGTATTCAACGACCTTTGTCGTGTCGTCATAGTTCACAAAGAAATTCGGCCTTAAAAAGGGCGAAAGCTCATCGTTAATCGTTACATCGATAGTTTTTGAATAAAGAGTCGAATACTTGGTGCCTGATGTGTTTTTATATACCCCGATCTTATAGCTGCCGCTCCCCTCTGTAAGCGGAAATGCCTCAAACACACCGGAGGAGCTGGTATAGTAATACTTATACGAAGCGCCGCTGGGGCCGGTTATCATCACAACCAGCTTCGGCGTCCCGGATTGGGTAGTTTTGACCATTACATATCCATCCGAGCAGTTGGAGTAATCTATCACGGTTTTGTTATCCGAGCTTTGTGCTACCGAGGTGCCGGAGGCAGTATTTATATAGGAGGTATCCGCCGAGGAGGCCATGGGCACCGGCTCACCGGAGTGATAAACGTCATAAAGCGTACGGCTGGAACCCTTGACCGGGGTGTTGAGGGCACTGTAGGATATCTTTGCTATGTCTCCCCTTGTGAAGCTTCTTGTGCTGTTTGTGTAGCTGCCATCCGTAAGACCTATGGAAGCCGCGAATGAGCACGCCGTCTGATATGTGAAATCCCCATCGCTGCCGCTGTCGGAGTAGCCCAGAACGCGCAGCACCATGGTAATATACTGCTGTGCAGTTATCTTATCGGTTCCTCCAAAGGAGGTGCTGCTGTAACCGTTTATGTAACCGTTGTTTCTTGCCCAGGCCACATAATTATTCGCCCATGCGCTTACATCATTAAAAGGACAGCTGCAGCTCACCGCAGCCGCCTCATTCTCCTTGCCTATTATGCGCACCAGCATGGTCGCAGCGGTCTCCCTGTTTGCGGTACCCGTTAGATCGTAATCCGGCGTGCCGTTGGCATTCGTTCCGACTCCCTTGAAAAGCCCAAGCCTATACAGCGCATTGGCAGACTCTTTTGCTCCCAAAGTCGACGCAGATACGCCTGTGCTGAAAACGATCACAGAGAGCGCAATGGCTATTATGAGAATATTGGATATGATTTTCTTCATTGCGTGCCCCCAAAAAAGCAAACCTTCTATAACTGTTTTACCCGTATATATTTTATAGCATAAAAGGTAATTTTTTTCAAGTGGTTACGCAAAATAATTGTATTTTTGTTACTTTTGCCGCGCAGAAAACTTTTTAAATCAGTGGCTCCATTGGAAGAGAGGTATAGTGAAACATGATGTTCATATGCGGATAGGCCCTCCGGAAGTTGGCGCGTATCCGTCCCAGGACCATTTCGCTGTCCTCCACGCTGGCGCATGGCAGCATAATTATGTACTGCGTCACGCTGTAGCGGCTGAACACGTCGCTGTTTCTCAGGGAGAGCGATATTACCTCCTTGAGCCGCTGCATTGCAACGGTCACCTGCTTTTGAGAGAGCTTATTGTTCGGGTCAACTATGGACATAAGTGCTATCTGCACAACATTCCCGGTACGTGCAGCGGCCCTAGCCTGAAGGCGGTATACATCCTTAAAAAATTCGTATTCACAGAAGAACGCCCCACGGGTTTTTTCACTCTCGCGCAGCTCGTCCCTTATAATGCCCAAGTTCATTTCAGTGCTGTTGGTGGCTTTCACAAGCTCCTTATAAAGCGCCGTAAGCTCCTGGGACGGGGTGATACCGAACTTATCCATAAACAGCTCTGTAACGTGGTTATAGTGATTCATGGCTGCCTGCTGCATACCTCCGGCGGACAGCGCATTGATTATAGCCAGATGCAGCTGCTCATCAAATGGATCTATAGTAACGGCATGCTGGCATATGGACACGATCTCATCATACCTGCCGGCCTTTTTCAGAAGCTCCACCGCCTCATGCACTGTATTTAAGTAGAGCGTGTGATAATATGTCGTAAGCGGCACAGCCCACAGCTCCGTGGAGCTTTTTGGAAGGAAGTCTCCCTTATAGAGTTTAATAGCCTCAAGAAGATATTTTAACCGTTCCTCATCTGATCCATCCTCAGACAGCTTGCAAAAATTCTCAAACTGCTCCGCGTCGATCTCGGTGTTTACAGCGTTATTCCAAGCATATGTACCGCGTCGGCAGATGATCAGGGATTTACCGATACCGGCGCCCAGCCCGTCAAGTGCTGATCTGGTGCGGTGCAGAAGCGTTTTAAGCGTATTGGCCGGCTCATCTGTGTCATCATCTGGCCAGAGAAGCTCGATAAGCTCGTTTTGTGATATCTCACGGGTACGGAATGTCAAGAGGTACTCGAGCAGCATCAGGACCTTCTTTGACCTGTTGTTCTGGTCAGAAACCACACATCCACTGCCTTCACCGGATATCGAAAACTCTCCAAGCATATTAACTTTTACAGTTTTTTCATCCAAAGTCACTACCTCCATAAACGAGCCGCAAGTATAATTCTTATATGAATATATAGGTACATATAATTATAGTTTTTATCAGACTTTTTTTCAACTATTTTGCTGTAAAATTTTAATAATTCCAACACGCTTCGATATTTCGTTTTTTTATAATAGTTACATATTGCAAAAAAAGCAGAAAAAATTTTATGAAAAAATCACTTTTTTCGCTCAATGTTACCTTGATGTAACCTTCTAAGTATATTATTATTCTTAAAGAGGCCAAAGCACACATGGAGGTGGCGAATTGAAAAAGACTGTCAAGATCATACTTATAATATTGCTGTCCGTTATTCTTATTGCCTGCGTTGCTGCGCTCGGAATACGGCTTTATGAGCAGCACCGGGAACGCAATACCGCCCAGCAGCTTCAGAAGATGGTTTCTGGGCAGGAGAAAACCGAACCGGAACGGCAGCCCGAGAATACCCATACAGCTCCTCAGCCGGATGGTCAGGAGCCTGTGGATCCGGAGCCTGCGGAGCCTGTCGTATTGGAAAAATATGCACAGCTTTTTGAGGAAAACCCCGAAATAATCGGCTGGCTCAAGCTTGAGGGTACAATGATCGACTACCCTGTCATGTACACACCTGATGATCCGGATAAATATCTGCATGCAGATTTTTACGGCAATGAGTCGGTAAACGGCACCCTTTATCTTGACGAGGACTGCGATATATGGACGTCAGACAACCTCATCATATACGGCCACAACATGAAAAACGGCGATATGTTTGGAGATCTTGACAACTTCAAAAGTGAGAGCTACTGGCAGGAGCACAAATACATAACCTTCGACACAATATATGAGGAACAGGAGTTTGAGATCGTCGCGGCGTTCTATTCCAGAATAATGTACTCATATGAGGAAGGCTTCCGCTATTATCAATTCATAAACGCCGAGGACGAGGAGGCATTTAACGAATACGCGCAGTATATAGATGAAAACCAGTGCTACGACACCGGCGTTGATATCCACTACGGAGACCAGCTGCTCACCTTATCCACCTGTGCCTACCACACTGAAAACGGAAGGTTTGTGGTTGTAGCAAAGCGCGTCGTCCCGGAGGGGGAGGCGGCGCTGGACAAATCGGAAAAATAAGTCTTATGACTCTTGCGCGCCGGCCAAAAGGCCGGCGCGTTTCTTTTTAATTCACTGATTTTTAACAACTGTTTTCCTGCCCGGATGTTACAATATCATTATAAAATATTTTGAACTGAGGTATTTAACGTGCCGTTTATTGAATTTGAAAATGTAAAAAAGATCTACCGCTCAGGCGAGGTTGAGATCGAGGCTCTGCACGATGTGACCTTTTCCGTGGAGAAGGGGGAGATCTGCGTAATTGTCGGCCCTTCCGGTGCGGGCAAGACTACGCTTCTCAATATTCTCGGCGGCATGGACACGCTCACCTCCGGGAAGATCTTACTGGACGGCGTCGAGGTATCTGCTTACAGTCCCAGGAGGCTCATCACCTACCGCAGGCATGATATCGGCTTTGTTTTCCAGTTTTACAATCTTATCGAAAATCTAACCGCTTTAGAGAATGTTGAGCTTGCCGCCCAGATATGCTCCGACCCGCTGGATGCAGCCGATACTCTCCGGAAGGTTGGTCTTGGAGAACGTCTGGGCAATTTCCCCTCCCAGCTCTCCGGAGGCGAGCAGCAGCGTGTTGCGATTGCCCGTGCCCTTGCTAAGAATCCGAAGCTTCTGCTGTGCGACGAGCCTACCGGCGCACTCGACTACAACACCGGAAAGGCCATACTTCAGCTTCTTGAGGACACCAGCCGGAAAAGCGGCATGACCGTTATAATAATCACCCATAACTCCGCCCTCACGGCTATGGCCGACAGGGTCGTCAAGGTCAAAAACGGCACCGTGCGTTCTGTAACGGTCAATGAGTCACCCACACCGATCAGTGAAATTGAGTGGTAAACTATGAAATCTCTCTGGAAAAACATATATCGTGATATTTTTCGTTCCCCGGGGCGTTTTCTTGCCATACTCGGCATAATCGTCCTGGGCAGCGGTTTTTTCGTCGGGCTGCGGGTGTCGCAGAAAGCCATGATAAGCACTGCGGATGACTATCTGGATAAGTGTGCGTTCTACGATTTCTCCGTCTCCACAACCCTGGGCCTGACTGACGACGATGTGGAAGCATTTTTATCTGTCGACGGCGTCTTGAGCGCGGAGGGTTCATTCTCCGAAGACGCGCTCATATCCACCGGCGGCGAGGCTGAACACGTCGCCGTGTTCTATTCCCTTCCCGAGGCCATCAATCTTCCGTATCTTACTGAAGGGCGTATGCCGGAAGGCGCAGGGGAATGTCTTATCGACAACCAGTCGGCCTATCAGATTGGCGATGTGGTCACCGTATCCGCTTCAAATGATGAGGACACCTACGACCTATTCACAGTAAAGGAATTTACCGTTGTTGGCAGGGTCTCCTCCCCGCTGTACCTTAACTATGAACGCGGCAATACGTCTCTGGGTACCGGCAGCGTCTCCGCCTTTATATATGTTCTTCCGGAGGTGTTCGATGCAGACTACTATACGACGGTGTACCTGCGCATGGAGGATATGCCCTCCTCCTATTCCAACGCCTATGACGACATGGCTGACAAGTTTGAGCCTATTCTGACCGACTTTGCCGATGAGCGCGCCGATATACGCTATAACGACATTATCGACGAGGCGACGGAGGAGCTTAACGACGGCATCGCCGAGTATGAGGATGCCCTGGCTGAATACGAGAGCGAACGCGCAGACGCCGAGCAGGAGCTGGATGATGCGTGGAAAGAGCTTGAGGACGCCCGCATACAGATTGAGGATGCGAAAAAGGAGATATCATACGGGGAACGGGCGCTCGAGGCCAAGGAGTCCGAGGGCAGGCAGGAGCTTTATGAAGCCGAAGACGACCTCTCTAAGGCCCTCCAGAGCCTGAACGACGGTGAGGCTGAGTACGCACAGGGCCTCTCGGATTACGAGGATGGGCTTCTCCAGTATAACGAGGGCCTTGCGGAATACAACGAGAATTACGCGGAGTATGAAAGCGGCCTCAAGGAATATGAAGACGGGCTTGCGGAGTACGAGCAGTGGCTGGCGGAATATGAGGACGGCCTTGCAGAGTATAACAGCAGCGCCGCATACCTCAGAAGCGTGCGTTCCCAGCTTTCCGCCGCATATGACACTCTGAACGCCCAGCAGGAGAGCTTTGACACCCTTTTAAATACTATTACAGACTACATAAACGCTTCCGCAGGCGTACAGCTCTTCCCGGACGGGGATTCGCTCCTTCAGGCCCTGCGCGCAGGCGATCAGACCGCCATATACAGCGTAAACGCCGTGCTAGCACAGATGTCTGCCTACGACAGCAGTATTCCTGCCGATTCTGAGGCACTGCTATTGGCTGCCGACAGCTTAGATAGCGGCTGGGAGGAGTATAACAGCGGCCTTGCTTCCTATGATTTAGGAATGAGCCAGCTTCGCGCCGCAAAGGATGAGCTTGACCAAGCAAAAGAACAGCTTGATGAGGCCAAGGTACAGCTCGACGATTCAAAGGCCATCCTTGACGACGCCGCAAAACAGCTTGATGAGGCAAAAGCGGAGCTTGAGGACGCCCGCATCACCCTTGAACAGGCGGACAGCGACCTTTCTGACGCCCGTAAGGAGCTTGACGACGGCTGGGCAGAATACAACGACGGCGTCAAAAAGCTCAAGGAAGCAGAAGCGGAGCTTGATTCCTCAGTGCGCAAGGCCGAGGCGGAGCTTGAAGAGGCAAGGCTGGAGCTTGAGGAGGCCGAGCTTGAATACAATGACGGTCTGCAGGAATATCTTGATGCAAAGCGTGATGCCGAGGGGGAATTCTCCGACGCGGAGCAGGAGCTTAACGATGCTCTATCAGACATTGAGGATGCCCGCGCGGAAATAGACGATATAAAATATCCCACAACCTACGTCCTCGGAAGATGGAGCAATGTCGGCTATGCCTGTTTTGACAGCGACACCACTATTGTCAAGAGCATATCCAGCGTGTTCCCTGTATTCTTCTTTCTTGTAGCCGCACTTATATGCACCACCACTATTTCCAGGATGGTGGAGGAACAGCGTGCGCAGCTGGGCGTGCTTATGGCTCTGGGCTACAGCCGCGGCAGGATAATGAGCAAGTTCTTCTTCTATTCCTGCTCGGCCTCTGTTCTCGGCGGTGTCATCGGAATTCTGGGAGGCTCCCTTGTCATACCACAGATAATTTGGCAGGCATATTCTATAATGTACACCTTTACAAAATCCGTGGATTTCTATTTTGACACCGCGCTCTCACTTTTCACCTTTGCGTCGTACATTGCCATGATGCTTATTGTTACATGGTTTTCATGCCGCCGCGAGCTTAGCAGCACTCCTGCGAACATCATCCGTCCCAAGGCCCCGAAAAGCGGCAAGCGTGTGTTTCTTGAGCGGCTCCCCTTCATTTGGAACCATATCAGCTTTATGTGGAAGGTATCGATCAGGAACATCTTCCGCTATAAGCAGCGGGTATTCATGATGATAATCGGAATCGCAGGCTGCACTGCTCTCATGCTGACAGGCTTCGGTATTAGAGACTCCATACAGCACATTGTCGACTATCAGTATGACGAGATAACCTTCTACGATATTTCAGTCACCTTTAATGAACCGCCTGATGAACAGCAGAAGCAGGAGTTCCTTGAGGTCGTCTCAGGCTTTTCAGACGGCACTATATTTATCCATCAAAGCTCCATGACCGCCGTAGCCGGGAAGACGGAAAAAGCTGCTTATCTCAATGTCATTGAGGATGACGATATAAGCCGCATCGACACATTTATAGATTTTCATAACGGGGATACTCAGCTCGCATTCCCGGAGGAAGGTGAGGCGCTAATAAATTCCGGCCTTGCTGACACCTTGGGTGTCTCTGTCGGCGATACGATTACCCTGCGCAGTGACGATGAACAGCCCTTGAAGCTCACGGTAAGCGGTGTCTTTGACAACTACATATATAACTACGTCTACGTCAGCTCGGCAACCTATACGCAGCTCACCGGAAATTCAACGGAGCTGAACTCTGCGCTGATTCTTGAATCTCCCGGCAGTGACGACGGTGCTGCCTCGGCGGCGATTCTGGGAATGGACAATGTAGTCAACGTCTCTGTCAGCAACGTGCTTCGTGAGCGAATAGACTCCATGATGGCAAGCCTTATTTACATCGTACTGCTCACCATCGTCAGCGCCGCTGCACTGGCGTTCATAGTCATTTACAATCTGGTCAATATCAATATCATGGAGCGCCTGCGCGAGATTGCCACAGTCAAGGTGCTTGGCTTCTATCAGTGGGAGTCCGCAAACTATGTCCTGCGAGAAAATATGGTGCTTACAGTCTTCGGTGCGCTGGTGGGAATACCCCTGGGCATCTGCCTTAACGCCTTCGTCGTTGGCCAGATAAAGGTCGACCTTATAAGCTTCACCCCGCGCATATTGTTTTTAAGCTATTTGGCCGCCTTTCTTCTGACCATACTGTTCTCGATACTTGTTGACGTATTCATGTACAGGAGGCTCTGCCGCATAAACACTGCCGAGGCCCTTAAGGCCGCGGAGTAAAAGTATTAACGGCACCGCTTTATATCCTAACAATTATCAGGCTGGGCGCTGCTCGAAATTCTTTTGTAAAAGCTTTAAATGTCAGCCTGCAAGTCAGAGGTACATCAATGGACAATAAAGATATCTTGCGGATAGCGAAGATGCAGTCGGCAATAGATTTAAACTGCATTGCCGAGGATTTTGATAGGCCTCATAATGTTATTGTGACGTCAGCTTCAAATCAGAGTGCAAGGAAGTACTTAAAGCTCCCTTTCCAATGCGCTCTGGTCTCATACGGCACAAATATAGTCGCCTCCATTCAAAACGAGTTTTACGATATTGTATACGGTTATATCAATAAACACGATGCCGCGCATTGCTTTGAAACACCCAATATATATATGCTGAACGACGCATTTGAGCCATTTGGACTCAGGGTTTGTATTATGGCGGAATACTTTTTACCGGACGTTACAGCTTTGAAGGAAAAACCTTGTGCATACGATATTGCTATTTTAAAACATAATGATTTTATTGGTTTATATACGGAAGAATGGTCAAACGCCCTCTGTAGGGAACGTTCCGAATTAGATGTACTCGGTGTGGCCGCATACGATCAAGGTAAGCTTGTGGGGCTGGCGGCATGCTCGGCAGATTGTGATTCAATGTGGCAGATAGGCATTGACGTGCTTCCGGCGTACCGCAGGAAAGGGATAGCTTCAGCGCTGACAAGCCGGTTAGCCATTGAAATACTAAAGCTCGATAAAGTTCCTTTTTATTGCAGCTCCTGGTGCAATTTAAGATCTGTAAAGAACGCAATAAATTCTGGTTTTAAGCCAAGCTGGGCTGAAATACTCTTAAAGCCGAAAGAATCCGCTGTTAATTAAGGATTTAAAACTCCAATCTGCTGGTGACATAAAGGGAGGCGCCTTACGGCGCCTCCCTTTATGTCACTCAAAAAACACCGCCGCGCATGTCTGTACAGGTCTCAGAAACTCAGCGCTCATCTAACGTACCACTGCATAAAAAACGTAGCCCGCAGAACCTGAATATTTGCTGTTCCACTCCGCAGAGATTTCATAAACATATCCGCCTTCCATAAGCTCAAATTCAAGACCACTGACCGCAATCGTCTCATATGGTGCGTCAAGCTCATCCCAATATTCCTCACTCCAGCATCGGACCGTTATCTTGTCCGGCACTGCCAGTCCGCCAAAGTCCATTGTAAGGCTAAAAGGTTCAAAATCAGTATTACCTCTTGTAATTTCAAGCGGCTCCAATATTTCCCGGCACTGGAGCGGCGCCGCCCCGCAGGCAATTAGCGCAGATCCGGTTCCATCTCCGTTATCTATAGTCCAAGAATAGTTAGGCAGGGCTGCTTCGACGCTATCTACCCCACAATTCACAATTAGTGCCGGCGGTTCCGTAAGCTCCGGAAAATCATCATACGTCAGCAGATCAACGCCGTCGTCCCCGACATCCGGCTCCGCTTTCTCTGTGACGACAGCATAAAAAGCGTAATTGGCAGTCCCGGAATATTTCTCAGAACTGTTCCATCGTGCGGTTACATTATAGATATGTCCGCCATCCAAAAGCTCAAATTCAAAACTATCTGCCTCAAAGTCTTCATAGTCTGCCTCACAATCGCCCCAGCACTCATCGCTCCAACAGCGGATTGACACCTCGTCCGGTTCATCCGCAAAATCGAGTTTGGCGACACGCGTTCCGTCTGCACCGATTTCCAGTGGTGTCATCGAGCTTCTGCACTCAAGCGGATGCATTGAATCCGATTCAACCCCAGAGGCTCTGCCAAAACTTTTATTTATATACCAAGAGTAAGTGCCTAACCATGCCTCAACGCTCTCCCCGTCGCAGGCGACAAGAAGTTTCGGAGGTTCCTTAAGTGTCCCGCACGCAGTCAGTATAAGCATCAGCACAACATTCAGCAGTATGGCAAAGGGCTTTTTCATCATCGTTACCCTCCTTTACTGGTTAGACACGGGCTTCGTCGGCAAAGTTCCCCAATAACACAAAAAAGAAGCAACGAAAACATTGCTTCTTTTTTGTGTGTTGGCGTCTACCTATCTTCCCGGGCCGTCTCCAGCCAAGTATTGTCGGCGCCAGTGAGCTTAACTTCTGTGTTCGGAATGGGAACAGGTGGACCCTCACCGCAATCAACACCAACTATTTAATTGGGGTTTGCACCCAAAGAACCGAACAAATGGGAGGAAGGAAGAAGAAAAACAGAGCTTG
>JBJDXR010000019.1:0-49208 GCA_051866775.1 Oscillospiraceae bacterium | reverse complement strand
CCCTTATTCTGACCCTTACCACGGTAAAACCGGCCAACACGCTCTAACAGCACTTAAAACAATGAAATCTCAAACCCGTTGTGCCGCAGCACTTTGCGGCATTCGGCGGCATCAGGTGACACGGTTTAAGATCGCATACAGGCGGTTCGAATCCTTCTCCCTCTGGCATAAAGAAAACAGACTACCAATTGGTAGTCTGTTTTCTTTTATTAAATTCAGCCGTCCTGCTCCCGCGGTAACGTCACGGTAAACTCAGAACCTTTTGAAAGCTCGCTTCTTACCGTTATGCTCCCTCCGCAAAGCTCAACAATCCTTTTCACCAGCGGAAGTCCCAGGCCGTTGCCCTCCGCCTTTCTTGCGGAATCACCCTGATAGAATTTTTCAAATATATGCCTCTGTACCTCCTCGGTCATACCGCAGCCGTTGTCAGATACACTGACAATGATGCACCGTTCCGTCTCCTCAAGACTTATGGCAATGACTCCGCCAGCCGGAGTGAACTTAACAGCGTTTGATATAAGATTGTACCACACCAGATGCAGCATTCCCTCATTGGCAAAAATATATTTCTTCGGCAGAGCTATGTCAAAGCTGATATCCTTTACGCTCCAAATATTCTCCAGCATAAGTACCGTACGGCGAAGCTGTTCGTCGAGGCGGTACTTTCTTTTATCTGTGATCATCTCCTGATTCTCAAGCTTGGAGAGTCTCAAAATGTTGCCGGTCATATCGGAAAGACGCGAGGTATTCTCAATTATCTTCTCAATATACTCAGAGCGTTTTGCCTCTGAAAGGCCGCTGTTTTGCAGGAGTGCAGCATAACCTTCAATAGCTGTAAGCGGCGTCTTAAATTCATGTGAAACGCTCACAACAAAGTCGCTGCGCAGGGCCTCCGTTCCGGCAAGCTCCTTCACCATGTAGTTAAAGCTTTGGGCCATCTCTCGCATCTCACTTACATTACTGTCTTCGCTGAGCCTGACGCTGAAATCTCCTCCCGCCACTTTTTTAAAAGACCTGCTGAGGATAGTTACGGGCATCAGCATCTTATTCCAAACAAAGAGCGATAAGACTAGGCTTATGCAGATGCTGACCACCACAAGAAGTAATATCGAAACCCCATTGTAGATCTCCCGCTGCGGCAGCACCCCACATTCAGCCATAATAACCAAAGCACA
Organism: Oscillospiraceae bacterium; assembly: GCA_051866775.1. Classification (GTDB taxonomy): domain Bacteria; phylum Bacillota; class Clostridia; order Oscillospirales; family Oscillospiraceae; genus RUG626. Next base: position 48,033 of record JBJDXR010000019.1, on the reverse strand, counting down.
CACCGCCACAGCCAGCATTATGATAAGCACCATGAGGACTATTGATATAAAGTAAAAGAAAAGTCGAAATTGACGCTTATTTTTCACCTGTCTTCACCACTTTATAGCCTAGTCCGCGAATGGTTACTATCTCAAAGTCATCACAGCTTGCAAGCCTGTCCCTCAGGCGGTTAATATGTGTGTTTATAGTACGGTCGTCGGTCTCGGAGTCTATCCCCCAAATCTCATCCATCAGCTGTTGGCGGGTGAATATTTTTCCGGGATATGAAAGCATCTTATAAAGCAGCAAAAATTCCTTCTGAGGAAGCGTTGTCTCCACACCGTTTATAGTCATGGTCAGAGAGTCATAATTAAGCTCGGTGGAACCGACTGTTATCTTCCTTTCGCTAATTATTTGGGAGCGCCGCAGGAGCGCGCCTACACGAAGCAGCAGCTCTTTGACGTTTATGGGCTTCACCATGTAGTCATCCGCACCCAGTGAGAAGCCCTGCTGCATGGAATCATAGTCCTCTTTAGCAGTTACAATGAGTATCGGCAGGTCAAATCCCTTGCCCCTTAACGAGCTTATAAGCTCATATCCGTTAAGCCTAGGCATCATAATATCAGCTATGATAAGGTCTATATACTCCCGTCCGACTACCTCCAGCGCCTCCATCCCGTCAGCAGCCTGATGGCTGTGGTATCCGGCTTCCGTAAGTACAGTACAGAAAAGCTCGCATAGATCCTTGTTATCCTCAACTACAAGGATATTAAACATATCAATTCCCATCCTTTCAAAATAACTTCTTTGCGCGTTTATGCGCGGAATATGCAATAATACCTTTGTGAGCAATTATACCATACAGTGGAACAATTCGAGGCTAATAAACAATTATTTAAAAATTTAAGTTCGATTTTCACTTACAAAGAAAAAGAGGAGACTTTCGTCCCCTCTTTTTCATCCAAGCACCTGTCCCGCAATGCGCGCTGACTCGGCGGCATCCTTTGCATAATAATCAGCTCCCACAAGCTTGGCGTATTCCTCATTCAGCACCGCACCGCCCACCATGACGACGCAATCGGCTCCAGCGGCCTTTAATTGCTCTATTGTCACGGCAATGCTCCTCACTGTAGTCGTCATAAGGGCGCTTAAGCCCACAAGCTTTATATGCTGTCTGAGTGTCTCCTGCACGATAAGCTCAGGAGGCACATCCTTTCCCAAATCAATTATCTCATAGCCGTAGTTGGAGAGCAGCATCTTTACAATATTTTTGCCGATATCATGTATATCCCCACGGACCGTCGCAAGAAGTATCTTCCCTTTTAAAACCACGTCTCCCTTCTTAGCGGAGTCCTTTACAACATCAAATCCCAGCTTGACCGTCTCGGCAGACGACATAAGCTGCGGAAGGAAAAACTCGCCTTTTTCAAACTTGTCCCCCGCGGCGTTTATGGCCGGTATAAGGAGGTTATTAATAACATCCATGGGCGGAGCCTGCTCCAGCGCCTTTCTCACGGCGTCCTGAATCAGGAGCTTTCTGCCTGACAGGACGATGTCCGTTATATTGCCCGGCTCAGCAGAGGCGATTTCCTGCGGCGCCCGGGAGATTCCCGAGTATGCGGCGATGAACTTTTGCGAGCCTTCATCCTCTCCGGACAGCACCTTGAAGGAGGATACCACGTCCATATATTGGGTGGACATTGGGTTAAGTATAGGAAGCGTCAGCCCAGCTCCGAATGCTGCGGCAAGGAAGGTCGAATTTATCACCTCACGTGCCGGAAGGCCAAAGCTTATGTTGCTAACACCCAGCACAGTTTTAACGCCCAGCTCTTGTGTTACCAGCGAGACGGCCTTAAGCGTCTGCATGGCGAGAGACTGGTTCGTGGATACAGTCAGCACAAGGCAGTCAATGAGCACATCTTCCTTGGGGATCCCCATACTTTCGGCGCGTGATACGATCTTTCTCGCGATCTCAAGCCGCTCCTCGGCGCTGTCGGGGATACCGTTTTCGTCCAAGGTAAGCCCCACCACAGCCGCGCCGTATTTCTTGGCGATCGGGAGGATGGCGTCGAGGCTCTCCTCCTTACCGTTAACCGAGTTTATGATCGGCTTTCCGCAGTAAACCCTGACCGCCCTATCCACCGCATCAGGGTCGGAGCTGTCTATCTGCAGCGGGAGCGGCGATATCGCCTGTATACTGCCCACAAGGCGCTCAAGGGTCAGCTTCTCATCTATCTCAGGAAGGCCGGCATTTACATCCAGCACATCGGCCCCCGCCTCCCCCTGGGAAATAGCCTCGTTTAGGATATAGTCAAAATTCGAAGTACGCAGGGCCTCTTTGATCTTCTTTTTGCCTGTCGGGTTGATTCTCTCCCCTATAACGGCGATGGAATTGTCCAGCACCACAGCCCTTTGACCGCTTGTGAAGGCCGTATGCCTGGAAATCTTGCGTTCAGCGGGAGAGCGCCTATCCATCTCACGGCGCAAAAGAGCAATATGCTCAGGGGTCGTACCACAGCAGCCACCGGCTATAGTAACCCCCATATCGAGCATCCTGCCTAAAGACTCAACAAATTCCTCCGGTCCTACAGGATAAACCGTTTCGCCGTCAACCACCTTCGGAAGCCCCGCATTTGGCTGGACTATCACGGGGACAGTCGACCACTTAAGCATCTCCTCCGCAAAAGGTTCTATCTCCTTAGGTCCCAGAGAGCAGTTAATACCAACTGCATCGGCGCCCAGTGATGAGAGAGTGATCGCGGCTATCTGGGGTGAGGTCCCCAGGAATGTCCTTCCATCCTCAGCGAAGGTCATGGTCACATACACCGGCAGCTTTGAATTCTCCTTCACCGCCAGCAGCGCCGCCTTGGCCTCAAGAAGGTCCGACATGGTCTCAATTATTACAAGATCAGCTCCCGCATCCCTGCCGGCAATTACCGTCTCCTTAAACAGCTCGTAAGCTTCGTCAAAGCTCAGCTGTCCCATTGGAGCCAGCATCGTACCCGTTGGTCCTACATCAAGGGCAACCTTTTTTGCACCCGAGCTTTTCGCCAGCTTTATACCGGCTCCTACTATCTCGGAGACCGTCGCTTTTCCCCCAAGCTTTCTGGCATTTGCTCCGAAGGTATTGGCGGTTATTATATCAGCGCCGGCCGTCACATATTCCCGGTGTATCTGCAAAACCGTTTCAGGATCTGTAAGGTTTAGCAGCTCAGGCAGAGCCCCCGGCTTTAATCCTCGCGCCTGAAGCTGTGTGCCCATGCCGCCGTCTATTAATATAAAGCCGCTATTTTCCACAAATGTCACCTCTCTTTCTGAATTCACAAGTATCAAAGCTGTAGCAGCTTTCACATGATGCCGAGATCACTGCTTGCTCACTTCTTGTGAACATACCCTTAACCGCGGATACGCTTTTTCTAGGCAGCATCATGAGGCTGTCCGTAAGCGTTATGCCCAGGCGTGTCCCGGCATTTATAAGCCCAAGCACCTCAGGCTGCTGCGTAAGGGGAAAATCCCCGTAACCGGGGCTGTACCGAAAGTTCGTATAAAGCCCCTTTGATGCCGCAAGGGCTTTTATCTCATCGTCGCACCTGTCCGCAGCTACCTCCACCATTGCGGTACAAGCGGCATTAAATATGAGCGCGTCAGAGACGCTCTGGCATTCCAGCCTGAATATCTCACGCTCTGCCGCAAGGCCGATCGTGACCGCCATCACCGCACAGGAAACCGCGCCGTGCAGATGACGCCTTATGTCCTCACCCTTAAATGTGACGCCGCAGCCGATAAGCTCAATGCCCTCAGCCGTCTCCTCAATATCAAAAACCTCATAGCAGTATTTTGGGTCGGAGTGCCGGAGACAGCTTTTCATCATCTCGTCTATGCGCTTATCAAGCTCAGGCTCAATTTTCTGCCCGCTGTATGCCAAGTATCTCAGCACCTCGGACCTTTCTATAACATAATCAGTATCCCGCATCTCTTATCGCTTTCACCTCATACTGAGCAACCAAAGGCTTGTTCATTGAATAGATATGTATACCGTTGGGGATCCCGCTTGACGCAAGCTCCAGTATCTGTCCCGCGGCATATTCCATGCCAGCGGACATAAGGCTCTTAGCATCATTTTCATATTTATTCAGCATCCGGATAACAGTAGCCGGCAAGGAAGCTCCGCACATGAATATCATACGGGTTATCTGTGATTTTCCCATAAATGGCATGATGCCCGCATCTATGGGCAGCTTTATGCCACTGGCCCTTGCCTTCTCTGCAAATTTAAAGAACGACGCGTTGTCAAAAAACAGCTGGCTTATTAGAAAATCCGCGCCTGCGTCCTGCTTCTCCTTAAGGTGGTCTATGTCCCTGTCAAAGCTCTCACACTCCACATGCCCTTCCGGATAGCATCCGGCGCCAATACAGAAATCCGTAGTCTTTTTAAGATATCCTATAAGCTCAGCCGCATAGTGAAAATCTGTGGTAACGGAGCCTTCCTTCCTATCTCCGCGAAGTGCCAGGACATTTCCTAGCCCCCGGCTCTTTATGCTCTCAACATACTCATCAACATCTGCTTTTGACGAGTTAATGCAGGTTATGTGCGCAACTGACGGTATACCGTACTCGCGCTGTATAACACCTGCAAGCTCAGCGGTATTTTTGCTGCTGCCGGTGCCGCCTGCTGAACATGTAACGCTTATATACGCCGGATCCGTGCCGGTAATGCCCTCTATCATGCCGCGCAGCTCGTCAACATTCATCTCTCCCTTGGGGGGGAATATCTCAAAGGATACGGGAAACCTTCCCTCTCCATATATCTCAGAAATTCTCATATCATACCTCCTGTTTTTCACCAAAAAATTTTCTTATTGTCTCCTCATCCGCTGCGGCACTTCCGCTTATCATTTCCGGCTTACCTCCGCCGCGGCCTGCGATAGCGGAATTTATCTCCCGGGACATGGCCCGCAGGTCACAGCTGGAACTAGCCATGACGTATTTGTAGCCGACTCCGTCACTTCCGGAAAAGCCCGCGCATATACCACCGCACTTTGGAAGGGCACTGTTAACAAGGAGGCGAAGCTCCTCCGGTGAAAAGGAAGGCTCAAAAAACACCATATTCCCTTCACACGGCAGAATGCGATCTGTTCTCAGCGCAATAAGCTCCCGCTTAAGCCCTCCCAGTGCATAGCTAAGCTCGTCCCTCTGCTCAATCGTGTGCTTTACCGCCTCCGTTATACCGTTCTGCGGGGCTGAGAGCAGCGCGGATATCTTCGCGGCGCTGGAAGCCTTTCGGCAATAGTCCTCATAGGCATCCATCCCCGACAGCATTCGCAGGCGTACGCCGCCTTTTCTGCGCAGGCTCTCAAATATCTTAATAGAGCCTATCTCCCCGGTATTCGATACATGGGGCGCACAGCAGGCGCAGACATCGCACCCTGCAATCTCAACTATCCGCACATCCTTTGTAAGCTCCAGCTTGCTGCGGTACTTGATATTTTTAAGTTCCCCCTCGTCTGGGAAGTACGCTCTCACAGGATGGTTCTCCATCACTATTTTGTTGGCCTCCCACTCAATCTCAGACAGCTCTTCAGGCGAAATGTACCCGTCAAAATCAAGGATCACGCCATCATCACCCATATGGAAGCCCACATTGTTATACCCGAAACGGCCATGTACCAGCCCTGATAATATATGCTCGGCCGTGTGCTTCTGCATATTTTTAAAGCGCTTTGACCAATCTATATCACCTGTGACACGCGCACCCGGTTCAAGGGGTCCTTCGGTGCGGTGGACTATTCTCTCCCCGTCATTGAAGGTATAAAGGACCTTCACCCCGCCAAGTACTCCAGTGTCGGCACTCTGTCCGCCGCCCTCAGGAAAAAACGCCGTTCTGTCAAGCTCCGTCTCATAAGTGTCGCCGACCATACAGCAGGAGATGACCGCCGCGTCAAAGCTGCGCATATGGCTGTCCTTATAAAAAAGCTTTTCTGTCATGTCATACCTCTCTTAAACCTACTGAATTGATATGTATTATACAAGCTTTACCCGGATATTACAATAAAAAACAAAATTTAATCAATATTTTTTTCTCTTCTTGACCATATATCTTTTTTGGTTTATTATAGTCAGAAACAAATTTGTAAAATCAACAGGAAAGGTCGCGTGTGTTTTGATATCAATCTTATCCGGTATCTTTATTAAAGACAAGGATAATACCTCCGATCCCGCTGTCCGCCGGGCTTATGGTATGCTCTGCGGAATATGCGGTATAATCCTAAATATTATACTGTTCGGATTCAAGTTCGCGGCCGGTACCCTCTGCGGCTCCATTGCCATAACCGCAGATGCCTTTAACAACCTGTCGGACGCCGGTTCCTCACTTATAACTCTCTTTGGCTTCAAGTTTGCAGGCGCCGCTCCCGACTCAGAGCACCCCTTCGGTCACGGGAGAATAGAGTACATTTCAGGCTTCTGCGTATCTCTGCTCATAATATTAATGGGCTTTGAGCTTGGCAAGTCCTCCATAAGCAAGATAATACATCCCGAGCCTGTTGACACCAGCATACTGGCGATTGCCGTACTCGTCTGTTCCATACTGGTGAAGATATATATGTATTTTTACAACAGCCGTATAGGTAAGAAGATAAGCTCACCGGCAATGACCGCCACCGCCACCGACAGCCTGAGCGACTCCATTTCGACCTTTGTCGTCCTTCTGGCCACCGTGTTTATGCGGCTGACAAACATAAATATAGACGGCTGGTGCGGCACGGCAGTGGCCATTTTCATCCTTTACGCCGGGATAAACGCCGCGAAGGACACTATTTCTCCGCTTCTAGGCCAGCCCCCCGCTCCCGAGCTTGTAAAGGATATTGAGAGCACCGTCATGGCTCACCCGGAGATCATCGGGGTCCACGACCTTGTTGTACATGATTATGGCCCCGGCCGCATGATGATATCCCTTCATGGGGAGGTACCCGGCAACGGAGATATAAATATCCTTCACGATGCTATAGACCTTATAGAGCGTGAGCTTAATGAGAAATTCCAGTGCATTTCCGTAATACATATGGACCCAATATCATATGACGACGAAAAGACCGTCACTCTCAGGAACGAGGTCTCCCGGATGGCGAAATCCATCGACGAGCGCATAACCGTACATGATTTCCGTATAGTAGACGGTCCTACCCATACAAATCTCATCTTTGACGCGGTGGTCCCTCAGGATTTCCATCTTAACGACAATCAGGTTCGTGATGAGATATCCTCACTTGTTTCGGAACGTCATCCGACATGCCTCTGTGTTATTAATATTGATAAATCCTACGTTTAAAGTTAAACAGCACCGTGGAGGTCTTTCATGGCAAATCTTAATATCATCGTGTCCGGAGGGACAATAGATCAGGAAGAGATTGACGCATACATCGAACGAGCGCGTGTGCAATACCCGGAAAAACGCCTGACCGGAATAGAAATATTTGTGGACGGCGCTTTTGTTGATCTTACATACCACTGGACCTCAGTCCCCTTTGAACGCATCCGCAGAATAACAAAATATTAAATACGCCGTTTTCATCTCTCCCGGTAGCGCTTCTTCCTATTATAATCTTAATTCTTGCTCCATACATATTAACCCCCTGATGCAGCTCTGCTTTCCTGCATCAGGGGGTTAAGTTGTCTTATATCACAAAGAATTAAGCCGGTGTGCTGCAATTACTCGTCGTCGCCGTTTGCCTTTGCTTCCTCGATGACCTTCTGCTGGACATTAGCCGGCGCCTCGTCGTATCTGATAAACTCAAAAGTAAAGGAACCCCTGCTCTGAGTCATAGAACGCAGGTCTATAGCATAGTTGCCCATCTCTGCCATCGGCACCTCAGCCTCAACAACCTGATTGCCGTCCTTATCAACGCTCATGCCCATCGGGTTGCCGCGTCTCTTGGAGAGGTCTGACATTATATCGCCCATATTCGCATCAGGGATAGTTACCTTAAGAAGTCCAATAGGCTCAAGCAGCGCGGGACTTGCGTTTATAAGCTCCTTATAAGCGAGGTTGGCGGCAGTCTTAAAGGCCATTTCAGAGGAGTCTACCGGATGGTAGGAGCCATCATAGAGCGTGGCCTTCAGGTAAACCATAGGATAGCCGGCGAGGACTCCCTTTGCAGTGCTGTCCCTCAGTCCCTTTTCAACCGCCGGGAAGAAGTTCTTAGGAACGCTTCCGCCGAATACTTCCTCAGCAAAAATAAGCTCCTCACTCTCATCCTGAGGCTCAAAACGTATCCACACATCGCCGAACTGGCCGTGTCCGCCAGACTGCTTCTTGTGACGTCCGTGTGCCTCGATCTTTTTGCGTATCTTCTCACGATATGGAACCCGCACGGGCAGCAGATCCACATCGACGCCAAAGCGGCTCTTAAGTCTGGAGCAGACAACGTCAAGCTGCATATCGCCCATAGCGGAGACTACCATCTGGTGGGTCTCCTTGTTGTTGGTTATAACAATGGTCCTGTCCTCCTCACGGAGTCTTGTGAGGCCCTGCGCCACCTTATCTTCCTGACCCTTGACCTTGGGGGCGATGGCACGTGAGTAGCAGGTCGGCTCAAAGTCAATGCCCGGAGCCGCTTCAACGTTCTTACCCTCACCTAGGGTATCGCCGGTCTTAGTATTTGTGAGCTTGGCGACAGAACCGATGTCGCCCGCGCCTATCTCCTTGACCTCTATGGTCTTTTTGCCCTGCATCATGTAAATATGTCCCAGCTTCTCCTGCGCGCCTGTGCGCGGGTTTGTAAGGGTCATATCGGCAGTGACCTTACCGGATATCACCTTAAAGAGGCTGTATTTTCCGAACTGGTCGGAGATGGTCTTATAAACGACAGCCTTCGCAGGTGCGTTCGCATCAACAGGCTTTCCCTGCTCCCTAGGAGCCGGGAACAGGCTGACGACAGCATCCATAAACACGACTGTGCCCTGATTTGTTATGGCACTGCCGAAATACACAGGGCATATTTCGCCGGAGGCGATACCGCCGCCCAGTGCTCCGTTTATCTCATCAACTGAAATGGAGCCTTCCTCAAAGTATTTCTCCATCAGCTCCTCGCTGGTGCCGGCTGCACTCTCCATAAGGTCGTTATACTGCTTCTCGATGCGATTGACCATATCAGCGGGGATGGCAGTTTCAACCCGCTTATTATTTTCAAAACGGTAAGCCTTCTTGGCAATAACCTCGACAATACCAACTACCTTGTCGTTTTCGATGATCGGGTCAGCCATAGCGCACACGGATTTTCCGAACTTTGCGCGAAGCTCCTCATATGTCTTATTGAAGTTAGCGTGATCCTCATCAGTCTTTGATATATAGATTGCGCGTGGGAGCTGGCGCTCATTGAGATATTTCCATGCTTTTTCCGCGCCAACGTTAATTCTTTCCTTCGCGGAAACGACAATCACGCCAATGTCCGCTACGCGCAGTGCCTCATAAACCTCGCCAACAAAGTCAAAATAACCCGGCGTATCAATAATGTTTATCTTGTGCTTTTTGTATTCCGCATACATAGTGGTAGCGGAAATACTGATTTTACGTCGGATTTCCTGCTCGTCATAGTCCGCAACGGTGTTTCCGTCATTGGTATTACCGAGTCTGTCTGTAGCGCCTGCTACAAAAAGCATGCTCTCAGCAAGAGACGTTTTACCGTTGCCGCCATGACCAAGCAGAGCAATGTTGCGAATGTTTTCAGCAGCGTAGCCCATAATTAATAAACCTTCCTCCAGTTAGATTGATATGCAGACAAATGCCTGAAATTCTTTATAATTATATAACAGATTGCCATTAATTACAACAAGTTTTTACAGACTTTTTGTGCAAAATACAGTTTTATCAGAGGCGTTTTCTCACTATCTGGGATAACAAAAGCACACACACTTCGATAGCAAACATGAAAACAAACGCGTTTTCGGCAGACGCTGAAGCAAACGACCCTGTCCAACAGAGGAAAAACATGATAAGAAGTCCTATTGCGGTGCCCGCGACGGAGATGATCGAATTAAGCTCAGTTACCTGCTTCAGAAACCGTCCTCTCGTTATTACCTCCGCAAATGGGGCAAGCCCACCCCGGCAAAGCACGGCGGCAGCCCCGGAGCCCTTAGGTACATCCGAGCACGACAGCTTATAGGTTGTCTCAATGGGCATATATTCCACGCCCTCCATAGAGACCTTAAATTTTTTCTGGATCATACCGGGAGTGACGTTAAAGTCCCTCACAGCCATAAGTATGTTTGTTTTTGTGTTGAGGAGCGCAACAAGCGCCGACTGTACCGAGTTTGCCGGTACATAGTTTATCGTGAAAACCGCCGCAAGCTCATCGTTCATGGCGGTAAATACGCTGCTCTTTGTGTTGACACTGTCAGGTACCCTTATGCCCATGAGGTTCATAAAAGCGCTTGTACCAACGAGCACACGCTCCCCCTCTATTACCGCGCTTATTCCTCCTCCGTCATAGCAGGCGAAGTCATTTACTCTTCGCGCGGTCAGACTTTGGCTCCTTAGAAGCTCCTCAAACACCTTCGCAAGCCCCGATCTGGAGGCGATAATAAGGCTTGAGGTATAGACTATAGCTTTTCTCTGGGATACGCCCTCAAACAGCTTAAGTCCGCTGAGTGAGACAGAGCCAACAGGGTAAATGTCGACATCAGTCAAAAGCGCCCCATCAGAATAGTAAATATCACACGCCCCGCCCCATCCGGCTATCGCTGCGCTGGCCTTTTTAGCACAGGAGGCGGCGTATTTAAACGGCAGCGCAAACACCGCCGCCGCCGGAAAAGCGGCAGATAAGGCAGTCATGACAGAGAGTGTGTGAGCGAAATCCGATCCTCTGCCTCTTCCAACAGAGGTGATAAAGGCAAAGATAAAAGAAGCGACAATAAAAAGCGGCGCCGCCTTATTATATGCGCTCTCTCCGAAATCCGCCTCGGTAACACGGCTGTAAAACCCTTTAGTCGCGCCTGGTATCTTCTTAAGCACAGCCCTGTCGCGGATACTGTCATCCTCTGATATCACACCATAGGGCGAGGACGATGCAACCGACGCCTTAAGTGAGCTGTACATAGCAATATAATAGGCCTTTCTCGCATAGAGCGAGAAGAATATAGAACCCGCCGAGACAAGCGCAAACGGAAGCCCGTTAGAAAAATCGCCCCTCAGAAGCATAACGAAGCCGTCTACAACAGATATAAGGCTGGAAATAAAAACAAGCGACTCCGTCCCCGGTGCAAGACGTATAATATCAGTCAGGCCGCTAATCAGCACATCCATGCCAAGCAGCATGACAATAAGCTCCATTATCAAAAGAACTCCCGTAGTCAGTGCCGCGTCAGTGCCAATTCCAAATGGGATGCTGGTTCCCTTCACAAAAAGATGTGTCATTATCAGCATCAAGATACAGATAACAGCGGCACCCGCTGCCCTCAGCCTTATTGAAGGTACACGGGCGGCAAATTTTGACGCCTCGGACTGGAGGTCCGGCTCCTCCTCAGGCTCTTCGTATTCCTCATACGGCTCCTCCTCAGGATGCGCGTCCTCAGTTCTGTGCCTGTGAAATATGCGCGAAAAGAACGATTCTCCTATTTCTTCGTCCTCCTCCGCCTCCTCCCCGCGGGATATCGTCTCCTCTATCTCCGCAGAATGCACTGACCGGTTCTTATCGGCAAATTTGAAGGACTCAAAAAACCTGAGGTCATCGTCATCCGCGCCTTCTTCAACGATCACCGGCTCAGTATGAGGCTCCGCCGGTCTCTCATCCAAGGGCCGGGGCACACCGGCATGACCTTCTGAAGGTTTCTCCCCAGCCGGAGCAGGCTCATCAAAGAAATCCTCCGCCTTAAGCGCCCGCGGAGCCTCAGTCTTTTCATGAGTCCCGCTCGGCTTATGTACAGTCTCAGGCTTTTGGGAAGGTACGGCGTCTTTTTTCACCGGAGCAGGCGGCTCCTGCGCATTTCTCTTTTTTAAGTCATCAAAATCAGTGACGCGCCTTTTCTGCGGCTCCGCTTTCTTTTCCTCAAAGGCTTCCGGCTCAGGCTCTTTTTTTGTCCGCCCTTCAAAGCTTCTCCCGGCGGCCTCTCTCAATATCTCTTCCGTCTGCTTCTGCAGCACCTCCGGAGGGGTCTTTTTTTCCCCTGCCATGTAAGCCTTGCTCTTATATTCAGCAAGTATCGACTCAAGAGTGAAGGTCTCCTCCGATTCAAAATCCTCATTCATGATGGATTCAAGACTAAACTCATCACCGTCGATATTGTATTTTTTGTTATCAGCCATTCAGCTCGCCCCCAGGTGAACCAATTATTTTTTCAGCGCCCTTTGACGCACAGCCTCATATATCACCACCGCAGCAGAGGCGGAGGCATTAAGAGAGGAAACCTCGCCCTTCATAGGTATCGAGACCCTGAAATCACAGCTCTCTGAGACAAGGCGGCGCATACCGTCACCCTCTGAACCGATAACAAGGGCCATCGGTCCGGAAAGGTCCGTGTGCCACAAGTCGGATTCGCCGTCCGCGGCAGTCCCGTATATCCAAACACCGTTATCCTTAAGCTCCTTAATCGCAGCCGTCAAATTGGGAACCCTAGCCACAGACATATACTCAATAGCGCCGGCAGAGGTCTTGGATATGATCGCCGAAAGGCCTGCACTGCGCCTTTTAGGGATAATCACTCCGTGCGCACCTGCCGCCTCGGCAGTCCTGATTATCGCACCCAGGTTATGCGCGTCAGATACCTCGTCGCAAACTATTATAAGCGGGGCTTCCCCACGCTCATCAGCGATTTTCAGGATATCCTTAACGCTGCAATACTCTTTTACAGCCGCCGCGGCGATGATACCCTGGTGCGCCCCCGTTGCGCTCATAGAGTCAAGCTTACGCCTGTCCGTCTCAATGACGACGGCGCCGGCATCCTTTGCCATGGATATTATCCGACGCAGGGAGGCGTCGATATCTCCCTTTGACACATAGACCTTATTGAGCGGATGCCCCGCCTTAAGCGCTTCCGTTACAGCGTTGCGTCCCTCAATATAACCCTCATGCTCGTCCGATTCAGCTGAGGTATTCCGCTCCCGCTCATCTGAGCCGCGTCCCCTGCCTTTTCCCCAATTTGAGTGGTCATGTGGGCTGCTGCGATGCTCGTAGGGCTTTTTAAAATTATCATTCATGGATGCACCATTCAAACCTTTACTTATATTCGCGGAGCTTCTCAGTCATATCCAGCCGCTCCCACGGGAGGTCAAGATCCGGCCTTCCAAAATGTCCATAGGCCGCAGTCTGAAGATAAATTGGCTCAAGAAGTCCCAGTCTGGATATAATCTTCGCGGGACGCATATCGAAGTTCTCTTTAACTATCTGTGCAAGGCGCTCGTCAGACATGATCCCGGTGCCCATAGTATCAACAAGCACAGATACAGGGTGCGCCACGCCTATCGCATAGGCAAGCTCTATCTGGCACCTTCTGGCAAGCCCGGCACCCACAATATTCTTGGCAATGTACCTGGCCATATATGCGGCTGAGCGGTCTACCTTGCTGGGATCCTTGCCCGAGAAGCAGCCGCCGCCATGCCCGCCTATGCCGCCGTAAGTATCAACAATTATTTTACGTCCGGTAAGTCCTGAGTCGCCCACCGGCCCGCCGATGACAAAACGTCCTGTAGGATTTACGAATATTTTTGTGTCCCTTGTGATAAACTCCGATGGAATAACCGGCTTTATCACAGTCTCGATTATTGCCTCCCTAAGAGAGTCTATAGAAATCTCCGGAGAGTGCTGAGACGATACGACAATAGCAGGGCATCTTACCACCTTACCGTCATCACCATACTGTACCGTCACCTGTGTCTTACCGTCAGGGCGAAGAAAATCAAGCTCTCCGCTCTTACGGACGGCAGCCAGACGCCTGGAGAGGGCGTGTGCCATGGAGATGGGCGCGGGCATAAGCTCCGGCGTCTCGTCGCAGGCATATCCGAACATCATCCCCTGGTCCCCTGCTCCCTCCTCATCAGAGTCGTCATAGGCGTTGTTAACGCCCATGGCGATGTCGGGGCTTTGCTCGTCAATAGAGGTTATAACGGCGCAGGAGCTGCTGTCAAAGCCATACTCTGGATTATCATATCCTATTTTCTTTATAGTCTCTCTGGCAATGGCCGGGATGTCCGCGTAGCAGGAGGTGGTTATCTCCCCCATTACCAGCACCATACCGGTAGTACAGACCGTCTCACAGGCAACACGGGCATGTTTATCCTCAGAGAGGATAGAATCCAGCACTGCGTCAGAGATCTGATCGCATATTTTATCGGGATGCCCTTCCGTCACTGACTCCGATGTAAAAATTCTGCCAGCCATAATTTTCCTCCTAAAATGGGTATTATCATTAATCAAGTTATTCTATCACATAATGTCGAAAACTAAAAGCACTATTTCACTATTTTCAGCTTCAAATGTTAACAGTTAATTTATGGACATTTGCCCCTGACCGGGGTATTATATACATATACATTTTACGAGGTGGTTGCATTTGAAATCTCTTGACAGAGCCATCGAGCGTTTCTGTTATAGACATCCGCGCTTTGGTATAAAAAACCTGATGACCGTTATCGTCGCAGGAAACGTGATCGTATTTCTGCTGAGCATTATGGACACCACAGGCACCTTTTTAGGATATCTCTGCTTTTCTCCGGCACTTATTTTAAAGGGGCAGATCTGGCGCCTTGTGTCCTTTATCTTCGTTCCTACCTATTATGCGTCTTATACACAGATATTTTTTGTTGCGATCACACTGTATTTCTATTACTTTATAGGCAGCGCACTTGAGAGCCAATGGGGACGCAGCAGATTTAATATTTACTATTTTTCCGGTGTATTATTGTCTGTGATTTACGGTTTTATTATGTACGCGCTGGGATATAGTGTAGAGCTGGAGATCAGCACCTACTATGTGAATATGGCCATGTTTTTTGCCTTTGCTACCATGTGGCCTGATGTAAGAGTTTATCTTTTCTTCTTTATCCCGATCAAGATGAAATGGCTGGCGCTTATAGACGCCGCACTGTTCATTTATGATATTCTCTCCGGAGCGACACTTTTCCCGCTTGTGGCCATCGCAAACTACCTGCTTTTCTGCGGCTACGTTTTATGGCAGCGT
Organism: Oscillospiraceae bacterium; assembly: GCA_051866775.1. Lineage (GTDB taxonomy): Bacteria > Bacillota > Clostridia > Oscillospirales > Oscillospiraceae > RUG626. Next base: position 32,885 of record JBJDXR010000019.1, on the reverse strand, counting down.
ATATTCAGCACACGTACAAATCATGCCAGACGCACAAAATTCAAATCCGCCGTACACCATGCCGAAAAAGCACAGGAAAAGCAAAATTACCGCCACAAATGCTCAGTCTGCGGGCGCACGGACACTGATTACCCTGAGCTTGAATTCCGCTACTGCTCACGGTGTGAAGGCTATCACTGCTTCTGTCAGGATCATATAAACAACCACGTGCATTTTAAAGAATAAAGCTGCTCTGAATAAAAAAGAGGCTCTGTTAAAAACAGAGCCTCTTTTTTGCTTATCTTAATATTTGATTTTTTCAACAGCCTCACGCACATCCTGGGAGAAATACAACGAACCTAGGGCACATACGACGCCATCCCGTCCGGCGCGCATCTCAGCCATGCGCACTCCATCCTCTATCGATGCAGCCGCATGGGCTTCAAAGCCGGCGCAGTTTAAAAGCGCCGCGTAGTCCTCAGCAGGGAGTGAGCGCGGATTATTGGGAGTAACAGTTATAAAGCAGTCAGCAAGCGGACCAATAAGCGGATACATATTGGCGATGTCCTTATCCGCCATGACGCCTGTGAGGAAAACGATCTTTTTCCCCGGGAAGTCCTCCGATAAGCTCTTTGCCGTGGCTGCTATACCGTGGGGATTATGCGCCCCGTCAAGCATCACCACCGGGTCCCTGCGCAGCAGCTCAAATCTGCCCGGCCATTTCACAGAATTGATTCCATCAATAATGGCCTCGTCACTGATATTCCAGCCCTTTTCGCGCAGAAGCTCTGCTGCCGTTATGGCAACAGCCGCGTTATACGGCTGATAAGTACCGGCAAGAGGTATCCTCAGCGACTTAAAGTGCCCGAAATCAAAGGTGCAGCCCGTCAGGTCGTGCTCCAGAAGCTGGAGCTTTGAAAAATCCGCTCTGTAAAGATTTGCCCCTACCTGCTGGCACTTTCTCCTGATCACTTCCTCAGCCGCAGGCTCTGCCTGATAAATCACAACATCGCCATGGGGCTTAATTATCCCAGCCTTTGCCTTGGCAATATCCGTTATATCAGGGCCAAGATACTGTGTGTGATCAAGTCCCAGCGCTGTTATAACGGCTGCCTCAGGAGTGGGGATCACATTTGTGGAATCTAACTCCCCGCCAAGTCCGACCTCAAGAATGACCACGTCGCACTCCTGTTCCGCAAAGAACATAAACCCGAGAGCTGTTATTATCTCAAACTCAGTGGGCTTATCCTCCTCCGCCTCAGCGAAAGGCTTTATGCGCTCCACAAGCTCAGCAAGCTCCCCATCGGTGATATCCCGGCCACCTACCTTTATACGCTCGTTAAAACGGGTTATAAACGGCGATGTATAAAGTCCCGTCTTGTACCCTGCGCGGCGTAAAATGGATTCAATACAGGCGCAGGTTGAACCCTTCCCGTTTGTCCCGGCCACATGGACAAATTTAAGCTTTTTCTCCGGAGAGCCGAGCTTCTGAAGCAGTGCGACCGTCCTCGAAAGGCCGCGCTTAGAGCCCCGCCAATTTATGCTGTGTATATACTCCAGAGCCTCGTCATACGTCATTGCTGTACCTTCTTCGAATGTGCTGTTAAATTTAGTCTATCCATAATAAGCTTTATTAAGGCGCACTCTATGGCACCGGCGACAATCGATACGCCCAGCCCAATCAGTATACCCCATGCAGGCATCCCGTACCAGATGATCTTTCCGATAGATTTAACGCCTACCTGCCCAACAAGATGCGCCAGCAGCTCAGCCACGGCTATCTGGGTAATGCCGGGGCTTCGCACTATGTACTTTGGAACGAGCCCCGCGCAAAGTCCAACGCAGGCTGCGCCGAGGGTGATTATCGGATTAAGCGCAGGATTTGCCGAGCACAGGCAGCTGACTATATCCGCGCACGCCCCGACAAGAGCGCCTACCACAGGGCCAAATACAAGCCCCGAGAATATAACGGGGAGATTCTCAAGTGTGAACCGGTAATAGATGTTGAAGGTCAGAAAATTCTTACAAAGAATCCCTATCACCACACTGACCGCTGTAAGCATTGCCGCGGTGGTGAGAGTCTGAACCCTGCTGAATGGATGCGTACTGTCTTTTTGCATAAAATTACCTCCTTATAAGCAGCATGGCTGCATATAGGAGGACGCACTTCTCCGGTATGCAGCAGCGGGATGCGGACACCGCACCGCGAAATAATCTTCGTCCGGACGGCAACTCCCCGTCCGCCCGGCACTTTACGCGCGGCATCCTACTCTGCTTTTGTACACTGATATATTACCACCGGCGGAGAATAATGTCTATATTTAATTTAAACTAATATTACAATTTTCATATCGTATTTTTGATTTTTTGACAGCATTCCCACTTACTGACATGCATTTGGGTGATTGCATAATCAAAAGAAGCAGCCATTACTCCCTATGCTGTGTGAACAGCCAGTCACGGAGAGCCTCTATATCATAGGCAACACGCCAGCTGTTCTTGTGATGTTTTCCGCTGCTCGGCTCTACACCTTCAGGAATAACGGAATCTCCTTCAAACCAAGTATAATGGATATGACAGCCATCCTGCGCCATTTCTGAAACGGTTTTGTTCATTGCCTGCATATCGGCAGCATCCAAAACTCCGCGGGATACCGTCTCTCCGGCTTTTTCAAATGCCTCTGTCACGGCGTTCATTCCGGGGAAGGCCTTTGTATCCCCAGAGGAGACACATATCCAGAAATTATTGTTCTTTGCAGCGACCATCCCAACCGGATCCCACTGTCCCCCCACGAGAAGGCTTGCCCCATAAAGCTCTGGACATCTAATATTCAGCTCGCAGGTAGTCATGCAGCCCATAGACTGACCTGTGCCGTATATGCGCTTTTTATCTATAGGATACGAATCAATAATATGAAGTACCAGTTCAAGAGCGGCATCCACCTCCCAAGTGCAGCTAAAATCATCCTGAACAAGTGATTCCGGACCATGAAACTGTGGCGCAAGGACAAAGCATGGATGCTTCCTCTGCTCCGCAGGCGTCGCCCAAACTGTGGCGCCCAGCCCTTGACACAGTGTAACCCGCATATCCTGAGAGAGCACGCCCGCATCGGAAATAAAGTAAACCAGCGGGTACTCCTTCCCCGGCTCGAGGTTCTCGGGGATAAAAAGGTTATAATCCACCTTTCTCCCGTCGGAAAGCCGGTATGTAAAAATTTTAAAGTCATCTACAACAGGATTTATAATAGCACTTCCCGATACGGGGGCCTCCGGAGGATATTCAGCCCCTTCAGCAGTCCTTACCGTCCCTGTCTGAGCAACTATGGGACGAGGCGTAACAATATTTGTAATAGCGCCCGGACCGCTGCCGGGACGGGACCTGGTTACCAATGTACAGCATCCCGGATCATTTTTATCAAGCTCGACTATAACGAAATTTCCTTTGCCGGTTTTTTCCAGGCACGCGCCGCTGCTTACATACGCGTCAGTAACTGTCCTGTTCTCGACCATATACTTGTCAGCACTAACGGAAGCAGGATCGATATCAGTGTCATACTCAACAGCAGCAGCGATGGTCTTCTGTCCCTCGCCGAAAACCTCTGTAATAGCGGTAACCTTTAGAATATGAGTATTATCCAAAGTCATTTCACTCTTTCAAAGTATGCTTACACGTTTTTTACATCGTTAAGAAGCTTAAGAATATCGCCTGCAAATTTCTCGGCGGTCCCAGCCGCAAACCGCGAGTTAATCGACTGGAAGGTTATCTTTTCGTACATATCCTCCTCAGGCATATACTTGGCTCCTCCGTTTACAAAGGTCATAAGACCTGTCATCCCATAAGGCGAGTTCTCTTTAAGCTCCATTACTGTACGCACGCATATCTCAGGCTTTACTCCTACGAGCGCCGCCTCACCGATTTGAAGAACCTCCACAGGAGTCTCAACATCGCTCTCCGGAATATAAACATATTCCTTACAGGGACGAATCGACCGCATATCCGGAATGTACTGCCCGCTGTACTTAAATGACCTGCGGCCGGTACGCAGCGGTGCGGTAAGCTCCGTACACTCAAGGCGTTCTGCGGCAAAAACCACCTCCTGTCCGAGACGCTCACCCAGAAGCTCAACAAGGATATATCCTGCCTCATGCAGGTCAATATTTCTGAGGACTCCTCCCCTGCCGCGTACAGTTCTATAACCCTTGAAGCCCGGCGCCTGGTCCCCGCCGGCGCCAAGTGCATACATGGCAACAGCTCCGGGGAACTCCTGCTCCACAAACGCGGATGCGGAACCTGAAAGGTCTGCGGATACCAGCCTGCCTCCATCTGCTGTCCTGGAGTCATCCATGATGGAACACTGGGCATTATAGTTAAATAGGATGGCGATAACATTGCCGTCCAAATCCTCAAATTTATAGATCGGTACGGACTTATCCGAAGGGCCTTCATCGTTGCAGCCCAGCCACACGCCGTCGACAGAATCGATGTTGCGGTTTACGTTTATGTCACACCTTCCGGAGCCAAATGCAAATTTTGCCTCGCGGATCCCGGCAGCAGCGTCATCGACAGCCAAAATAAGCGCGTCCTCAACAGTCTTGTGCAGCAGATCAAAGCGCTTTCTTTCATCAGCAGTGATATCACTTACCGGTTTCACAAGATGGGGAGTCGGTAGGGAATGTGTTACGCATATCCATATATTCGCCTCTGGTATGTCAGCTTTTTCTGAGATCAGTTTCTTGAATGCATCAATATCGTCATTTAGGGAGACCAGTTCAAAATTCGCAAGCACAAAACGGACATCATCGCTTTTAAGTATCAGGACTCTGACACACGGCGCGTCATGGACGCCGGTATATCCCTCAACAAGCGTTGGAAACGCCGCGTCCGGAATATTGATCGCAGCGCGTCCTGCTCCTGCATAAAGCTTATATATATTATTTTTCATCAGTACACCATCCATTTTGACCGCCGCCATGGGCACTCCACAGCGGCGGTCATTAGTCAGTCAATATCAAATTCAGTTATTCCACACATAAAGCAAAATAATGATGACAAGTGCCAGACCGCCGATGAACGCCAGCGCAATGAGAAGGGCGGCCTTCAGTGCTCCCAGTATGAACATATTCCTCTCTTTACGGGAATACGGAGCCTCCCCGGACGTGTCTGCAGTACTGTCAGGCTCATCACGCTTATCTGAGCGGCTGCTTCTCGGCAGCCATAAGTTCTGACCTGAAACCTGACTCATATCCGCTATGGTACGGCCGTCATCGTCGTCGTAAATTTTCTTTTTACGAGCCATTATTCATCAAAGAGGTGGCATACGACGTAGTGTCCGGGCTCTATCTCCCGCTGGACAGGCGTCTCCACCTTGCAGCGCTCAGTACAGTTGGGACAGCGGGTGTGGAATTTGCAGCCGGAGGGCGGATTTGCAGGAGAAGGAATTGAGCCCTCAAGGACTATCCTGTTCATCTTCGCCGTGGGATCCGGGATCGGAATGGCGGAGAACAGCGCCTTGGTGTAGGGATGCAGCGGGTTTTTAAAAATATCCGCTGTTGCACCGTATTCCACAAGCCCTCCAAGATACATGACTCCAACGGTATCTGAGATATGCTCAACAACCGAGAGGTCGTGTGAGATAAACAGGTATGTCAGAGAGTATTTCTCCTGAAGCTCCTTGAGCAGGTTTATGATCTGGGCCTGAATCGAAACGTCAAGCGCAGAGACCGGCTCATCACAGACAACAAACTCAGGATTCAGCGCAAGTGCCCTTGCAATGCAGATACGCTGCCGCTGTCCGCCGGAAAACTCATGGGGATAGCGATCCTTATGGAACGGCTGAAGTCCGCAGTTATCCATGACCTGATCAATATAATCGTTAAAATCCTCTTTGGGTACGAGCTGATGCTCACGCACGGCCTCCCCTATGATCTCACCGACCGGGAGACGTGGCGAAAGGCTGGAGAAGGGATCCTGAAAGATTATCTGCATCTTCGTGCGAAGCGAGCGCATCTCCTTAGGAGAGAGATCATAGACCTCCTGTCCGTTAAAGAGCACCTGACCGCCGGTCTTTTCACCGGAAAGCCGCAGGATAGTGCGGCCGGTGGTGGTCTTTCCGCAGCCGGACTCTCCGACAAGACCCATTGTGGTGCCGCGCTTCAGATTGAAGGTAACGCCATCCACGGCCTTTACATAGCCCACAGTCTTGGAGACCATGCCGCCCTTTATAGGAAAATACTTCTTTAGATCATTGACCATCAGAATATACTGGGAGTCATACTGAATCGGGGTGAAGTCATTTTCAGTACGGATATCTCCTGACTTTTTTGCCGTCTTATGGAGCTCCTTCTTGAGTTTCTCATCTTTGCGCTTTATATCCTCGTTAAGCTCCTCAGGCGTTTTCCCTGCCGGGCTTCCGGGATGGTAACGTCCGGCACCACCGGCCACACCGCCTCGATTAACTGCCATTTACTTCTCCCCCTTTCTGTCATAAAATCTGTAGCAGCTCACCTTGTGCGTCTCCGAAAGGCTTATCTCGCAGGGATATTCGCCCTCACAGCCTTCCACACACATCTCACAGCGGTCCTTAAAATAACAGTAGTCAGGCATATTTACAGGGTTCGGTACCTTTCCGGGGATGGAATAGAGCTTATCCACACGCTTGCCAACAACGGGTTTTGACGCCATGAGTCCGATTGTATAGGGGTGGGAAGGATTTGCAAAGATCTCCTCCGCCGTTCCCTTCTCGACTATTCGGCCTGCGTACATGACCACAACGTAGTCCGCCATTTCGGCGATAACTCCAAGGTCGTGAGTAATAAACATGATTGAGGAATTGATCCGGTCCTTCAGCTGCCGCAGAAGGTCAAGAATCTGTGCCTGAATGGTAACATCAAGAGCGGTCGTCGGCTCGTCAGCAATGATGATCTTAGGATTGCAGGCAAGGGCCATTGCGATCATAACACGCTGGCGCATACCGCCGGACAGCTCATGGGGGTACATCCTGTATACTCCCTCACTGTTGGCAATTCCAACCATCTCAAGAAGTTCTATGGTACGAGCCTTGATATTTTCCTTGCTCTTTCCCTCTCCGTCATGGAGGGCGATGACCTCGTCCACCTGGTCACCGATACGGAACACCGGGTTCAGAGCGGTCATCGGTTCCTGAAAGATCATCGACATATAGTTGCCGCGAAGATCCTGCATCTTCTCATTAGGCATTTTCGTCACGTCATATGCCTTATCGTTTCCGATGTTAAGGCGTATCTCACCTTCTACGACCTGTCCCTGCGGCCGCTGAAGCAGCTGCATAAGGGACAGGCTGGTCACGGACTTGCCGCAGCCGGATTCACCGACTACGCCTACAGTCTTTCCGATGGGCACCTCAAAGGTGACGCCGTCGACGGCCTTAACTGTTCCTGCATCCGTAAAGAAATAGGTATGGAGATTGTCAAATTCCACCGCGTTATTTGGGTCGTGCATCTGGGTAAGATACTCAGACTCCGGGACGTTCTTGCGCTTACGCTTTTTCTCAAGCTCATTTGTTATGCGGCGATTCTCCCTAGAAATCCTGTGGGATTCCCTGGCGGAGAGATATCCTTCTGCTTTTTTCTTAGCCATGTTCTCTCCTCCTTTATCGTTTCATCTTGGGGTCAAAGGCATCACGCAGACCGTCGCCTACAAGATTGAAGGCCAGAACCGTCAGCAGCAGGCACACGCCGGCAGGTATCCAGATAAACCAGTAGGTTGTCAGCACGAAGGTGTCATTGACGTCGTTTATAATGTTGCCCCACGAGGCAAACGGGAACTTAACTCCCAAACCAAGGAACGAGAGCGTCGCCTCAGTGATGATCGTTGAGCCGAGGCTCATGGTGCAGTTGACGATAAGCTGCGGGATGACATTTGGAATAAGGTGCTTGAAAATACGGCGGGAAACGCTGATGCCGCAGGCCTCGGTCGCGGTCATGAACTCCTGCTCCCTGAGGGACAATATCTGTCCACGTACAAGGCGGGCAATGCCCGGCCACCCGAGGAAGCCCAAAATAAGCATCAAATAAAGCATACGTATCTGCGGATCAACACCCACGTTATCCATTGCAGCACCGAGAATAATTATAATCGGCATAGACGGGATACAATAAAATATATCGACGATACGCATGATAAGGTTATCCACCCAGCCGCCAAAATATCCGGAGACACCGCCTAAAATGACGCCCAGCATTGTTTCAATAATTACGACGATAAATCCGATTATCAGGGAGACGCGGCCGCCGTACATAAGGCGGGTAAGCATATCCATTCCGTTCTTATCCGTACCAAGCCAATGTGCCTTGCTGGGGAAAGAATAGGTGTCAAAAACACGCGTCACCTGTGACTGGAGGACAGACCAGTTTTTACTGGCTGCGTCGTATGTTACGGTGTATTCAAATGTCTCGCCGTTTTCATCAGTAAATGTGAAGCTTCCGGTACCGTCCTCGAGGGACTCTACAAGCTCCTCCTTAAACGCACGCGAAAGGAACACGTCCGGCATGACAGCCTGAACAACATAACGGCTTATATAGGCTGCCTCGTCGCTTCCGTTAAATACGCCGCCGTCATCATCCAGGGTATATGTGATTCCGTCAACGGTAAAGCTGCTGTCGCCGTTAGTGTATGCCTTAAGCGCATTATAGACAAAGTTGAAGGAAATGTTTCCGCCCTGAACGCTGGAGCTAACAATGTCCTTATAGGCGATACCTATCATAGTGCCGCCGGTGGATACGCTGTAAAAATCCTCGCCCTCAGCGGTGAGTGAATACTCAACATCACGATAAGTAAAGGTGTCGTTCCCCTTCTGTACCGCCAGTACGACCTGTGCCTGTATTGCAGAGCCAAATTCCTGACCGTCGGCAACAGCATAACGGAACTCCTTGTTTTCAGTTACGCCGGCAAACTGCTTGTTCTGGTATTCGTCGCGGTAGAAAAGCTGATCCTCACCGTACGGAGACACCAGTCCTCCTACAAAGGAAAATATGAACATAAAAACAAGTACGGCAATACCAACAACCGCCATCTTGTTGCGGAAAAACCGCTTGAGCACTAGAGCGCCCGGTGACAAGACCTTAACACGGCGGTCATCGTTGAGGGAATACTGCTCCTGAGAGCCGCCCTCCTGCTGACCGCTAAAATTCTTCTCTTCAGACATGAAAGCGCCCCCTCTCTTATGCGATACGTACGCGTGGATCAACCACAGCATACAGGATGTCGGATATCAGGTTTCCGGCAAGCGTCAAAATTGCCAAAAACGTCAGGTAGAACATGGAAAACGGGATATCTCCGTTTATCATTGCGTAATAGGAGGTATATCCTATACCTGGTATGGAATAAAGCGTCTCGGTAATAAGCGCGCCGGAGAAAAGTCCGGGCAGCGAGCCGCCTATAATGGTGACAAGAGGAATAAGTGTGTTGCGGAAGGCGTGATGATATACGACCTTGTGCTCACCCAGGCCCTTGGCACGGGCGGTACGTATATAATCAGAGTTAAGGACCTCAAGCATATTGGTACGCGTATAGCGCATAAGCGAACCAAAGCTGATAACCACAAGCGTTATAATAGGAAGTACCAAATGATGGGCTTTATCAAAGAATTTTCCGACCGCATCAAGCTGCTCATAATTTCGACCTACAAGTCCAACAAGGTCAAACCAGCCCAGCTTGACAGAAAACACCAGCTTCAGCAGCGACGCAAAGAAAAATGTTGGCAGCGAAATACCGGCAAGAGCAATTACGGAAATCGTGTAGTCAGTCTTGGAATTCTGCTTAGTCGCCGCGATAATGCCGAGCGGGATGGCTATTATCAGCTCAAGGACCATGGAGACGGCGCCCATAACAAATGATAGCCATATAACATCCTGAAACTTCTCTATAACAGGCACTGTATAATACCAGCTGTCGCCGAATTCGCCGCAGAACATCTGTCCCAGCCAGGATATAAATCCCGGGACGATGCCCTTGTCCATATTATACATGGCGGTAAGCTGTTCCATCCATTCGTCAAAGGTTTTTGAGCCGGGCTGCATTGACTTCTGCCGCGCCATGTTTTCAATATAAGAGGTAGGCAGACAGCGCATCAGCACATATATGATAAAGGCAACAAAAAACAGAATCACGATGGACAGCAGGATTCTTTTAACAATATATTTGCGCACGAATTTACCCCTCCGTTTCCACAGATATGATAAGAGCGCGGACAATCAGTTCCTTTGGCCGCGCTCCACTGCATATCAGGCAGCCGCTCCACTTAAGTGAAGCGTCCGCTTGATATGCAGTTATGGTTGCCCTGCGGTATTATCCGCAGGGCAACCACCTTTGGTTCTTAACTGCGCTGTAAAGCTTTTTCGATCAGTTAAGCTCGATGTTCTCGATCTCGCTCATCCAACCATAGAAGGTGGTGATATCGGGAGTCACAGTGTCCATGTTTACACGCTCAGTGGAGAATATGATAGCGTTCTGGCGCTGATAAACAGGGATCTCAACAGCCCAGTCGATGACGATATCAAGGCAAGCCTTGTACATAGCCTTACGGTAGGTCTGGTCTGTGGAGGAACGGGCATCCATGATCAGCTGGTCAAGCTCCTCATCAGCGATGCAGTACATGTAGTTGGAGCCGCCCTGCTCAGGACCGCCAAGCGGGTTTGCTCCATTGCCGTCAGCATTGGCAACATCGGAGTAATAAATCTGATACATATCAGGATCAACTGTCGCACCCCAAGCGGCGCACCACATGTCGACCTGATGTGCCTCAATGGAGGTCCAAAGCTCAGAGGACTGAGTAAGATCCTTAATCGTAAGGGTGATACCCAGCTCAGCAAGAGCTTCCTTAGCTAGAGTGCAGATCATGAAGGACGGGTGGTCTCCTACGCCGTCAGCAGGGATCCAGATGGTATACTCCATCTTTGCTCCATCAGGAGCGGCTGTCACCTTGCCGTCAGCCACGGTGTAGCCAGCAGCCTCAAAGAAGCCGAGAGCAGCCTCCTTGGCGGCGGCATATTTGGCGTCGGCGTCCATATTGGAAGTGTAGATATCGTTACCGTCAACATCTACGGAGAAAGCAACCTTGTAGCCGTCGTCAGTAGGCTGAGGAGCGGCCCAGGAAGTGTTGGAGATAGGATAGTTGATAACGCTGGCGCGCTCGCCATAATAAGAGTCGATAGCAACGTCACGATATACGGAGAAGATCGTACCGAAGGCCTTGCGCAGCGCCTTGGACGCATCGGAAGCACCCTCGCCGCCAACATTCATGGTGTATGCGCTCATGCCTATGTAGCCGTAACCGAGGTTATCAACAGTGTTGGTGGTGACAACATCACCGGTGGTCTCGCCGTTGCTGTTTGCAGCCTCAATAGCGGCAACAGCATCCTTGGAGAAGGTAGGATCGGTGATGTCGATCGTGCCGGTGGTAACACCGTTCAGCTTATCGGCCTCCTGAACCTCGAGGAAGTTTACATACTTGGTCTTGGGCGCGCCAAGATAATAGCTTTCGTTAGCCTCGAAGTAAACAGTACCGTTTTCAAACTTTATGAACTTGTAAGGACCGGCGCCCATAGGCTTGGTGGTCACAGCGCGGACGCTGCTCAGATCGCCCTTGGGGAAGCCGAAGGAGTTGTTGTCATAGTCGTAGAGGGAAGCGTCGCCATAGTAATGCAGCGGTGCGATGGAAACGCCGAGCTGATAGATAGCGGTAGCGTCAACCTTGGTCATAACAACGCGGAGAGAGTTGTCACCGGTCTTCTGGATACCGGAGATGTTAGCTGCGGAATCGCCGGTCTGGACACCGACCGTGTAGTCGGAATAGTTCTCCATCAGATCAAACAGGGAGGAGCCTGCAGACTCGGTGCTGGAGGCGGTGGCATAGTCGCCCTCATAAGCGAGGGAAATATTCTCCCAGTAATCGGCAGCGGTGGGATACTCGCCGTTATCCAGATCATAGGTGGTACCGGTGACAGCGCCTATAAAGAGGCCGTCGTCGTTAAAGTCGCCGAAGCCCCACATGATCATGCCGAATGCGACCTGAAGTCCCTCAGATTCGTTGACCTCGTCAGCAGTATATCCAAAATAGGACTCTGCATAATCTTCAGCATATGCAGCAACAACATAGTCAACGATTTCCTGAGCAAACTTCTCGCCTGCCTGATTCAGGTCAGCCCAGAAGGCGGTCTGAGTCGCTTCATCCCAATAGGTAAAGTCGGTGTTATCCTCACCTGCGGCAGCAAGCAGATTAAACAGGGTATCCATACCGGAACGGTACTCGGCCAAGCCCTCAATGGGCTGAGCGTACAGAGTGGAGTTCCCGTCATAGGTAGGATCGCACAGAACGTACATTGTGAAGATGACGTCGTCAACAGTCAGCGGAGTACCGTCTGAGAAGGTTATATCATCACGCAGGGTGAAGTCATAATAAACGGTTCCGTCGGGGTTCTCCGTGACTACAAGGTCAGCAGGACCATAATAGGTGTAGTCGGTTCCGTTGTACGCAATCGTCTCACCCTCGATGCCCTTGTAGATTATGGCACCGGTACGGTCGCTGGAGAGCAGGCTGATCTGTGTCATTGCATAGACGTCCTGATCATAAGCAGTCTCAGAGAAGAAGGGGGAGAACTTGCTGTTGAACGGTGAATAGCCCACAACCAGCGGGGTCGTATTCTCTTCTTCAGTAGGTTTCTGAGTGTCATCCGGGTTCTGAACATCTGTGTTGGACTCGTTATCCGTCTTGTCGGAGCAGCCGGCGAGCAGACCAACGCACATGATCAGTGCAAGAAGCAGCGCGAGCAGTTTCTTTGCATTTTTCATTTTACTTTCCTCCTAAAAAATTGTTGAACATAAAACGGTTTTACCCGTGTTCACCAGCATCACATCGAGCTTGCGTGCAAGCTCGAAAAAAGGGCGCCCTTTTTTGCATTTTTTAGTTTTTAATGAAATAAAGCAGCGAAAATTTTGAATTAATCGTCGAGAAAACATTTTTGTTTATTTTATCGTCTTTTTTGGAATATGTCAATTTAAACTACGGAAAATGAATCGTGAATTTAGCGTGAAATTCTTGTCACTTTGACCACGAAAGCCCCAATATATAGGCTTTAAGCCACATTGAGGCAGCTCCGGAAGCAAGCTCAAATGCAAGAAAAATAATTGTCGCCGTCATTTTTCCATCAAAGCCATTTAATATCAGGAACAACACGTCACACAAAAATGTCAGAATTGAAAATGCAAAAATGACGGTGCAGCGGAGCGGAAGCTTCAAAACCGTAGCTTCATATACATACTCCCTCATCGGATTTCCTCCGCTGGCCAGGCGGCAGGCCGCCCAAACCACGCTCCCTGCGGAAATAAGTCCTGCGGCGTAAGGGATGATCACATAGAAGCAGTTGTCCATGCCCGCGGCCGGTATACAGCCGCAGGCGATAATAAGACCTGCTATAACAGCGCTGGCCGCACATATAAGTGCGGCCGCTTTTTTGAAAGCTGCCTTACCGCCAGAAAGCGAGTAATGTGCGCCGGTATAGACATACTCACCCGCCGCATTCTTTACAAAGTCGTCCAAATATGCGCGGCGTCCGCGGCGCTTCTTTTCTCCGTTTGCCACGGCTCAATCTATCCCCGTAAGGTCAAAGTTGTCGAGCCTTTTGCTCGCTTTCTCGCATACGCCTCTCAGCGTCGCTTCATCAAAGGGACTGTCAAGCCCGGCATTCTTCAAAAGCTCCGTGAATACGCGGCTTCCACCCTGAACGGTATAGGCCATATAGTGTTTCCATGCGTTCTTAATGTCGTCCTGAATAAGCGCCCAGAACTCCAGCGATACCGTCTGGGCAAGGCAGTAATCTATATAATAGAAGGGGCTTGAATAGATGTGGTGCTGGCGCTGCCAGCCCTCCCCCTCACTGTAAAACGGGATCTCTCCGTCGAGCTTCATCCAGGGCATATATACGCCCAGAAGCTTTTTCCAGACAGCATGTCGCTCGGCCGGCGTCATCTCAGGGTGCTCATAAACCTCATGCTGGAAATGGTCAACCATGGTACCGTATGGTATAAAGGTAAGCGCCCCGGAAAGATGACTGTAGCAGAATTTGTTGGCGTCAGGGCCAAAGAAGTCCTCTGCCCACCCTTCGCCAAAGAATTCCATTGACATTGAGTGGACCTCGCAGGCCTCCATGCTGGGCCAGATATACTCCATAGGGACGCGCTGGCGGTTCATCCAGTTAGCAAAGGCGTGGCCGGCCTCGTGGGTAACTACCTCAACATCGCCCTGCGTGCCGTTGAAGTTTGCAAAAATAAATGGGACCTCATAATCGGCTATGCTTGTGCAGTATCCGCCGCCCTCCTTACCCTCGGTGGAGAGAACGTCCATCAGCTCGTTGTCCAGCATAGTCTGGAAGAACTCGCTGGTTTCAGGGGAAAGCTCGTCGTAGAATTTCTTTCCGGCGGCAAGGATATCGTCCGGAGTGCCAACGGGCCTGGGATTTCCGGAGCGGAACTCAAGAGCGTTGTCAGCAAAGCTCATCGGGTATTCCTTACCTAGGCGTTCGGCCTGACGGCGATAGATGGCATCGGCCACAGGAACCACGTACTTTACGACGGCGGAACGGAACTTCTCCACGTCCTCCTTGGTGTAGCAGTTGCGGCCCATGCGGTAGTATCCGAGGGTCGTATAACCCTCATATCCCAGCTTCTTTCCCATACTGTCGCGTAGCTTTACAAGCTTGTCGTAAAGCTCATCAAGCTTTGCCTGATTGTCCTTATACCACTGCCCCTCGGCCTTCCAGGCGGCAAAACGGCGCCCGTCATCCGGGTCATTTTTAAACGGGGTCATCTGGGAGATGGTATATGTCTTCCCCTCAAAGGGTATTTGGGCTGAGGCGAGAAGCTTTTCATACTCGGTGGTAAGCTCATTTTCCTTCTGAAGCTCCGGGATGATCTCCGGCGAGAAGGTCTTAAGGGCGATCTCGGCGTTGACAAACATCAGGTCGCCGTACTCCGCCTCAAAGTCCTTACGGTAAGGTGATTCCAGCATGGCCATAGTCCACCGCTGGCTGTACTCCTCAAGCTTGGGACCCGAATTGTCCCAGAACTTCATCTCTTCATTATAGAACTCGTCACGTGTATCTATGCTGTGACGGATATGGCAGAGTGTCCCCTGTGTATTCAGGTGCTTGGCCGCCTGCTCCTGCTCAAGGAACACACTTTTTGCCTCCTCATAGCTTCCGGCGTTTTTCAGGCGCTCGGTAAGCTGGTTAAGTGCCGTTTTTACTCCCTCAATATCGGGGCGGCTATAAGGCATTTGAGAAAATTTCACTTTACTGCTTCCTCCAATCAGAATAAATAATGTCACGTATAAAACAGAAAACCATGGCAGAGCGCAGGGATACCCTGCCTCAACGTATTCTGCAGCCGGGCGCGGCAATAACCAAGCCGCCGTCCAAAAGCCGCCCACAGGCGGCTCCTGCTGACCGGCAGGTCCAAATACTGCGCTATATAATAATATATTTAAAAT
The DNA here is from genome assembly GCA_051866775.1 of Oscillospiraceae bacterium. Lineage (GTDB taxonomy): Bacteria > Bacillota > Clostridia > Oscillospirales > Oscillospiraceae > RUG626. The sequence continues at coordinate 17,386 of JBJDXR010000019.1, read as the reverse complement.
ATTATATTATGTTTTGACGCATTTAGCAAGTCAAACCGATGGATATAAGTTTTTTGGTAAGTTTTTCGGATATAAGTTTTTCTGACTAAGCTTTATTTGTCTTGCAGCACACTGCAAAAGCAAGAAAAACCTCTATTGTATACAGTCTGAGTCAGCCAGCAGGCTTAGATTATAAAGCCGTGCCGTCGGATCGGCACGCCGCAATTTTTGACATTTGGTAATAAAAAGCAAAAGCGCCGCAAAGATCCGTTAGGATCTTCGCGGCGCCGCCTTCTTGCAGTGGCACGCAACAGCTTTATTCCGCCTGTGCTAGTGAAGCAAACTCCTCCCGCAAATAGTGGGAGTACACGTCGGGAGCTATTGCAAACTCCGGACAGCCCATAGAGCCTGGCGCCACCTCATACTCGTCAAAAGCGATCACAAGCTCACCGTTCTCAGAGAAATAAAAGTTGTGCTCACCGTCGAGAGAGACAAAGTCCCACTCAGGATAATCAGAATCAATCCAGTATACCACATTTTCGTCCGCAGCCATCCGCGCCTCCATCTGCCTCTTGATCTCCTGTGTGATGGCGTCCAGGGCTGCATCCGCATCCTCAAACAGGTCCGCAAGCATCCTGATCTCCCCCGTCTGCCTGTCAATATGGTAGAACTTGTAGAAAACAGAGCCGCTTCCGGAGGCCTGATATACCATAAGCCTAAGGGTAAACCATTCATCACTGTTTGTCACCACATCGTAGTCGATGCTCAGGCCCGTGTGTCCCTGGTCACCGATAACCTCCACATCCTCATAAAACTGTGCGATGATCCGGTCCGTCAGCGTCTGCACATCCTCATTGATCTTAGAGACTGCGTCACTGCCGGTCCCATCCGTCTCCACCGACGGGACCTTGGCATCCAGGTCGTGGTAGCCGTCGTCATAAACATAATTGCGTATAGTTACCACTCGGAAAAAATCGCCCAAAACCGGTATGGACTCCATGGCGCGGGCAATACTGGGACTGAGATTGGGCAGCACCAGGAGTATCACCATCAAAACGGCGAAGGCCTTCGCCGCCGCAAGCCATGGAGAACCGGAGGGTACCCGTCTCTCCTCCATTTCCGGGAGCGCCGCAAGAGTCTTGCCAACCGACTCAGAAAATCCCTCGGGTGCCTTACGCCCCTCACGCCGTGCCATGCGGCGAAGGCGTCTGTCAAAACTATCCATCAGCCGCTTACCTCCTCTTCCAAAAGCTCTCTGAGCTGATCTCTGGCCCGTGAAAGCTGTTTTTTCACCGCATCCTGCCGCCTGCCGGTTATCCCGGCAATTCTTTTTACGGAAAAGCCCTCGTAGTAAAACAGGATGACTACATCACGGTATGCAGGTGCCAGCTTCTGTACCGCATCCCACAGGGTCAGCCGGGTATGTACATCCACCGCAGCCTCCTGGGCAGCAGTCTCCCACTGCTCATCAAAGCACGCCAGATCCCTACGGCGCCGGCATATCTCATAAGCGGTGTTGGCCTGTATCTGCATGATCCATGGCCGGAACTTGCCCCGGCTCTTCAGCGTGTCAAGATGGTCATAAGCCTTCCAAATAGTATCCTGCACCGCATCCTTGGCATCCTCCGTATTCTGCAGGATGCCATACGCAAGGGCGTACAGGCTGTCCTGACAATCGCGGATGCATTCGCAGAACCACTCTCTTTCATCGCGCATCTATTGCTTTCTCCGTTTCCGCCGGAAAAGTATTTACCCGGTAACGACTCTTTCGCGGATCCAATCGCACCACACCACATAATATTTGCCGAGTACGTGGGCATTATCACTGGTATACTCCGTGCCCAAGCTGCCGCTCTCATCGTCAAACAACTCGTTTACGTCCAGATAGAAAATGCTCTCCCCGTCTGCAAGCTCCGAGATCGCCTCATTAAATCTGTCAATGGCAGGATTGTTGTATACAGGATCCGTATCTGAGCGGCTTGCCGTGACATGGAGATTGGCCTCAATATACAGGATCGCCTCCGGCTGGAGGCTGCGCACCTCCTCCACAAGCTCTCCGTATTTCTTTACGGTCGCCTCAAAGTCATATCCCAGTTCGTTGATTCCAAGCATGATATATATCTTACCATACTCTTTGCTCTCAAGCAATTCCGTAAGCTTCACTTTTCCGACAGACGGGACAGACACCGTGGCCTTGTATATGTTATATACGCTCATCCCCGTGTCAGCAAAGAAATCTGCATTCTGCAGATTGCCGTACTCCGACAAACCGACCGTTCTGGAATCCCCGATAAACAGCGCATCGTCAAAATAGCTGGGGTCCCCCGCCTCAGGCAGCGTATCCGGCGCCGAAGGTGCCTTTTCGCCGCTGTCGTCCTGCCCGGGCGGCTCGTCCGGCTCCCCGGGATCTTCCGTTGTCTCCGGCGGCTTCTCTGAACCGGCGGGCGGTGTGTCCGCCGTGATCTCCCCGGCCCCGTCCGTATCTGCCGGCGGCTCGTCCGGAGTTATATCGTCCGACGCGGAATCATCTGCCGTCTCGCCCTCCCCGTCCTCGGGGGCGGTCTCCGGCAGCTTCCCAGTCTCCGGGTCAGCGGCATTCTCCTGCTCCTCCGTCGGGTCAATCTCGGCTTCTGTTCCTCCATATACTGCGCGGACGACAAAGGGCGCCGCCACAATGAAGCTTATAAGAAAAATGATAAGAAAAACATTGCTTTTTAATGTTTTCATTGCGCATCTCCTTTAAAATCTGAAATACAGAAACGGGTCGTTGAGTCCCTTGTACATACAGTATACGGACCCCCAGAACACCAGCAGCAGAAACACCGTCCCCGCCGCCTTATCCTGGTAACGCTCAAGCAGCCGGTACGGCAGGCGCGTGGAAAACAGAATCCCCGCGAGCAGCAGCAGCCCGTACTCCCTGCCATATTTAAGAAAATCGTAACGGTAGACCACAGCCGCGGTGTCCTTTATAAAAGGGAAAAGCCGGCTGAAGAAAGTGGCAAGCTGGGAAAGGTCGGTGATGGCAAAGACGGCCCATGTGAGCGGTATCAGCAGCAGCATGCGCAGCTGTGCCAGCACGGGATGGGCGCGGAGCCTCTCCCCAAGCCACAGCTTTTCCGATGCAAGAAGCAGAAATAAAATAAAGCCCCACAGCAGGAAATTCATATGTGCCCCATGCCACAGGCCGGTCATCAGCCAGACGATCAGCAGATTTAAAACCATCCTCGTCCTGCCCCGGCGGCTGCCGCCCAGAGGGATGTAAACATACTCCCGGAACCAGCTTCCAAGAGTGACATGCCAGCGCCGCCAGAACTCCGTCATGCTCCGCGACAAATAGGGGTGCCGGAAGTTCAGCGGCAGATGGAAGCCCAGCATCCTCCCCAGGCCAATCGCCATGAGTGAGTAGCCGAAGAAATCAAAGTAGAGCTGAAAGGAATAGGCGATCAGCCCCATCCAGGCCAGCGGCGTGGATATGCTCTCATAGCCGATGGTGGAGAGAGCCGTCCACAGGCCTCCCAAGCGGTTTGCAAGGAGCACCTTCAGCCCCAGACCGAATACAAACGCCTGAAGCCCGGAAGTAAGCGCCTTCGCTGAAAATGGCCGCGGCTTATGCAGCTGCTCGCTTATAGAGCTGTATGTTACGATCGGCCCTGCTATAAGCTGCGGGAACATACACACATAGACGCCCAGATTTATAAAAGAACGTTCGGCCCGGCACTTCCCCCTGCGGATATCCACGAGATAGGAGACGACCTGGAAGGTGTAGAAACTGATCCCCACGGGGAGAACCAGGCGGAGCGGCTCCAGCCGGGCGCCCGTTCCCGGGAACACCGCTCCTAAAACCTTATTCACGCCGGCAAACAGGAAGTCGGCATACTTGAAAACAAACAACCACCCGAAGTTATAGAGTATCCCCAGAACAAGAAGGAGCTTTCCGCCCGTGCTCCATCGCTCTATCCCCCGCCCCAGCAGAAAATTTACCAGTACCGAGGCAAGAAGCAGCAGGATATACCAGGGGTGGTCAAGCGTGCCCACCGCATAAAACACGACGCTGCCTAAAAACAGCGTGATGTTTTTGGCCTTTCCCGGCGTCAGATAGTATAGCAGCAGGAAAGCCGGCAGGAAGATGAAGATAAATTCGATGCTGCTGAATACCAACGCCCTGTCCCCTTTCGTCGTCTCTGCTATTAAGACGCTTCAGCCCCTCAAAAGGTGACAGAAAAAAATAAATTTCGACAAAATTTTTCCCCTTATTCAGCAGATAAAAAGGCTGGACTTTGTTTCATAGCCGCAAATCGGTTTTTAGCACCGGAAGTCGACAGCTTTTGCATTTAAATAAAAAAAGAGGCTGCCTTCACATAAGATGAAGGCGGCCTCAGCCTGTTTTTAAGTTCTGGATTTCTCAGCTTCTGGCACATTCGGGCCTGGCAAAATTAACTATTGCGCAAAGCCCCGGCCCAGTATGGCTGCCTATGACGGGTGTCATCATAACTCTGGCTATGCTGCACCCGGGATTGATTTTCCGCACAGCCGCCTCAAGGTACTCAGCCCCCTCCAGGTTGTCCGCGTGGACAATGTAAATGCGCTCACCCGGCTCACCTGACGACGACTGCCTGTAAAGTTCAACAAGCTGGTTCATCGCAGCCTTTGCGCCGCGCTTCTTTGCGAAATTTGTCAGCGTTCCGTCGGCCTCGATCTTAAGTATCGGCTTAATATTAAGGGCCGTGCCTAAAACCGCCGTTGTCGGCGATATTCTTCCCCCGCGCTTTAAGTACATCAGATCCTCCACCATAAACCAGTGGCAGACCCTCAGCCTGTTCTCCTCAAGCCACGCAGCGTTTTCCTTTATGTCCATGCCTGCGGCCCTGTTTTTCGCCGCAAGCTCCAACAGCATACCTATGCCGCCGGTCGCAGCCCTGCTGTCAACGCATATGATATCCACGCCGGGGTAATCATCCATCAATTCCTTTGCAGCCATGAGCGACGATGTATATGTGCTTGAAAGTCCGCCTGAGAGCGACAGGTACAATATCGACTCACCCTTCTCTGCCAGTGGGCGAAACATCTCATCATAATTTTGCGGTGATATCTGGGTCGTTCTTGTGAGGGCGCCGTGACGCTGCTCATCGTAATAGCTCTTCATCGTCTCCTCCGACGACATCCCGTCACAGATCCGCTCCTCATCTCCTATGGAATATATCATCGGCACAAAGCGGATATCCTCGGCTTCTGCGATTCTCCTGTCTACATCCGCCGAGGCGTCAGTCATTATATGATACGGATAATTCACTTCCCTCTCCCCTTTCATTTTCTATGAAGCTTCTCAATTCCGAAAAGCTCCCGTTCGGATAACAGTTAATATCCCTGTTATCCCGGTTTATCATGCAGTCAGTCAGCAGAAACACCTTCATCCCCAGCTTTTCCGCTGCCATGTCCTCCTCCACATCGTTGCCCACCATGAGGCACTCCTCCGGGCGGCACCCCAGCGAGCTCACGATATATTTATAATACTCAATATTGGGCTTGCAGTACGAGGTATTCTCATAGGTCGTGTACATCGTAAACTGTTCTGGCTCAAGCCCGGCCCAGCGCATCCGGCTTATCGTAGCTATCGCCGGGAATACCGGATTTGTGGCCAATACGACGGAATATCCCTCCTCGCGGAGCCAATTTATTAAGTGCGGAGCCTCCGGGTTATTCCCGCACACCTGCCGTACAGCCTGAAACTCATTTTTGTAAAAATCCTCAAAAACCAGTATATCCCCTCTTGCCCTGTCACCGAAACGCTTTTCAAAGCATCTCCAAAACACTTCCTCATTGGTGAAGCTTCCGTCGTTTTGCACCATCGCCGCGGTGCCTTCCCATATAGCGCTGACAAGAGCCTTCGCATTATAGCCCAACGGTTCCATTTTCCTTGTCAGCAGTGCAAGATACGCCTTTACAAAGATATCCTGATCCATCGGCAGAAGCGTCCCGTCAAGGTCAAAAAGTATGTTTTTTATCTTCATGCTCTTATATTTCATCGTCACCCTTCCTGTGTCAAACATTTTTTAGACACAAAAAACAAATTTTGTCTACATAAAACTCATGTGTATAATATGCGCTGCATAGAGTATTGTCAAGCGAAACATATTGGCGGCGAGTTTGTTGAATAAAAACTCATGTAAAAGTTCCATTCGCTTTCTGGGTATAAACACCTCAACAAATAATCCCGCGCAGGCAGACACCGCAGCTTTTATAACACCGCCCCGTCCTTACGAAAGCGATGGTGTTCCTCTGCCGATCATAATCGGTCAAGAGATTGCTATTTTTAAAGCTTTAATAGATTTTAAGAAGGCAGATGAAGAATGGGCAGCAGAGATACGGTGGTATCCCCAGGTTCGGAATTACTGCTTTCGGACTTTCATGCCATTGCAAAGCATGCCGTCAAAGGCTTAGCGCAGGAAGCCGAGATTCAAGGGGCCCTATCCCCGGCGGAGGCACCGGAGTAATCCATGGCGATCTCCTTTGCCTGTGTCTCACCGATGGCGGTGGTAACCTGCCCGGTCTGAGCGCTGCTGACATAATCCGTCAATCATTTGGGACTGTGGCATCCTCCAGGCAGCGGTTTATGATGTCGATCAGGCTCTGCGCCGGATAGCTTAGCGTATGCGATTTTGACCATATCAGACTTATGTGGGACTGCCACGAAACGGCCTCAAGCCGCTTTTTGACAAGGTCGTGGTTATCAAAATGTGAGAAAAACGCCCTAATTGAGTTATTTGAAATAATGGCCATGCCAAGGTCGTTTATACACCATGGAACCACCGTTGAGACGTCGTCGCTCAGGCAGAGCATGTTAGGTTCAAAGTAATGCTGCGAGCAGACATCGGTGATGAAGCTCTCAAGATAGTGATGCATGATGAGAGGCTTGCCCCTGAGAGAACTTACGGAAATCGTGGGCTTATCGTCATCAAACCAGTGCGGTAATGCTATGACCGCCAGGTAATCAGGCTCCGGACTAAGCAGCTTATCAAATCGAATCGCGCGGTATTTGGACAAATTATGCGGCTCCGCTGTAATGCCCAGTTCCACTTTGTTGTCGTCTATCATCCTTAGTATCTCGGTTGTATTGCCGCCTTTCACATGAAGCTTGATATGGGGGTTTTCCTGTACATAGGTGCTGATAAACAGTGGTATAAGAAGTGAGGACAGCGAACCCACAATTGCCAGATTAAGCGTGCCGGCGGTACCGCTTTTCAAATCCTGAAACAGCTTTTTCGTCTCGTCAAAATCGTAAAGGATCTTTTTGGCATAGCGGTACAGAAGCTCCCCTTCTCTTGTCATTACAAGCTTTCTGCTTTCCCGCTTAAAAAGCAGGACGCCCAGTTCATCCTCCAGAGCCTTTAGACAATTGCTCAGCGGCGGCTGAGTCATATTCAGTTTGCGGGCCGCCGCAGAAACGCCTGCTTCATCGGCAATGGTAATGTAGTATTTCAGCTGACGGATATCCATATTGCTTCCTCCAATTCAAACAAAAAAGAATAGTACCATCCCAAAGCATTGTATAAAATCAGGAAATTATAGCATAAAAATGAATAAATTGAAAGGTTAAATTAAATAAGTATATTTTTTTAATATGGATAGGAAGGAATTTAAAATTGGACATCAACAATATGCTGTGATATCATAACGCTAATAATTCTTTAGCGACGAAAACTGATAAATTGTCAAATTATTAATGGAGGTCTAAAAGGGTAATGGAGGATTTAGCGTTTATTGAGGCTGTTATGGAAGAAATAAAGGGCGATATGCTGAAGCTCCACAGGAAAATATGGGAGCTGGCTGAACCGTCCAATGTGGAATACCAGTCTGCAAAGCTTATCGCCGGCGTTCTGCGTGAAAACGGCTTTGCGGTAACGGAAGGCGTATGCGGCCGCCCCACTGCCTTTGTGGCCACATTTGGCAGTGGACATCCCAGCATCGGTTTTCTCGGTGAGTATGACGCGCTCCCCGGTTTGAGTCAGGAGTGCGGGCTGCCGGAGAGAAAGGAACACGTCCCAGGCGGAGCCGGTCACGGCTGCGGGCATAGCAACCTGGGAGTGGGGTCACTCAGCGCGGCGTTGATCATTAAGCGCTATTTGGAAGCCAAGCGTATTCCCGGCACCATCACTTACTTCGGCTGCTGCGCGGAGGAGGACCACGGCGTTAAGCCGCTGATGGCCCGGGACGGCATGTTCGATGAGATCGACTGCGTGTTTGCATGGCATCCCCAGCCACATAACACAGTGCACAATACGGCGTTTGTTGCCATAAGGGATTTAATTGTTGAGTTTAAAGGGCAGTCATCCCATGCCGGTTCTGCTCCACAGCTGGGACGCAGCGCCCTTGAGGCCTGCGAGCTGATGAACGTAAGCTGTAATTACCTCAAGGGCCATCTGCCGGATGAGGCTAGAATTATGTACGCCTACCAAGATGCGGGCGGTAAGGCAGCCAATATCATTCCCGATCACGCGGTATTGAAATATGGTATTCGTGCACGGGAAGCTTCTGTAGTTGAGGAAGTAAGTCAGCGCGTTATTGACTGCGCAAAGGGCGCCGCGCTTATGACGGGCACTGAGGTAACGGTAAAGCCCCGGACCGCGTATTGCAATCAATTCCAGAATACAGTCGTAGCGTATATCCTGAGCGAGGCGGCCCAGGAGGTGGGCGCGCCCCAGTGGTCGGAGGAGGATTTTGCCCTGGCGAGAGAGTTTGTAGAGCAGTTCCCCGACAAGGCTAAGGAGAATTTAAAAAAGGATATTCAGCGGACGATAAGCGACAGGCCTCTGGAGGAAGTGCTCCAGCGCCCTCTGGACACGGACATGGAGGCCTTTGATCACAATAAGGTCATCAAAATCTTTGGCGCATCGGATGTGGGCGATGTGGGCTTTGTTACACCGACAGCATCTGTAACAATCGCAACCGTGGCATTGGGAACGCCGATGCATTCATGGTTCTGGGCCGGGATGACCGGTTCCTCCATTGGAGAGAAGGGGCTTATATGCGCCGCAAAGATCCTCGCTCTGGCGGCCACGAAGGTTTATAATGATCCTCACCGCCTGGACGGAGCTCAGGAGGAGAGAATTCGCAGAACCGGCGGAGTTTATCACTGTGGCATGGTAGATTAATACTTTAGAAAAACGGAGCCGTAATGATATCCGGCAGGGTCGGGCCTACACCGATTCTTTCCTTGACCTCTTTGGTGCTGGCGCTTCAACAGCCGTACCTCTTGGCATAATGGCGTCCATCAAGCTGTATCCGCCTGGGACAACGTCTCTTCAATCACGGATGAGCATCGGAAAACAGTGATTATATTTAGTGCAGATTCGAAAAAGTGCGTTGAGGATTGTTTTCCTCAACGCACACTTTTTTCATTACAGGGAAAGATTCAGAGTCTGGAAAAGAGATAGCCAAAATAGTGATGGAGAAAATCCCGAATGTAAAATAGTACACCCGTTTTGTTTCTGCTTTTACTTTATTTATATAATTTACGTCACTGACTCATCGTACACCGCGCAATAATCAGGTTTACATTCGTCGGGATCAAACCGTTGTAGCTTCGAATTCTTTAACACGTAAAGAATTATTTTTATATTTCTTCATTAGCTCATCACCCGAAACACCGGCATCAACTCGCTCCATAATAGCAGAAACACCATAATCCTGAGCAATTCTAACTTTAATCGCTAATTCTAAGGACATTTGAATATCAACCACAGCTAAAAGCATATCACCGTATGAATCAACGCCTTTGTTCAAGTGAAGTATTGCATCATTCAAAAAAAATACTGGCATTTTGATGTAATTTATTTGTGATTTCTGTTTCAGTCATATCGTATCCTCTTTAAAACAAAAAAGCTTTGTGGCTTATGATAGCCTGTTTTAGAAAAGCGGGCCACCAAATTGGCGGCCCGCTCGTTGGTGCGGGTAACAGGACTTGAACCTGCACGGGGTTGCCCACTGGAACCTAAATCCAGCGCGTCTGCCAATTCCGCCATACCCGCATATATAGACGGCGGCTGATACCGCCATCTACGTTATGCTATTATACTACTTTTGTCCCTGGTGAGTAAAGAGGAAAAATCACAATAAATTTCATTCCGCCATCTTCAAGCCTCTGGGCCTCCACCTCGCCGCCGTGACGCTCCGCGGTAGACTTGACTATTGAAAGTCCCAAGCCGCTGCCGCCGTCCTCTCTGTCTCGGGATTTGTCCACACGGTAAAACCTGTCAAAAATATAGGGCAGATCCTGGGCGGGTATGCCTATTCCGGTATCCTCAACGCTTATGACGACGTTTTTCTCCTTGCGGCAGATATTTACAACAACCTTGCCGCCCTTAAAATTATATTTTATCGCGTTTTCTGTCAGATTAAAAATTATCTGAAAAAGCTCATCATCAGTGGCCATTATGAAGCATTCCGGGTCAAAAACGCACTGCAGCTCAACAGACCGCTCCTTGGCGATAGGTCTCAGGCTGCGGATTACGCGGCTGCCGACCTCCGTACAGTCAACGCAGCTGCGCACAGTCGTGATTTTATTATCCAGCTTTGTAAGATCGAGCAGCTGTGAAGTCGTACGGGCAAGGCGCTCAGATTCCTCCCTAATGTCGCTCACAAACTCCTTTACGGTATCACTGTCAATATTGGAGCTTTGCAGGATACTGTCGCTGAGCAGACGTATGGCGGCGAGCGGCGTTTTAAGCTCATGGGAGGCGTCTGCAACGAACCTGCGGCGTATCTCCTCCGTGTTCTGAAGGCGGTTTGTCAGGCTGTTGAACTCATCGCTCAGCTGGGCAAGCTCATCATGCCCGACGACGTCTATACGATACGTATACTCTCCCTCACGCACGTTCACAATAGCATCAAGTATCTTGGTAATGCGGTGTGTAAATGTCCTTGAATATACGACACTAAGGAGTACGGCCAAAACACTGAGCGCGACGGATATTTTCAGAAGGTCGTTGCGAAGTCCTATGAGTATCTCCCCTTCGTTCCGATCATACTCATAGATGCACACGGCGCCGATTATATGCCCGTCTGTCATAAGCGGGGCGGCGGAGTAGCTTTTAAATGCGCCTCCCTCAAAATATGACACAAATTCGTCGGATCCCAACAGGGCTTTGCTGATCAGGTTATAAGACACGCTCTCCTCATAACCGCCGTCGCCGGTACTGTCACTGTAAAGCTCGTCATAATCGGCATTGACCACGGTGATACGCGAAATTCCGCTCGTCTCCAGCATATTCATAACATGGGACACCGTATCAGGGGTCACCCTTTCAAGCACCTCTATCGACGTGCCTATCTGTATGGCCTGAGACTTTATCGTATTGCACTTTGATATAAAGACAAGGTTGCGCGATATTATCACAGGATAGGTATTCAGGATAACTATGACCACTGCAATAAGGGATATATAGGTGAGCAGGAACTTTGTGCGTATACTTATAAACCGCCGTCCGCTCCCGGAATCAGCCCTTGAAATAGTACCCAACTCCCCACTTTGTAATAATATACTCCGGCTCCGCCGGGTTCGACTCAAGCTTCTCACGGAGCCTGTGTACGTGGACGTCGACAGTACGTATATCGCCCTGAAAATCGTAGCCCCATATTATATTCAGCAGGTTCTCGCGGCTGTATACGCGGCCAGGGTTTTTCATAAGCAGTTCTATCACGTCGAATTCCCTGCTTGTAAGCTCAACGCTTACGCCGTTTTTAAATGCGGCGTGCTTATCACAGTCTATTGAGATATCCCCAATGGTAATAAGGGTCTGTCCCTCAGCCTGGTTTGTAAGCGAGGCGCGCCGAAGCAGCGCGCGTATGCGCGCCTTAAGCTCAAGTATGTTAAAAGGCTTCGTTACATAATCATCCGCGCCGTATTCAAAGCCTATTATCTTATCCATATCATCCGTGCGGGCGGTGAGCATAATGATCGGCACCGTGGAAAACTCCCTTATTCTCATGCAGACCTCAAGTCCCGAGAGCTTCGGCATCATCAGGTCCAGCAGTATAAGGTCAAAATTTCCGCTTTTCGCAAGGTTCAGCCCCTCCTCGCCGTCATAGGCGGTCTCCACCTGATAACCCTCGTTTTCCAGATTAAATTTGATTCCCTTTACAAGCAGCTTTTCATCGTCAACAACAAGTATTTTCACACACTCTCTCCTTTAACCGACAGTAATAAGCTCACATATTCCCTCGTAAATGCCCTCGCCTATCCCATAGACTCCCAGAATCTCCTCAACAGCGCTGAAATTTCCGTTTTCCTCCCGGTAGACAATAATCCGCTCAGCCAGGACCTGCCCGATCTTCGGAAGCGTCATCAGCTCATCAATCCCGGCTGTGTTAATATTTACAAGCTCAGTATTTGGCGCATCGGTGTTTTCAGCCCCGCCGCTCTCCGGCAGGGCTGCCGTATTGTCCGCAGGATCGATCTGCGCAGACACTTTAACGCTGACCTCGCGCTGTGTACCACGACCTAAAAAGAATCCTGAGCAGAAACTCACAGCAAGCAGCGCGCAGGCTATAAGGCCTATTTCAAAATTTTTTAATTTCATACCAAAAACCGGATTTAAAAGAATATTCGTCGAATGTTATTGATTTTACGATGAAAAACTCTTATTATAAAGAGTATGTCAACGCTTTTTCCGTGACTCCACAAAATATCAACAGCATGCTTTTAATTGATTATATCATACTTTCCGGAGATTTAAATGAAAATTTTTAACCGTCGTCTCACTATAAGGCTATTATCATTATTAATAATTGCAGCAGCTGCGGTATCACTGCTCTCCCCCTGTGCATCGGCTCTGGATTCCCCTGAGCTTCAGGCTGAAGCCGCGCTTCTTGTCGAGGCCGAAACCGGCCAGATACTGTACGTAAAAAATGAGACCGACCGCCGCGCTCCGGCAAGCCTTACAAAAATAATGACCGTCCTCCTGGCGATTGAGGCCTATGACAGCGGCGATGCGGCACTTGACGATGTTGTGACCGTAAGCGACACGGCCTACACCGGTATAACCCCGGATGGCAGCACGGCTAATCTCAAGGTGGGCGAGGAGTTGACCTTTGAATCGCTTCTTTACTGCGCTATGCTCGCCTCCGCAAACGAGGCCTGCAATGTGCTTGCCGAGTACGTCTCCGGGGATATAGATTCCTTTGTGGAGCTTATGAATTCCCGTGCCAAGGACCTCGGCTGCACCGGGACCCATTTTGCAAACACCCACGGCATGCCCAACGACGACCACTATACCACTGCAAACGATCTGTATCTTATCGTACGCTGCGCCCTTGAGTACCCTCTTTTTAAAAAACTGGTCTCCACTGTCACCTATACAGTCCCCGCGACTAATATGTCCGAGGAGCGGCAGCTCACCAATACAAATTTGCTTATCCGTCCGGAGAGCGTTTACTATTACGCGCCTGCCGCCGGAGTTAAGACCGGATATACAGACGCTGCCGGCTACTGCCTTATAAGCGACGCCTCAAAGGACGGCCGCGAGCTTATATCCGTAGTGCTCGGTGCAAAATCAGTTGTTATTGCCGACGGCACCACTCAAGTCCAGAGCTTCTCCGAGACCCGCAGGCTTTTAAACTGGGGCTTTGATAATTTCAGCTATCAAGAGATCATAAGCACAATAAACCTGATCGCGGAGCTGCCTGTTGAGCTTGGAAAGGGCAGCAGCAGCGTGGTTCTTCGTCCTGCCAGCGGCATAAGGGCGCTTTTAAGCAATGACGTCGACCTTTCCCAGGTCCAGCTTGAGACCCGTATATACAGTGAGGAGAGCGGCGAGACGCTGCAGGCTCCAATAATGTCTGGCACCGTCTTGGGCGAGGTCACCGTCTCCCTTGACGGGGTCGATTACGGCACGGTGGACCTGGTCGCCAACACCAATGTTGAGCTTGACAAGGCAGCATACATAAAGCATGAGATAAAAAAGACCCTCTCTAACATCTACGTTAAGCTGGCCATAGTATTTCTACTTCTGCTGCTCTGCGGATATATAGCCTTTATAATCATCTACAACAAAAACCGCAGGAAGAAAAAAGCTGCCGCGGACGCACTCGCCCGTAAGCGCATAGAAGAACTGCGCAGAAACGAAGGCGCAAGTACGGGGCGAAGCTTTGAAGAGATCGAGGCCCGTCACAGAAACAGGAAATAACAAAAAAGGCCGTTTGGGAGCGCAAATGCGATCATCCCAAACGGCTTTTTTATATTAACTATTTTATAACTCTGCCTGTGTTATCAAGGTGGTATACGGCAAATACCTTTCCAAGCTGTGCCGGGTAGGTCTCCGCTATCTCTCCGTCATACGCTATGCGTATGTCATCTCCCACACGCAGAACCGGCATTTCATCCGGCGCCGCAAAGGTTATCTCGTCGGCAGATCTTAGCTCTGCCGTACCGTCAAACGGTCTCACCTTGACAGTTGTGTCTGTCACCTCGATCACTGTCGCACTGAATACTGACTGATGTCCGCTTTCTCCCGCGCTGCAGGAACTTAGTAAAGCGATCATCAAAACGGCGGCAATATAAAAAGAGAGCTTTTTCACGGTATCTCCCCCATCCGCTGATAATTATAAGACTGATACCGCGCGAAAAATGTTCCAACATGGTAAAGCTTCAAAAAAATTGTCCCGCCGCGAAGAGCGGCAGGACATATTGAGCTTGATCAAAAGGATTAATAAAACATAGCTTTTAGGGTCTCCGTCCCCAACAGCAATTCTTAGCCTTTTTCCCGCTGCCGCACGGACAGGGATCATTGCGTCCTACACCTTCCCAGCGCCTGCTCTCCTCTTCTCTCAGCAGCGCCATTACTGCTTCAGGAGACTTTCCTTCCCTTCTGAGGCTCACAAGCTCAGACAGCCTGCTTTCAGCGTAGTTGAAGAACTTTAAAAGTCCGGCGCAAAGATAGTACTGCCTATTCTCACCGCTGTCAGACACAGAAAACCGGTCTTTAGGACATCCTCCGCCGCACATAGGTAGAAACTTGCAGGCACGGCACTGCGCCGTAAGCGTGCTTCGCTTTACCTCGCCGAAATTCCTCTGTTCGGGACTTTCCAAAAGCTCCCGCAGTCCATCTGTTAGGACATTGCCCAGTCTGTACGCCGGTCGCACAAAATGGTCGCAGGAGTAAACGCCTCCATCACGCTCAACCACAAGCACCCTTCCGCATACCGGCGCCATCCAGCACAAACCGGGGCCGCCGCCTGCAAGCACACGCCCGGTTTCAGCAAAAAGCTGCACATCCATTTTTCCCACATCGTTATATATCCACTCGTCAAATACGGCACATAGGAATTCCCCGTAGCCCTCCGGAGTCACCGAATCCTCAGTGACCTTACCGCTTTCATCGCACCTGACTATTGGAATAAACTGCACCCAGCCTGTATTGAGATTTCTTAAGGCCCTGTATACTTCCAGCGGCTCAGCAGAAGAATCGGATGTAACCGTACAGAGAAGATCCGGTCTCACCCCCCTGTCCACCAGCCTTCTGACGGCGGCCGATACGCGCTCATATGTTCCCACACCCGCAGCATCTCTGCGGTAACGGTCGTGTATCCATCCCGCGCCGTCGATGCTCAAACCCACATCAAATCTTTCAGCCGCAAGAAACTCGCACCACTCATCATCAAGGAGGATACCGTTCGTTTGCAAATTATTCCAACATTCATACCCTGCCGGAAGATATTTTTTCTGAAGCTCTACCGCCCTTTTGAAGAAATCAAGACCTGCAAGCGTCGGCTCGCCGCCATGCCACGTAAAATGCACAACACGCCCTGAGCTTTCCTCAATATACCGGCGGATAAGCGTCTCAAGGGTACTGTCGTCCATACGCGGCGCCGGCTTATTTCCTATAAGCTCGTCCGTTCCCAGATAATAGCAGTATTCGCAGTTAAGGTTGCATTTCGAGCCTACAGGCTTTGCCATAATCGCAAAAGGCTCCCCGCGGCTTTCTTGTTTCATATTCTTCATCTCAGGTGCTTTTCAAAGAAGGCATAGACCTTTTCAAGGGAGTCCATGGCCTGCTTCTGACGGTACTTGTCATTGTGGTAGTACCAGAAACCGTGTCCGGCACCGTCATAACGGTGGAACTCATAATCCTTGCCGTACTTTTTAAGCTCCCCCTCCAGTATATCTACTTCCTCGGGAGACGGCCCGCGGTCCTCATTTCCAAATATGCCCAAGAGCGGGCAGGAGAGATTTTCCGTGTAGTCTATAGGTGCGACAGGACGCGCGGGCATCAAGCTCTCGGGAGAGGCGACAACTCCTCCGCCCCAGCAGTCAACGGCACAGTCAAAACCGTTTACCGTACAGGCCGCAAGAAACGCGTGGCGTCCGCCGGAACACATTCCGATAACTCCTACCCTGTCATTTGAGTATGGTTGGGCCTTTAGATAATTGATTGAGCCTTCGCAGTCAGCCATAACATTATCATCCCGCGCACCGCCGGCTTCTCTTGCCGCGGCAGCTGCATCTGCAGGGGTGCCGTCTGAAAAATCACCGTAGATATTCGGGCAGGCGACCACATAGCCATGCTGGGAAAAGCGCCGTGCGGTCTCTCTGCACCACTCGTCCCAGCCGGGCATATGCGGTATAAGAACAATCGAGGGGTATGGACCTGCGCCGAGCGGACGTGATACATATGATTTGATGTTCCTTCCGCCATGTCCCGGGTAAGACACAGTTTCGGCTATCATTCCCTCGTATTCTCCGGTGTTAATATCATTCCACATTAGAAAACCTCCTTTAACTTATTGATTCTCAAAAAATTATATCATTAAGCTTTAGGAAACTCAAGCAATCATGCCTCTGCAGCAAAACATAAAACAAAAACCGGCTTGTAAAAACAAGTCGGTTTTTGTTTGGAGGCGACACCCAGATTTGAACTGGGGAATCGGGGTTTTGCAGACCCCTGCCTTACCACTTGGCTATGTCGCCATATTAAATTTCTAATTATAATAGGAACCAGACAAAATCAGGAATCTTGTCTGGAGATGGAAAATCGGTCTGCGCAATGACAAATCCCGGTTACGAAACCAGAACCCTCTTTTGTCTCTTGGCAGATCCGGTGTCTGTGACCCGCACCGCTGACTAAATACAGCCCCGGCGCAGGCTAACAGAAAGCTTTTGCAAAAAGCAAACATAAAAAATTGGAGCGGCTTACGAGGCTCGAACTCGCTACCTCCACCTTGGCAAGGTGGCGCTCTACCAGATGAGCTAAAGCCGCATTTGTGGTGCCCAGAGCCGGAGTCGAACCAGCGACACGAGGATTTTCAGTCCTCTGCTCTACCAGCTGAGCTATCTGGGCATTTTACCCGTAAAAACGGGATTTGGCGACCGAGAAGGGGCTCGAACCCTCGACCTCCAGCGTGACAGGCTGGCGTT
>JBJDXR010000018.1:0-49515 GCA_051866775.1 Oscillospiraceae bacterium | reverse complement strand
GGACATTCTGCTTGAGTGGATGGAGCTCTCCGGCTCGGCATTATATTACGGCTATGGGCCGCTGGCGATGGTATATCTGGAGTTTTATAACGCCTCCTGGGGGGATAAGATCACCTGCACCATACGGGATGCGGAAACGCCCGTATACTCCGACATTGTCATCGAGCCGGACACGGTCGAGACATCGGAGATAAACGGTCTCATTGTCACCGCTTACCGCTATTTTGATCCGGACGGGGGCGTGATGCTTTGGGCGGAGTTTGAGCGGGAGGGCCTTACCTACTCCCTGGCGGCCAATGTCGATGCCGATAACCTGGAGCACGCCCAGGCGTACCTTACGGATGTAGTCTACTGCTATGCGAACACCGTCTCCGTACCGGACCTCGGCTTCTTTTCCATGCGCGGGACACATGAGTATTTAAACGAGGCCCTCACCCTCCAGAAGGCGCTGGAGGAGGAGACCTTCGGCGCATACATGCTCTCCTCGCCCCCGGTGGGCTTTTCCGAGGGGTCCTTCCACCGGTATCAGGACCAGTACAGCAACTACCTCTCCGGGCTATGGACAAAGGGGTACGATGAGCTCCGCTGGAAGGTGTCATACTTTGAGGAGGACGACGCCGCGCGCGTCACCGCGGCCCAGGACACAGAGAACTACGACCTGTCCCTCTACCCCATCCCCATGGCCGAATCGGTGCCGGAGGAGCTGCGGGAGATTGTGGATAACCCCATCTTCCCCATCGAGGAGCTGACGCAGGAGGCGGTGTACAAACGCGCCTACACCGTAAACGACGCCGGGGACACGGACGGATACCGTATGCGCTTTGGCGTGCTGTACGGGGATATACTGGTGGAGATCTCATCCAAGAGCGTCTCTCCCCAGTGGATCTATGAACAGCTCACCGCTCTGGAATAATGCGGCAATATCGCATTCTACGTCCCATAATATGCAGGGCAGCGCCGTTAGCGCTGCCCTGCATATTATGGGAAACAGCAAAATTTTTTAAATTATCTGTGACCATGGCGCCATTTTCCGGTAGTATATAAGTGAGAGCGCTCTTACGATACATACAGGGAGGTGCCGGGATGGAGGACTGCCGCATTGTTGAGCTTTACTGGGCCAGAGCGGAGCAGGCCATAGTGGAGACCGCCTCGAAATACGGGAAATACTGCTATACAATAGCCTTTAATATTCTTGAAAGCGCTGAGGACGCCGACGAGTGCGTAAGCGACACATACATGGGCGCGTGGAACGCCATACCGCCGCACCGGCCGTCGGTGCTCTCCGCCTTTCTGGGGAAGATCACCCGCCGCCTGTCCCTGAAGCGCTGGCGGGAGCGCAGCGCCTATAAACGCGGCGGCGGTGAGGTGCCTCTGGTCCTTGAGGAGCTGGCCGAGTGCGTTCCGGCCCAGGCAGACACCGAGCTTCAGGTGGAGCAGGCCGAGCTTGTACGCTGCATTGACGCCTTTCTGGCGTCGCTTCCGGAGGGCGAGCGCAACCTTTTCGTCCGGCGCTACTGGCACCTTGACACCGTAGGCAGGCTGAGCCAGCTCAGCGGTTTTTCGGAGGGCAAGGTCAAAACGATGCTCTACAGAACGCGCCTGAAGCTCCGCCGGCACCTTCAGAGGGAGGGCTATCTATGAATCCGGATTTTCTTCTTGACACATTCGGCGGGATCGACGACCGCTTTATTCTGGAGGCTCAGGGATTCGGCTCAGCCCGGCGCCGGGGAACGCACCGGAAAGCCCTGCTGTACACCTTCGCGGCGGTTCTGCTGCTGCTCCTGTCCCTGCTTACGGCGATGGCACTGAGCGAGGATGTCCGTGAGGCTGTGTTCGACTTTTTTAAGCCAGAGGGGACTTTTAACGTGGATGAGATAAACAGTACAATCTCACCGGAGGCTGAGGACAGTACGGAGAGGCCCTCCGGTCACGTGGCGGAGCTGGGCGGGCTTGTCACGGCGGAGCACTATCTCATAGAGGGCTATTATTTTATCGGGGACGGGACCGTCTCCTTCCACGAATCGGGACAGTGGGATGTGACAGGCGTGTACGCGCCAGAGTACGGAGCGCTCACGGAGCTTACCGACTGGCAGGACGTGAACCTTTCGGTCACTCTCTTCGGGCAGGAGATCCCCATTGCGTTTTCATGGAGCCGGCACAACGGGAATCTCAGCTTTAAAACCGGGGAGCTTTACGCGCCGTGGAGCATCTCAAGGATCCCCGGACGGACCGACGCGGTGCTGCTGATGGTCTATATAACGGCCGATACCGGCGGGGCACCGGTCAGCACGAACTGTCCCCTGCTTTTGGAGCTTGACACCCTTGCGGTGACGGACGTTCTGGCGGAAAGCGACGCGGGACTTATTCACGACATCGAAAACGCCTGCTTCACTCCGGACCTGAGCAGGGCGCTTATCGTCACCTGCGGTAACACCGAATACTACCTGTGCGACAGGATGGCCGGGACGTGTACGCCGCTTGCAGACATAGCAGGCCAGGCCTTTGACCGGTGCTGCTTTTTGGGGGATGACGCCGTGTGCTTCTGGCGGCTCAGCGAGGATTTTTATTACGACTGCTGGAACGTGTCGCTCACCGACGGATCGAAAACGGCGATATTTGAGCGCATGCCCCTTTTCCGGCACCCCACATACTCAGAGAACGTCGAGGGCTATATGTCCCCAGAGGCCTCGCGGGACTGCGCCCTGAGCGGGCAGACATACGGCGGAATCGGCTATGATACGGGCGTACAGTTTCTGCCTATGTTCTCAACCGCCCATGACGGCAGCGCCCTTGTCCCTTGCGGCTATTGCCTGTATGTGGACGAGGCCCGGGAGGTCTCCGCAATAGATCTGCTCACCGGCGGGAGGATCAGAATAGACGGCTTTGTGTATCCCACCGACCCGACGGAGGTGATCAAAAGCCCCGCCGGGGACAAGGCCCTGATCGTCAGCCGTGAGGCCGGGCGGGTCTACACCTATATCGGCGTTCTGGATTTTGAGGCCGGATACTGCACCGCCCTTGACAGGGAGGGCGCTTTAAACAACGAGCACGCAATCGGATGGTTCACCGACGGTTCCCTGTACATCTCCACCTCGAATGAGGACGATCCGTACACCGGGGAGACATCAGATCAGAGCTTTCTGTATATCTACACCTTCCATGAGCCGTAAAAACCGCCGCTTTTAATAGCAAAAAAGAGAGAAGTCAGGATAGACTTCTCTCTTTTCATTTTGATCCCGTCAGCCCTGCGCGGCGATAGGGCTGCTCACTTCTTTGCCTTACCGCCTTTCACAAAGAACGAGACAGCAAACAGCGCCGCCATTGCAATAACATAAACGAGGTAGCAAACCCGCCATTGCTCCGCTCCAAATTCAAAACTACCGATATAGATCGTTGTTCCCAATGTGGGACAGGAAAGAGCACAGGAGACAAAGATAACGGCCGTAATCAACATTATCAAACTGATCAATCTCAAAACACTTCTCCGGCTCACGGTATGAACACTCCTTCTATTAAAACGGCTCTGTCTCCTTGCCGGGAGGGCTGTACCAACTTGGAATGACATTTTTCATATTATTGTACCAGCTAAGCACATCTTTCGCCTGATTTATCATGACCTGTATCTGTCCCTCGCCAAAAGGAAGCGCCCATGACACTGAAGATAAGGTATTGCTGCTGATATAGAGAGCAAGAAGCTCCCAGAACTCCATAGGCACATCATTATTAAAGTAGCCGTTCACCATTCCGGCGGCAAAAGCAGGAGATGCCTGAGCACACCAGACAATGCGGTTAAATTCTTCCCACGGATCTCCAAAATCGCTGCGGTCAAAATCTATAATATAGAGCCTCTTATCACGGCCGATCATCATATTACCGATATGATAATCTCCATGCTGATAGGTCCGGGGGCGGTTTTTGAGCAGATGGCGGTGATCATTAATGTAATCGATGAACGCTTGTCCGTTTTCATATTTTACAGGACAATCCTCATACATCTGTATCTTGCGGTTGATTTTACGATTAAAAAAAGTCTCCCAATCCTCCGTGCCGGCAGGCGCCGGTATCTTATGGATCTCTCTCAATATCCGTCCGGCGTCAAACCCAAAAGAATGCTGCTCATCTGACGGGAGCATCGGTATGCTTTCCTCTGCATCTTCCCCATCTATCCAGCTTTGAACGGAGTAAACCCCTTCGTCAGACGTACCGAACGCCAAAGGCCTGCACATTGGCACCCCGAGCGCGGCGGCCTGACCCATAAGCTCAAATTCACTCTTTTTTCGCTGGTATTGCTCAATGGGTGAGACTCTCAGAAGATATTTCGTGCCATCGGCGGCCACTACGCAGTATTTTCTGTCACCGGACCAGCCCTTGTCGATGGGTTCTCTTGAAATAAAACACGAGTTTTTCATCCTGTCACCCCAGCGTATTTACGGCCGTCTATACCCCGTGCCGGTTTTTATATCTCCTGCTCCTGCAGCCAAAGGATAAAGCTCTTTGTCAGGGCAAGCTGCTTGTCATCCAGCGTCCGCAGCAGGTCCGCCACATTCCTCCACTCCTCGTTCTCCCGCTGGGCGGTGCCCACAAGAAATTCGTCCGGCGTTGTGTCCAGCGCGGCGGCCAGTCTCATGATGACCTCCGTGGAGGGGATGGATATACCCCTCTCAATGTTGGAGAGATATTTATACCCGATATCCGCCCGCTCCTCCGCCTCGGACTGCTTAAGCCCCAGCTCCTTACGGCGGCGGGCGATCCTTCTGCCGATCTCTGCGTAATCAAGTTCCATACCGCACCTCCTGTATAGCCTTATCTTAGGAAATACCGGCGCAGAATAAACCGATTTAATAATGTTTTTTCATCTTGACACACGAAATATTACGTTTTATAATCGAATTATCGGCTTGTCAGTCGAATAATTTTTGAGTAAGGTGTTCCCTGCGGTTATCGGATACGCATATAAAAACAGGACAGAAACATGACGAAAGAACTCTACCTATCGGTGCTGCTTTTCGCCCTGTGCGCGGGCTTTGCCGTCGCCGCTCAGGCGGTAAAGAGCTTTATGGCCCGCTCCTCTGGCCCTCCCACATGGGCGGACAGCGGCTCCTACTTCCACACACCCCTCCTCTGGGCGGCAGGACGCGGCCTTCTGCCCGGTGGCTCTTCCCCCGGGACGCCTTGCACGCGGGGCGAGGTCATCGCCTTTCTGTGGCGGGCCGCCGGCTGCCCGGAACACACCGCTGGGAATATGCCCTTTGCCGACGTGCCCAAAAACAGCCCCTATTACCGGGCGGTATTGTGGGCATGGGAGAAGGGCATCGCCATTGGGACCGACGCCTCCTCCTTCTCCCCGGGCGCGACGTGTACGCGGGGGCAGGCGGTGACCTTTCTGTGGCGCTTTTACGGCTCGCCCGCCGCGGTCAAGGCCCCCTTTCTTGACGTGAAAGACGGCGCATACTATGCAACCGCTGCCTGGTGGGCCTTCTGCCGGGGTATTACCCGGGGCACCGGGCACATGGCCTTTTCCCCAGATGCAGCCTGCACATGGTGTGAGGCCGCCGTCTTCCTGTACCGCGCCATGACAGGAGACAGCTGACGGGAGTTCCATACAAAATTGGCGGCACGGGCTAACCGCGCCGCCGTTTTATCCCTCAGGGCGGTCGATCTTTTTGATGTTCTTCTCCACCTTGCTGCGGGGGTTCATCACCTCACGGCCGCAGCCGGTGCATCTCATCTTAAAATCCGCTCCCACCCGGGTGACAAGCCATGTCTTTGACCCGCACGGGTGGGGCTTTTTCATGGTGAGGATATCCCCGACTCTCACATCCACATCTACTCCCCCTTTATGGCATCCCAGTATTTTTTGGCCGCCTGCTCCGTCTTATTATCGCCGTACTCATAATACTTTGTTCCGGCCAGATTATCCGGCAGGTATTGCTGGGGCACCCAATGGCCCGGATAGCTGTGGGGATATTTATACCCCTGCTCCCGCTCAAAGCCGGTGCCGTCGGCGTGGACGTTCTGCAGCTCCCTCGGGACAGGCCCGGCCTTTCCCGCCCTCACGTCCGCCATGGCCGCGTCTATGGCCATAACAACGGAATTCGACTTTGGAGCCGTCGCCAGCAGGATCACAGCCTGGGCAAGGGGCAGCTGCGCCTCGGGAAGTCCCAGCTGCATGGCACTGTCCACACAGGCCTTGACGATACTCGCCGCCTGAGGGTAGGCCATGCCGATATCCTCCGAGGCGGAGCACAGGATCCTGCGGCATGCCCCCGCAAGGTCACCGGCGTTTAAGAGCCGCGCAAGATAATGGAGTGCCGCGTCCACGTCCGAGCCGCGCAGGGACTTCATCAGGGCAGAGACCGCGTCATAGTGCTGATCCCCGTCTCGGTCATAGTGCATGGCGCTCTTTTGCGCCACCATTTTCGCGTCGTCCAGCGTCAGCTTTATCTTGCCATTCTCCCTCTTAGACGCCGTGAAAAGAAGCTCCACGGCGTTGACAGACTTACGCACATCGCCGCCGGAGCAGGCGGCTATATGCTCTAAAACGCCATCCTCAATCTCCGCCTGGCCGAAGCGCTCCTGCGCGAGGATCACCGCGCGCTTTACCGCCATGAGCACATCCTCCGGCGTAAGCTCCTTAAACTCAAATACCGTCGACCGGGAGAGCACCGCGTTGTACACATAAAAATACGGGTTCTCCGTGGTGGAGGCTATAAGGGTAATCTTTCCGTTTTCTATAAACTCCAGTAGGGACTGCTGCTGTTTTTTATTGAAATACTGTATCTCGTCAAGATACAGCAGCACGCCGTTGGGAACTAAAAAGGTATCAAGCTCCGCGATGATATCCTTAATATCTGAGAGGGACGCCGTGGTGGCGTTAAGGCGCCGCAGCTCCCGTTTAGTCTCACGGGCGATGATGTTGGCGACCGTGGTCTTGCCGGAGCCGGAGGGACCGTAGAATATCATATTCGGTATCTGCCCGCTCTTTATTATACGGCGCAGAAGCCCATCCTCGCCCAATATATGCCGCTGGCCGTAAACCTCATCCAAAGTCTGCGGCCGTATCTCATCGGCCAAGGGTCTATACAACATTCTCACGCCCTTTCGAGGAAATCATACTTAAAAAATCATCTTTATTATAACGCTCATCGGTGATATAATCAAATAAAAACGCGGCTTTGCCGCAGAGATTGTGGTGAAAAATGGACAGAAAAACTTCTGATGAAATAGTTGCCCGGCTCGAAAAGGAGTACCCCTTTGCCGAATGTACGCTGGACTTTGAGGATGCCTACCATCTGGTGGTCTCCGTGCGTCTGGCTGCCCAGTGCACCGATGCGCGGGTAAATCAGGTGACGCCGGCGCTCTTTGAAAAATACCCCACGGCGGCGGCCATGGCAGAAGCTCCCATCGAGGATGTGGAGGGATACATACGCTCCTGCGGCTTTTATCACGGCAAGGCCAGGGATATCGTAGGCGCGGCGAAGATGATAACCGAGGAGTTCGGCGGGCGCGTTCCTGACAATATGGAGGATCTCCTCCGCCTGCCCGGCGTGGGCCGCAAGAGCGCCAACCTCATTTTAGGGGACGTGTACAACAAGCCCGGCGCCGTGGTGGTGGACACCCACTGCATAAGGATAACGAATCTCTTAGGATATGTTAACACAAAGGACCCGGTGAAAATTGAGCCGATCCTTCGCGAAATTCTCCCGCCGGAAAAGTCAAACGACTTCTGCCACCGCATGGTCATACACGGCAGGGCCGTATGCATAGCCCGCAGGCCGCAATGCGAAAGCTGCTGCCTTAAGGATCTTTGCGAGCATGGAAAGAGCGCCGTGTAATTAAACCCCTGTAAAAATATTGAGCCGATACGGCGTAAAAAACGCCGTATCGGCTCATTTTATTCTGCTTTCTCATTTTTGGCCTTTACGCGCCAGTAGCCGCTCTTGTCCCTTGCCAGGAGCTTCTCAGCTATCATGTCCCGGCGGATGGTACAGAAGTCGTCATGAAAATCCGCGATTATTATATTGACCTCCCGTTCGGTGTAAAGCCTTTCAAACTGGAAGGACTCGGCGATGACCTCAAGGACTATCCGCTCCTTCTTTCTCTGGGTGGGTATGGACTTTAGCTTTCCGTATTCAAAGAAGGAGTCTATTACCTTTTTTCGGTACTTCTCCTCCCTTTCCTGCTGCTCCGCAATGTCCTCCGCCTCCTCACCGAGAAGCTCCCGCAGGCTGCTGTCAAGCACCTCAGGCATCAGCGAGTACACCGTATAGTATTGCTCCTTATGGGAGGCTACAAGCCCCGCCTCCTCAAGCTTTTTCATGTGAAACGACACCGTCGCCGGGGACAGCCCCAGCCTCTCTGCAAGCCGTTCTGAGTACATATCCTCTATAAGCAGCGCCTTTACAATCCGCATCCTCGACCTGTCCGAGAGACATTTAAAAAGCTGTATAGTTTCCGCCTCAGTCATACTCAGCACCCCAAATCTCAACAAATTTTTCCTTTACTTGCTGATATACATTCAGCTTAACGCCCTCGATAAGTACCCGCTCAGCATCGTTATGCTCCCTGCCCTTGTCAAGGGAGTCTTGCCAGTTCTGAGAGATTTCGCCGATTTTATTTAGATATCCCTCTCTAAGCCCATCCCCAGTAAGCGCTGCCTCAAGGGCGGAAAACACGGTTTTAAACACCCTATAGATGTTTTCCCTTACCTTCATATGCCCGGCCTCATCACGCCGGTCCTCTGCGGCGAGCCGCTCCGCCTCGCTTTTTGCTTCCGCAGCTTTTCCATCAAGATACTCAAACCACAAACCTTTTATTTTTTCAGGCATAAAAACACCTCTTTCACAAAAATTATTTCGATAATTATCAAACTGTGTTTGTATAATACAGTTTTATACTTAAATTGTCAATATTTATTTTTATAATTATCAAATTATTTTTGGCAAATGTGTTTTTATATTACGCTTTCTGCGCCGTACGCTACTGCTTTATTTTACCCTGAGCCGCTGGGATAGCTGCTCGTCAGGCTCAGCAAGCACCGTCCTGTAATCAGTGTATATCACCATGCCCGGTCTTGCGCCGTTCGGCTTTTTAACAAACTTTACAAGCGTGTAATCCACAGGCACCTTTCCCGAGTCCCGTCCCTGAGAAAAATACGCCGCGAGGGATGCCGCCTGCATAACAGTCCTTTCGTCCGGGCTTTCACCGTTACAGGAGACAACCACATGGCTCCCGTGTATTTTCTGCGCGTGGAGCCACAAATCCGTCTTTGCGGAATTTTTAAGTGTCAGCGCATCATTCTGGGTATTGTTTCTGCCCACATGGATGTAGAATCCGCTGTCAGATTTAAAGCGCATAGGACCGGATATCTGGCGTTTCTCCTTCTTTCCGCCCTTGGTCTCGCGCAGGTATCCGCCGTAAAGCAGCTCCGCACGTATCTCGTTAAGCTCCCGTTCGTTTTCTGCCCTTGACAGCTCGTCAAGCACGCTGTCAAGATATGAAAGCTCCTCCTCGCCGGCGCAAATCTGCTCTGTCAGATGCGTTTCTGCGCTTTTCGCCCGGTTATAGTCCTTATAGTATTTCGCCGCGTTCTGCTGGGGAGTTTTTAATGGATCGAGCCGTATCTCCCGCTCGCCGCCGTCCTCCGAATAATAGTCGTACGCCCGCAGAAGGTACATCCCCTTATTCATGGTGTGAAGGTTTGAGGTTATGATATCGCCGCACTGCCGCAGGTACTCACGGTTCTCCGTCCTTTTAAGCTCCTCCCGCTGATTACTGAGCCTTCGTGCCACGCGCTCACGGGTGTTTCTCACCGTCTTTGTAAGCTCCCGGGAGCGCTGACGCCTGCGTTCCTCCTCGTCCCTTCTCCCGCTGAAGGTCTCCAGAAGCTCTGAAAAGCTTGCCGCCTGCTTAAGCTCATATTCCGGGCCATACTGGAAAATAGGCAGGTATGAATACTCAAAGGGCAGCTTCTCCGGGGTCAGCACCATATATGGGCGCAGCTCCATTTTATCTGTTAACTCTTTAAGCTCCATAAGCTGACCGGTTATAGCCCGGCCGCCATCCTTTGCTAAAACATCAAAAACTCTCGGTGACGCCTCGGAATAGGCACGCCAGCAAAGCTCTCTGGCCACAAGCGGCGATAAGCCCATAACCGCGCCCACAAGGAATCTGTCGAGTCCATTCCCCTCGCCTGCCGAAACCAGCGCGCTGCGGATACCCTCCTCAGTAAGGCCTGAAAGCTCCGTCTTCTCCTGCCTTGGGGGCAGCCTGTAAAGCATCCCCGGCAGCACCATGCGCTTCTCTCCAATGCTGCCCTGTCGGTATAAGCAGTCGGTTATGACGCCTTCGCCGTCGGTGAGGATGACATTTGCCGTCCTCCCCAGAAGCTCAACTATCAGCGTTCGCTCCTCCCCCTCGCCGAACATGCCCGGCGCCTGCAGGCGCAGTTCCAGGACCCGGTCCAGCTCCGGCTGCCTGACGGATAAAACCCGCGCACCCACAAGGTGCTTGCGCAGCAGCATACAAAACATGGGAGGCTCAACGGGCTTTTCGTACTCCTGATTTGTCAGGTGTATCCTCGCAGAACCTGAGCTTCCGCCCACAAACAGGCTTATGCGTCTCTCCGCCTTAAGGCCAAAAACCAGTGAGCCGCGGGCGGGCATGAGCACCTTCTCAATCTTCGCCCCCGTAATCGCCCGGTCAAGCTCCGCCGTAAGGCCTTTTAAAAATATGGAATCAAGAGACATCGCTATCCTCCACTATCGCGGAATACAGCTCGTTCAGGCGCTGTATCCGCCCCTTTAAATACAGATATCCGAAGAGAGCCTCCAGCGCCGTGGCAGTATGGTACTGCTCATGGGTGGCGGCCTTGGGCACGGCGTGGACCTTGGCATTTCTGCCCCGGCGAAAGACCTCCCGCTCCTCATCAGTTAAAAGCGGCATGATCCTCTCCGCCGCCTTGGCCTGTGCTCCGGCTGAGACCATTGCCACCGTTGCCCTGTGAAGGCTCCTGTTGGTCTCCTTTCCAACCGCGGCAAGGTAAGTTCTTGTCATAAGCTCAAACACCGCATCGCCTATATGGGCAAGGCCCAGGCTGGATATGCTTTGAAGCTCTCTGTCCGAAAGTGACACTGAAAAATAGTCCATGATATGCTCCGATAAAACTTATTTCACAACGAATTTTATCACAACCTTACGGTTTTTACCATACCTTACGCTCACCGGATTACCCTAAACACGAATTTTAACACAGGTCATAACTTTATGTTGATCTTTCCACATTTTAGTCTTCTCCCTTGACTGCGGCCCGTAAAGAGTCTATAATACGTCGTATGCTACCTATTTGCGTAGCAAGCTACCTTCATCGATTGATCTTTCCGGGAAGGAGGTTAAATAGCATGGATATTGACAATGTCTCCGATAAAGTAGGGCCTAAGATAAAGATTATTGCAAATTCCTTCAGGCGCAGCGCTGACAGCGTCACTGCGGAGCTTGGTATCACCGGGGCACAGTCCTTTTTGCTGGGCTATCTCAGCCGCAGCCGCGAATCGCTCCCATGCCAGCATGATATTGAGGTCAGGTTCAACATAAAGCATCCCACGGCCACAGGACTTTTAAGGCGGCTCGAGGAAAAGGGCTTTGTTGAATTTAAGCCGGATAAATTTGACAGGCGCTTAAAGCGCATAGCCATAACTCCGGCGGGACTAGAGGCCTCAGAGCTTACAAAGACGGGGCTGGACTCGGCGGAGGCGCAGATCACGAAAAATTTCACCGAGGAGGAGCTTAAAGAGCTTCACAGGCTGCTGGATAAATTAGTGTGCAACGCCCGGGCGCTGCGCCGGGAGGTTTCTCAGGAAGGAGAGGATGATAAATGCTGAAGCGTTTAGCGGGCTGCATCAGGGAGTACAAGACCGCCACGATCCTTACGCCTGTTTTTGTGGCGGGCGAGGTGGTTTTCGACGCCCTGATACCGCTTGTTATGGCAAAGCTCATTGATAACGGCATCGAAAAGGGTGATCTGAAATATACGGTCATCTCAGGCATACTGATGCTTTTGCTGGCCGCGCTTGGGATGTTCTGCGGGGCAATGTCAGGCAGGTATAACGCCATAGCCGCTGCGGGTTTCGGAAAGAATCTGCGCCACGACGTCTACCACAAGATACAGGAATTTTCATTCACAAACATCGATAAATTCAGTACCGGCGGACTTGTCACACGCCTTACCACAGATATCACCAACATCCAGCAGGCGTTCATGATGCTGACCAGAATCGCCAGCCGCGCTCCGCTGAATATAATAATATCGCTGTTTTTTACCTTCACCATAAGCGCCAAGCTGTCGCTCATATTTATCTGCGCGATACCGGTGCTGGCCGCTATACTGCTCTTCATCGCCAGCAAGGCACACGTCATATTTGAGCGGGTCTTCAACACTTACGACAGGCTCAATAACGTGGTTCAGGAAAACCTGCACGGGATACGCGTCGTCAAGTCCTTTGTCCGTGAGGAGCACGAGAAGGAGAAGTTCAACGGCGTGTCGGAGAGCATATACAAGGACTTCACAAAAGCTGAGAAGATCCTGTCCTTTAACCAGCCCTCCATGCAGACAGTTATTTATACCTGCATGATACTTATCTCCTGGATAGGCGCGAGGATCATCGTAAACTCAGGCGGCACGGAGCTTACCACGGGCGGCCTCACCAGCCTCTTTACCTACGCCATGCAGGTGCTCATGTCCCTGATGATGCTCTCGATGGTCTACGTTATGATAACGATGGCCAGAGCCGATGCGGAGCGTATCGGCGAGGTGCTCACCGAAGAGCCCACCATTGAGGATACAGATAATCCGGTAATGCAGGTAAAGGACGGCAGCATTCGCTTTGAGCACGTGGACTTCAGCTATAAGGGCGACAAAAATAAGCTATGTATGTACGACGCCGACTTTGAAATAAAATCCGGTGAGGTCGTCGGGATCATCGGCGGTACTGGCTCGTCAAAATCCACTTTGGTGCAGCTGATACCGCGGCTTTACGACGCCACCTCCGGCACCGTCTATGTGGGCGGCGTGGATGTTAAGGATTACGACGTAAAGACGCTGCGTGACTGCGTGGCTATGGTGCTGCAGAAAAACGAGCTGTTCTCCGGCACGATAAAGGAAAACCTGCGCTGGGGTAATGAAAACGCTACGGACGAGGAGCTCGTTGAAGCCTGCAGACTCGCTCAGGCCGACGGCTTTATTCGGGAGATGCCGGACGGCTATGACACCCACATTGAACAGGGCGGGCGCAACGTTTCCGGCGGACAGAAGCAGCGTCTTTGTATAGCCCGGGCTCTTCTTAAGAAGCCGAAGATACTTATACTTGACGATTCCACCAGCGCGGTGGACACACGTACGGATGCGCTCATACGCGCCGGCTTCCGGGATTACATTCCGGAGACGACGAAAATAATCATCGCCCAGCGCATCTCCTCCGTTCAGGACGCCGACAAGATAATAGTCATGGACGGTGGCCGCATTAACGGCATAGGCACCCACGACGAGCTAATGGTCTCAAACGCTATCTACAGGGAGGTCTATACATCACAGATAAAGGGAGGCGAAGAAGATGGCAGTCTCTAACAGCAGACCCGGCCCCGGAGGTCCCGGCGGTCCCGGAGGCCGCGGCGGCAGAAAGGCAAAAAACGCCAAGGGAACCCTTAAAAGGCTCCTCGCGCTTTTGTGGAAAGGCAACCGTCTGCGCCTTATAACAGTCATGGTGTGTATAGTTATCTCCGCGGGTGCCAGCGCGGCAGGCTCAATTTTCCTCAGGACGCTTATAGACGACTATGTGGACCCGATGCTGGCAAGCGGCAGTAGGGATTTTTCAGGTCTTTTCTCCGCTATTATGGTCATGATTGCCATATATGCCGCAGGTATCATCTCAACCTTCCTTTATAACAGGCTGATGATATCCGTGGCACAGGGTACCCTGAGGGATATCAGAAATCAGATGTTCGGCCATATGCAGGAGCTGCCCATAAAGTACTTTGACACCCATACCCATGGCGACATAATGAGCAAGTACACAAACGACACCGATACACTGCGTCAGCTTATCTCCCAGAGCATTCCCCAGCTGCTGAATACATGTATGACGATCATCGTGGTATTTATCAGTATGTGCGTCATGTCGATCTGGCTCACCCTCATCGTGGTGGTGTTCCTGATAATCAAGTTCGCCTTTGTCGGCAGGATCGGCGGTAAAAGCGGCAGCTATTTCGTAAAGCAGCAGCAGTCTCTTGGCCGTGTAAATGGATTTGCCGAGGAGATGATAAACGGTCAGAAGGTCATAAAGGTCTTTAACCATGAGGATAAGGCCCGCCAGCAGTTTGATACACTCAACGAGGAGCTGTGCGAAAACGCCACCAAGGCAAATATCTACGCAAATATCCTTATGCCCATCATGGCAAACCTGGGGCATCTTCTCTATGTCGTCTGCGCGATCGCCGGCGGCGCCATGGCCATAGGCGGCGTAGGAAACCTCACGCTTGGCTCCATCGTCTCATTTTTGCAGCTCACCCGCAATTTTAATATGCCTATAAATCAGGCATCCCAGCAGATAAACTCTGTTGTAATGGCCCTTGCGGGAGCTGAACGCGTATTCGAGCTTATGGATGAGCCGGCTGAGGAGGATCACGGTGAGGTTACGCTGGTTAACGTCACCTACAACGAAAACGGCACGCCTGAGGAGACCGATTCCCACTCCGGCCAGTGGGCATGGAGAAAAGCAAAGCCCGGGCAGCCGGTCCAGTACATCCCGGTAAGGGGCGACGTGCGGTTTAACGGAGTGGACTTCTCCTACGAGGAGGGGCATCCGGTACTGTACGACATCAGCCTCTATGCAAAGCCGGGACAGAAGCTGGCCTTTGTGGGCGCAACCGGCGCCGGCAAAACCACTATCACAAACCTCATTAACCGCTTTTACGACATTGAGGACGGAAAGATAACCTACGACGGGATAAATATAAACCGCATATGCAAGAGCGATCTTCGCCGCTCCCTCGGCATAGTGCTGCAGGATGTGAACCTGTTTACGGGTACGGTTATGGACAACATCCGCTACGGAAAGCTGGACGCAACAGACGAGGAATGTATTGAGGCCGCGAAGCGCGCAAACGCCCACGACTTTATATCCCGTCTGCCCCAGGGCTATTACACGCAGCTCAGCGGCGACGGCTCGGGCCTTTCCCAAGGCCAGTGCCAGCTTCTATCCATCGCCCGCGCTGCAGTTGCCGACCCGCCGGTCATGATACTCGACGAAGCCACAAGCTCCATTGATACCCGCACGGAGCGGATAGTCCAACAAGGGATGGACTCCCTCATGGAGGGACGGACGGTCTTTGTCATAGCCCACAGGCTGTCCACCGTTATGAATTCCAACGCGATAATCGTGCTGGAGCACGGTCACATCATAGAGCGCGGCACCCACGACCAGCTGATCGCCGAAAAGGGCACATATTATCAGCTCTACACCGGCGCCTTCGAGCTTGAGTGAGAACCGAATAGCGATATCTTTCTGCAAAAGTCAGGAGGGCTAAAGGCTCTCCCTGATTTTGCAGATACGGCACCGTCGGCGCAAGAAATGCGCCGGCGGTTTTTCGTCCGTCGGAGGTTCCATAGCGGTATGAATCTCACCCTGCAAAAAGTTCACAAAATATACAAATTTCCCGTTTCCTATATTGACAAGTTTCGGCACTTCTTATATAATGAACAAAAATAAACAGATTCAATCATAAAATAACAAGTACGAATGTTTGAAGGGGGCCGCCAATATGCTTCCAGTGGAACGCCGCAGCAAGCTTTTGGCTCTGCTGCAGGAGAGGAAAACCGCCACAACGGAGGAGCTGGCGCGCCTTTTGGATGTCAGTGAGATGACGGTCCGGCGCGACCTTGAACAGTGTCAGCGGGAGGGAAAGCTCCAGCGCTGTCACGGGGGCGCTACCATCAATATGCGCAATGTGGTGGAGGCTGCCTACGAGCAAAAGCTTGGAGCCAGCATCGAGGTGAAGCGCCGTCTTGCCAAGCGGGCCGCCCAATTTGTCTCCCCCGGCATGACCGTTTATCTTGACGCAGGCACCACCACCTATTGTCTGGCCGAAGAGCTGGTTGACATTGAGGAGCTTACGGTCATCACAAACGACCTGAAAATTGCCCAACGGCTTCTGCCCACACCGGTGGAGGTCGTGGTGCTTGGCGGACGCCTTCAGAAGCGCACAGGTAGCATGCTGGGCGGAGAGACCGTCCGTCAGATGAAGGGCCTGCGCGCCACAGTTGCGTTTACCGGCGCCGCCTCTATTGACGAACATTTTATGACCTACACTCCCACACAGGAGAAGGTCTTTTTAAAACAGGAGATCCATAGGATTGCCCGGACACGTTATCTTATCACAGACGCTTCCAAATTCCACAGCTTCGCACTTTACTGTGTCGATTCCCT
The DNA here is from genome assembly GCA_051866775.1 of Oscillospiraceae bacterium. Classification (GTDB taxonomy): domain Bacteria; phylum Bacillota; class Clostridia; order Oscillospirales; family Oscillospiraceae; genus RUG626. The sequence continues at coordinate 33,037 of JBJDXR010000018.1, read as the reverse complement.
GAGTGATTACGACGGTGTCATTACAGACGCCGTCTTCAGTGAGAGTGAAAAACGTTTGCTGGGTAAGAAGACCCGGCTGATTAATCCGTAAAAAGGCCGCGGCTTAACTGCCGCGCCGTAATATTTGTAAGGAGGCGGAACCCATGCCCAGATGTGTTGTGGTGGCTGACGACCTGACCGGCGCCAACGCCACCGGTGTGCTCCTGAAGAAGAATGGTTTTGATACGCTGACTCTCCTAAGGCCCGCCATGGACCGGGCGTCGGTGCTCTCGGACTGTGACTGTCTGGTGCTGCCTACGGACAGCCGGGCTATCCCTGCCGGCGAGGCCTATGACCGCGTAAAGGAGGCATTGGAGCTTCTTGGCGGGCCTGATGTGCTGCTCTATTCCAAGCGTGTGGACAGCACGCTGCGGGGAAATCTTGGCAGCGAGACGGATGCCTTCCTTGACACCCTCGGCAATGATTATCTGGCCGTGTGTGTCCCGTGTTTCCCCTCCTCCGGGCGTGTTCTGATCGGCGGGCACCTGCTTGTGAACGGCGTCCCCCTCCGCAAGACGGAAGCGGCAAGCGACCCCATGTGCCCAATCAGCACCTCTGAGGCGCTGGAGATTTTTTCAAAGCAGAGCAAATACCCGGCTGCCGCCATCTATCTGGACGACGTGCATGATGGGGCCGCCCACCTGAGCAGCCGGATTGAGGAAAAGTGGCGTGATGGAGTCCGGATCCTTCTGATTGACAGCGTGACGGAGGAGGATATGGAGACCATCGCCGACGCGCTTATAAAAACCGGCATCCGCGTAGTCACGGTGGATCCCGGACCGTTCACGGCCATCATGGGCAGGCGGCTGCTGCCCGCGGCGCCGGAAAAGCCCACAGGGAAAATCATGTGCGCGATCGGCTCCGTTAACGGCGTGGCCGGCGCCCAGACGCGGCGGCTCCTTAAGAAGCTGCCGGTTTTGGCAGTTTACATGGATACCGCGCAGATTCTGGAGAGCGAGGAGAGCCGCTCGGCGGAGATCGACAGGCTCGCCGGTGAGCTAATCGCCCGCAGCGGCGAGGCGGATATTCTGGCTGTCATCGGCTGCGGCATCGACCCAACTAAGCGTGTACCCTTCGAGCCGTATATGGAAAAACGGGGCCTTGACGCCGAGGGCCTGTCTGAGCTTATAAATACCGCGTTTGCTGAGGTGACTATGCGGGTGCTGGAGGCGAATCCTGATTTTCGCGGCGTCTACTCCACCGGCGGGGATATCACCGCCGCCATACACAGCGCGGCCGGCACAGTCGGCCTGCGCCTTCTGGATGAGGTCGTACCGCTTGCCGGCTACGGGATTGCCATTGGCGGCAAGCTGTCCGGCAAGGCCTTTATTAGCAAGGGCGGCATGGTGGGAGACGAGGCCGCCATGGTCACCTGTGTGACCTACCTGCAGAAACACATCTCCTGAAATTTAAAAAATGGAGGGATCTTATGAATCCGCTTATTGCAATACCTATGGGGGACCCCGCCGGCATCGGACCGGAGATAGCTATTAAAACTCTTGCCGATGAGACAACCCAGAATACCGCCCGCTGTCTCATTGTCGGCAGCAGGAGGGTACTTGAGCGTGCAATGGACTATCCCAATATGCCGCGCCTTACCATCCACGCCGTCGACGACCCCGAAAAGGGTGACTACCGACCCGGGGTTTTGAATCTTCTGGATATGGACAATGTGGACATGGACCGCTTTGAGGTCGGTAAGGTAAGCGGGATGTGCGGCAGGGCCGCATACGAGTATATTGAAAAGAGCATCCAGCTTGCCAATGACCGTGCGGTTGATGCGGTGTCAACGACGCCTATCAATAAAGAATCTTTAAAAAAAGGAGGGGTGAATTTTATCGGTCACACCGAGATCTTCAGTGCTCTTACAAACACTCATGATCCTCTGACGCTGTTTGAAGTACGCAATCTGAGGGTGTTTTTCCTGACGCGCCACGTCTCCCTGCGCAGGGCCTGCGAGCTTGTGACGAAGGACCGCATTGTGGACTACGTCATCCGCTGTACCGAGGCGCTGCACAAGCTCGGCATCACGGAGGGTACCATGGCCATCGCAGGGCTTAATCCTCACAGCGGAGAGCACGGTCTGTTCGGTGACGAGGAGGTCCGTGAGGTCTTCCCCGCCGTCGACGAGCTGAAGAAAATGGGCTATCAGGTGGAAGGACCTATCGGTGCTGACTCGGTTTTCTATCAGGCGCTGCACGGCAAGTACAACAGTGTGCTCAGTCTGTACCATGATCAAGGGCACATTGCCACAAAGACACTGGACTTTGAGCGTACCATCTCCATCACGGCCGGGATGCCCATCCTGCGCACATCCGTGGACCACGGTACCGCCTTTGACATTGCCGGCAAAGGAATAGCAAGTCCGGTAAGCATGATGGAAGCGGTGCGCCTGGCTGTGAAGTACGCGCCCGCATTCCTGCAGAAATGAGGCTCCTACTGACACAATCCAGCTAACACAATTTAATTAAATATGAGAGGAGTTGCTTTCCATGAGTTCAGGGGCTCAAATGTTAATCGCACTGTTCATCGGTATCGTTCTTTTGATCCTGCTAATTCTGAAGACTAAAGTCCATGCATTCCTCGGTTTGATCATCGCGGCAGTCGTCATCGGCCTGCTCGGCGGGATGGAGCCGTCGGCTATACCCGGATCCATCACCAGCGGCTTCGGCGGCACCCTCGGCAGCATCGGTATTATCATCGGCTTCGGCGTCATGATGGGCCAGATCTTTGATAAGACCGGCGCAGCAGAGAAAATGGCACTAACATTCATTAAATTGTTTGGCAAAAAACGTGAACACTGGGCCATGGCCCTCACCGGCTTTATCGTCTCCATCCCCATCTTCTGCGATTCCGGCTTTGTCGTTGTAAGCCCCATCGCCAAGGCGATCTCCAAGAAATCACGTCGGTCCATCGTGGCCATCGCAGGACCTCTTGCAGCGGGTCTTGTTATCACTCACTCGCTTATTCCTCCCACGCCCGGACCGCTGGGTGTGGCCGGTACCTTCGGCATTGACGTCGGCAAGTTCATACTCTGGGGCATCATAATCGCCATCCCGATGACTATTGCCACCACCCTGTACAGCCAGTGGCTGGGCAAGAAGCTCTATCAGCTTCCTGCCGATACGGAAGAGGGATGGGTACGTCCCGAGAAGATTGAGGAGTATAACGATGTTGACGTCCTCAAGCCCTCCCGCCAGCTCCCCTCCGGCTTTGAGAGCTTCCTTCCCTTACTTGCTCCTATCCTTTTGATCCTCCTTAACAACATCTTCTCCGCCGTTGGCATCTCCGGCACCACCTTCGGCAAAATCATCACCTTCCTTGGCACTCCGATCATCGCTGTCGGCATCGGTCTTCTGCTGGCGATCTTCGTTCTCGGACGCAAGATGGACCGCAAGACCTGCCTTGCCGAAATGGAGGCCGGCATCAAGTCCGCCGGCATCATCATTCTGGTGACGGGCGGCGGCGGTGCCCTCGGCCAGATCCTTAAGGACAGCGGCACCGGCACTTATGTGGCGGAGCTTCTGGCCAAGACGGCTATCCCCATCATCATTCTCCCCTTCATCATCGCTACGCTCGTGCGCTTCATTCAGGGCTCCGGAACTGTCGCCATGGTCACTGCAGCCGGCATCTGCGCCCCGATCCTTGAGGCGGCCGGCGCCAACATGATGCTCGGCGCCTTTGCTTGCTGCATCGGCTCCCTGTTCTTCAGCTACTTCAACGACAGCTACTTCTGGGTAGTCAACAACCTGATGGGCTTCAAGGACACCAAGGATCAGATCCGCAACTGGTCGGTGACCTCGACCATTGCCTGGGGCGTCGGTTTTGTGATGCTGATGATCCTGAGTATTTTCATGTAATACATAATCCCCCTCTCCCCCATCGTTCGGCCCAGGGCTGAACAAACAGAGGCCGGGACCCGATCGGGTCCCGGCCTCTGTTCCGTTCTTTTTATTATTCGGCTCTCCATCTAAAAAAGAGCCATAAAGCAGCATCAGCCCCGCAACCGTCCAACGCGATTGCGGGGCTACCACTGCTGATCAATAATCAAATTACTGTGTCCACCTTTCAAATTCCCTAACCTGTAAATCGATTCCGCACCTGCCTGAAACAGTTATCACGAGCACTTGCTCCTGCGGTTACCTCCGCATCCGGGACTGTTGCTGATGCTTGAAGATCTGCCATATCAGGGATTCTTTTTATTGTGATCCGCCTGAGCTGCAAAGAGGAAAATCCTCAGCGGATCGAGCTTAATTGTACATTGGACTAACCTCCTCTTTCTGGTTAAAATATACCACAGGTCCTTTTGGCTGTCAAGTATTTTTGTGCAATTTTTATATTTTTTAATAATTATGCCGCCCGCGTAAATTCCCGCGGGCGGCGCTGCCTTGTCTCTATTTTTCAAAAAGCGGTGTCGAAAAATATCTCTCCGCAGTATCCGGAAGGACCGTCACCACGGTCTTGCCCTCCCCAAGCTTTTCCGCAAGCTTAAGTGCCGCGGCCACATTCGTACCGCTGGATATCCCGCACATAAGTCCCTCCTTGCAGGCAAGCTCACGTGCTGTGTTGAGCGCCTCCTCATCGGAGACTATATATATGCTGTCATAAATATCCAGATTCAGATTGGTCGGTATAAGTCCGTCGCCGATGCCCATCTGTATGTGTGAGCCGACCGTTCCTCCGGCAAGTATGGCTGCGTTTTCAGGCTCCACCGCCCATATCTCCATTCCGGGGTTTAATGCCTTTAGCGTCTCACCTATACCGGAAAGAGTTCCTCCGGTACCGACGCCAGAGCAGAAGCCGTGTATAGGCCCTGCCACCTGCTCAAGTATCTCAAGGCCTGTATGGTGCTTGTGCACCAGAGGATTTGCAGGGTTTTCAAATTGCTGCGGTACAAATACCCTCGGATTCTCCTCTTTCATCCTCATAGCTGTGCTGAGGCACTCCGCTATGGCCTTTCCAATATCGCCGTCATCATGTACAAGCACAACCTCGGCTCCATAATGCCTCACGATCTTACGGCGTTCCTCGCTAACCGAATCAGGCATTATTATTACTGTCTTTAATCCCCACACTGCCCCCACAAGTGCCAATCCAATGCCCTGATTTCCGCTTGTAGGCTCCACAATTATGGAGTTTTCGTCTATAAGTCCCTTGTTTTTTGCGTCCAGCAGCATATTGTAGGCCGTGCGGGTCTTTATCGAGCCGCCCACATTCAGCCCTTCATATTTTACCAACACCTCAGCGCTGCCGGGCTTAACCATGTTCCTGAGGCGCACCATTGGCGTGTGTCCGATCGCCTCCAGAATATTGTCATATACCATTATTTTGATCTCTCCATACCCACCGCGGCGGGATTTATTTGACTACTACGTTTTCATCACCCAGCATCTCACGAAGCTCCTTTATGAGAGCGTCATGGATGACGCAGGTCGTTCCGGCACGTTTCTTTGTATCTTCAAAGTACAGGACCATCTGCTCATTCCCGGGGAACATTATGAGTATCAGCTTTATCCGCTCCAGCGCCGGGTCTGAGGCGCTCTTCAGCTTAACGTAGAGCTTCCTGTCCTTTTTCCTGCTCTCTCCCGGCATTGGGTCATGGTCGCTCAGCGGACGTATGAATCCGGCCACCATCTGCGGGTCTTTGTCTTCTCTAACCGAAAGCCTGCCGTTAATTGACACAAGCGTCCCCTCTCTCACATACACGCCGCCTGAGTCCAGCGTCCGCTGAAAAGCCAAAAGCTCCATGACCCCCGTGCCGTCATCAAGGGTGATATATGCCATTAAGGTCCCATTTTTTGTGGGCTTCATTTTTACAGAAGATATTACGCCCGCGACCGTCAGCTCCTGATCGTCGCTGAAGCGGTGGTCATCCCTCTCCTCTGAAAGGTCCGAAATTATGCTGCCGATAGGCACCGCTCCCAGCTTTCTTGCCGCCGCGCGGTAATCGTCCATTGGGTGTCCGGATAAGTACAGTCCCGTGACCTCCCGCTCCATGGCCATGCGCTCCTGCTGCGAATACTCCGGCACATCAGGAAGCGGCACGCTCTGTATGGATTCCTGCTCCTCCATACCGGACATTCCGAACATATCCAGCTGCCCTTCCACATTCTTGCGGCGGGCATCAGTGATATTATCAAGCACCTGCCCGCAGACCTCCATAAGCTGTCGGCGGTTGGCGCCGATGGAGTCAAAGGCTCCGCATTTAATGAGGCTCTCCACAGCCCGGCGGTTCATATCAGAGCCGAAAAGCCTGTCACAAAAATCCGTGAATGAGGTAAAATAACCGTGCGCATCACGTTCTTCCATCACACTTTCGATAAACTTGCTTCCAATATTTTTTACCGCCACAAGGCCGTACCGGATATTATCTCCCTCAACGGTAAAACGGTTTTCGGATCTATTGATATCTGGAGGCAGGAGCTTTATGCCAAGCTGGGTGCACTCTGCCGTGTATTCAGAGACCTTCTCGGGGCTATCCAGAACCGAGCTCATAAGCGCAGCCATATACTGGCGCGGATAGTGGTATTTCAGATATGCCGTCTGATAGGCGACAATAGCGTAGCTTACCGCATGCGCCTTATTGAAGGCGTAATTTGCAAAGTCCAGTATCTCGTCATATATACTGCCGGCAACGTCAGCCGGCACACCGTTGTTGACAGCCCCCGCGATGCCTCTTGAGGGATCGCCGTTTATAAAAGCTTCCCGCTCCCTGACTATCTCCGCCTGCTTCTTTTTTGACATGGCGCGGCGTATCATGTCCGCCTGCCCCAAAGAGAAGCCCGCAATACGCCGGAATATCTCAATGACCTGCTCCTGATATACTATGCAGCCGTAAGTGATATTGAGAATAGGCTCCAGTATCGGGTGCTTATACCGTATCTTCTCAGGGTTTGAGGCAGACTCGATAAACCTCGGTATGGAGTCCATAGGTCCAGGCCTATAAAGAGCTATTACAGCGGTTATGTCCTCAATGCTCTTGGGCCTTAAGCCAGTGCAGACGCCCGTCATGCCCGTGGACTCAAGCTGGAATATGCCGCTGGTCTTTCCGGCGGATATCATGGCGTAGACGTCCTGATCGTCGTCCGGTATCCTGCTTATATCAAAATCCGGCACCGTGCGCCGTATATCCTGCACGGCGTCGTCTATTATCGTAAGGTTCCTGAGGCCCAGAAAGTCCATCTTGAGAAGCCCCAGCTCCTCAATGGTGGTCATAGTGTACTGGGTAGCGATGGTGTTGTCTTTTTTGGAGAGCGCCAGCGGCACATAAGTGTACACTGGGTCTTTGGTTATTACGATGCCCGCCGCGTGGGTACCGGAGTCCTTCGGCATATCCTCGATGGCACGGGCTGTATCTATAATCTTCTTTATCCGCTCGTCGCCGTCGTACATATCCCTCAGCTGCTTCGAGGTCTCAAGCGCGTCCTTGAGGGTCATCTTGAGCACGTTCGGTATAGCCTTGGCAAGCTCGTTTTCCTCCTGAAAGGTGAGTCCCATGGCCTTTGAAACGCTCCTGACGGCATTTTTCGCTTTGAGCGTGTTGAAGGTTATTATCTGCGCCACCCTGTCCGCGCCGTATTTGCGCTTTACATAGTCAACCACCTCGCCGCGGCGGCGCTCGCAGAAGTCCATGTCTATATCAGGCATCGAAACTCTCTCCGGATTTAAAAAGCGCTCAAAATACAGGCTGTACTTTATAGGGTCCACATCCGTTATATGAAGGCAATATGATACGACGCTTCCCGCGGCGCTTCCTCTTCCCGGCCCCACGGGTATTCCGTTTCTTTTCGCATAGCCCACAAAATCCTGAACTATAAGGAAATAGTCCGTAAAGCCCATACGGTTTATCATGTCAAGCTCATAATCAAGCTGCTTCATTACCTCGGGCCTGTTTGGATAGCGCTCCTCAAAGCCCTGAATACACAGCTCTCTCAGGTATTCCCTGGAGGTGCAGCCCTCAGGAACGGTAAATTCAGGCAGGTGATAGTGGCCGAATTCAAATTCCAGGTTGCACATATCGGCTATCCTGTTTGTGTTGTCGGCCGCCTCCGGAATATCCGGAAAAAGCATACGCATCTCAGCCTCGGTTTTGAGATACATCTCATCCCCCGAAAACTTCATGCGGTCCTCTTCCTCCACCGTTTTGCCGGTCTGGATACACATAAGTATGTCCTGTGCATAGGCGTCCGAGCGCTTTAAATAGTGCGCGTCGTTGGTAACGACCAACGGTATGCCGGTCTCCCGGCTCATTCTCATAAGGCCGTTTGCCGCCGTTCTTTCCTCCGGAATACCGTGATCCTGAAGCTCAAGGAAAAAATTTCCTTCCCCGAAAATATCCCTGAGCTCCAGCGCCTTATTCTTTGCCTCCTCATACCTTCCCTCTATTATCAGGCGCGGGACTATCCCCTGAATACATGCGGAGAGGGCGATAAGCCCGTCAGAATGACCTCGAAGAAGCTCCATATCTATGCGTGGCTTCATATAAAAGCCCTCGACAAAAGCCATGCTCACCATATAGCACAGGTTTTTGTAGCCCGTATCGTTTTTGCAGAGCAGCACAAGGTGATAGCGCTCCGAGTCCAACGCGTGATCCTTATCAAACCGCGTACGCGCGGCAACATACACCTCACAGCCGATTATAGGCTTTATCCCCTGCTTAACGCACTCCTTATAAAAGGCCACCGCCCCGTACATCACGCCGTGATCGGTTATGGCAAGAGCCGTCTGCCCCATGTCCTTGGCCCTTGAGGGAAGCTCCCTTATACGGCAGGCTCCGTCGAGCAGGCTGTATTCACTGTGTACATGAAGATGAGTAAATGCCATAATAATCTCCGTTCTGCTGTAAAGATTGCAAAATTTAATAAAAAGCTCCATACAAATGGAGCTTTTGTCCATATGCCGATATCACGGCACGGCCATTATGATAATAAGGCGGTGTGGCTTTCACAATGTATCCCCCAAAAAATGCCGGTGGAGAACACCATCAGCCGTTCAGCTTTTCGGATATCTCAATGAGCTTCCGGAGCCTGTGGTTGAGGCAGGACTTCGTCACCGGCGGCACCGCGGAGAGCGCAAGCTCCGACAGTGCAAGCTCCGGGTTCTCCTCCCTGAGCACGGCGGTCTCACGCAGCTTTTCCGGCAGGCTGTCAAAGGCCTTGTGCCTTCTTATGTTCCTGATCGCCGCAAGCTGTACGGAGGCTGCCTCCACCGTCTTTGCCACGTTTGCCGTGTCGCAGTTCACCTTCCGGTTTACGGAATTTGTCATATCCTTCTCTATCTTTGCGGACATGACGCCCATCGCGGATATAGGCGCGCCTATAGTTGTGAGCAGGTCCTCTATTACCGAGCTTTGCTTAAAATACATGATGTAGTTTCCGCCCCGGGCAACACTCTTCGGTTCAAAGCCCATGTCCATAAAAAGCGCCGTGATCTCGCGGCTCACCATGTAGTGGTCGGTAACAAATTCCAGATGATAGCGCTTCCCCGGGTCGGTAACGCTCCCCCCGGCAAGAAACGCCCCGCGCACAAAGCCCTCCCGCGCGGCGTCCTCCTCAAGTATCCCGAGATTAACGTGGTGTGAAAGGACCCCTTCCGGGTCATAGCCAAAGGCCTCAAGTATTTTCCTTATTTTTTCCGTGTCCGTTATAACGAAGGCGCGCTTGCCGCTCTCGCCTGCGTCAGGAAGCTCGTCAAAGCTGACGCCGAAGGCCCTGCCGAAAAGGCGCGGAAGCCGCGCGGCAAACTCGTCGGAGCTTGTAATTATCCGTATCTCACGCGCTGTAAAGGTGTTGCAGAAAAGCAAAATGCCGTAGCACTCGGCAGCAGCGGCAGGTCTTGCGCCCAGCTCCGTCCGGCACAGCTCCGCCTTTACGTCGGTTGAAAACGACACAACAACACCTCCAAATGATCAAATCTTATTTATGTCCCTGTGTATGCACTCTGTCTCAAGGCCCTTCGCAGCTATGTGCTTTGCCAGAGCCTCAGTCACCGCCACCGAGCGGTGGCGTCCTCCGGTACAGCCAATACAGATAGTCAGGGACGTTTTGCCCTCCTCCTCGTAATTTGGGAGCAAGAAATCCAAAAGGTCGAGAAATTTGTCGATAAACTGCTGGGCCTGATCCGACTTGAACACATAGTCCGCAACCTCCTGATCAAGGCCGCTTTTGTTCATAAGCTCCGGCACATAAAACGGATTCGGCAGGAACCTGACGTCAAAAACGATGTCCGCCTCTATTGGTATCCCGTACTTAAAGCCGAAGGACATAACTGCGATCCGCAGCTTCTCCTCCCCTCCGGCGCCGAACATCCTGAAAAGTATCCTCTGGAGCCTGCCGAGCGTCAAGCCAGTTGTATCTATGGTGTAATCCGCGCGCAGGCGTATAGGCTCCAGCATCTTGATCTCCCGCTTTACCGCCTGCTCAAGCCCGCCGGTCTCGCTGTCCAGCGGGTGACGGCGGCGGGTCTCCTTATACCGCTTTACGATCGTCTCCACCGTCGCGTCCACATAGAGTATCTTGTATTCAAAGCCCAGCGCCATAAGCTCATCCAGCGAGTCAAACAGCTCGTCAAAGCCTTCCCGGCCGCGCACATCCGTCACCAGCGCCACGCGCTCGTACCGGCCGCGTGTGGCGGCGCACAGCTCTGCAAACTTCGGTATAAGTGTTACCGGCATATTGTCCACACAGTAAAAATCAAGATCTTCAAGTGCCGCGGCCACGCGGCTTTTTCCTGCCCCCGAAAGCCCGGAAATTATCAGTATCTCCACAGCGGATCATCTCTTTCTTCAGTGGATTATCTTTACCTCGGGCGAAAGCTCCACCCCGGTTTTTTCATATACTTTCTTTTTAACATATTCTATAACGGCTAAAACGTCCTCAAAGGTCGCGCCGCCCCGGTTTATTACAAAGCCCGCGTGCTTTTCGGAGACCTGCGCCCCGCCGACAGTGTAGCCCTTAAGCCCGGCCTCGTCAATCATGGCCGCGGCGTAGCCCGTCTCAGGCCGTTTAAAGGTGCTCCCCGCCGAGGGAAAATTCAGCGGCTGCTTTTCGCGTCTCCTTTCGGCAAGCTCCTCCATCCTCTCACGTATAAGCCTAGGGTCTCCCGGCGTAAGCCTGATGTCGGCGCGCAGTACCGTCCCGCCCTGACAAAACCTGCTGTGCCTGTAGGAAAAGCCGCACTCGGCTGCGGAATAGCTCACAACACCCCGCTCCTCCTCAAAAGCACACACGCTCTGAATGACATCCTTCATCTCCCCGCCATAGGCGCCGGCGTTCATATACACCGCCCCGCCAAGGGAGCCGGGTATGCCGCCCGCGAACTCAAAGCCCGCAAGGCCGTTTAGGCACGCCGCAGAGGCGATCTTTGAAAGCAGGACCCCCGCGCCGGCGGATATCACGCCGTCGTTAACGGTCAACTCATCAAGACCCGAGGTCTTAATTACAACAAGCTCATGGTATCTATCGGAAAACAGCAGGTTTGAGCCGTTCCCGATGATAAGGAAGGGTATATCCAGCTTACGCAGCCTGCTTTCAATAAAACACAGCTCATCCGTACTTTTGGGTATCATCAGCGCCCTCACCCTGCCGCCTATGCGGAAGGTGGTGTGGGCGCTCATCGGCTCGTCTTCTCTGATGACAGCATCGTGAAACTGCGCCCTAAGCTCGCTTAAAAGCAAGGATATTTTGTCCATGCTCAGCCCTCTTCCAAAGCGTCAAAATACTGGTCGAGCCTCTCCGTAAAATCCCGGGCAGAATCATAGCCCATGCGCTTCTGCCTGTTGTTCATAGCGGCAACCTCAAGTATAACCGCCAGATTTCTCCCCGGGGTTATGGGTACCGTGAGATAGGGCAGCTTCACGCCGAGGATATCTATATAGTTTGTGTTATTTCCCAGACGGTCGTAGTTTGCGTCCTGCTTCCACGTCTCAAGCTTAACAACAAGATCAATCTTTTCGGCCATCTTGACCGCGCCGTTTCCGAAGATATGACGCACATCCACAACGCCGATGCCGCGCAGCTCGATGTAGTTTCTTATAAGCTCCGGCGCGGTGCCCATAAGTGTGGTGGAATTTATCTTCTTTATGTTTACCGCGTCGTCCGAAATCAGCCTGTGTCCTCTCTTTATAAGCTCGAGAGCGGCCTCGCTCTTGCCCATTCCGCTCTCACCAAGGATCAGAAGCCCTTCACCGTACACCTCAACAAAGACGCCGTGCCTCATTATTTTCGGCGCCATTGCGTTATTAAGTCTGGTCATCATGGCGACCATAATCTCCGACGTCTCCTTCTGGGACTTTAAGAGCGTTATGTCATATTTCTGGGCCGCTGATACATACTCCGGCATCATCTCCACGTCGTGAGCGATTATTAGCGCGGGTATGCCGCTTTTCATAAGGTCGTCAAACTTCTGCTGGCGTATCTCTGTGGTAAAATTCTGAAGATAGGCGTTCTCATTTATACCGATTATCTGTATCCTGTTTGTGGTAAAGTGCTCATAAAAGCCTGTGAGCTGAAGCCCCGGCCTATTTATGACCTGAGTGGTTATGAGCTTCTTATCAAAGTCGGTAGAGCGGTTGACTATCTGAAGCCCCACCTCCTCCACAAGGTCCTTTAACAGCATTCCGTTTTGAGTCTCCATGGCTCTCCTCCATGTTAATATGCTCATATGAGCGGTTTTAATATATGCTATACCCGAGTATAATACCTCATTAGTAAATATTAAACAAAAACCTCCGTTTTGGCAAGTGCTTTATAAGAGTTATCAATATATTTTAAAAATTCTCTTGCATTTTGCCTCAGGTTCTGTTATTATAGTCTAGCTGTTTAATTCATTGCAAGGAGGTGCAGCAGATGGCAAAGTGTGAATTTTGCGGCAAGGGCGTTTCTTTTGGCATTCAGGTGAGCCATTCTCACAGAAGGTCCAATCGTACTTGGAAACCTAATGTAAAGCGTGTTAAGGCTGTCGTTGACGGCTCCAACCGCCATGTTTACGTCTGTACGAGGTGCCTCCGCAGCGGTAAAGTTACCCGCGCTGTATAAGCTTATTTGAAACGAAGGATATACCCGCAGCTTATGCTGGCGGGTATATTTTTTTATTTTTGGTAGTCTCGTGCATTGCCCAATTGTTCAAAACATGGTAAAATGGAAATATATTAAATACTGATATCAATTAATAGTATTAAAGGAAAGAGGCCTGTATATGTGTCTTAAAGTCGGCGCCGCAAAGCGCTGTATAGATCCGCCGGAGGATATGTTTCCCGCTTACTCGCGCATAAGCAAATGCGAAGCGATACATGATCCGTGCTATTGCCGCGCCATCTCCATCGATAACGGCGAAAGGCGTTTAATGTTTCTGATTTATGAGCTCAGCGACCAGCCGGATATTCCCGAGCTCAAGACCAGGATATCCGCCGCATCCGGCTTCTCCCCCTCTGATATAATCATCGCCGTGACGCATAACCACACCGCTCCCGGCGATGTAGGCTTTAACGATACAAGCGACGAGCAGCGGACTTTCAGAGCAAAATACAAAGATATTGAGCTTTCCGCCGGGATCAGCGCCTGCGTGTCCGCCGCAAGCTCCATGCGCCCCGCGCGCTGCGGCTTTGGCCAGACCGACAGCTTCATTAACGTAAACCGCAATTTTCAAACTCTTTATAACTACTGGGCCACCGCCGCGAACTTCGGCGGCTACAGTATAAAAACCCTCTCCATGATTAAATTCGTCGATATGGAGGGAAAACTCATCGCCGCGCTTTTAAACCACGGGACCCACGCGACAATGGCGCTTGAGCTGATGCCTCTGGACACCGCAAAGGATTTTGACGGCAAACGCAAGCTCTCCGGCAATCTTCCGGGGCTGGCCTGCAAATTTGTCGAGGACTACTATGAAGGCTCCGTGGTGGCATGGACCTCCGCGGCGGCCGGCGATCAGGGGCCGATACTTTCCGATATGCAGTTTCAATACCCCGACGGATATACAAGCTGCGTAAAATATCCTGACGGCGTGAGCTATCAGCAGATGGAATATCTCGCCGGGATCCACGGCGCCGACGCCGTAAGGGGCATCGAAGCCATCGACTGCTGTACGGACAGCGCCGCAATATCCCATGTAAGCAAAAACGTCTTCCTTCCCGCTCAGGTATCCGACAGGCGTGGACCGTTCAGAATGGGCGGCATCGGCGTCCGTCAGCCCGGCGATGTCCCGGAGTATCCTTACATACCGAAGCGATCTGATGATCCGGAGCACCCGATAGAGATGTGTATGCAGTTAGTTACGCTTGGCGATATAGCCATTGTATGCGCGGGCGCTGAGCTTTACAGCAGGATCGGTCAGGATATCATTGCCGCCTCCCCATTTAAAAACACCTTTGTCATCACCCACACTGAGGATAAGGGCCATGTGGGCTATGTCCCCGACAGGCTCTCTGTTGATGAGCTTGTATTTCAGAATTTCAGCAAAGTAAAACCGGGCGCTTCAGATGAGATTATCTTAAGCTGTGCCAAGGATATGTTTTCTGAGATCAGTATGCAATAAGCACAGTTATATAAGCCGTAATCGGTGGATAAAAAGTTTTCAGGGGATGACCCGCCATTTGGCGGCTCATCCCCTGTCTGTTTTTCAGTATTAACCATGCCAGCTGTTGTCATCCTCAACAGGGTCGGACAACTGTGAGTATGGTATCTTACGTTCAATAACATAAACTGCCATGAGCATGGCGGCGGACAAAACATAAAGGCCGCTCCAAAGCCCCTCCTTAAGCGTGAAGCTCTCACTGTGTATCAGATATCCCACCGTGCCGGCCGCGGTAAGCACCTGAGACGCCGCGCCGGCTATGCAGGCTCTCTTAAGCGTAAAGGAGGACCTGTTGTGGTCGGCCGACGACTGTATATAGCCGGCCAGCAGATAGTTTATAAGCGCCGTAAGCAGCCAAACGGCAAAAAACAGCGCGCACACCTCACCAGCCACCACATACCAGACGTCTATGTTAGCCTCGAGGCCTCTGGAGGCAGGTATGGCAAAAAGCACCATCGACGCGGCATACAGCAGCACATAAGCCGCGCGCACAAGCACCCGCTTTTTTGCCGACAGGTCCTGACGGTAAAAATACGGATCCATTGAGCTGAATAGGCTTACCCAGCTTCTGCCGTCAAGCTCAGATCCCTTTTTTCCCTGTCCGTACATACCCAGCCCCCTAAATTGAAGCGTTAATCCCTGTGCTGAG
Source organism: Oscillospiraceae bacterium (assembly GCA_051866775.1). GTDB lineage: Bacteria > Bacillota > Clostridia > Oscillospirales > Oscillospiraceae > RUG626. The sequence continues at coordinate 17,778 of JBJDXR010000018.1, read as the reverse complement.
TGAAGAGCCAGTCGCGGAGCGCCTCGATATCATACGCCACGCGCCAGCTGTTGATATGATGGTTTCCGCCGTTAGGCTCAACACCATCGGGAATGACGGTGTCGTCCTTAAACCAGGTGTAATGTATATGATTGCCATCCTGCGCAAGATCTGACACTATCCTGTTCATCTCAGGCATATCTGTGGCGTCGAGCACAGCGCGCCCCACCGTCTCGCCGGTCTTTTCAAAGGCTTCGGTGATGGCGTTCATTCCGGGGAAGGCCTTTCTGTCGCCGGAGGATACGCATATCCAGAAATTATTGGCTTTAGCTGCGGTCATCCCAACTGGATCCCACTGCCCGCCAACCAGAAGGCTCGCCCCATATAGATCCGGCCGCCTCATGTTAAGCTCACAGGTGGTCATGCAGCCCATGGACTGTCCCGTGCCGTAGACACGCTTTTTATCTATCGGGTATATGTCCATGATGTGAAGCACAAGCTGGAGGGCTGCGTCCACCTCCCAGGTGCAGCTGAAATCATCCTGCACGAGGGATTCCGGGCCGTGAAACTGGGGCGCCAAGACAAAGCACGGGTGCTTTCTTTGCTCCTCAGGCCTTGCCCAAACAGTGGCGCCAAGTCCCTGACACAGCGTCACGCGCATGTCCTGAGACAGATTTCCGGCGTCAACGATAAAATACACAAGGGGATACTCGCGGCCGGGTTCAATATTCTCCGGTATGTAGAGATTATAATCCACCTTCCTGCCGTCCGCAAGCTGATATGTAAAGACTTTAAACTTATCGACGACGGGATCTATAACGGCGCTGCCAGTAACCGGGGCCTCGGGAGCGTATTCCTCTCCCTCAGCAGTTTTTATGATACCGACCTGTGAAACAATGGGGCGCGGAGTTATCAAATTTGTAATACCTCCCGGCCGACCATCAGTCCGTGGTTTTTTAATTAAGGTGCCGGCTTCTCTGTCATCTCTATTAAGCTTTAGGATAACAAAATTGCCCGTATCCTTCGCGGCTCCGCAGGGCTCGTCACTGACGTACACCTCAGTGATGGTCCTGTCCTCAACACTGTACTTTTCAGGGCCTATGCTGTCCGGGGCGATATTCGCATCATACTCCACCGCGGCGGCTATCGTCTTCTGCCCCTCTCCAAAGACCTCAGTCACCGCCGTAACTTTGATTATATGTGTATTATCCAAAGCTTTTCTCCTTTACTGATGAAACTCAAAAATTGCCGTCACGTGTTCTTAGTATCATCAAGAAGTTTTAGGATATCCTCAAGGAATACCTCCGCCGTCCCTTTGGCAAAACGTGAATTCATCGACTGGAAGGTTATGGCGTCATACATATCTTTTTCAGGCATGTACTTGGCTCCACCGTTGACGAACGTCATAAGGCCCGTCATAGCATAGGGAGATCTCTCCTTCAGCTCCATGACCGTGCGGGTGCAGACCTCCGGCTTAACTCCGACTATGGCCGCGTCGCCGATCTGCAGCACCTCCACAGGCGTCTCCACATCGTCTCTCTTTATATACTCATAGCTCCTGCACGGGCGGATCGAGCGCATATCAGGGATATACTGCCCGCTGTAAGTAAAGGAACGGTGACCGGTGCGCATCGGCGCGGTAAGCTCCCTGCACTCAAGGCGCTCGGCGGCAAACACCACTTCCTGTCCAAGGCGCTCGCCCAAAAGCTCAACAAGGATGTATCCTGCCTCGTGGATGTCGATGGTTCTTGTGACGCCGCCTCTGCCGCGGACAGTTCTGAAGCCCTTAAAGCCGGGCGCCTGATCTCCGCCGGAGCCAAGGCAGTACATGGCCACTGCCCCCGGAAATTCCTGCTCGACAAAGGCGGTGGCCGCCCCAGCAAGGTCCGCGGACACAAGCCTGTCGCCGCTTGTGGTGCGGGAATCATCCATGATGGAGCACTGGGCGTTGTAGTTAAACAGTATCGCTATGACGCTGCCGTCCATGTCCTCAAACTTATAGATCGGCACGGATTTATCCGACGGGCCTTCGTCATTGCAGCCAAGCCAAACGCCCTCTCTTGAATCAATATTTCTATTGACGTTAATGTCACATCTGCCGCATCCAAAGGCAAATTTTGCCTCTCTTACGCTTACAGCGGCCCTATCAGCGGCGGATATCAGCGCATCCTCCACCGCCCTGTGAAGAAGGCCGAACCTATCATGGACCTCCGCTGGGGCGTCGGCGGCTGGTGGCATAAGGTGCGGGGTCGGCAAGGAATGTGTGACACATATCCACACATTTTCCTCGTCAGCTCCCGATTTTTCCGCCACGATTTTTTTGAAGGCGGCAATATCGTCGTTAAGCGAAACAAGCTCAAAATATGCAATTGCAAATTTGAGGCTGCCGCTTTTAAGAATGAGCACCTTGGCGCTGGGCGCGTCATGGACCCCGGTGTATTCCTCAACAAGCGTGGGAAACGCCCCAGCTGGGATATTTATAGGCGCGCTGCCGGCGCCGGCGAAAAGTTTAAAAGTCTCTTTTTCCATTACACTTCTTCTTTCCTTTTACACCGCAAATTTCGGCGTAAATAATTATACGTTATACGTTATTAAGCTCCGCGGCACGGCAGCATGATACCATATGGTTATTCCCCGCGTCAATAAGCTGCTGGGGCTGCTCGCAGGCCTCAGTTGCATAGGGGCACCTTGTGGCGAAGCGGCATCCCGGCTTGGGGTTTATTGGAGACACGAGTTCGCCTTTTATAAGTATCTGCTCCTTCTGATTATGGATGTCAACGGACGGGATAGCAGAGAGCAGCGCCTTTGTATAGGGATGGAGCGGATTTCTGAAAAGCTCCTCGGAGGCGCAGGTCTCAACAAGCTGTCCAAGATACATGACGCTTATAAAATCTGAAATATGGTGCACAACGGACAGGTCGTGGGTCACGAACATATATGTCAGCCCGTACTCAGCCTGAAGATCCTGAAGCAGGTTTATAACCTGAGCCTGGATCGAAACGTCAAGCGCCGAAACCGGCTCATCGCACACGATAAACTGCGGATTGGTCGCAAGCGCGCGGCCGATGCACACACGCTGGCGGCGGCCGCCGTCCATCTCGTGGGGATATGACATACGAAAGCGCTTCGCTATGCCCACAAGATCCATAACGCGGCGGACCTCCTTATCTATCTCCGCTCGGCTGTATTTCTTAGACAAATGCAGCGGCTCGCGTATGGTCTCCTCCACCGTCATTCTGGGATTAAGCGAGGAATACGGATCCTGAAAGATTATCTGCATGTTCTGGCGAAGCTCCTTGAGCTTCTTACTGTTTACGGTGGTGACGTCCTCACCGTTAAAGAGTATCTGCCCGCCGGTGCTCTCATGCAGGTGGATTATCGTACGCCCCAGCGTGGATTTTCCGCATCCGGATTCGCCCACCACGCCCATTGTGCTCCCCTTTTCAAATTTCATCGAGACGTCGTCTACAGCGTGAAGGAGTCCTCTGGGGTGGTTAAAATACTTTTTAAGTCCTTTTATCTCAACAAGCGCAGACATGTTATGCCTCCCTTCCGGCTTTGACCGCATCAGTGTGGATGCAGCTGCACATATGGGTGCCGCCAAGATTAACCGGCTGTATATTTTCCTTGCAGCACTCGGCAGTGGCATACGGGCAGCGCGGACTGAAGGCGCAGCCTATTGGCAGCTCAGACGGGTCAGGCGGAACTCCCTTGATAGGCTCAAGGCGCACGCCGCTCTTGCTGATGTCCGGCAAAGCTCCAAACAGCCCTTTTGTGTATGGATGGGTACATAAGTCGAATATCTCTTCCTTGCTTCCATATTCCACGACCTTGCCGGCATACACAACGGCAACGTCATCGCAGGTACCGGCAACTATGCCCAGATCGTGTGTGATGAGGATCATCGACGTGCCGTGCTCATCCTTAAGGCGCTTCATCATATTCAGCACCTGCGCCTGAATGGTCACGTCAAGTGCGGTAGTCGGCTCATCCGCCAGAAGCAGCTCCGGGTTGCAGGCAAGGGCCATGGCTATTACGATGCGCTGCTTCATGCCTCCGGAAAACTGATGGGGGTACTCGTTGAAGCGGTCCTCGCTGATGCCAACCATCCCGAGCATCTCAACGGCCTTCTCGTTTGCCTCCTGCCAACTCACATTCTCGTGGAATTTCACGACCTCGGCAATCTGCTTTCCGACGCGCATAACGGGATTCAGCGCCGTCATTGGGTCCTGAAACACCATTGAAATCTTTCTTCCTCGAACAGCGCGCATCTTTTCCTCTTTCGCCTTAAGCAGGTCCTCGCCGTCAATTATGACCTCGCCACCGCAGATCCTCGCAGGCGGCTGGGGCAATATGCGAAGGATAGATTTTGCTATCGTGGTCTTGCCAGCTCCGGTCTCTCCCACCAGACCCAGCGTCTTACCCCTCTTTAAGTCAAAGGATACGCCGTTTACAGCGTGAACGATCTTTTTATTGGAGGAATACTCCACCACCAGGTCCTTTACAGAAAGAAGGAGGTCGTTATTATTTATATTTTCAGACATAGTCTTACCTCCTTAATCCTTCAGTTTCGGATCCATCGCGTCACGCAGCGCGTCACCGACAATGTTTATGCACAAGACCGTTATTGCAATAGCAACGCCCGGGAAAATCGCCAAATAGGGATAATGCTGGAAATAGCTTCTTGTATCTGACAGCATCGCGCCCCACTCAGGGGTGGGCGGCTGGACGCCAAGTCCCAGGTAGCTGAGACTTGCGGCCTGCATGATAGTGGCTCCGATGCCGGTGGTAAAAGCAACGATCAGCGGGGATATGGCGTTAGGTATAACATACTTTAAAATCTGCCTCGGCTTTGAGCAGTTTATGGAGGCCGCCGCCTCTATGTACTCCTGATCGCGGACGGTTAGGATCGAGGCGCGCAGCAGGCGGCTCATCATCGGGATACCGCCGACGCCCATAGCAATCACCGTATTGAAAAATCCCTTTCCCAGCGCGGTACAGATTATTATGGCAAGAAGTATCCCCGGGATGGCCTCAAAGATATCAAGTATCCTCATCACTGTGAGATCGACCTTGCCGCCGAAAAAACCGGATATGGAGCCCAGCAGGACTCCGAAAAACAGCGTAAATATCTGGGCTAAAAGTCCAAGGGCCAAGGAGTACCGGGCGCCGTACAAAAGACGTGAAAACACGTCGCGTCCAAGCTGGTCGGTGCCGCAGAGGTGCTCCGCCGACGGATGGGCGTAGGCGTTGTCAAGATCCATCTGCTCATATGGATACGGAGCCAAAAAATCCGCGAAAATCGCGGCAAGAAGTATCACCGCAAAAAGGATAAGAGCAAAGAGCGCCATTTTGTTTCTCAAAACACGCTTTATTATTTCAAGGAACTGGCTTCCCTTTTTGGTATATTCCTCTTCCTCAAGCATGATCTCATTCTCAGGCATTGCTCTTCACCTTCTTTACTTTTTTAACTGGGCCTGACGAATACTGGGCTTTTATTCTCGGGTCAACGAACGCAAACATAAGATCCACGATCAGCATTACAACAGAGAACGAAAGCGCGAGAATGATGACGCAGCTTCTGACTATCGGGTAATCAAGGTTATTAACTCCCGTTGTGAGGTAGGTCCCCATGCCTGCTATTGAGAAGATGTTCTCTATGACCACCGCGCCGCCAAGGCATGAGCCGAAGGATGTTCCCAGCGACTGTATGACAGGGATTATGCTGTTCGGAAGGGCGTGGACAAGGATTATCCTGCTCTCCTTAAGGCCCTTTGAACGGGCTGTCACAACATAATCAGAACGTATGACCTCCAGCATGCTGGACCTTGTGAGCCTTGCGATAGTGGAGATGCCGTTCAGCGACAGTGAGATGACCGGAAGTATAAGGTGCTTAAAGGTGCCGAATCCGAAAGCCGGCAGTATATGGAGCTTCAGCGAGAACGCAGCCACCAGCATCAGCGCGACCCAGAACTGGGGCAGCGATATGCCAAGTATCGTAATCAATATACATATGCGGTCAACTATCCCGTTTTGGTGAGTCGCCGCCAAAATCCCAAGGGGTATTCCGATTATTATCTGCATCAGCATACAGCACAAAGCCAGCGACAGCGTCTTCGGATAGCGCGACGCTATCTCATTGGAAACAGGCGTCTTTGTGATATATGACTGCCCCATGTCAAAATCAATAAAGGTTTGCTTTAGGAAACGCCCAAACTGTACTATAAATGGGTCGTTCAATCCCATTTCCTCGCGTTTTGCCTCAAGCATTTCCTCGGTGACATTTGACGTCCCCTGAAGCACGGTTCGGGCGGGGTCTCCGGGGACAAAATACATGATCGTGAAGATCACCAGGGATACGCCTAGCAAAACGGGGATCAAAAGCAGAATACGCTTAATGATATATTTAAACATTCGCTCACCTCAAATAGTGAAAAATCGCGCGTTGAGACGTCACCGTGAAATTAAAAGCCTTCATTTCCGCGGCACGCTTTAAAAATACGGCGCCGGAACAGACATTATGTGCAGACATTGATATCTGTAACCGGCGCCGCTGAAGGGCAGATCAGTTAATGTTTTGTAATATTAGCTCAGGGAGCAGCTTATTTCTTTGCGCTCCAATCATAGGTGCATCCGCCAGGATTTATGCAGTTGCGGTTCTCGTGGCAAACGGAGGTGATCCAGTTTGTCGTCACGAAATACTCATAATATCCGCAAAGTCCGTAGAAATAGCAGTTATCATTGATATAATCGTTAAGCTCATCCATGTTCTCCTGAGTATGTCCCTCGATAGTGCGGCAGTTGTTGATCATATCGAATAGGGTCTGATCGGCGATATGGCTCTGGCCTGCGCCGTCATTATCGTAATAGTCAGGGAGCATCACATTCTGATACCACTGAATGAGGTACGCGGTGGAAGCGCCGTTATCGCAGATGAGTCCCAGATCCCAGTTGCCGGGATCAGCAATAAACTCAGCGTAAGTGGTGGCCGGCTGGGTAGCGATAGTGGCGTTGATGCCGAGGTCATACAAGAAGCCCTGAAGAGCAACTGTAACTTCCTCATCGAAGGTGTAGGTGCCCTCCTTAAGAGTAAGGACCAGATTCAGATCGCTGGCGTTTACACCGGTCTCCTGAGTGAACTTGTCAAGATACTCCTTTGCGGCGTCCATGTCATACTCGAAGTATCCATCCTTGCCCCAGGAATCATTGTAGTCGCCGTACTTGGGGTTACCAAGCGCATTAAAGCGGAAGCCTGCGCCGCCGAGAACACCGGAGACGATCTGGTCGGTATTGATGGCGCAGCTTATAGCCTTACGGAGGTTAACGTTGCTGCAGTAAGAATCATCGCTGCAGTTGAACATAAGCATATACGCGGGGTTTGCTCTCTCCTCTACTACGGTGAAGCCGTCAGCGTACTCGCCGCCCTCCTGGAAGGAGGCAAGGTCAATAGCCGCAATGGTGTTGGTCATATCCACCTCACCGGTCTTAAGGCCGGTGGCGATCTGGGATACGTCGGTGATGATCTTGTAGTTTATTACATCCACGTTTGCCTGATACAGCTCAAAGGTATCCTCAGGAGCCTGCCAATAGCTGTCGGCCTTCTCAAGGGTGAGGCTGGTTCCGGTGGTGTAATCAGTGAGGACATAAGGAGTGGAGCCAACAGGATCAAGGGCCATCTCGTCATCGCTCGCCTCGTAAGAAGCCTGAGAAACTATGTATGACTCGATCCACACGGCGCAGAGGTCTCCGTCATAAGGAACGGTCTTGAAGGTCCAGCGGACGGTGTACTCGTCAATGGCCTCAATACTCTCGATGGAGCCAAGACGTCCCGCGTGATAACCCATGTCAATATCGGTCTGATAGCTGAAAACAACGTCGGAGGCCTTAATTGAGTTTCCGGCGGTGTCAACGATACCCTCGCGGATCTTCATATCAAAGGTACGCTCATCAACAGCCTCATATGACTCCATGATGATGCCTACCATCTCTCCGCCAAAACCATCGGTCTCAACAAGATGCTGATAGATGGATCCGAGGATGTTGATACGTCCGGTGTTGTTGCCGACCCACGGTGAAAGAGAGCCGGGATCTTCATTTACTGCAACATTTACAACGGTCTTTCCGCCGTCGCTGCCGTTTGACGAATTTGAATCCGAACAACCGGCAAGAACAGAGACGCAGAGAAGCAGAGACAGAACAAGTGCTAACAGTCTTTTCATTTCATTCTCCTCCTGAAAAAATAAATATTTAATATAGCGCACAGCGCTTATAACACAAGATAATCGTTATATATTCCCGATGTTGTAACATATGATATATGTAAGCACCCTTTAAGAAAACAAAATAAATATTTTTAGCGTCGCAGCAGTGCTTCCGGCATTTTGTTTAAATACCGTGGTCTTATTACCTGTAATTATAAGCAATAAGGCCACACTTTTGCAATTCTAATCTGTACGAGATACTTTTTCCATTTTAGAATTAGTAATAAATCTTCTAAAATATATTCGCGCTGACCGTCACTTACGCATGCCCGGCCTAAAAGCCGCGGCCGTTTTATCGCCGCTTTTTTCCATATCTTCTGTGAATTTTCTTGTTAACGCTTGCAAACTAACCTTAAAAAAAGTATCATAGAATATATCTATGTGTACAGGATATCAGGCTTTATAGCTTCATCGTCCTGATGCTCCTTTTTTATTATATTATTCAAGGGAGATATATAGCCTATGGATATCAACCATTTTAACGAGTTCTGCATCTTGGCCAAGACCTGTTCCTACGTCGCCGCATCTGAACAGCTTTTCATCTCCCAGTCCGCCCTTTCAAAGCACATAAAGAATTTTGAGTCTGAATTAGGACACTCTCTTTTCATCCGCACCACCAGAAAGATAGAGCTCACCCCATTTGGCAAGCAGTTTCTTCCCTATGCCGAAAGAATCGTGGCCATCCAGAATGAGTACACAAGGGATCTTCTCCACAACCGCCTTATCGATAATGACATCATCACCGTCGGCGTCGTCACGCCTCTGCTGGAGCACATATTCAAAACCTGCGTTACCGCCTTTCAGAGGGAATACCCGGATTATCAGCTGAACCTTATAGACTCGGACGTCTCCAAGCTCAAGAAACGTCTTATCGACAAAAAATGTGATATTATCATAATCCACGACAGTATTGAAACCGACTCTGATCTTTACGAAAAGGTCCCCATTGAAATTGACTATCTGGCCGCTGCTCTTCCACCAGACCATCCGCTTGCCGGACAGGATAATATCTCGCTTTCTGAGCTTAAGGACTCCACGTTCCTATTTCTTCCGGAGGGAACCATCGTTTACGATCTTTCCCTTGAGGGCTGCCGCCGCGCGGGCTTCGAGCCGAACATAATTTTTACAAGTCCCAGCTGTGAAAACATCTTTCATTTTGTGGAAAGAAAGCAAGGCGTCAGTATTGTCGCCAAGAGGCACCTTCCGCCCCACGACAATATAAAATTAGTTGATATCGATCCTCCCGTCGCCACAGCCGTCAGTCTGTGCTACAGGAAGGACAATATATCTAATGCTACGACCGCCTTTATTGAGACTACCACGCGCATATATAAGGATAAGTTTGAATTCCCCTCAGATAATTAAGGCGGAAAGACTGTACGCCAGCTTAGATAAGCTGGCGTACAGTCTTTTAATATCCATCCGGGCCTAAACCGTTATCCGTCGTGTCGATCATCGCCCCATAGTTTCTCAGGCATATCACTATATCGGGCTTGTACGTCTCAATATACTCCCCGAGGGTCATATCCTTATAATAACGCAGGTCCAATGACCTCATCTCGTCAAAGCCGTAATACAGCACCGTCTCCACGGCGTTCGTAAAGCTGTCGCCGTAAATAAGCACGCTTGGAAGCTCGTCCCTGCCTGTATCTATGACCATCTCCGGAATGTCCCCGCCCATATACACATTATACGTGAGCGGGGTGCCGCTGTCGTACGGCAGGGAATAGACGACGGAAGTGTTCTCGTTGCCGTTATCATAACGCAAAAACGGCACCTCCACCTCCGGGGTGAGTATGGACAGCTTCTCCTCCCCGTCCCACAGGTCAAAGAGCTTTCTCGTTCTGGAACCGATATAATGGTTGGGCACCTCCGAGATGGTGAAGTCCCCATCCCTCAGAATAGTAAGATCATATCCCGTATCAGCGTTTATCCGCTCCATTATTTCCACATAGGCAAGGTACGCGCCCAGCATCGGGTAGTGGTTATCCACCGTGGAGCCAAGCTCAGGGGGATTTCCCAGCTCCTCAAAATAAGCACCCACGTCGATAAGGCTTATATCTCTTTCCGATAGCTCCGCCGTTATTGCCGGCAGCGCGGTGTCGGTATATTCCTGACGGTTATTTAAATACCAGGGGTACTCGTCCTCAAAATAGGCGTACTGGCACGGCACAAGCACGTAATAGAATACGCCGCCGTTTTCCCGGGTCACCTCGTCCACCGCCTCAAGGTTGTCCGCCATCTTCTCGGCCTGGGCGGCTATGCGCCCCTTATCTACCGTCTCGTATTCATTAAACGGCAGAAGTATGTTGTCCTTCACCACGACCTCGTTCACCACAGGGAGCCTGAGGACATCCATATTTATATACGTGTCAAGCTTCAAAAGAGTGTTTCGCCCAGCGGCGTGATCCTTGAGATAGTCCTCCACATCCGAAAAATATTCGCCGGAGAGCACGCTCTCCTTCGTCATTTTCGGCATGACCGCAAGATTTCTGTTTTCAAAATAGGAATAAGTCTCCTGCTCCCGCAGGAGACTTGCCGCCATAGCGGCAAGCAAAAATACCGCAAAAGCGGCTATAACAAAGACTTCAGACAGCTTCTTGGCTTGCATATGACCGCCCCCTAAAACTGGAAGTAGATGAAGGGATTAAAGCTCCCCGTCACCAGTTCCATGTAAGACAGCGCCAGCAAGGAGAGGCACACGAGCTTCGGCCCCCAGTTGAGCGCCGCTGAACACAGCCTGCTTTCACCACGCTTTTCGAGAAAGCCCTGAACGGCGGCTTTGACCGGCAGCGCCGCGCAGGCGCACAGCACCAGCTTGTAAGCATACTCAATCAGATAATACACGGCTTCTCCGGAATAGCCGCCGGCTCCAAGCCCGAACATGGCCCCCAAGTAGCTCACGGCGTAGGAGACGCTGTCCGACCTGAACAGCACCCAGCTCACCATGACCGCCAGCATCGTATAAGTATGTCTCAAAAAAGACGGAAGCCTCTCAAGCCCCCTACCCCACAGGTACTTCTCTCCCAGAAGCAGCAGACAGAACCACAGCCCCCACAGAACAAACGTCCAATTTGCCCCGTGCCACAGTCCGGTAAGCAGCCATACTACGGCGATATTTCGTATATGCTTATACTTTGAGCAGCGGTTCCCGCCGAGGGGTATATACACATAGTCCCTGAACCAACTGGATAAGGATATGTGCCACCTTCTCCAGAACTCTGTCACACTCTTAGCGATATAGGGGTAATTGAAATTCTCCAAAAACTCAAAGCCGAACATCCTGCCAAGTCCTATAGCCATATCGGAGTAGGCGGAGAAATCAAAGTATATCTGGGCGGTATAGGCGATTATCCCCACCCACGCAATCAGCGCGCCAAGCTGCCCCGCCGGGTGTGAGAACACCTCGTCCGCTATCTCCCCCATGGCGTTGGCAAGCAGCATCTTTTTCGAGAGTCCAAATAGAAAGCGCACTATTCCTGAGGACAGCTTTGATACGCTCTCCTCTCTTCCCTTTATGTCCTCGGCTACGGTCGTGTATCTGACTATCGGCCCGGCTACCAGCTGCGGGAACAGCGCCACATAGAGCGCCACATTAAGCGGGTTCTTCTGCACCTGGGCGTCTCCCCGGTACACGTCGATAACATACGAAAGTCCCTGAAAGGTAAAGAAGGATATGCCGATGGGCAGGACCACCTGGGGTACCGGGATGTGTATTCCCAGAGCATTTACCGTCTCGGCAAAGAAGCCCGCGTATTTAAACCAGCCCAGAAGCCCTAATCCTAGTACCGCCGCAGCTGCAACAGAGAGCCTGCCGCCGCGGGTCTCTCTCCCGCCTGCGGCAAAAAGGCCGCAAACATAATTTATGGCGACTGAAGCCAGCAGAAGCAGCAGCAGCTTAGGCCCGCCCCAGCCGTAAAACACAAGGCTCGCCGCCAGAAGGATAAAGTTCCTCACGCCGCGGAAACGCTTAGGCACGATGAAGTAAACTATAAGCAGTATGGGCAGGAAGAAAACAAGAAAGCTTACGCTTGAAAATACCATCGCTCACACCTCAGGAGGCAGTTTTTCACCGCTGATTTATTCATTATCTCCCCGCTGCCTTATGACAAGACGCACGGGCGTCCCCTCAAGTCCGAAGGTGGCACGGATTTGGTTCTCGATATACCGCTGATAGGAGAAGTGGAAAAGCTCCGCGCTGTTGCAGAACAGCACAAACGTGGGCGGCTTTATGCCGGTCTGGGTCATGTAGTAGATCTTAAGCCGCCTGCCCTTGTCCGTAGGCGGCTGGACCCTCGCCTGAGCATCTGCCAGAACGTTATTGAGCATACCGGTGGTGATGCGCATGGAGCTTTGCTCGTTTACGAAGTTCACAAGCTCAAATATGCGGTCCACCCGCTGCCCGGTTAATGCCGAGACAAATAGTATCGGGGCATAGGACATGAAAATAAGGTCCCGCCTGATCTGCTCGCGCAGCTTGTCCATGGTCTTATCGTCTTTTTCCACCAGGTCCCATTTGTTTACAAGTATTATGCTGGCCTTGCCGGCCTCGTGAGCCATACCGGCGACCTTAGTGTCCTGCTCGGTCACGCCGTCGCGGGCGTCGATCATTATAAGGCAGACGTCCGCACGCTCTATGGCCATCTGGGCGCGCATGACGGAGAACTTCTCCACCCTGTCGTCGACACGGGACTTCTTCCTCATTCCGGCGGTGTCTATAAGCACATAGCTTCCGTGCTCGTTGCTGAAAGGCGTATCGACTGCGTCGCGGGTGGTACCGGCCACATCCGAGACGATCACCCTCTCCTCACCCAGTATGCGGTTTATTATAGAGGATTTTCCCACATTCGGCTTGCCTATAAAAGCCAGCTTAACGGCGTCGCTCTCCTCCGGCTGCTCCTCCTCCGGGGGGAAATACTCAAGACACTTATCCAGCACGTCGCCGGTCCCATGTCCGTGGACAGCCGACACGGCGATGGGGTCGCCCAGACCAAGGGAATAAAACTCGTATATATCCGGATTTATACGGCCTACAGAGTCCATCTTGTTCACAGCCAGAACAACCGGCTTTCCCGACCTCAGGAGCATCCCCGCAACCTCCTCATCCGCGGCGGTGACGCCGGTGGAGATATCCCCCACAAAAATTATCACATCCGCGGTGTCTATGGCCATAAGGGCCTGCTCGCGCATGAACGCAAGTATCTGGTTATCCGTTTTTGGCTCTATTCCTCCGGTGTCAACCAAATCGAACACTCTGCCCGCCCAGTCGCACTCTGCGTACAGCCTGTCACGGGTGACGCCCGGGGTGTCCTCAACAATTGATAATCTCTTGCCGACCAGTCTGTTAAAGAGCATGCTCTTTCCCACATTCGGCCTGCCAACTATGGCAACAAGCGGCTTTGGCATTTGAAAACCTCCTAACTCAGCATAACGCGCAGCAGCTCCGCGCCGTCGTTTTTCATCGGTATTATGGGTACGCCGAGCCTGCGCTCAGCCTCCTCAAGGGTCACGTCGTCCAGGAAAATATCCTCGTCCTCTTTAAGCATCCTGTTTGTTATATACACCCGACTCCCCAAATCCCTGCCCTCAAGCTGGGCAATAAGGTCCTGACCGGTTATTAGCCCGGCCACATCCACAGTGTGGCCGAAGAAGTCGTTTTTTATGGCGTAGACCCGCCCATCAATATTATCGTATTTTTTCCTGGCCTTATCCAAAAGTCCTCCAAGGGTCACCGCCGCCGACACCCCCGTGGCGATGGAAAAGGGCGTGCCCTCAGCCTTAAGGCCATCCTCCTCCGCGTCCTCAAGAGCCTCGTCAAACTCCGTGATAAGCAGTCTTAAAAGTCCCACGCCGTTTTCAAGCTGCGGGTAGCCCTCATAATACTCCTCGTCATGTATCTCCCGCTCCGCCTTGAGATAGAACTCATCGGAGCAGAAAAATATACGGCTTCCGCGCTTTTTAAGACACCTATCCGCAAATTTTTCCACCAAATCTATCGTCCCGCCGGCGCTTTCTTTATCAAAGGGCGTGAGCTTCATAAGCCCCTCCCTGTGGCGCGTCAAGCCCACTGGGATCACCGATACGCTGTTCATTGAGGGATATAGCTTAGCAAGCTCCCTCATGGTGTAGCTAAGCTCCCTGCCGTCGTTTATCCCCGGGCAGCAGACTATCTGGCAGTTCATCTCTATACCGGCCTTTGCAAGGCGCCGTATGATCTCAATACCTTTTCCGCCGTTGCGGTTTCCAAGCATCATACAGCGGAGAGACGGATTCATCGTGTGTACGGAGACATTTATCGGGCTTATCTTGAGATCGATTATACGCTGTATCTCCCGTTCTGACATATTTGTTAGAGTGATATAGCTCCCTGTAAGGAAGGACAGGCGCACGTCGTCGTCCTTAAAATACAGCGTCTTTCTCAGTCCCGGCGGCAGCTGGTCAACAAAGCAGAATATGCAGTTATTTGCACAGGAACGGGGCTTGTCCATAAGGTATTCCTCAAAATCTATCCCCGCGTCCTGACCGTCGTCCTTTATAAGTGTCAGCGTCTCAACCGTCCCGTCGGCACGCTCGATCTCAAACTCAGACTCGGCGTCATAGGCATAGTACATATAGTCAAGGACATCCTGTATCCTGTTCCCGTTAACGGAAAGGAGCCTGTCCCCGGGGACGATCCCCGCACACTCTGCAGGCCCTCCCTCCGCAACATGGCTTATACGGTTTTGCAACGCCGGCACCTCCTACTAAACAAAAAGTCACAGCAACAAAAAAACGGCGGGAGACCCGCCGTTTTTTGGTTTCGCATTATTTGCTTTCAACAGAAACGACTTCGCGCCCGTTATACGCGCCGCAGGCCTTGCAGGCTCTGTGGGGCATACGCAGCTCTCCGCACTTGGGGCATGCTACAAGACCGGGAACCTCGAGCTTCCAGTTGGAACCGCGTCTCTTATCCCTTCTTGCCTTTGATACTTTCCCCTTTGGTACCGCCATAATGACACCTCCTGTTAATCTTCTCTCTCCAGAAGCTGCCCTAAGACAGCCAACCTGGGGTCGTGGTCTTCCCCGCAAGAGCAGGGGCCTTCGTTTAAATCCTTACCGCATTTTGGACACAGTCCCTTGCAGTCATCTTTGCACAGGTAGCGCTGGTCCATATTAAGGACGAGGGCCGTTCCT
This sequence comes from Oscillospiraceae bacterium, assembly GCA_051866775.1. GTDB lineage: Bacteria > Bacillota > Clostridia > Oscillospirales > Oscillospiraceae > RUG626. Next base: position 2,365 of record JBJDXR010000018.1, on the reverse strand, counting down.
GCGATCTCACCTATGTCGGCGTAATCGCCGTCAAGAAGGTAGTAATCGATGTTGTCCTCATCCTGCAGCTCCTCAGCAAGAAAAGCATATGTCCTGAGCCCAAGATGCTTCGGAAATTCCTTAAGGCACCGGGCGCAGATGCATATCAGATCCGCCGATAGATGCGCGGTGAGCGTCAGAACTCCGGCACGGTTTTCAACCTTGCCGGTCACCCTGACCGGTGTTTTGAACTCCTTAACGGAGTCAAACTTGAAATCCGACATATCCATCTCGAAATCGAAAGGGATCTCCCCACCGGGAATATTGATAATTTCTCTCAAATTAAGACGCATGTCGCACCTCACTGCGGCTTTCCATAGTCGCGCTAAAATATTATAGTTTAAAAGAATTCCATTGTCAACAAAAAATTTATTGACCTTAATACAATTATTATCCCCGCTGCGCTTTAAAACTACATCTGCAGCTGAAATCTTAATAACAGCGACAGTATAACACACAGCCCCAAATATATCAAACACAAAGAATAGAAAAACGTACAGTTATATGTTATAATTCTTCGTCGAGGAGGATCTCATTATGAAATTTAAAAAATTCCCGCGGTTTTTATCCGCTTTTATCTGTACGCTCGTGATACTTACCGCCGTCTCCGACCCTGCTATCGCAAATTCCGCCCAGACATATTGGGAGGGCACCTCAAGCACCGGGGCTATAATAACAGACGGCGACTGCCCCATAGTTGTGGAGAGTGAGAAGCTCACCTTCCACATCCAGGAGTTTCCTGAGTATTACAGCAAGGTCTCCGACTATCTGGCCTACCCCGGCAGCGTTACCGCAGAGTACACCTTTTATAATCCCTCGGACTGCACCGTTACTGTGCGGCTTGCCTTTCCCTTCGGCACACAGCCCGCTTACGCGAAAAACTACGACTCCGACGGTAACATCATGCTTGACGTGGACACCGAAAAATACAATATTACCGTCGACGGTGAGGCGGTAGATAAGCGCATACGCCATACCATGACCCAGCCCGGTGCGGATTTTGACATAGACACCGACCTTTCCCGCCTGCGTGACGGGTACGCCGAGGACAGCTTCTATACACCCGAGCTTGCGGTGACTAAGTATACCTACTCTATCGAGGGCTTTGAAGGAGACTATATTTCAGGGGTTGCCGCCATCGTTATTCCAAGTGATAATACCAGGGCCAAATTCATGCTGATAAACCAGCGGGCCGGAGAAGCGGTCAATGGAGGTGTTCGCGCGGCGGCGTCGGTATATAGCGAGCAGGTGGCATTTTACGTCTTCGGCAGCACTGAAAATATACCGGGGATCCGTATTTACGAAAACGCCGCGTGTGAAAATGAAGTGGTCGCCTCCGTTACCCTCCAAAGCACCGATACCATTACCTTTATGGACTTCGCCATGGCCGATTACGACAAAAGCTCCGGTGTCTCCGAGAGCGACTGGTATAACGCCGTGGTAGACAGGCTCTATATGAGCGAGATCCCGTACACCGGCGCCGAGCACTGCGGGCTTATAGACTACTCCGAATACGCCGCGGATATGTATTCCGATCTCATGCGCTGGTATGAATACGAAATAACGGTAGCCCCCGGCGAGAGCGTCGTCAACACCGTCACCGCGCCCGCATACCCGGCCATTAACGAGGACTATAAGCCGGCCATATACACCTACACCTATCTGCTCTCCCCGGCGTCGCTTTGGGCCGGCTTCGGCACGCTGGACATTGAGATCAACACACCTTATTATATTACGGAGAGCAGTATTGAGGGCTTTGATAAAACTGACACCGGCTACACTATGTCTCTCTCCGCCCTTCCCGAGGGAGAGCTGAAGTTTACGCTGTGCGAAAAAGAGAGCGCCGAACAAAAGCGCAGCAACTACGGAACATCTGTCGGACAGGTCATAGTGGCCGCTCTTATGGCTCTGACGCTCATTGCTGTTTTAGCCTTAACTGTTATAAAGATTATTCAAAAGCTTATAGGGAAAAATCAATGAAGGAATTCAGAATAAACAAAAACGACGCCGGGCAGCGCCTTGACCGCTTTGTGGGCAAGGCCGTTCCGCTGCTGCCGGAATCGCTGCTGCAAAAATATATACGTCTTAAGCGCATAAAGGTAAACGGCAAAGGTTCAAAGCGCGACTGCCGCCTGAACGAAGGCGACATTATACAGCTCTATGTAAACGACGAGTTCTTCCAGAAGCCCACGGAGGACAATGCCTATCTCAAAATTAATACTCCCCGGGTAGACATAGTCTACGAGGATGAAAACATCCTGCTTGCTGATAAAAAGCCCGGGGTGCTGTGCCATTCCGCGGGTGAATGGGACTACAACACCCTTAT
>JBJDXR010000017.1:0-51871 GCA_051866775.1 Oscillospiraceae bacterium | reverse complement strand
GCGCTGCCTGCCAGAGTGTGGGCGGCGTGGGCGACCGCTATACCTGCCGCATCCAGGGAAAAGAATCCTATCTGTGGTTTGAGAAGGGGCGATGGTTTGTAGCTGCGAAACAGACACAGGGAAAGTCATAAGAACCTTGCAGGCCACCCCCAATCAGGGTGGCCTTTGTTATAAATGATCGTCACCGGCGAGGTTGTTCTGTGCTTCCAATTCCGCTTCTTCCAGGGAGAGTAAATATAGGACAGGAGTGTTTCCACACTGCACAGCTGTCAGAAATCCTCCGGTGCGGCTAATTGTTGTGAGAGGTGCTCCACTGGTGAACTGTCGCCTCGTTGTCGTGATGATGGCCTTGCTCTGCCGTAAAACGCCATGCTATAATTATGATGCAAAAAGGATATTCCCCGTGCATTATGCGTGGGGAATATCCTTTTGTAATTTCACAAAAGGAGGGAGAACCATGACGGCAGCAAAACGGAAAGAAAAAATGTTTTCTGATTACCCTGACGTTGTGACGGTCAAGCAGATGTGTTCCATGTTGGGCGGCATTGGTATGAAGACTGCCTATGCTCTTTTAGAGAGTGGCCAGATCCGCTATACGAAGATCGGCAAATCCTTTAAGATCCCGAAAGTGTTCATTATCGAATATTTAGTGGGTGAAAACTAAAAGTTTCGCCGTAGGGAATTCAAAATAAACCTTTTAGACGCATTGGAGGAGAGAACTGCGCATGGTATAATGATCCTGTCATTGGCAGGGCACTATGCCGCTACAAAAAAGGGGGTTTATTATGGTAGCGGGCCATCTGCAAGTAAAGAAAAACCATTACTATATGGTGCTCAATTTCAGAGATGAGAGAGGAAACAGAAAACCCAAATGGATTCCCACTGGCATTCAGGTGGGCGGGAAAAAGAATGAAAAAATGGCGCAGGATATGTTGCTTGAAACCCGTTATAGCTACAAAGAAGCAATCATCCGGGCGGCTGAGCCATCTGAGATGCGTATGAACAGCAATATGCTGTTTGCGGACTATATGCTGAGCTGGCTCTCCATTATCAAAAACTCTGTGGAGGAAGTAACGTATGCGGGATATGAAATAAATATCAAAAGACGGATCGATCCTTATTTCCGTAAGCTCAAGGTTACCTTGGCCGATCTGACTGCATTGGACATTGAAGCATTCTATGAGTATTGCTTCAATGATCTGAAGGTGAAAGGCAGCACTGTGCGGCATTTCCACGCTAATCTTCATAAGGCGCTAAAGTATGCGGTCAGACACGATTTGATCTCTGCAAACCCGATGGAAAAAGTAGATCGGCCGAAAAGCCGTAAGTTTGTTGGCTCCTTCTATTCTCTCGAAGAAGTGGATGAACTTTTCAAACGCGCCAAAGGAGACCCGGTCGAATTTCCTGTTCTTATGGCAGCATTCTACGGACTGCGGCGTAGTGAAATTATGGGCCTTCGGTGGCAGTCCATAGACTTTAGCGGAAATACAATTATGATCGACCATACTGTTGTGCAGTTTCGCTCCGAAGGGCAAATGAAAGTAATCCCTAAGGATCGCACCAAAAATGAATCCAGCTGTCGTTCTTTACCGCTGGTTCCGCAGTTTCGAGAACTGTTGATCCGAATGAGAGAGCGGCAGGATCAGTGCCGCAAATTGTGCGGGAGCTGCTATACAGATAGTGGATACATCTATGTAAATGACCTGGGCATTCCCTATAAACCCAATTTTGTGACTCAGCATTTCAAAGTCCTATTGAAAAAGAATGGCTTGCGTGAGATCCGTTTTCATGACCTGCGTCATACCTGTGCGTCTCTGCTTCTCAAGAACGGTGTGTCTATGAAAGAAATCCAGGAGTGGCTGGGACATAGCGACTATTCAACAACTGCGAACATTTACGCACATTTGGATACAACATCAAAAAATACATCGGCCTCAAAGATGACTGGAGCATTAAGCATTGATCCTGGAATCAGTGCAAGTTTTTGATTTCAGTCTCAGTAAGCGCCGACCTCGGTAAGCGAGAGAACATGGCTTAATAGACAAAAACGCCCGGTTTCTCTAAGCTGAGAAACCGGGCGTTTTTGTTTGGTGCCGGTGGTGGGACTCGAACCCACACGCTGTCGCCAGCGGCGGATTTTGAATCCGCTACGTCTACCAATTCCATCACACCGGCAAATTTGCCGAAATCCCCTCCGGAGAGAACTGTGGAGAGAACTCGGAAAATTGCTAAAAGAAGTATACCTCGAAAGCCTTGAAAAATCAAGGGGTCGCCAGAACGATGGATTGTTAGACGTACTGGCTTTTGAGTCCGGCACGTCTGCCAATTCCATCACACCGGCATAACATATGAAATTATATACTACAAAGCGGAATATTTCAAGTGCGGCCGAAAAGATTTTCAGAGGGAATGAAGCTTAGCGCCTCCGGAACGGCGCCCATGGCACAGACGGCCGCGCGGCAGCCGTACACATCGTAGAGCCGTGCGCTTATATCCGGAGACGGGGTGACGATTACGCCGTCCTTCAGGGAAAAGCAGGTTTTGTCAAGCGGCTGAGTCACATCGCCGGAGACTTTAATAAAGCTCTCCTTAAGCACCCAGCATTGAAAAAAGTCAAAGTGCCGAAGCTCCTCGTTTGAGCAGACTCGCTCGGCAAGGCCCTCACGCACATTGCGTACCGTCTCAATATCGCAGCCGCAGGGCACATCTCCCACGACTATCATGACATGGGATTTCGTGTGGCTTAGAGAGAAATGTATATGCGAAAGCCCGGGAAAGAAGGGCTTGCCGTTTCTGTCCTTCTCCACCTGCGGGAGGGCTATTCCGTAAAGCTCCGTCATGGCCAGCGCCAAAAGGGCGCGTGTATCTTTTTTATTCTGGGATTCACAGCAATACGCCTTGAGCATATTCATCACCTTAACATTATATCTTCCTGTTGGCTCATCTATTGTACCATATTATTATAGCAGAGGGACGTACTAGATTCACTAAGCTCGCTCTTTGAGCTTGCTAAATGAATCTATTGTACCACATTATTACTTAATAAAACACTACCAAAACCGCGGCGGGTGTGTTAAAATATAAGCTAACCTGATTATTATGTGTTTTTGTGCCTATTTGCTGGAAGGGAGGTGCTGCGTGGTGAAAAAAAAGATAAGGCTTCTGGCTGCCGCTGTATCCGCTGCGGCGCTCCTTGTGCTTACGGGATGTATGAGCACACCGGCTGATGAGCTGTACGCACTGCCGCAGCTCTCGGAGGGGTATCTTCAGCTTCAGAGCGTCATAAATCAGGTGCTCAATTCCGGTGCTGAGTATGCTGCGCCGGCCTCAGGCTCCCACCGTCAGGCGATACAGCTGGAGGATGTCGACGGGGATGGAATCAAGGAGGCCGTGGCCTTTTTTAATTTTCTTGGCAGCGACAAGCCGATTAAGATATACATATTCCGAAAGAACGCTGAGGGAGAGTACGAGGAGGCCGCCCGTATAGAGGGAGAGGGCACGGGAATAGACAGTATCAGCTATACGGATATGGACGGAGACGGAGTGAAGGAGATTGCCGTCGGCTGGCAGATAGTCTCCGGTATGAATATGCTATCTGTATATTCGATGAAGGGCTATCAGGTGAATCAGCTTATAAACACTGACTACACGGAGTACGTAGTCTGCGACATGAACACCACCCTTGGAAACGACATAGTCGTGCTGAGAGTGTCATCCTCAGAGCTTACGGGGGAGGCGAAGCTGTATTCCCTGACGGCAGACGGCGAGATGGTAAATTACTCCGCCAGGCTCACAAATGGGATTGAGGCGATGCTTCGCGTGAGGACGACGAGCCTCTCCGACGGAAATAACGCTGTGCTTGTGGAGAGCAGCCTCAACGGCGGAGGGATAGTAACGGATATACTTACCGCCAAGAAGGACAAGCTTGTAAACATCACCCTGGATGCAACCAGCGGTGTCAGTGAGGATACCATCCGGCTTTATGAGGTATATTGCCGCGACATAAACGGCGATGGGATAATTGATGTACCGAAGCCTGTGGTGCTGCCATCCACCTCGGAGAATACGACATATTATATGCTGGAGTGGCATTCCTACAGCTCCTCGGGGAATGCAAAAAGAATATTCTCCACTTACAACAATTATACCGACAGCTGGTATCTTGTGCTGCCTGATTCATGGTGCGGAAACATAACCGTTCGGCGTGTGGATGGAGCCAGCGGCGAGCGCGCGGTTGTGTTTTCAAAGGTGTTGGAGGACGGCGAGACGCTTGAGGACTTTTTAGCGATTTATACGCTCACGGGAGAAAACAGGGCCGAGCGTGCGTCCTATGGGGCCAGATTTGTCCTCCTTGCAGAGGAGGAGACCATATATGCGGCGGAGATCCTGACGAAAGACGAGCGCTTTGATCTGCCGGTCAGTCAGGAGATAGTCAGATCAAATTTCCGGATACTTTATTCAGAATGGATAACAGGAGAGACGTAAACATGAAAAAAGTTCTTGTGCTTGAGGATGAAACCAGTATCAGGAGCTTCATCGTCATAAATCTTAAACGCTCCGGCTATGATCCAATTGAGGCCAGCACCGGAGCGGAGGCGCTTCAACAGGTCGGGCAGAACCCGGATATAAAGGTTGCACTTCTGGACATAATGCTCCCGGACACAGATGGCTTTGAGGTCTGCAGGCAGATACGCGCCACGAATTCAAAGATGGGCATAATCATGCTGACTGCCAGAACTCAGGAGATGGACAAGGTCACCGGCCTTATGACCGGGGCGGATGACTACGTCACAAAGCCGTTTTCCCCTGCGGAGCTTACCGCCCGCATTGACGCCCTGTACAGGCGAGTCGGCGGAGATGACGAGACTCCGTCAACCGATATCATAAACGGTCCGTTCCATCTGAATACACGCAACCGCACTCTGGAAAAAAATGGCGAACGCATACGTCTTACACAGGTGGAGTACTCAATAATAAAGATGTTCATGGATAACCCCGGAAGGGCGCTCTCAAGAGAGGATATCTTGAATACCGTCTGGGGACGTGATTATTTCGGAGAGCTGAAGATTGTGGACGTAAATATCCGCCGGCTGCGCATAAAGATCGAGGATGATCCCACGAACCCCACATACATCACCACCGTATGGGGTTATGGCTATAAGTGGGGCTTCTGATAGGCCGGAGGGCAATTTAGAATTATTTCTTGGAGCACTGTACCGAGGGAGGTGACTTGCAGTTGTCAAAAGCAAAGCCGCACTTAAAAAAGCTTAGAATACGCGGGCTTAAAAGGCGCTGGATGAAGACGACGCTGCTCGTCATCCTTATAATAGTAGTGTTGTTGGTGGCAGCCTATTCGGTGTCCGTCATCAGCAATACTTATTCCACCGTCCGTGACGGGCTTTACGCCAAGGCGCGGACGGCTACGGACTTTTTTGCAAATTATATAACGCGCACATACGCGGAGTATTATGACAGCGCGTATATGTACATAGCGAATTTTGACGATGCGAATAAACTGGAGCTCCAGTTTATAAACACAAACGGGCGCATTGAACTGTCCTCCCACAGTATGACTGCCGGCACTGCTCCGGGAACCTCGGATATAACGGAGGCCCTTGAGACGGGCGAGATTAGATATTGGCAGGGCCGCAATGAGTCCACCGGCGAGCATCTTATGGCGGTATCAGCGCCTATGACGTACGCCGGGGGACAGGTCATCGGGGTCATGCGCTATGTGACCAGCCTTAAGCTTGTGGATTCCCAAATACGCATGAATATACTCATGGGCGTCGCGGCCGGGGCCGCGGTGATGCTCCTTGTGGCGCTTGTCAGCATGGTATTCCTCCAGTCCGTCGTTGAGCCGGTCAGGGAGATAACGGCCGCGGCTAAGCAGATGGCCAGCGGCAGTTATGGTATACAGATAGGCAAGAAGTACAGAGATGAGATAGGCGACATGGTGGACGCTATAAATGAGATGTCCATAAAGATAAGCCAGTCGGAAAAGGCCCAGACGGAATTTGTCTCATCGGTATCCCATGAGCTTAGAACGCCTCTTACCGCAATAACCGGCTGGGGTGAAACGCTCATATATAACGATGACCTTGATGAGGAGACAAAGCGCGGCATCGGCATAATTTTAAAGGAGGCCCGCCGCCTTACAAAGATGGTGGAGGAGCTTTTGGAGTTTACACGTATGCAGGATGGGCGCTTTACATTAAACGCCGAACAGATGGACGTGGCGGCGGAGCTTGAGGACTCGATCTTTGCCTATAGGGAGCTTTTAAAGCAGGATGATATGCACATCGACTACGAGCCGTGTGATGAGGAGCTTCCGCTTATAAACGGCGACCCGGCGCGCTTAAGGCAGGTCTTTTACAACATCTTTGATAACGCCGCCAAGTACGCCCGGGACGGAAAGCGTATAACGGTCAGCACCAGCACGGACGGCGACAACGTGTTCATCAGAATGCGCGATTTCGGCCCCGGCATACCGGAGGATGAGCTTGAGCGTGTAAAGATGAAGTTTTACAAGGGCAGCTCAAAGGAGCGCGGAAGCGGCATAGGGCTTGCAGTCTGTGACGAGATAATAAAATACCACGGCGGTGACCTCACCCTCTCAAACGCCGAAGGGGGAGGCACGCTTGTGACGATACGGATACCGATAGAACCAACCTTCGGCGTATAAAAGGAGCATCAATTTGAAAAAGGACAACGTTAAATTCAGAACCTCCATCGGCGGTCAGGCGCTTATGGAGGGGATACTGATGCGCGGCCCGGAGAAGCAGGCCATTGTCATCAGAAAGCCGGACGGGGAGCTTGAAAGTACAGTCGAGCCGGTAAAAGCCTTAAAAGACAAATATCCCATTCTCGGCTGGCCCATAATCAGGGGGACTGTGAACTTCCTGGAGTCCATGATAAAGGGAGTGAAGGCCATAACATATTCCGCGTCATTCCTGCCGGAGGATGAGCAGGAGGAGCCTGACAAACTGGATCTGTGGCTGGAAAAGCACTTTTCCGGGGAGACGGCGGAAAAGCTGATAATAGGCATATCGGTGGGGCTGGGGATAATCCTCGCTGTGGGACTATTCTTCCTGCTGCCCACGGTGCTCGCGGGATTTGTGGCCAGATGGATCGGGAACGGCATCCTAAGGAACCTTGTGGAAGGCGTCTTGAGGATAGTAATATTCCTCGCCTACATAATCTTAGCGTCAAAGATGAAGGAGATAAAGCGGATCTGGCAGTACCACGGTGCCGAGCACAAGACCATTTTCTGTTATGAGAAGGGCCTTGAGCTGACGGTTGAAAACTGCCGTGCACAGCCCCGGCAGCACCCGCGCTGCGGGACCAGCTTCCTTTTTATCGTCATGATAGTCAGCATCCTTGTGTTCGCGGTGGTGAAGTGGTCGAACGTCTGGATACGGATGGCGCTGAGGATAGTCCTGCTTCCGGTGGTGGTCGGCATAAGCTATGAGATTATAAAATATGCCGGCAGGCATGACAATATAGTAACCACGGTGCTGTCGGCCCCGGGAAAGGCGCTGCAGCTTGTAACAACGGCAGAGCCTGACGACTCGATGCTTGAGGCCGCTATAGAGTCCTTGAAGCTGGTCATACCGGAAGAGCAGGGCTCGGACAAGTGGTAAAAAAATAATCCGGCTGTCAGCCGTGGAGGGATAGAGATAAAAACATATAACGAGATATATCTGGACGCCAGAAGGAAGCTCAAGGCGGCCGGAGTTGAGAATTTTAACCTTGAGGCGCGGCTGATGATATCAGCGGCCTCCCAGAAATCCAAGGAGGAGTTCCTGCGTGACCTGAAGCTCTACGCCCTCGGGGATGTGGAGCAGCGCGTGAACGACATGATAGCCCGGCGCTGCGCGGGAGAGCCTGTGGCATATGTGCTTGGCGAGTGGGAGTTTATGGGACTGCCTTTTAAGGTTGATGAGGGCGTGCTTATCCCAAGGGCCGACACTGAGGTAATGGCGGAGCTTGCCATTAAGCTGCTTCAGGCCCGGGGCGGAAGCGGCGTGCGGGTCTTGGACCTGTGCTGCGGCACGGGCTGTATAGGAATATCCATTGCGGCGAATATAGTTGACTGCCGGGTAGTGCTGGTGGATAACTCCATGCGCGCCCTGCGCACAGCAAGGGCGAATGTTCTGAGAAACAAGACCTCCCGCAACACTACCTGTATTGAGGCCGACGCCATGGAGAACCCGCCTATGCTTCTGGGCAGGTTTGACCTGATCGTATGCAACCCTCCGTACATAGAGAGTGCGGAGATCGACACGCTTGACTCCTCCGTTAAAGATTACGAGCCGCGGGAAGCCCTTGACGGCGGAGAGGATGGACTTGACTTTTACCGGGCTATAATACAAAAGTGGACGTCCATATTAAAGGAAAACGGCTGCATGATGTTTGAATGCGGCGAGGGACAGGCCGAGACCATATGCGGACTTATGCGGGCGGAGGGCTTTAAAAACGTTGCCGCCCACCGGGACACAAGAGGAGTCCTGCGGGTGGTCGCGGGAATTAAATAGAAAACACGGTGCGGCGCGAAGAGCGCTGCTGCTTGAGACGGTATAAGGAGGATTATAAATGGCTGACAAGAAAAAAGCCGCCGCGCCGCTGGTACTTCCGGCGGACTCTGAGGCTAAGAAAAAAGCGCTGGAGACCGCGATCTCCCAGATCGAAAAGAGCTACGGAAAGGGCTCCATAATGCGGCTTGGCGCGGGTATGCAGGTGAATGTGGACGCGCTGCCGACAGGCTCGCTGTCCCTTGATCTGGCGCTGGGTATCGGCGGAGTGCCGAAGGGGCGCATAATTGAGATATATGGTCCGGAGTCCTCCGGAAAGACGACTCTCGCGCTGCATATCGCGGCGTCTGCACAGCAGAGAGGCGGCGAGGCCGCGTACATCGATGTTGAGCACGCCCTTGAGCCGGCATATGCGCGGGCGCTGGGGGTCGACATTGAGAGCCTTCTCATCTCCCAGCCGGACACAGGGGAGGACGCCCTTGCCATAACTGAGACGCTGGTGCGCTCAGGCGCGGTGGATGTGGTCGTTGTCGATTCCGTGGCGGCGCTGGTCCCCCGTTCTGAGATAGAGGGAGAGATGGGCGACTCATCCGTGGGCGTTATAGCCCGGCTTATGAGCCAGGCGCTGAGAAAGCTGGCCGGAATAATCTCAAAGACCAACTGCGTGGTCATATTTATAAACCAGCTGCGTGAGAAGATAGGCGTGATGTACGGGAATCCCGAGACTACCCCCGGCGGCAGGGCGCTTAAGTACTTCTCCAGCGTGCGCATAGACGTGCGCCGCGTGGAGACCCTTAAAAACGGCACAGAGATGGTGGGCAACCACACAAGAGCCAAGATAGTCAAAAACAAGGTAGCCCCGCCCTTCCGGGAGGCGGAGTTTGACATCATGTACGGCGAGGGCATCTCAAAGTATGGGGAGCTTGTGGATCTTGCCGTTAAGCTGGATATAATCGAGAAGGGCGGCGCGTGGTTTACCTACGGAGAGACCCGCATACAGGGCCGCGACGGCATGAAGCAGTATCTTAAGGACAACCCTGAGATAGCTGATGAGGTGGAAGCGAAGATCCGAGCCAACGCTGTGAAGCTCATGTCGCCCCAGGCGAAGGCCGCAGCTGTCGCCGCGGGAAGAGCCGTGGACATCTCAGCCGACGACTTCGAGGGGTAAGCCATGCCTTATAAGGTGGAGAGACTTGTGCAGTCAAAGCACATCTCCGACCGCTGGTATGTGGAGCTTACGGGCGGCGAGAGCATAAAGGCAAATGTGGCCATCATTGCCGACTTCTCCCTGTATTCCGGCTGTGAGCTTACGGATGAGGAGTATGAGGAGCTGAAGGCCGCCGCCTCGCGTATGAATGCTAAAGCCCGGGCGCTTAGGATTCTGGGTACGCGGAGCTTATCAAAAAAGGAGCTTTATGACAGGCTGGTGGAAAAGGGCGAGACTGAGGAGGACTCGGCTGAGGCTGTGGATATCCTTGAAGCGCTCGGCTTTCTTGACGACAGCGAGTATGCCGCGTCGATCGTGAGGCACTACTCTCAAAGAGGCTACGGTGCCGGAAGAATTAAAAACGAGCTTTACCGCAGGGGGGTTCCGAGGGAGCTTTGGGATGAGGCACTCTCCGATATGCCGGAGGATACCGAGGCCATAGACGCGCTCATCGCCAGAAGGCTCGGAAGCGGCAGCACCGACAGAAAGGAGCTTAAGCGTACAACTGATATGCTGCTGCGCCGGGGCTTTTCCTGGGAGCAGATAAAAAGCGCCTTGAGGCGCTGTGAATTTTCGGAGGAGCAAGACTTTTATGGCTAAGATTTGCCTTATTTCCTTGGGCTGCGCCAAGAACCTTATTGATTCGGAGCAGATGCTGTCGCTTATTGATGAAGCGGGCTTTGAGCTTACCGATGATCCGGAGGAGGCCGACGCTGCCGTTATAAACACCTGTGCATTTATAGAGAGCGCTAAGAGCGAGGCTATTGAGAACATAATCCGAATGGGAGAATATAAGCAGACCGGGAGGCTCAAGCGGCTGGTGGTCACAGGCTGCCTTGCCCAGCGCTATAAGGAAGAGCTTTTGAACGAAATGCCGGAGATCGACGCCCTTGTGGGTACCGGCAGCTGTCATGACATAATAGCCGCACTTACCGCAAAGGAGAAGAGAACCGAGTTCTTTGATGATATAAACGCCCCTCTTGATGAGACCGGCAGGGTAATATCCACCGGTCCGGGCTGGGCATATATAAAGATAGCCGAGGGGTGCTCCAACAGCTGTGCCTACTGTGTGATCCCGAGCTTACGCGGAAAATACCGCTCCCGCCCTATGGAGAATATAATATCCGAGGCCAAGGCTCTGGCCGAGACCGGCGTTAAGGAGCTTATTGTTGTGGCGCAGGACCCGACTCTCTACGGAGTTGACCTGTACCATCGCCGCAGGCTGTCTGAGCTTACAAGAGAGCTTTGCAAAATTGAGGGTATAGAGTGGATAAGGCTCCATTACCTTTACCCTGATGCGGTCGACGACGAGCTTATTGAGACAATAGCCTCGGAGCCGAAGGTACTGAAGTATCTTGACATCCCGATCCAGCATATAAATAACGGTATACTTAAAACCATGCGCCGCAGAGGGACGGGAGACGATATACGGGCGCTGTTTAAGCGGCTCCGCCTGCGGATACCGGGAGTCGTCCTTCGGACAAGTATCATAACCGGACTTCCGGGCGAGACAGAGGCTGAGTTTGAGGAGCTTTGCGATTTTCTTAAGGAGGCTAAGATCGAGCGGGCAGGAGTGTTCCCGTTTTCACCGGAGGAGGGAACGCCGGCCTACGATATGGACTACCCCGACACGGAAACCGCCAACCGCCGGGCGGAGCTTATCAATGAAATCCAGGCGGATATAATGGAGCAGTTTAACGAGAGCCGTATCGGAACGGTAACACGCGTTCTGTGCGAAGGCTTTTATGAGGAGACCGGACTTTTTGCGGGCAGGAGCTTCTCGGAGTCGCCGGATGTTGACGGGGTTATATGGTTCTCCGGAGAGAATGTGGAGCCGGGAGAATTTTACGATGTTATCCTGCGCGGAGAGCTGGAAGGCGAGCTCTGCGGAGAGATGGTGTGATCACGTTTTAAAGGGCGTGGCATCCCCACCACTTAAAGCGCAAGATCGCCGCCTATATTAGGAGGTATAAATTGACCATGAAAATGAATATACCAAACATACTTACGATTGTAAGAGTTATCTTAGTTCCGGTGTTCTTCCTGTGCCTTTATTGGAACCGTTATTTTGCTCTGGCAGTATTTATTGCCGCGAGCCTGACGGATTTTCTGGACGGGCATCTTGCAAGGAAGAACAACCAGATAACAAACTTCGGCAAATTTATGGATCCGCTGGCGGATAAGCTGCTTGTGACAACGGCGCTCATAAGCCTTGCCTGCTTTGGGCAAATACCCGCGTGGGTGGCCATAATAGTCGTGGGAAGGGATCTGGCAGTGGACGGGCTCAGAATGGTTGCGGCCTCCCGGAATATAGTGATGGCCGCCGGCTGGTCCGGTAAGATCAAAACGGCAGTTACCATGGTGAGCATCTGCGTGATGCTGGTGTTCCATGATATAGAGCTTGTGAACATCATATGTTCGGGACTTATACTGGTTCTGAATATTGTTTCACTGGTTGATTATTTCCACGCAAACGGAAAAGTTCTGCTGGACGCAGAATAAGGCATTGACACATTTCGGCACTGGTGATAATATACTGGGGATAAGAAAGCCGCGATGAACGGGAAAAGTAGCGGAGAAAAACGGCAACAGAGAATCGCCGCCATCGGCTGGAAGCGGCGTGTGCCGGGGATACCGTGAAATGCGCCCGGGAGCGGGGAGGACGGAAATGGCCTCCCGCTGCGCCGCGTTAAGGCGATGACCGGTGACGGCCGGTGAGAAATAAACGGGAGTGGAACCGCGGTTGTACCGCCTCCTATGAGCAAAAGCTCATAGGAGGCGTTTTCTTTTATCTGGAAAGGGTGTATAATATGTTTAATGAACTGCGGGAGCTTGTTGCAGCTTATAAGGCCCGCGACCCGGCGGCGCGCTCGTCGATGGAGGTGCTGCTGCTTTACCCCGGAATAAGGGCGGTGCGCAGCCACAGAAGGGCGCACTGGTGCTGGGAGCACAATTTAAAGCTTTTGGGCAGGTTCATCTCCCAGCGCAGCAGAAAAAAGACGGGAATTGAGATTCACCCCGGTGCGAAGATAGGCAGAAGGCTCGTGATAGATCACGGCATGGGCATCGTCATAGGCGAGACCGCGGAGGTGGGAGATGACGTACTCATCTATCAGGGCGTGACGCTTGGCGGAACGGGTAAGGATAAGGGCAAGCGCCATCCCACTATCGGAAATAACGTGCTTATCGGCACCGGAGCAAAGGTGCTGGGGCCGTTTACCGTTGGGAGCGGCAGCCGCGTAGCGGCGGGAGCCGTGGTGCTTGAGGAGGTGCCTCCTGATTCCACTGCCGTCGGAGTTCCGGCGCGGGTAGTGAAAATTGCCGGCAAGAAGGTTGACTTTGCTTCCGAGGTAGACCAGATACACATAACAGACCCTGTAAAGCTTGAGCTTACGGCGCTGCGCCGGCAGCTGGAGCTTTTGGAGAAATATGTTGGAGTTAATACTGAAATTGAGGAGAACGAAAATGAAGCTTTATAATTCCGCGACCCATCAAAAAGAGGAATTTGTACCCCGAGTGGAGGGCAAGGTGAGTATGTACACCTGCGGACCCACCGTATACCATTTTGCCCATATAGGAAATTTAAGAAGCTACATCATGGAGGATGTGCTGGAAAAGCTCCTGCGGTATCTGGGATATGACGTAACGAGGGTAATGAATATTACCGACGTAGGGCATCTTTCTTCAGACGCCGATACCGGTGAGGATAAAATGCTTAAGGGCGCGAAGCGTGAGCACAAGACGGTCATGGAGATCGCGCAGTATTATACGGACGCCTTTTTCAGCGACTGTGAGGCGCTGAATATCAAGCGCCCGGATGTGGTACAGCCCGCCACCGGCTGTATTGACGATTACATCAGGGTCATAGAGAAGCTCCTTGAAAAGGGCTTCGCATACCTTGCCGGGGGAAATGTGTACTTTGACACATCGAAGCTGGATAAATACTACATTTTTAACGACCATGAGGAGGAGAACCTGGCCGTAGGCGTGCGCGACAGCGTTGAGGAGGACGGGAATAAGAGGAATAAAGCCGACTTTGTCCTGTGGTTCACCAAGTCCAAGTTTGAGGATCAGGCCCTGAAGTGGGACTCACCCTGGGGCGTCGGATATCCCGGCTGGCACATAGAGTGCTCCTGCATCAGCATGAAATATCTGGGCGAGTATCTTGACATCCACTGCGGAGGAATAGACAATGCCTTCCCCCACCACACCAACGAGATCGCCCAGTCTGAAGCCTATCTGGGGCATGAGTGGTGCAGATACTGGATGCACGTACATCACCTTAACACCGCAGGCGGGAAGATGTCCAAGTCAAAGGGTGAGTTTTTAACTGTATCGCTCCTTAAGGAGAAGGGCTATGACCCCATGGCATACAGGCTTTTCTGCCTGCAGTCCCATTACCGCAAGACGCTGGAATTCTCATGGGAGAACCTTGATAATGCCGCCGGAGCATATTCAAAGCTTGTGGCCCGCATTGCGGCCATAGACCCGTCGGACGGAACGGCTGACGATAAGGCAATGGCTCCGCTGAGGGATAAATTCAAGGAGGATATGGGAAATGACCTGAACACCTCTCTTGGAGTGACCGCGCTTTACGATGTACTGAAGGCAAAAATAAGCGGCGCATCGAAGCTTGCGCTTATCGGGGAATTTGACTCTGTCCTGTCCCTCGGCCTTTTAAATGCTGCCGAGAAGGCCCGCCATGAGAGCACAGGAGGCGGAGATGACGGCCGGGAGGCCGATCCCGAGATAGACGCGCTCATTGCTCAGCGCACTGCGGCGAAGAAGGCGAAGAACTTTGCGGAGGCAGACAGGATCCGTGATGAGCTTAAGGCGCAGGGAATTGAGATAATTGATACCCCCCGGGGGTCAAAGTGGAAAAGGGTATGATCCTTTGGGAAAACTCAGGGATCATCACTGATTTCCTGCGGCGGCGCGGCTGGAGCCGCAATTTCCCCGCAATTTGGAGGCAGCAAGATGAAGCTTATAATCATTGACGGCAACAGCATAGTAAACCGCGCCTTTTACGGCGTGCATATGCTTAACGCCCCGGACGGTACGCCGACGAACGCAGTGTTCGGATTTTTAAATATTTACAGAAGGCTCATGGCCGATGAGGCGCCGGAAGCGGTGTGCGTCACCTTTGATTTGCCCGCGCCCACCTTCCGCCATGAGCAGTATGAGGGCTATAAGGCCCAGCGTAAGGGTATGCCCGATGAGCTTGCGGTGCAGATGCCCATACTCAAGGAGACCCTGGACGCCATGAACGTATGCCGCTATGAGCTTGCCGGGTGGGAGGCGGATGACCTCATCGGCTCCATCGCGAAAAGGTGCGGGGCGTCTGGTTGGGACTGCGTTGTGGTCACGGGAGATAAGGACAGCTTTCAGCTTATCGACGGGCACACCAGCGTTAAGCATGTGAAGACCCGCGCCGGGCAGACGGAGGTCAAGCTGTATGATGAGCAGGCATTTATCGATGAATACGGCTTTGAGCCGCCGCTGATGGTGGACCTTAAGGCACTTATGGGCGACGCCTCTGACAACATCCCGGGCGTTGCCGGCGTGGGCGAAAAGACGGCCATGGATTTAATTCAGCGCTTCGGCCGGGTGGAGAGCATTTACGAAAATCTTGACACCCTTGACATTAAAGAGCCGGTGCGGAGGAAGCTTACCGCGGGAGCGGACAGCGCAAGGATGTCCTACGAGCTTGCCACGATCCACCGTGACGCGCCGGTGGAGTTTTCTCCGGAGCAGGCAAGGGTCTGCCCGCCGGATAATGATAAACTGTGGGAGGTCTTTACCCGTCTTGGCTTCAAGAAGCTGATTGAGGCCTTCGGGCTTGTGCCGCCCTCCGACGGGAAAGCTTCGGCCGGAGAGGTGCAGAGGTTCGAGGGCGCCTGCAACAGCGTGGAGGTCGCGTCCGAAGAGACCCTCGCCGTCATGAAGAGCGGCTTGGAGGGCAGGCTATGCGCCGTGCGCTTCTCCGGGGATATGTCCATATGCGCCGTGCTGCCGGACGAGTGTGATACAGCATATATAATTCGGGAAAGCTCCCCTGTTTACCGGGAGGCTATGGATGCCCTGTGTTCAGGGAACATCAAAAAGGCGGGACACGATATAAAAGATGCCCAGCGTGAGCTTTTAAGGTGGGGCTTTTCGTCTGACGGATGGGTGTTTGACTCCGCGCTGGCGGCTTATCTGATCGAACCCACAGCCAGCGGATATGACATTAACCGCCTGACCGAGAAGTATTGCGGCTTTACAATAATGGGTGAGGCCGCAGTCGGAGAACAGCTGTCGCTGCTGAGTGACGACACCCAAATAATTGCCCGTATAATGAGCGAGTCCGCCGCTATACTGTGCCTTCGTGGCACGCTTGAGACAAAGCTCCGTGAGCTGGGGCTTGATAAGGTGTTTTACGACATTGAGCTGCCGCTGTGCCGGGTGCTTTCCAAAATGGAGCTTGCGGGCTTTTTGGTAGACAAAAAAGCGCTGGAGGATTTCGGAGCCGTACTGGCCGCACAGATCACATCGCTGGAGGAGCAGATATACGCGATCGCCGGGGAAAGCTTTAATATAAACTCCCCGAAGCAGCTGGGAGATATACTATTTAATAAGCTGATGCTGCCGGCGCCAAAGAAAACCAAGACCGGTTATTCTACTAATGCCGATGTGCTGGAAAAGCTCCGCCCAAAGAACCCGATAATCGGACTTGTACTGGAGTACCGGGAGCTTGCGAAGCTCAAGTCCACATATGCCGAGGGCCTATCCAAGGTCATCGCTCCCGACGGGCGTATACACACAAGCTTTCAGATGACCGTGACGGCAACGGGCAGGCTCTCCTCCACTGAGCCAAACCTGCAGAATATCCCCATAAGGCGGGAGCTTGGCGGTGAGATACGCAAGATGTTCGTCGCCTCCCCGGGAAATGTCCTTGTTGACGCGGACTACAGCCAGATCGAGCTGAGGATACTTGCGCACATATCCGGCGATAAGACCATGAAAAACGCATTCCTCTCCGGAGAGGACATCCACAGGATAACGGCGGCACAGGTGCTGGGAATACCGCCGGAGGAAGTGACGGCGCGGGAGCGCAGCCATGCCAAGGCGGTGAATTTTGGGATAGTTTACGGCATTTCAGCCTTCTCCCTCTCGGAGGATATCGGCGTTTCCGTTGCTGAAGCCCGGGACTATATAAACACCTATATGGCAAGGTACCACGGCGTCCGGGACTACATGGAACGGGTGGTGCTGGAGGCCCGGGAGACCGGCTGTGCCGTGACGCTCTACGGCAGGCGCAGGCCACTTCCGGAGCTTAAATCCACTAACTTCAGTATGCGCTCCTTCGGTGAGCGTGTGGCGCGGAATATGCCGATTCAGGGCACCGCCGCTGATATAATGAAAATAGCGATGATAAATGTCGACCGCGCGCTGGGCGCCGCCGGGCTAAAGGCGAGACTGCTTTTGCAGGTGCATGATGAGCTTATAGTTGAATGTCCCGAGGAGGAGGCTCAGCAGGTTCGTGAGCTGCTTTGCCGGGAGATGGAAGGGGCTGCTGCCCTGTCCGTTCCGCTGACGGTCGATGCACATGTCGGAAAAACATGGTACGAGGCGAAATAAAATGACAGTAAGAAGGGCCGCTTTGGAGGACATACCGGCTATAATGGACATTGAACGGGCTAGCTTCTCCATCCCCTGGTCAGAGCACAGCGTTATGTTCGAGTTTGAAAGTGCCGATGCGGCGGTGCTGGTGGCAGATGACGGGGAGCTTGAAGGCTTTGCCATACTTCACCGGTTTTGTGACGACGGGGAGTTATTCAATATTGCCGTGCGGGAGGGCTGCCGCGGCCGGGGTATAGGCCGGAAACTCCTTAAGGCTGTGCTGGACAGCGCCCGTGAGATGGGAATAAGGCGCATCTATCTTGAGGTGCGAAAGAGCAACGCCGCTGCGCGGCGGCTCTATGAGAAGCTCGGCTTTGCAGTCTGCGGGGAGCGGCGAAACTATTATGACGCCCCCAAGGAGGACGCCATACTGATGGATGCCGAGGTTTAAGCTATGATCGGAGGAACATTTAAGTGAACATACTTGCACTTGAGTCGTCCTGTGACGAGACGGCCGCAGCTGTAGTTAAAAATGGCCGGGAGGTGCTGTCAAATGAGGTGTTCTCCCAGGCGGATATGCACGCCATATACGGCGGAGTCGTGCCGGAGATAGCCTCCCGTAACCATATAATCGTTATATCCCGTCTTGCCCAGTCGGCGCTTAACAAGGCCGGTCTTAAAAAATCGGAGCTTGACGCCATTGCCGTGACCTACGCTCCCGGGCTTATAGGTGCGCTGCTTGTGGGGGTCAACTTCGCCAAGGGGGCGGCCATGGCGCTTGATATCCCCCTTATACCGGTGCACCATGTCCGGGGACACATAGCCGCAAACTACATAGCCTTCCCGGAGCTGGAGCCGCCTTTTGTGTGTCTTGCTATATCAGGCGGGAACACGGCCATAGTCGACGTGCGGGGATACACGGACATGAGTATTATAGGCGCGACGCATGACGATGCGGCCGGTGAGTGCTTTGACAAGGCAGCCAGGGTCTTGGGACTTCCGTACCCAGGGGGGCTTCCGCTTCAGCGTCTGGCGGAGGGCGGGGATGATTCCGCCTTTTCCCTGCCCCACGCAAAGATAGAGGGGCATCCCTATGATATGTCCTTCTCGGGTCTAAAGACCGCGGTGGTGAACACCGTGCACAATGCCCGGCAGAAGGGGCAGCCTCTTGATGAGCCGGGGCTGGCCGCGTCATTTCAGAGGGCCGTCAGTGAGACGCTGGTCCCCAGAACCATGCAGGCGGCCCGGGATCTGGGCTATGACACCGTAGTCGTGGCCGGAGGCGTCGCGGCAAATTCCAGAATAAGGGCAGATTTTGAGGCGGCCTGCAAGAAGGAAGCAAAGCGCCTTTTCGTACCGCCGCTTAAGCTGTGCGGTGATAACGCCGCGATGATAGGCTGTCAGGGCTATTATGAGTATTTGGGCGGGGCGAGAGCCGGCAGCAGTCTGAACGCCTACGCAAATATGGACATAGATAATGTCACTTTCTGACTGCGTTTTGCAGGAAAAATTTTTACCTATTCAAAAACGAAGCTATTTGGCATAAAGCACCGTAAAATATGGTTTTATGTAAATCTGCGGGGATTTTTTAATTTTCCCCAAAATCCCCGCACAGGTCGTTTCAAAAAATGGTAATAATTCTGAAAAACGTTGGGGCAGTAGGGGAAAAAGACTGTGGAAAACCCTGTGGAAATTGTGAATAACTAATTGTAAAGGTTTGCGAAAGCGATTTTTACGTCAACTTTTAAACACGGGGGAGGAAAACATCATTATGCAACACAAGCGGTTTGAAAATACCCCCTTTTGCAGAAAAAAGGCGGATTCCGGACCCTGCGCTTTTACAGGCGACAGAGCCGATTTGAAGCTGTGAAGGATATACCGTGCAGGAAAATCACCGCGATTACAAAAAGTAATCATAACGTGCCGGCGACGGCAGGGAGAGAATTAAATGGGGATCCACGATGGACACAGGTCAAGACTTAAGGAGCGGTTTATAAAGCAGGGTCTTGACGGCTTTGATGATCACAACGTGCTGGAGCTGATGCTTTTTTACGCCGTGCCCAGAGGGGATGTAAACCCGCTGGCGCACAGGCTTATTGAGCGGTTCGGCACGCTGTCCGCTGTGTTCGACGCACCTGTAAGCGAGCTTATGCGCGTTGATGGTGTGGGTGAAAATACAGCGACGCTTATTAAGCTGATACCGCAGATAGGGCGCCGCTACATGATATCACGCAGCAGCATGGACAATATAATTCTTACACCTCAGCAGGCGGGAGAATACCTGGCGCCGCGCTTTTACGGTGAGACGGACGAGGTGGTGTATATGGCGTGCTTGGATGCCAAGTGCAAGGTGATAAGCTGCCGGCTGATAGGCCGGGGGAGCGTAAATTCCGCCAGTGTCAGCGTTCGTAAGATCGTGGAGACGGCCCTGAGCCAGAACGCAACGTCTGTGATACTGGCCCATAACCACACAAGCGGTATAGCGCTGCCCTCAAAGGAGGACGAGGCTGCCACGGTCAAGATAGTAGAGGCATTGGAGGCCGTGGACATCACCCTGGTGGACCATATAGTTGTGGCGGATGATGACTTTGTATCAATGGCCGATAACGGTTTCTTTTCCGGTTTGAGGGAGCAGCGATAGGGAGTGCCTTCGGCCGGGCCAACAAAAGCCAAGAGACAAAAAGAGACAGCCCAGGCTGTCTCTTTTTGTATGCAGTGCTTTAAATTTAAATTAAAGTGAGTATATCACCCACGGCGGAGTCTATATAGTCGGAGAGCTTCATATCTAAGGTTCCGGCCACGCGTATGCTGCAGTTTGTCACGGGTACGAGAACCTTGACAGCACTGCTTCCGCCAACGGCCTCGGCCATGGCGGGAGTGACCTCGCCCATTATGGAGTGGGCTGCGATTATGCCTATAGGTCCGGCGATGATATCGGCGGTCATTGCCGCGCGCACAACAGGATTTTCACCTGTGGCCCCGGCGTCTGCCCCTGCTTTCAGCATGGCGCTGGTGGCTATGCTGTTTGTACCCACTGCCGTAACGGTGACCTGAGGGGCCGACTCTTTTATTTTCTTTACCAACAGGGCGCCCATCCTGCCGCCCTGGCCGTCTATAATCAAAACACGCATTATTTCTCCTCCGTATTGCTGTCGCCGTCCGAAATGTATTCAGAGCTTGCGGTATCGGGAGGCGTCTGCTGCTTTAAAAGCTCCTCCGGGGAGCGCCCCGGCTTGTAGACAGGCTTACCGGTCTCGGGATCAATGTAGTCCACATCCTTGTAAAACTGTGTATCTTCAGGAAGGCCGCGCCGGCGCAGATGGCGGTTATTGAGCCTGCGGATGATGCTGTACAGGACCGTAGTGATCGGCACGCCAAGAATCATACCTGCTATGCCGAAGAGGCCGCCGAAGAACAGGATCGCAAACATGATCCAGAAACCTGAGATCCCGGATTTGGTGCTGTGGATCTTTGGCTTGAGTATGTGCCCGTCAAGCTGCTGAAGTACCAGCGTGAATATGATAAACACCAGACACATCATCGGATCCTCAAGCAGTATGAGCAGGGCAGAGGGTATGGCCCCGATAAACGGTCCGAATATGGGTATAAGGTTTGTAAGGCACATCAGTATGCTGACCAAGGCCGCATAGGGCATACCCACAATGACCATAAAAATATAGTTGACCACGCCCACAATGAGGGAGTCTATGATCTCTGCCACCAGATAGTCGCCGAAGGCCTCGTTTATAAAGTTCATCTCACGAATCAGGTTATAGGTCATACGCGGCTTGAAGACGCCCATAAGAAGCTTCTTCACCTGAGCACAGAAGGTCTCCTTGTTATAAAGGATGTATATGGAGATCACAAGCCCTATAAAGAAATCCACTACCACCGTCACTATGCTTATGACGCCGCCGGTAATGCTGGATATAAGGGTGCTGATCTGGGGCAGCACGTCCGTCTCCAGCCAAGCTACCAGGTGCTCCCCGGCGGTGTTGAGCCACTCCACCACGACAGGCTCCAGCTTGTCGCCCTGCATGTACTTCTCCACCCAAGCCACGGCGATCGTTATGTACCGGGAGGACTCGGTAATGAGCCTGACAACGCTGTGGTATATCTGCGGCAGGAAGATAAGCAGGATGCCTACGATAACGCCCAGAACGAGCAGCACGGTCACAAGAATGGAGAATATTCTGGCCGCCTTTCTGGCCGTTACCGGCTTTTCCGGGAACATCTTCTTTGCAAGCTTGCTGAGCAGATGCTTTTCAAAGAACATCATGACCTTGTTATTAAGATATGCGATCAGGATCCCGTAAATAAACGGCGACAGCGCTCCGAGAACAAGGCCCAAGGTGTGGTAGACTCCGGACCATTTATTCAGCACCCAGAAGAAGGCAATGCTGCATACGATCACGCAAAAGGCGGTTACACCCCAGTAAAGATATTTTTTATCCCATTTAAAATTCTTCATTTTACGACATTCCTTAACGCATATCAGACGATCTCGCGGTACATGCCGGCGGCATCGTCCTTGCGGACGGTCTCCTGAACCGACAGCACCTCGACCCTGACCTTACGCTGACCGAAGGACAGTTCAATAACATCCCCGGGCTTTACATCCTGAGAGGGCTTTGCCACCTTGCCGTTTACCGAGACGCGGCCGCCGTCACATGCCTCCGCGGCCACGGTGCGCCGCTTTATAAGGCGCGATACCTTAAGGTATTTATCCAATCTCATGCTTTCCTTCTCCTTGACGGTTGTTAAAAAATAAAATTTGCCCCGGCTAAGCTGCCGGGGCAAATCAGGATCATTGATGATCGTGCCGACCGCAGCCCTGCGGTTTCCGGCCTTTGGAAAAATTACTCGGAAACGGCGTCCTTAAGAGCCTTGCCTGCCTTGAACTGGGGCAGCTTGGAAGCGGGAATCTTTATAGCGCCGCCGGTCCTGGGGTTACGGCCGGTGCGTGCAGCGCGCTCCTTCACCTCAAAAGAGCCGAAGCCGATCAGCTGAACCTTGTCGCCATCCTTGAGGGCCTCTACAATGGAATCAATAGCAGCATTGACGGCCTTCTCGCTGTCCTTCTTGGAGAGTCCGGCCTTTTCAGCGACGGTGCTGATGAGTTCTGTCTTGTTCATAGTATAAAATCCTCCTGAATTTTCCCGGGGGCTTCCCACGGGGTTTATGTGGTGTATATTTTTAAAGACTCATTCCGCAGTCCGATGTGCGGCCTGGCGGTCCTTAAATGCGTGATCAGGTGTTTTTCAGGGCATCCTTCGCCTCATCCCAAAGCTTGTCCATCTCCGGAAGGGACATATCCTCAAGGGACAGTCCGCGCTCAGATGCGGTCCTTTCCATATATGAAAAGCGCAAGATGAATTTATCACAGGCGGCCTTTAGCGCATCCTCGGGGTCCGCCTTTATAAAGCGGGCGGCGTTAACGGCTGCGAAAAGCAGATCGCCAAGCTCCTCCTCGGCGTTATCTCCAAGGCTGACCGCCTCCCGGAGCTCGGCGGCCTCCTCAGATATTTTATCCAGAGCGCCGTCTATTGAATCCCAGTCAAAGCCGGCTTTTGCGGCCTTTTTCTGAATTTTTTCGGCACGCCAAAGAGCAGGCAAGCTCCTTGCTACTGATTCTAAGGTATTTGTGAATGTTTCCTGATGTTTTTCCGTACGCTTTATCTTATCCCAGTTGCTGAGTACCTCGGCAGAGCCGGCGACCTTAGTATCCCCAAATACGTGGGGATGGCGCAGGATGAGCTTCTTGCAGACGCCATCGGCGACAGCGTCGAGATCAAAGCTGCCGGCATCCTCTTCAATGTCTGAGTGGAACACCACCTGAAGAAGTACGTCCCCCAACTCCTCCTTAAGGTGCTCAGGGCTTTTTTCATCGATGGCTTCAATTACCTCGTAGGTCTCCTCCAAAAAGTCCCGGCGGATGCTTTCGTGGGTCTGCTCCATGTCCCATGGGCAGCCGCCCTCCCCGCGCAGGAGCTTGACTATCTTCCGTAGATCGTCAACATTATAGCTGTTTTTGTATTCAAAATCTATCATATTTTTTCCTCTACTGCAAGTATAATTCGGAGATATATATCAGTTTACTGTATTTTCAGCAATTTTGCCAGCTTTTCTCCTTTGGGGAGCAGCAAAATATCGTCGCGTGTGACTGCCCGAAGAGCAATTATAAGTACAAGGTAGATTATGACGGCAACAGCAATGGCGCCCACAAGGCACACAAGCAGCCCTAGCCTTCCGCCGCCCAGCAGCGGATTGAGGAACTTATCCAGCAGGCCATAGACCGCGCCGGCAGCCGCGCCCATGACGGCCGTACAAATGAGAGGCCTGACGGTTATCTTCAGAAAATTCGGCTTTGCGGGGAGCTTAACGGAGATAAACACCACGTTGATGAGAGTGATGATGACATAGCACACCAGTGTTCCAATGGGTGCGCCGACTATATTTATGGAGGGCGTTCCCACCAACCAATAGTTTACGCATATCTTTATCACGCCGCCGATAGGCAGGGATATGAGCGCCAGTTTTTCGTGTCCGCTGGCCTGGAGTATCCCGTTTGTGATGATGTAGGTGCAGACAAAGTAGGACGCGATGCCCAGCAGTGCCAGCAGCAGAGGCCCGTTCTCGTTGGAGTTGGGATACAGGACGTTAAAAATCGGCTCCGACAGCACGCACAGACCCACACCCGCCGGCATCGCCAGCAGATTCGTGATCCTCATGCAGGACTCCATTGTGTTCTTCGCCTCTGTACGGTGCTTTTTGGCAATGGCGGCCGCAATCACCGGCACCACTGCCACCACCACCGGCGTTATGAAGGAGGAGGGGACGTTAAAGAGCGTCAGCCCCTTGGAATAGACCCCGTAGAGCACCTTGGCGTCCGTGTAGGAGAAGCCCGCTCCCGTCTGAAGCCGCCCCAGCACCAGCTTGGAATCGATCAGTGTGATGATGTTGAGAACGGAGGAGCCGAGGGTGATGGGGATGCTGACCTTGAGAATCTGCTTGCAGGTTCTCAAGCGGGTGTCGGGCGTGTCCAGAACATTCTCCCCGGCGTACCGGGCAGCGATCCGCCGCTTGTAGGCGGCCATGATAGGCACCGAGAGACCCAGCCCAATCGTCACGCCGACGATGGCTCCCGCCGCCACGGCGGCAGAGCCGTAACCGGTGCTGGATAAATACCACGCTATCGCCAGACCGAAAATTAGCTTGCAGAGAACCTCCATTATCTGGGAGATGGCCGTGGGGATCATATCGTTGTGGCCCTGGGAGTAGCCCCGGTACACGGAGATGATGCAGGCGAAGAACACGGCGGGGGCCAGCACACGCACGCCGCCGGCCACCTCGTGGTCGTTCATGAAATCCGCCAGCGGCTGGGCAAACAGGAGCATAATCAGCATCCCGACAATGCCGATCACGCCGAAGACCATCATCCCGACGGAGTAATAGCGCTTCGCCTGACCGTACTTTCCGACGGCGCGGGAGGCGGAGATGAGCCGGGATATGGCCAGCGGCACGCCGGCCGTGGCGATGGTCAGCAGCAGGTTATAGATGTTGTACATCACCTGGAAGTGGGCCGAGCCCTCGTCCCCCAACAGGTTGTACAGAGGGATCTTATAGATGGCGCCGATGACCTTGGTGATCGCCACCGTCGCCGCTAAGATTGCCGCTCCTGTCAGGTAATTTTGTTTTCTCGATTCAGCCAATTCTATCGTCCTTTCTGCATATCGAATACGGGACTTGACAGAGGCAAAAACCCCACTATGAATCTATTCAAAATAGGGATATTTTACACCGATAATATGAAAAAATCAAGATACAAAACAGCTGGCCTATAGTCTGGCGCGAAGTGTATCGCAGTGCCCCCGGGGGATAAGGGGGTGTTTTACATTGACCCACCAAATACACCAAAAGTTTGTTGCTCCCCAAAAAGCTGGCAATAAAATGTACATTAAAAAACATCAGCGGGGGCCATAAGGTCCCCGCTGATGTTTTTTTAGAATCAGTCGGCAGTTCCTAAAAGATTCCACTTGGAACATAGAAACTTTATAAAATTGACGTCCTCGTGCAGATTGTGGGGATTCCCGGTTTCCAGTCCGGCAATAGCGGCCATATCCTCGTCAGAGAGGCTGAAATCAAAGATATCGATATTCTCTGTCATACGTGCCTTCTTGGTGGTCTTGGGTATCGCCACCACGCCCCGCTCTATCTGCCAGCGCAGCGCCACCTGTGCCGGTGACTTGCCGTACTTTTTTCCGATATTTGTGAGGACCTCATTTTCAAAGAAGTTCCCCTTGCCTTGAGCAAGCGGCGCCCACGCCTGAGGCTGCACGCCGTTCTCCTTCATGTAAGCCACACGCTCGGATTTCTGATCAAAGGGATTGATTTCGATCTGGTTGAGTGCGGGGGCGAGCCTGTTGTTGCACATAAGATCCGTGAGCCTTGCGGAACTGAAGTTGCTGACGCCGATTGCGCGCACCCTGCCGGAATCGTATAGCTCCTCAAGACACCTCCAGGCGCTGTACACATCGCCGAAGGGCTGATGTATCAGGTACAGATCGACATAATCCAGCCTGAGCTTTTCCATGGAACGCTCGAACTCGTCCATCGTCATCCTGCCGGGGCCGTTTTTTTGAAGCTTTGTGGTTATGAAAAGCTCCTCTCTTTTAATTCCGCTGCTCTCAATCGCCTGGCCCACGGCACCTTCGTTTTCATAAGCCGCCGCCGTGTCGATAAGGCGGTAGCCGGCCTCCAGCGCGTCGGAGACGCAGGAGCGGCACTCCGCCTCTGGTACTCTGAAAACTCCGTAGCCCAGCATAGGTATCTTGACGCCGTTATTTAGTGTTGTATATTCCATAAATGTCAACTCCATTACCATAAATTTACCATTATTGTAACCTGTCAGGCGGCCCGCGCGCAAGTGGATTTTTAAGAAAAAGCGGCAGCATAGGCCCTACTGAGCTTGCTGCATCGGAGGCGTGTTACGCCTTTGGCTCCAGCCGCTCAGGGCTGCGGCGTGAAGATATTATGAAATACGCAGTGTTCAGAACTATGCCGAAAAGTGTTGCGGAGGGTGCCGCCAAACCTATAAGCGTCAGGCTGGCATTGGGCTGTATACTCATTATGTAGGACATCGGCAGCCTTACAAGAAATGTCTGCGCCAGCCCCTGCGCCATAACGAACATGGTTTTTCCGTGACCGTTAAAGTATCCGATAAAGCTGAACATTATGCTGGTCAGGAAGGATTCCGCCGCAAAGCCCTTCAGGTATTCGGCGGACCTTGCCACGTAGGTTTCGTTATTTGTAAATATTCTGGATATTGTATCGCCGTGCCAAAAAGCCACCGCCGCAACAACTATGCCTATTGCGACGCCTATGGCCATGCCGGTGAGCATAGCACGCTTGGCGCGCTCCGGCTTGTTGGCGCCCACGTTCTGGGCCACAAAGGAGGCCAGCGACTGCATCAGTGAGGACGGGATGAGCATGATAAATGCCGTCAGCTTACACGCCACGCCGTAGCCGGAGGAGGCATCAAGCCCCAGCTTATTTATAAAGGCAAGCAGCGCCATAAACGATACCTCGGTCAGCATGCTCTGGAGGGATATTGGAGCGCCGACACGGACTATTCGCCCTATCTCGCTGTTAAAGCGGATATCCTGCTTCTTCAGGGTAAAAGGCAGCGTCTGCCTTCGCATTATAACTAATGACAGCACCACGCTGACCGCTTGAGCAAGGACGGTCGCCAGAGCGGCACCGGCCACGTCCATTCCCATCACCGCCACAAACAAAAGGTCTCCGGCGATATTTGTGACGCAGGCGATGGCCACGAAAAGGAGCGGCAGCTTGGAGTTCCCGAGCCCCCGGAACACGCTGCTTATGACGTTATAGGCAATGATAAAAAATATTCCGCCGCCGCATATGCGCACATACTGCACTGTGCCATGGAGAGCCTCCTCCGGGGCGCGCATAAGCTGGGAAATGGGCCGGGCGAGCACGAGCATAAGCGCTGTCAGCACAACTGACAGGGCGACAAAAAAGCATATGCCGCCGCCCACAACACGGCCAACCCTGTCGGAGCGCCGCTGGCCGATATATTGGCCCATAAGAATTGTCACCGCCGTTGACATTCCCGCTATTGAGAATGTAACGAAATTCACCACGCTGCTTCCCGTTGATACGGCTGATATGCTCTGCTCCGTGCCGAACCAGCCCACCACCAGAAGGTCCACGGCTCCGTACATGGCCTGCAATATGAGTGCTCCCAATATGGGAAACATGAATTTTATGAGTTTTGAGGCGATCTTACCCTCAGTAAAGTCACTTATTTTTGAAGACAACCTTTGATCCTCCCAAATTGTTTTACGTTTTATCTTAAAGCTTTATATTTTCAAAGTCAACGGGTATTTTAGCTATAATACGGGTTCCCTGACTGCGGCGGGCAGACCGTGAGCCGGGGTATATTCCAAACAATATTCACACCTAACGTTAACATAACAACTGTGGAAAACACTGTGGAAAATGTGCAAAACTCATTGCGGTCTGGGGAGTTTGAGTTTTCCACAATTCGATAAAAAACGATTATGGAATATTCATTATACATGAATATTCCATAATTCTTTCATCATCTGTATTTTTTTATTAGCCGTATATCCCTTCCGTAAAACTTGAGGATGTAAAATTCGCCCTGAAGCCTCGACATTATGGGGGCTGAATAGCGGCTGGACAGCTCCTTCAAAGAGAGGTTTGAGCTTATGATCGTCTTTTTGCCGGAGGTGAGACGGGAATTTATGAGCGTGTATAGGGCACTTGTCACGAAAGCCGTGCTGAATTCCGTCCCCAGATCGTCCACGATGAGCAGATCGCAGGTCTCCAGCCGCCGGACATCTGCCCGTGACTGCTCCGGATCACCGCTTTTGGAAAACTTATCATCCTCGTAGCGGGAAAAGACGGAGGCTGCGGTGTCGTATACAACCGAGAAGCCCTTTTCCGACACGACCTTTGCGATGCAGGTGGAGAGGAAGGTCTTGCCAAGCCCCGTACCCCCTGATAAAAACAAATTCATAGAGTTTTTTGAAAACTTTCGTGCGTACTCCCGGCACATCTCATACACGGTCTCCATTGCTTCCCGGGGTGAGATGCCTGTCTCCGGGTCAGGCTTATCGTCATATAGGCTCAGGTCGAAGCTGTCGAAGGTCTCCTCGCCCAGCTTTAAAAGTCCCGACAGCTCCCGGCGCTGCTCGTCACGGTAAAGCTCCATAAGGCAGGAGCATATCCGGGTGCCGTCGTAGCCTGTGTCCCGGCATTTCGGGCAGATATATTTATTGTCCAGGTAATCCCCCGGCAGTCCGCAGGCGGCAAGCTCCAGCGTACGCTCCTCCTGAAGGGTGAGGTTTTCATCCCTTATTGCGTCAAGAGCCTCCAAAGGATCGCGCCCACTTCCCAGGGCCACGCCTATGGTGTCCATCATAGTACCACGAAGGCGGGCGTCTATCTCCCGGATCCGTGGATTTTTTGAGTAAGCCTCCTCCCGGCGGCGGGCGGCGGCCTCCTCGTTTTCTGTGCGGCGCCTGTCGAGCCTCGTCTTGGCCCGGGCCAGCAGCTTTCCGTCAAGCGACATGATGATCTCCATTCTGCTGTAAGAAGCACAAAATTTAATGAAAATCTCCACATAAAATGGAGGAATTTTTGACGTGTTCCTGTAAAACGGCACACCGTTGAGAGGCCGGTTCGGGCTTTCCCACTATTCCTCGCCCTTTATGCGTTTGAGCGTTTCCCGCATCCTATCCAGCTCCTCGGCAGTGGCGGAGCCGGAGCCTGAACCGACGGCGGGGTTAGGCGACGGCTCGGGCTTTTTGTACCGGGGGGAGTCACCGGATTCTATCTCCGCCGGGGTGTGAAGACCCTTGCTGTGCCAGCTCTTTATTATTGAATCCATATACCGCCAGGTAAGGCGGCCTGTCTTTAAAACGGTTTTGTCGTAGGCTATGGCGACGGCATCCGCTTTAAAGCCCATGTCGGTCCAAGAGTCCAAGTACCTGCACTCGGAGGAGGAGAGGGGACGGCCTGCTATTCCCAGCACGGAAGCGAGCTCCTGCTGGGCGCTCCTGTGCTCGGAAAGCCGCATGAGGTACGCCTCCGCAGCCTCAAGGGAGAAGATGCCCTCACGCTCCCACGTGTATGCGGCTTTTTCAATGTACCGCATGGTGGGGACTCTCCCGGGGCCTGAGCGGCGGACACACTCCTCCCGGCAGTGCATTACAAGCTGGAGGATGACATCAGGCGGAAGCCCCAAATAGTCGTATATCCCAAAGAGCTTTATGAGGTCGTCTGAGGACAGCAGCCTTCCAAGAGCGTGCTGCACCTCGTTTACAAGCGATTTAAAGCTCTCTCCGTTATTAAGCTCGCGGCTTATGTCCTCCGACGTGTATTCGGGAAGCTCATCCGGCCGTTCCGGAAGCTTCCTGGACTCACCGCCGTTCCCCGGCGGGTTTACAAGGCCGAGCCGCGTCAGCACATCCATGGCGGTATCCATCTGCGCGGCGCTCCTGCCGGTGTGGGAGGCGGCATCCTCCCGGTCGTACCGCCCTCCGGAGGTGAGAATATAGAGATATAAAAGCGCGGCGTCTCCGCTGCCGCAGCCAATGAGCCTGCGCGCCGTGTCGCCGCTCATGGTGACCGTCTCCGGTCCCGGAAGAACGAATCTGCCGTCAGCCATTACGCCGTCTCCTTTCATCATAATCTAATGGATGACATTATATCAAATCTTGCGCCTGAGCACAACAATTTCCGACATGTCTCGCCCCTTGACTTATTTTGCCTGAGGGGTTATCCTGAAAAAAACACCGAAAGGGGATTATTGGTATGCCTGCTGCATTTGTTTTGGGAGCGATGGGACACATAGGATCATATATGATACCGGCTTTAGTTGACGCCGGGTATGAGGTCACGGGTTTCTCCAGAAAGAGCCGAACACCATACACTGCAGAGCTGCCCCAATGGGAAAAGGTGAAGCTTGTATCGGCTGAACGTCAGGAGGCGATAAAGCTGATCGCCCGTTCAAAGCCGGACGTGGTGTGTGACCTTATAGCATATACTCTTGAGGACGCAAAGGACCTTGTCCAGGGCCTTCGCGCGGTACCCGGAAACGAGGCGGTGCGGCTTATAAGCATAGGCACCACGTGGATATACGGGGACAAATATGAGGCGCCCGTGACGGAGAGCCAACCCAGAAATCCGACGGACGAATACGGCCGGCGGAAGGTGGAGATAGAGAGCTATTTAAAGGAAGAGCACAGATGCCGGGGGCTCAGGGTCACGATACTGCATCCGGGACACATCTGCGGCAAGGGCTGGATGCCCGTGGGGCCTCAGGGAAACCGGAGCGTACAGGTGATAAAAGATATCATGGCAGGAAGGCAGATTCTGCTGCCGGACCGGGGACAGGCCACGCTCCACCACGTCCACTCTGAGGATATAGCACGGCTGACAGTATGCTGCCTTAATAACGATGTGTCCATCGGTGAGGAATTTCATATAACAAGCCCTGCGGCGCTGACACTCTTCGGATACGCTGAGAGGCTGTACCGGCACTTCGGGCATGAGCCGAACATTAGGTATGTGCCGTACGGTGAGTTTTTAAAGGCGCTCTCACCGGAGGATGCTGCCGTATCTGCCGAGCATATTGACCGCTCGCCGGTCTGCTCTATGGAGAAGGCGCGCAGGATGCTCGGCTTTGAGCCGAAGCACAGCTCCATAGACACCGTGATCGAGTCCATAGAGAGCATAAAAGACAGGCTTTAAATAAACGCCGCCCGCCAAACAGGCGGGCGGCCTGCTTTCTCCAATTTCACGGTTTACAAAATCAGAACCTGCGGATATAATATCCATATTCAGCGCGCCGGAAATAGCCGGCGCAGCTAAGCACGGAGGAAGAGCCTTGAATTCTGCATTCTCGTTGATTTTGGCGGAGCTGCGCCGGGAGCGCGATTTGAGCCAGCGCAAGGCGGCGGCGGATCTGGGCATATCCCAAGCGCTGCTTTCCCACTATGAAAACGGCCTTAGGGAGCCAAAGCTGGACTTTGTGATAAAAGCCTGTGATTATTACGGCGTCTCAGCCGACTATATGCTGGGACGCACCGGGAAAAACGGCGGCGAGGAGCTCCAGCGGCTCGCTAAGGGCCTTAAGGAGCTGAGCGGGCTTGCAGAGCAGCTGCTCCACGAGAATACCCGCATAACCGGGAAGGACAAGTGAGATCCTGTGAGGTGCGTGGACGTAAGGCTTTGAGGTGAATATATGACAGATCAAAAAAACATACGCAACTTTTCGATAATAGCACATATCGACCACGGTAAATCAACGCTGTCGGACAGGCTCATTGAGCTGTGCAACGCCGTTCCCGAGCGGGAGATGGAGGATCAGCTTCTGGACAACATGGATCTGGAACGGGAGCACGGCATCACCATAAAGGCCCGGGCCATAAGGCTCGACTACAAGGCGGAGGACGGGCAGAACTATGTCCTTAACCTGATCGATACCCCGGGTCACGTGGACTTCGGCTATGAGGTCTCCCGGTCTCTTGCCGCCTGCGAGGGGGCTGTGCTGGTGGTGGACGCGGCCCAAGGAGTGGAGGCGCAGACCCTCGCCAACACATATCTGGCCCTTGACCACGACCTTGAGATACTGCCGGTAATAAATAAGATCGACCTGCCGGCTGCCGACCCCAAGCGGGTAAAGGACGAGATAGAGAATGTCATCGGGCTGGAGGCGCAGGATGCACCGGAGATCTCCGCTAAAGCAGGGATAAATATAGAGGCGGTGCTCTCTGATATCGTAAGCCGCATACCGGCGCCCTCCGGTGATGCCGGCGCGCCGCTGAGAGCGCTTATATTTGACAGCCAGTACGACGCCTATAGGGGTGTTGTTGTGTATATCCGCGTCATGGATGGTAGCCTGAAGACAGGCGACAGAATAAGGATGATGGCCTCAGGCGCGGAGTATGAGATAATCGAGTGCGGATACCTCCTGCCCAAGAGCTACAGTCCCTGCGACGGACTTTACGCCGGCGAGGTGGGATATTTTACCGCGTCGATCAAGAATGTACGGGACACGCAGGTGGGCGACACGGTGACGCAGGCGGATGCTCCTGCCGCCGAGCCGCTTCCGGGCTACCGCCCGGCACGGCAGATGGTCTACTGCGGTATCTATACTGAGGACGGAAGCAAGTTTCCGGACCTGCGAGATGCACTTGAAAAGCTCCAGCTTAACGATGCATCGCTGTCCTTCGAGCCGGAGACGTCGGCGGCGCTGGGCTTTGGCTTCCGCTGCGGTTTCTTGGGGATGCTCCATATGGAGATAATTCAGGAGCGGCTGGAGCGGGAGTTTAACCTTGACCTTATAACAACGCTGCCCTCCGTCATCTATGAGGTCACAAAGACCGACGGGACGGTGGTGAAGGTGGATAACCCGCACAACTACCCGGACCCGGCATCCATACTTGAGACAAGGGAGCCTTTTGTGGCGGCGTCTATCATTGCTCCTCCCGAATTTGTCGGAAATATAATGCCCATGTGCCAGGAGAGACGCGGCGAGTACAAGGAGATGCAGTATCTTGACACAAATCTTGTGGAGATTAGGTACAATATGCCGCTTGGGGAGATCATCTACGACTTTTTTGATACGCTGAAGGCCAAGACAAAGGGATATGCCTCCCTGGACTATGAGTTTTCCGAGTATCGTGAGTCAGATCTTGTGAAGGTTGACCTGCTGTTAAATGGGGATCAGGTGGACGCGCTCTCCTTCATCGCCCATCGGGAGAAGGCCTATCCCCGGGCGCGTAAGCTCTGTGAGAAGCTTAAGGAGAATATTCCCCGCCAGCTTTTTGAGGTGCCCGTGCAGGCGGCTATCGGCGGCAAGGTCATTGCCCGTGAGACGGTAAAGGCGTTGCGCAAGGATGTGCTTGCCAAGTGCTACGGCGGCGACATAACCCGCAAAAAGAAGCTGCTGGAGAAGCAGAAGGAGGGCAAAAAGAAGATGCGCTCCCTCGGCACGGTCCAGATACCGACAGAGGCGTTTATGGCAGTGCTCAAGCTGGATGAGTGACGGCGCATATTCAAAGCTTTACTTAGCCGGCAGAGCTGAGCCTATATAGATAAATTAAAACGCAGGGATGATATATCCCTGCGTTTTGCTGTTTATACAATAACATCTGGACTTGTATTCCGAAGCTGGAGGTTTATCTGCAGAAGATCCGGCCGGATGGTCGAGAGACTGTACTCCAAAGGACCTTGATCACATAAGGAGGAACGGCGCAGCAGAAGCAGAGGAGTTCCAATTTCGACCTCCAGCAGCCGCGCGGATATGAAGTCGGCAACTGTCGGCTCGACTGTCTCCTCCCCAAGGGTGAAATTCATGCCGTAATACTCCGAGAGTATCGGGTAAAGCGATAACATCCCGTGTATATGCTCCGGAAGATCGGGCGCCATGTCCATGCGCACAAAGTTGATCAGGTACAAATATGGAAGATCGTTAATAAAGTGAAGCCATCGGATACGGTATACGTCCGATTTTGGAGGAATATCAAGCGCCTCTGCAACGGCACACTGAGCAGGAACCACATCTATCAAAGGTTCGGAGCTTGAAGAATCCTGTATGGATGCGCCGAGGAAATTGAAATCCACGCGATAAACCTCGGACTGCCGCTTGCCCCGGCTGATATTGCGAGCCTGAAGGGTAGACAAGATCTCGGTCCCGCGCCCCCGGCACGATTTTATAAGGCCGTCATCCTGCAGCAGCTTTGTGGCGTGACGGATTGTGGTGCGGCTGGCATTGAATCTGACCATTAGGTCGTTCTCCGACGGGAAGCGCGAGTCGGGACCGTATTTGTTGGAGTCTATATCTCGCTTTATCTGCTGATAAATCTGCAGATATTTGGGGATTTTGGGCAGCGTGTTTTCCATACTGCGAACCTCAACTTAAATTAAATCTATATTCTAATTATAAACATACATTTTCGGATGTCAAGAAATAAAAATGTATTTATTTTTAAGAAAAAATGTATCTAAAATTGTTCGGACTAAAATAATTATCGAAAAAGAGAGCTTGAGCAAATATTACAAAAATTTTTAAAACATTTTGTAATATTTATATGCTTTACAATTAATATTTAAGTGTGTTATATTAAATAGCGGGAAAATAAATACATAATCCGAAAAATACTTAGATACATTTCGCGTAAAATTAAATACATTTAAAAGATGCGTTTTTTGGCGAAATGAGGAGGTGGGCGATTTTATTTTAAAGCGCTGCCGTGCGACAACACTCTGAAAAATTATAATATGAAAGGGAAAAGAAAAATGCAAAGAAAAAAGCTGTTAGCAGTTGTCCTTGCTCTGGCTATGATATGCTTAATGTTTGCCGGATGCAGCTCAAAAACAAGCAACGAGGGCGACACCAATAAAAACGATGTTTCGGGAAATAACCAGACGAATAATGACGAACCCAAGGGCGATGAAAGCGGCAACAAAGACTCCGGAGCTGAGCTTGCCGATACAATCACCTGCGGACTTACTCAGGATCTTGAGTCCTGCAATCCGTGGCTCATGGCCCACGATGGCAGGCAGCAGGTCCTGTACAATACGGTCTATGAGCCGCTGGCGCAGCTCAATGTTGACGGAGAACTGGAGCTTATAATCGCAAAGAGCATCGAGAAAAACGATGATGGCTCATACTCTCTTGAGATCTGGGACAATGTTTACGATTCCGCGGGAGAGCATATCACCGCCTCCGACATAGTCTTTTCTTTTGACCAGTGCATCGCCGCTGGCCAGCTGGCTTGGGGCGTGCGCTATCTCGACCACTTCGATATAATTGATGATACCCATCTGACCATGTATCTTAAGGACGAGAGCGCCGTGGGCCTCAATATGCTCCTTAAGACCTGCCATATAGTATCGCAGGCATCCTATGAGGCCAGCTCCAACGGCTTCGCAACCAATCCTATCGGCACCGGCCCCTATGTCCTTGACGAGTACACCCCGGGATCCTCCGCCCGTATTGTTGCGAGGGATGATTATTGGCAGACCGATGAGTCCGCGCGTTCCTCCTTCTCCACGGTCGGTTCCATAAAGACCGTGAACTTCACCATAATCACCGAGTCCTCCCAGCTGGCACTGGCCCTTGAGATGGGCACCATCGACGCCATCGCGGGTAACATAATGCTGAGCAAGACCGACCTGGGCCTTTTTATGAGCGATGACCGTGAGCCGCTTGACGGCTATAATGCCAAGGAGTACCTCTCCTCGCTTATTTATCAGCTGGAGATGAACTGCGGCGAACACAGCGCCCTCAGCGATGTTCGGGTGCGTCAGGCAATCGCTTACGCCATTGATACAGAGGCAATAATCCAGAATGTGTTTGGCTCTGATGGAGCGGCCGCCACCACCAACAGCTCCCCCTATTACGCAGACTATGACGAGTCTCTTAACGACGAGGTGCTTTATGCCTATGATCCGGATAAGGCAGCGGATCTGCTTAACGAGGCGGGATACGGCGGCGGGCTTACCATCAAGCTGCTCTCCATGAACAACGAGAACAACACCAAGATGGCAACTCTTATCCAGTCCTATTTGGGCGATGTGGGCATCACTGTTCAGGTGGATACAGTTGAGTCCGCGCTCTTTAACACCACGCGTCTTGATACCGTTGGCGACAAGTGGGATATGGTTCTTAACACCGTCATGAGCATCAACACCCCCGGCCGCTTCAGCACTCTGGATGTAAATGCCTTTGAAACCGGAAAGAATGGACTTTACATCTATGACGAGACACTTCAGGAGCTGTTCCTTAAGGCAAACCTCGCTGAGACATACAGTGTTGATACAGTCACAACGCTCCTTAACTATGTTGATGAAAACTGCTTCCTGTATCCGGTCGGTTACTCCTATGGCTATGTAGTGACAAGCGATAAGTTTGATACTATAACACTTGACCGCAACTGCGCCCTTATCTATGGCCAGTGCGTCGTAAACAAGTAAGCTTTCTCCTAAAAACAAATAATACATAAAGTATATGTAATACGGCATTATGCCGTATTACATATACTTTTAAATGGGCTTTACATTTTACTTGGTATTGTAATGAATATACTCTGCTGCTGAATAAGCGAGGTTGAATAAATGGGTAGATACATAATCAGACGAACCTTATGGCTGATACCGGTCATTCTCGGTGTGGCGATACTGATTTTTACCATCATGTATTTTGTCCCAGGAGATCCGGCCCAAATCATTCTCGGTTCAAGCGCCACTCAGGAGGAGGTAAGGCTTCTCCGTGAGTCCATGGGACTTGAGGATCCATATATAGTACAGCTTGGCAGGTTCCTCAAGGAGACTTTCCTGGAATTTGATCTTGGTGAGTCATACATAAATAAGATACCGGTTATAGAATCTTTGCTTGAGAGACTTCCGCGTACGGCGCTCATTGCGCTTATATCCTGCCTTGTACAGGTGTTAGTGGGTATCCCTCTGGGCGTGAATGCTGCGGTGCATCACAACAAATGGCAGGACAGGCTTAGCGTCGTCCTCGCCATGGTGGGAATATCCATACCCAACTTCTGGCTTGCGCAGATGCTGATACTTCTGTTTGCGTTTAAGCTTGACTGGCTTCCTGCGTTTGGAATAACCTCCTGGACGTCGTATATCATGCCATGCTTCTGCGCGGCGCTCATGGGAATAGCTAACGAGCTGCGCTTTACCCGAACCTATATGCTGGAGCAGATACGCTCCGACTATGTTGTAACGGCGAGGGCCAAGGGACTTGGCGAGGGCAAAATACGTTATAAACATGCCCTTCCGAATACGCTTATACCGTTGGTCACCGGCATAGGAGGCTCCTTCGGATCGGCTCTCGGCGGAACGGTCATAATCGAGAACGTTTTCTCCATTCCCGGCGTCGGACAATACATGGTAAACGCTATCGGCAACCGCGACTATCCCGTTGTCCGTGGGAGCGTCGTGGTGCTGTCAATACTATTTAGTATAATCATGCTTTTGGTGGATTTCGCATACGCGCTGATTGACCCGCGCATTAAGGCGCAGTATACCGCCGGAGGAAAACGCAAAAAAAAGGTGGTGAAGCAGGATGCCTGAAAAGACTTTGACCGCCAGCAAAGAGGAGATAGCGCAGCTCGCCCGTGACGCGAGAGCTGCCAGACGTAAGGATTTAAAGGAAAAATGGCACCGCTTCTGTAAAAATAAGGTTGCCCTTGTGGGCCTTATCGTTATCGTGCTGCTGGTGCTTATCGCCATATTCGCACCGTATCTGTCGCCGTACAGGTATGATGCGGTGGATCCGATTAATGCATACGCCTCTCCGAGCAGGGAGCATCCCTTCGGCACCGACTTTGCCGGGCGCGATCTTATGAGCCGCGTGCTTTACGGCACGCGCTATTCTCTGGCAATCGCGGTGGCCTCGCAGGCGACCGGAATTATCCTGGCAATTATCCTCGGCTCCCTTGCGGGCTTTTTCACCGGACTTATAAGCGACATTATCATGAGGTTCTGCGACATCTTCCAATCCATACCCGCAACGCTTATGGCGATACTGGTATCCCAGACCCTGGGCTCGGGCTTTTTTGCCACGACCATAGCTCTGGCCGTTACCACAGTGCCGAGCGTTACACGTGTCGCAAGATCTCTCATAATGCAGATACGCAATCAGGACTATATCGAGGCCGGCCGCGCCATAACCTGCAGCCAGCCCAGGCTTATCATAAAGCACATAATACCGAACATAATCCCACAGATAATAATTTCCTTCACCGGCGGCCTCAGCGGAAAGTTCATCGAGTCCGCGAGCCTCAGCTATCTGGGACTTGGTATCCAGGAGCCGCTGCCGGAGTGGGGCGCTATACTCACCAGCGGCAAGAACTATCTGCGCCATTATCCACACCTTGTTGTGGCGCCGGGAGTTTTCATTATGATTGCCGCACTGGCCTTTAACCTTGTGGGCGACGGGCTGCGCGATGCGCTCGACCCGAGACTTCGCGATTGATGGAGGAGATATTATGACTGATAGTAATAATATTGAGGGCGCTCTGCTTGAGATAAAAGATCTGTATGTGGAATACTCCTCCGATATGGAGGTGGTAAAGGCAGTAAACGGAGTGTCTTTCTCGCTTAAGCCCGGAGAAACATTGGGCCTTGTGGGAGAGACCGGCGCCGGAAAGACCAGTATAGCAAAATCCATCCTCAGGATACTTCCTGATCCTCCTGCGAAGATAAGAAGCGGTGAGATAGTATTTGACGGAACCGATCTGTTAAAGGCGAATGAGGCATCTATGAGGAAAATACGCGGAAGCCGTATATCCATGATCTTTCAGGATCCGATGACCGCCCTTAACCCTGTTTTGACTGTCGGCGAACAGATATCCGAGACCATACGCATACACAGAAAGGTATCTAAAGCGGAGTCGGTTGAGGCTGGCAAAAAGATGCTGGAGATGGTGGGAATACCCGCAAACAGGTATGAGGAGTACCCGCACCAGTTCTCCGGAGGAATGAAGCAGCGCGTGGTAATAGCCATTGCTCTGGCATGCAGTCCGGATCTGCTCATAGCAGACGAGCCGACCACCGCGCTGGATGTGACCATTCAGGCGCAGGTCCTTAATCTGATCCACGACCTTCAGGTGGAGAAGAAAATGGCTATGATACTTATTACACACGATTTCGGGATAGTGGCGGAAAGCTGCGACTATGTGGCGGTGGTCTACGCCGGAGAGATCGTGGAGACAGGTACCATAAGACAGGTATTTAAAAATCCGTCGCACCCTTACACGCAGGGGCTTTTTGGGGCTATACCGTCGCTTACGGGCAACGTGGAGAGGCTTCATAACATCGACGGTATGCCGTGCGACCCGACCGACCTGCCGAAGGGCTGCAAGTTTTCGCCCCGCTGTAAGTATGCCTGCGAGAGCTGCATGGAGGACAGGCAAATACCCATGACGCAGCTGGGAGACGGCCACTCCTGCCGCTGCCTTAAGGCAAAAGAATTTTTTGAAAGTGTAAATTGAGGTGGGGAATATGAGCCTGATAGAGGTAAAAAATCTTAAGAAATACTTCTCGACCCCCCACGGGATGCTCCACGCGGTCGACGATGTGTCCTTCACCATAGAAAAGGGCAAGACTCTCGGCGTCGTGGGAGAATCCGGATGTGGAAAATCTACGCTGGGGAGGACGATAATCCACCTGCATGAGAGTACCGGCGGGCAGATATTTTACGATGGTGAGGATATAACCCATATAAGCTCTGCGCGCATTAAGGAAATGCGCCAGCATATGCAGATAATCTTTCAGGATCCGTATTCCTCCCTTGATCCCAGGTGCTCGGTTGAGGAGACGCTCCATGAGGCGCTGAAGCTGACGAAAAAGTATAACCGGGACGAGATCCGTCTTAAAACCAGGGATCTGGTGGAGCTGGTGGGGATAGATAAACGCATGATGCACGCCTATCCGCATGAGCTTGACGGTGGACGCCGCCAGCGCGTTGGCATCGCCAGAGCACTGGCGATGGACCCCAGCTTTATCGTATGTGACGAGCCGGTTTCCGCTCTGGATGTATCGATCCAGGCACAGGTTTTGAATCTGCTTAAGGACCTTCAGGATGAATACGGGCTTACATATATGTTTGTGACCCACGATATGTCTGTTGTGCGGCACGTATCGGACAGTATATGTGTCATGTATTTGGGACAGGCCGTTGAGAAGAGTGAGGCAAAGGAGCTTTTCGATAAGCCCCTGCACCCATACACCAAAGCGCTGCTCTCCGTAATACCCTCTATAGATATTGACCATGAGAGAAAGCGTATCATGCTGACTGGTGAGCTGACCTCGCCGATAGATCCGCTGCCGGGCTGCAGGTTTTTAGCCAGGTGCCCGTATGCAGATGAGCGCTGCAAGCAGCCCCAGCAGCTGCAGGAGGTGCTGCCTGATCACTATGTATCCTGCTGCCGGGTCTATGAGGTGAATCCGGAGCTTAACGGAGAAAAGACTGAGAGCGTATAATATGCCTAAAAGAAGATATGTGGGCAGCATGTTCAACCAAAAATATTTTGAGGGCTACAAAAAGCGTATCGTAATCGACGAGGACGGCAACCAAAAAATTGAGTTCGTTTATGAGGGTACATATTATCATTTGGATGCGGATGAACGAACATGGAAAAGAAAAAAGCTGCTTATTTTGGCACAGATAATCCTGTGTATTGCTGCGGTTGTCCTCGCAATGGCTTGGAACAGCGCGGTGAACGGCATAAAGTGGCTTGTTGCCCTGCAGGTGCTGCTCTTCTTTTCCCTGCTGGGGCTTCTGTTGTGCGGCTGCTTCAGGCTGGGCGCTAAATATAGGATGACACAATATGAGTACAGG
Source organism: Oscillospiraceae bacterium (assembly GCA_051866775.1). GTDB lineage: Bacteria > Bacillota > Clostridia > Oscillospirales > Oscillospiraceae > RUG626. The sequence goes on along the minus strand of JBJDXR010000017.1, from coordinate 11,106 downwards.
ATGTCCGTGGTGTCCGTCAGAGAGTTTGCGCTGCTGTCAGTTATCTTCGCCGCGCTTCTCCTCTTAGCGGTGCCTTCCGTTCTGATCGCCCGTGATTTGTTTCTCCCGTCGGAGACTGTACAGCTGCTTGCTTATTTAGCTGTGAGCGGAATGCTTATATGGATGTTTTTCTCAGTAAAAGGAGAGCGGTACATCGAGGAGGAGAGCCATGATATGCCGCATGGTGTGGATATCACCAATGACTTTGCGCAGGAAGAGGAATGAATATACCGAAAATCAGATGGAGGTGAAGTATGAATCAGCTTGAGATAAAGCTTAAGAGCAATATAATGAGGACAAAGGTGCCTGTCTGTGTGCTTACGCCTGACGTACCGTACGGCGCGGCACCGGCGGATTTTTACGGTTCTGGGAAGACGTATCCGGTACTGTGGATGCTTCACGGAGCCACAGGGGACTATAATGACTTCCTTCAGGACTGCCGTATGCAGAGAAACCTGAGGGGACACGAGGTCATAGTGGTCATGCCCAACGGTATCAACAGCGATTACGCAAACCACTCGGAATTCGGCACGGGCTATAACTATACGGACTTTTTCTTTGATGAGCTTGTGCCCTTTATTTACGGTACGTTCCCGGCGTCGAGAAAGCCGGAGGATAACTACATATCCGGTTTTTCAATGGGCGGAGCCGGCGCACTGATGCTGGGACTTCTGCACCCGGAGCGCTTCGGCGGCATTGCTCCGCTGGGCAGCTCCATAAGGGAGTCGGAGTTTTTAAAGCCGTATCTCGATATGACCGGATGGCAGTTTAGAGCCATGGCGGAGGCAGATCCCACGGCGCTCCCCACGGAGTACGGCGACCCGCGCTTTGGAATAACCCTTAAGGAGATAAACATGATAGCCCGCTACGACACCGTCAGGGACTATGTGAACTCCATGGAGTGTACTATCGAGCGCTTCCCGGAGGCCCTAAAGAGCGGGAAGCTTCCGGAGGTGTTCTTCTGCTGCGGAGATAAGGACGGCTGCCGGGACAAGGTGCTCTGGTTTGCCCAGCTTGCAGGGGAAATGGGAGCAAAGCAGGTAGGATATGAGATCCTTGAGGGGTATGACCACGGCGAGCCGGAGCCGACGGTCGTTTGTATGCTTAGGCACTTTGGCTTATAGGGCGGTTGATTAAATGATTGCAAAGGAAAATGAAAAATCCGGGAAAAAATATCTGCTGTGTGCTATTCTGATCGTTGGACTGTGCATGCGCCCGTCACTGACAGGAATAGGCTCCCTTTTGAGGCTGATAAAGCCCGACATGGGCCTGAGCGACACGGCGGCCGGTATGCTGACGACCATACCCATGCTGGCTTTTGCAGCATTTTCGCCGGTGGCGGGTGTGTTGAACCGAAAGCTCGGGACATATGTTACCTTGATCACGGGGCTTTCACTTATAGTTTTGGGGATCGTTGTCAGGTCATACCTGGGCCTTACAGGTCTCATCGCAGGGACGCTGCTTATCGGTATTGGTATTTCCTTCGGCAATGTGCTGATGCCCGCCATAATCAAGAAAGAGTTTAAAGAAAAATATGGCATAGTCACGGCGCTGAATTCGGCTGCGCTGGCAATATCTTCAGGTATAGCCTCGGGAATAAACTACCCTCTGGCAAGCTCCGGGCTTGGCTGGAGGAATATGCTGTGTCTATGGGCAGTGCCAGTGGTTATTTCCATTGTCGCTTGGCTGCCGGTTAGGTATGTGAACATTGACACGAAACGCGCAGGAAAAAGCCGCAGACTTCTTAAAAACGGTACCGCATGGTCGGTGACTTTGTTCCTGGGCATTGTGGCGCTGCTGTTCTACAGCTTTATGTCATGGCTCTCCTCAATATTTCAGGATAAGGGCCTTGACGCGGAGACCGCGGGGTACTATGTCTCAGCATTTCAGATGACAGGCATTATATCGTCGTTTGTGGTCCCGGCGCTTGCAGGAAAGAGCAGGGATCAGAGAAAGACCACCTTTGCCGTGCTGGGCATTTTCTTCGTGGGGATACTTCTGCTGATTTTTGCAAGCAGTCCTGCTGTGCTTATGGTCGGGGCGCTCATGAGCGGTTTTGCCTGCAACGGGTGCTTTGCGCTGTCTATGGCGTTTATTGGCTTCAGGGCCGCAAACGGCGAGGATGCGGCGGAGCTTTCCTCCATGAGCCAGTCCGTTGGATATCTGATAGCCGCTGTCGGACCCATGGGGATGGGCTTTGTTTATAGTGCCTTCGGCAGTTGGAATGTAAACCTGTGGATAATTGCAGCGCTTATAGCGGCACTGTTTATCATATCGAACAAGTGTGCCAGAGATGAGACTGTGTGATAATGAAATGAAAGGATAGATAGATTTGGCGGTATATGATATAAGCATGAAAAGCAACGTGCTGCACATGCCCACGCAGCTGACGGTGATAGTGCCGGGCCCCGGAAGAGGACGGTCCCCTGAGGAATTTTATAATAATTCGGGAAAATACAAGGTTCTGTGGCTTCTGCACGGGGGCGGAGGGGACCAGCGCGACTGGGTGAACAACACCGGTATTGTCAGATACGTTGAAAACCGCGGTGTAATAGTCGTATGCCCCAACGCGCTGGACAGCGATTTCGCGCCTCAGCCCCAGTTTGCCGGGGGCTATGACTTCCCAAAGCTGTTTTTTGAGGAGCTCATGCCTTTTATATATAATTTTTTTCCGGCATCGGCAGAGCCTAAGGATAACTACATAAGCGGCCTGTCAATGGGCGGCTCAGGTACCATGCTCCTCTCTATGATGCACCCGGAAAAATTCGGCGGCATTGCGCCTTTGAGCTGTTCTCTCAGAATATCTCCGTACCTTGAGGAATACAGAAACTACACCGGTGAGCAGCTCCGTGCGCTTGCGATGGAGGACAGGACCCGTTTCCCCTCTGAATGGGCGGCTCCCGGTGAGGGCATCAGCATAAAGGAGCTGAACGCTATCTGCAAGTACCCCACGGTGGACGCCTATCTCAAGTCCTGCGAGTACACCGGAGGCCGTTACGCCGAAATCTACGGAAAACTGCCCAAGATGTACTACACCTGCGGCACCGACGATCCCTGCTATCCGAAGGCTCTGGAATTTGAGTCGCTTACCAAGGTGCTGGGGGTCACAAACGCTACCTTTGAGTACGTGCCGGGCTACCGTCATGAGTGGGACTTTTGGGATCTGGCCATCAAGAAGGTGCTTGATTTCTTTGAGATATAAAGTATGGCGGACAAAAGAAATAAACCTGAGGCAGAAGAGCCGCGGTTTACAGGCAAGAGAGAGCTTTACAGAAATCTAATAGTGATGCTTGTCATTGTCGTTGCCGCGACTGTGTTTTTAAATTTGGATAAGAGCGGCGGCAAGATAATCTGGGGCGAGAGCGGCCTTAGCCTGGAGGAGAAGAACGGAAATTCCGTCACCGTATCCTATGACGATATAATATCCGCAGAGGTAACGGAGCTGGATGACTACGGGGAGCCTGTTAACGGCGAGAGCACTAAAAATTATAAGACAGGTATGTGGAATAATGATCGGTGGGGCGACTATTACCTCATGGTCACCTGCTCCACAAAGAAAGTCATTGTTCTGACGGCCAAGGACGGCGCGGCATATGTGATAAATTATGAGACCGAAGATGTAACTGTAGACATCTACAACAGTATGCTCGAGATATTTGCAGAAGGCGGTTATGATATCGACGCCGTACCGTTTGATAAGTGAGCGATACCCGGCCCGGATTATTTCGGGGCCGGGTATTTTAAAGGTTTTGCCGATAGTGTAAAATTACTGTTGATAAAACCGGTGAATTCATGTATAATAAATAATACGCTTTTCTGGGAGAATGAAAAGCAGTCTTGCCCTGAGCCACAGCGGCGCAGGGCGGGGCCGCACTAGTTGGGGAGATAGCGGTGCCCTGTACCCGCAATCCGCTACAGCGGGGATGAATCCCTGCCCCCGGTTGTGCGATGTGCTGTCTGCCGCTGCAGACAGGCGTTGACGAGTCGGTCTTGCGCAACGTTGGCCTGTGAACCATGTCAGGCGGGGAACCGAGCAGCATTAAGCAGTGTCCCGCGTGTGCCGTAAGGTCGCCGGCTCTGAGCCTCTATGCAGCGTAACGGGTATATCGTAGCTTCCAAAGGCAGGTGTGCGGTTCCGCCGTGTGCCGCAAAGGCAAAGCTCCGGCTCCGAGTAAGCCGGAGCTTTTCTATAATTAAAGGAGGTGCCGCTATGTATCAGGCGCTTTACAGGAAATACCGCCCGAAAAGCTTTTCCGATGTGGTCGGGCAGGAGCATATAACGGAGACCTTACGCCGCCAGATTGAGACGGGCCGTACCTCCCACGCATATCTTTTTGTTGGTACCCGCGGTACCGGAAAGACCACCTGCGCCAAGATACTCTCCCGGGCCTTAAACTGTGAGCACCCGGTAAACGGCGACCCGTGCAATGAGTGCGCGGCCTGCCGGGGGATAGAGTCCGGGGCGGTCATGGACGTTGTGGAAATAGACGCGGCCTCCAATAACGGCGTTGACAACATCCGCGCTATCCGTGATGAGGCTGTCTATACCCCCGCGTCGGTAAAAAAACGCGTCTACATCGTGGACGAGGTCCATATGCTATCCACGTCGGCGTTTAACGCCCTTTTAAAGATACTTGAGGAGCCGCCGGAGCACCTTGTATTTATTCTGGCCACCACCGAGCTTAGAAAGGTACCGCCCACGATACTATCCCGCTGCCAGCGCTTCTCCTTTAAGAGGCTGACGCCGGAGAATATTAGAAAGCGCCTTAAATTTATCGCGTCTCAGGAGGGCTTTGAGCTTACCGACGGGGCCGCGTCGCTGCTGTCGCGCCTTGCCGATGGGGCCATGCGCGACGCGCTGTCACTATTGGACCAGTGCCGGGGCGGAGATAAGGTCGACGAAAACGCGGTGATGTCGGCGGTGGGGCTTACAGGCTCGCTGAACACCGCCGCCCTTTGGGAAAAGCTCCGTGGCGGGGATATCCCCGGGACGCTGGAGCTTTTTGAGAAGCTCTACTACGGCGGGGCCGATCCCGGCACCGTTGTATCCGACCTGCTGTCGCTGTGCCGGGATATGATGATGATAAAGGTTGCCCCTCAGGGCAGCGGCCAGCTCCTTTCAGGCGCCTTTGGGGCGGACAGGCTGGCGGCGCTATCCTCCGGGCTTTCCGCGGGGAGGCTGCTTGCGGTATCCGATACGCTTCAGGAGACCATCACCTCCATGAATACAGTGAAAGACAGAAAGACTGCCGCGGAGCTTTGCCTTATAAAGCTGGCGGGGATGATTAGCGGAAATCCGCTTGAGGAAGAGCACGCGCCCAGATTTGAGGTAAAGCCTCTGATCCGGCGCCCTGCCGCTGCGCCGGGGCCTCAAAAAACCAGCGCTCCCGCGCCGTGGGAGGATCTCCCGGCGCAGGCTGTTGAAAGCGCTATGGGCACGCCGGCTCTTTCGGATGCGGACATGGCTCCGCCCCCTTGGGATGAGGAGCCGCCGGAGGATACGATAAACTGGGCACAGCCGGAGGAGAAAGCCCCGGAGCCGGCAGCTCCGGACCGTAATGAGGACGCATGGTGGGATGATACCTTAAAAATATGCTCAACCCATGTGGAGGAGACGCGCTTTAGATTCCTGTCGGACAAGGTCAACCTTGCACCGGAGCTTACAGGAAACTCCCTTATAATGCATGCGGCAAACGACTTTGTACTGCTTATGGTGAACGACCCGGCGGTAAAGAGCGCTGTTTCGCAGGCGGCTTCAACGGTGCTTGGCAGGAATATAACCGTTGATACTTCTGTGGGCATAGTCCGTAAAGAGGTCCAGGATGACAAGCTTGACTCGCTGGCCAGATTTGGAAACATAAAATTTGAATAACATTATTTTTAAAGGAGCGGATATTATGGCAAAAGGCGGATTTCCCGGCGGACGTATGGGCGGCGGGATGAACATGAACATGATAAAGCAGGCCCAGAAGATGCAGCAGGATATGCTGAAGATGCAGCAGGAGATCGAGGAGAAGGAGTTTTCCGCATCCTCCGGCGGCGGAATGGTCACCGCGGTCGTCAATGGCAAGCATCAGGTGCTGCGCCTCGAGATCGATGAGAGCGCCGTGATAGAGGCGGAGAGCGCCGAGGATGTGGAGATGCTCTCTGACGCCGTAGTTGCGGCGGTTAACGAGGCTCTGAGCAAGGCCTCTGAGGAGATGAGCTCCAGTATGTCGAAGCTCACCGGAGGCTTGGGACTGGGATTCTGAAAGATATGCGCCGTATGGTCGCAGAAAAAGGGCAGAGCGTACCGCTCTGCCCTTTACTTATATTGTCTTATCAGCCGCCGAATCCGCCGAAGTTTCCAAAACCGCCGAAACCGCCGCTGTTCTGCTGTGTATTCTCCTGAGAGGAACTGTTCTCCCCGGAGGTCTCAGCGGACTTCTCGTCAAAGGTGATGGTAAGATCGATGTACTCTCCGGAGCCGAGCGTCTGGCTCACGCGGTAGACGGTCAGGCTTTCCGTGTCTCCGGGATTATAATGCCTGAGGGCAAGCTTCAGCTCGTCGGTGGAGGTCACCTTCGTACTGCCCACGGCGGTGATTATATCGCCTACAGTGACGCCGGCCTTTTCAGCGGCGGAACCGGAGTTCACCTCCATGACACACACGCCGTCAGGATAGCCGTAATACTGCATGGTGAAGCTGGAGTATACAGAACTTGCATCCTGCACACTGACGCCCAGAACAGCACCGGATACATAGCCGTGCTCGATGAGCTGGGTGGCAAGAGACACCGCGTCGTTGATGGGTATTGCGAAGCTGAGGCCTTCAACGCCTGTCTCGGAATATTTGGCGGTGACGATGCCTATGACCTCGCCGTATGCGTTATATACGGGGCCTCCGGAGTTGCCGGAGTTTACAGCAGCATTTGTCTGGAACATATTCATCGAGGTGGATGCGCCGGTAGTCTCGTCAGTTGTGGTTATGATCCTGTCGAGGGCGCTGACTATGCCGTCTGTAAGGGTGTAGTCAAGCTCGCCGAGCGGGTTGCCCACGGCATATACCACATCGCCCACCTGCATGGCGTCGGAATCTCCCAGCGTAACGGCGTTAAGGCCGGTGGCGGCGATTTTGATAACAGCTACATCGTTATCCTCTACATAGCCGATGACCTCAGCCTCATAGCTGGTGCCGTCATGCATCAGGACGGTCAAATCACCGCCGTATTTCACGGCGTAGGATACCACATGGTAGTTTGTAAGGATGTAGCCGTCGCTGGAGATGATAAAGCCGGAGCCGGATACCGCGGAATTGGAGGTCTGACCGAATATGTTGGTAGTGGTGAGGGAGGTGTTAACGCCCACGACCTGCTCTGTGGCCATGTTATAAATGTCGTTTGCTGTAAGAGTGTCGCCTTTGTGGGTGCTGGTGGAGGTGGAGCCGGTTACATTGTTTCCGCCGCTGCTTCCGAGGATGACCTGTGTACCGGAGCTTGCCGGCTCGTTGTTTTCAAGCATATAATCGACCACGCCGTAGCTTGCCGCTCCCGCCGCAAGCGCACACACCAGAACAAGGCATGCGGCCCTTAAAAACCCATGGCGCTTTTTGGGCTTTTTCGGCTCCTCACGGGAGGACTCATGGCTGTTTTGCGCGCCGTATGCGTAGCGCCCGGGGGTGTAGATATCGCCGCTGTCCTTTGAGGCGCTCTCATATGCCGGATCGCTCCACATGCTTTGCTGGCCGTCATCGGGGTCGTAGGTCTGCACGGGCTCGGGGGTCTGGTCCCTGCCTGTGTCATCCCCTGAGGGAGCCTGGTTTGCAGCCTCTGCTTCATTCTTGCCGACGGGAGATTCTATTTTTTCAGGATCACCGCCGCCGTTTTCCGGGTCAAAGCCGGTGTTCATATCCTTGTTTTCATAATCGTCAAAGTTCATAATCGATCTCTCCTTAAATAGGAACTTTCTCCCCCTTCGGGGTAATTATATATTACTGTCTTTTTGTGTCCAAAAAATGAATAAACTAAAAATAAACGTATAACAAAAATATATTTTTTTGTACGTAAAATCTTTAAAATGCTGTTTAAGACCCGTGTTGAACAATATTTTAAAGAGTGCTATAATACCGCTTGTATGCGGAAATAGATATTATAATTATACTTCATTTTTCACTGAAAGGCGGAAAATATGCGCGACAGCATCTTTGTACGGGGCGCGAGAGAGAACAATCTCAAAAACATCGATATTGAGCTTCCCAGAAACAAGCTGGTGGTCCTGACGGGACTTTCCGGAAGCGGAAAGTCGTCTCTGGCCTTTGACACCATATATGCGGAGGGCCAGCGCCGCTATGTGGAGAGCCTCTCGTCATATGCCCGGCAGTTTCTCGGCCAGAAGGAGAAGCCCGATGTTGACAGCATTGAGGGCCTTTCTCCCGCCATATCCATAGACCAGAAGACAACAAATAATAACCCCCGCTCCACGGTCGGAACGGTCACGGAAATATATGATTACCTGCGCCTGCTTTATGCCAACATCGGTATCCCACACTGCCCCAAGTGCGGCAGGGAGATACGCCAGCAGACAGTGGACCAGATGGTAGATCAGGTAGCCGCGATGCCTGAGGGGACAAGGATACAGATACTTGCCCCGGTCATACGCGGCCGCAAGGGCGAGCATCTGAAGGTGTTTGAGGACGCCAAGAAAAGCGGCTATGTCCGCGCCCGGGTGGACGGCACCGTCTATGACTTATCCGAGGAGATAAAGCTGGAAAAGAACAAGAAGCACAAGATAGAGATAGTTATCGACCGGCTTGTGGTGAAGGAGGGCATGGGCAGGCGGCTCACCGACTCCATAGAGACAGCCCTTGCGCTTTCCGGAGGGATAGTAATGGTCAACCTGCCCCAGGAGGAGCGGGATGTGATGTTCTCGCAGAATTACGCCTGCGAGGAATGCGGCATATCCATCGAGGAGCTGTCTCCCAGAGCCTTTTCGTTTAACGCGCCCCTTGGCGCCTGCCCGGAGTGCTCCGGCATCGGCACACAGCTTAGGGTAGATCCGGAGATAATCATGCCGAACCTGTCGCTGTCAATAGCCGACGGAGGGATTCAGGCCTCCGGCTGGGGCAACATAAAAAATGATTCCATAGCCCTTATGTATTTTAAGGCGCTGGCGAAGAAGTATAAATTCAAACTGACGACGCCCCTTAAGGACTTGCCGGAGGGCGTGATGGACATACTCCTTTACGGCACCAAGGGCGAGGAGCTGTCTGTGGAATATGAGACCGGCAAGGGACGCGGCACCATGTCCCGGCCCTTTGAGGGGATAGTGGCAAACCTTGAGCGCCGCTACAAGGAGACCCAGTCCATATTCATGCGCTGGGAGCTTGAGCAGTATATGTCCGAGCACGAATGTCCCGGATGCCACGGCGCAAGGCTCCGGCCGGAGGTCCTGGCTGTCACCGTGGGAGGGAAGAACATTTCCCAGTTCTGTGATATGTCGGTGACACAGGCGCTCACGTTTTTAGATGAGCTGGACCTTACCGAGAAGGAGCATTTTATAGCGGACACAATAATTAAGGAGATACGCTCACGGCTGGGCTTTTTAAAGAGCGTGGGCCTTCAGTACCTGACCATGTCCCGGTCGGCCGGGTCGCTCTCCGGCGGTGAGAGCCAGAGAATACGCCTTGCCTCCCAGATAGGCTCGTCGCTCATGGGGGTGCTGTATATTCTTGATGAGCCGTCCATAGGCCTGCACCAGCGGGACAACGCCAAGCTCATAAAGACGCTGGAGCGCCTGCGGGACCTGGGCAATACGCTGATAGTTGTGGAGCACGATGAGGACACCATGCTGGCCTCCGACTACATCGTTGATATCGGCCCCGGGGCGGGAATACACGGCGGCGAGGTCGTCTTTGCAGGCACGCCCGGAGAGATACTCAAGTCCGAAAGCTCCATAACCGGACAGTACCTCTCAGGGAGAAAGTTCATACCGGTGCCCAGGGAGCGCAGGAAGGGAAATGGAAATTTCCTGTCAGTACGGGGCGCGGCGGAGAACAACCTTAAAAATGTAGATGTGGATTTCCCCCTGGGTGTCATGACCTGTGTGACGGGCGTCTCCGGCTCGGGAAAATCCAGCTTAGTCACCGAGGTGCTGTATAAGACGCTTTCGGCGGAGCTTAACCGGGCGCGGGTCCGCCCCGGAAAGCATGAGTCCATCACGGGGCTTGAACACCTTGACAAGGTGATAAATATTGACCAGTCGCCCATAGGGCGCACGCCGCGCTCGAATCCCGCCACATATACGGGGGTGTTCTCGGATATACGGGCGCTTTTTGCGTCCACACCGGATGCAAAGACGAGAGGCTACGGGGCGGGCAGGTTCAGCTTCAACGTGAAAGGCGGCAGGTGCGAGGCCTGCTCCGGCGACGGGCTTATAAAGATCGAGATGCACTTCCTGCCGGATATATATGTCCCCTGTGAGGTCTGCAAGGGCAAGCGCTACAACAGGGAGACGCTGGAGGTCTGCTACAAGGGCAAGAACATCAGCGAGGTGCTGGACATGACGGTGGACGAGGCGCTGGAGTTCTTTGAGAATCTGCCGAAGATTAAGCAGAAGCTCCAGACTCTTCAGGACGTGGGACTTGGCTATATAAAGCTTGGACAGCCCTCCACCACCCTGTCGGGCGGCGAGGCCCAGAGGGTAAAGCTGGCCACGGAGCTTTCACGCAAGAGCACAGGCAGCACGTTCTACGTCCTTGACGAGCCCACCACGGGTCTGCACACGGACGATGTGAGAAAGCTGGTGGACGTATTGAACCGGCTTACTGACGCGGGCAATACCGTGGTGGTCATCGAGCATAATCTTGACGTGATAAAGGTGGCGGACTGGATAGTGGATCTCGGCCCCGAGGGCGGAGACGAGGGCGGAGAGATAGTCTTTACAGGCACTCCGGAGGAGTGCGCCGCCTGTGCCGAAAGCCGCACCGGCGAGGTGCTGAATACGTACTTTAAGACACACCCTAACCAGAGAGTGTGAGGGCTTGCGCCGCGCCGCCGGCTGGGAGGAAAACACAATACACACAAAATAAAA
>JBJDXR010000016.1:0-2817 GCA_051866775.1 Oscillospiraceae bacterium | reverse complement strand
CACCCAGGTATTAGTAGCACTGGCGTTGGCGCAACCCCCGTAGCTGCCGACACCCGCGAAAAGCGTAGAACAGCCAGCAGTCGCGGATAGCAACCACCAGGCATTAGGCTTTCCATCCTCAACGGTACATCTGATGCGGTTTCTCCAGTCCTTGTAAAAATCTAACTGCTTATAGACTCCCTTATCTCCAAGCCAGCTATTTTCCTCAAATTCTTCCTCGCTGAATACCTCGGACGCAGACGGCATAAAAATTTTTGCGTGCAACTCTACCAAATCGCCATTTCCGTTCTTTTTATATACGCGCCTTGTAGGTATAATAGCCTCTCTCAAAGAATCCGGGAGCGTGGAATTATAGAATTTATCATACCACTCTCGTACATCTGTATGAGGCATTGTTTCAAGTAGCTCCTTCATTTCCAATCTGTAACCAACATCATCAACATCCGTTACCTCGAATGTTACATTTTGCCCGGTGGTTAATAAACACTGAATGGAATCCCCAACATTGAGTAAAAGATTTCCAGACGTGATTTCACTTACTATATCATCAATGTTTCCACCTATAAGCCGCTTTACTTTTGATGATAAAATCCTATGTCCCTTTGGAAAACCTTTAGGTATTTCAGGTGCTTTAACATCTGATTCTGCTGCCTTCATAAAAAGATCTCTACATTCTTTCAATGTTTCGCCCGATTCTCCGTTATATGAAAATAACTGTCCGTTTAACATCATATCCAATCTTACCATTGCTATATCCTCCTTATTCTGCCTTAATATCAACAATCAATTCTTTGCCGTCCGCCCATGAAATATTACTGAGGGTGGACTTTGGTACGTAGAGCGTTCCGATTTTTGGAGCGTCAAGCTCATTCTCCAAAACTTCCGTAAACCGGATAGTGTTCTTTGTTGCCTTTTCCATTTTGAATTTTACCTGCATAATGCTTTCCTCCTTAAACTCTTGGTTTTGGTATCCATGGTAAAACTTCCTCTCCGTCATCATTCACGGGGAAGATAGTCTTTTCCCTAAAGTTACTGCATGACCCATTTATCAACATAATGGATCCACGGTTGCACTGACCGTCTCTGTTATCCTCGCAATTCTCGTTATCACAGTATGTAATCATAGCTGCCTCCTACTTGTAGAATCTGATATTGTCACTTGTATAAAGGTATTCCAAATTCTTACTATGCCAGTTATCTTCATCCTCACAGCACTCAAAATACAATGCCCCCTCGGATATGTCGTATGGCATACCCTGAACATTCCATACGGCCTCAAAGCACTCAGGGTTTGGCTCCAGACAGTCATCCCATCGCCCGTTACCAATACATGAAAACTGATATACTCCGTTGCTTTCCTCAAAGATTACGTCCTCAATAGTACCAGGGAAGTCATCGGACCACACACGATTAAGGACAGTGAGTATTACATATTCTTTTGATTCTATGCTTTCTCCCTCAGCCTCGGCCATGGCTATGCGCGCCAGCAAATAAGTGTCGTGTGAATCCCAATCTCTGCTATAAGTAAATTCCGGATATTCACATGCAGTTGTTACCGTCGGAGTTGTAGTTTCCGGTTCTGCGGAACAACTTACCTGAGGAGCCGCAATGCTTACCGTTTCTACTGGTAAAAGCTCCTCGCAATCTGTATCTGCAATCGGCTTTTCGTGTCCGGCTTTTGTCTGTATTACAATGAACATAAAAGCCAAGATAAGCCCGGTTATATAAAGTCGTTTCCTCATGTTACACCTCCTTGTCCCAGTTCACGATTATAAGATCAACATCCCCGGAAAATACCTCATAGAGAATACTGAGAACAGTGTCCCAGTCGCCTCCTGCAATTCCGCATCCGATGTGGCCCGGTACCGCAACTGTGTAGCCGTACTCAGCAGCATAATTTTTAACCTGGTGCAAACACTTCCGCATAGCATAATAATCCGTACGCATATCCCTTTGACTAAACAGATTTGCTATGATTCTTTTATGAGGCTCAATGTTAAGGTATTGAACTGTTCCAAGTGCGGATTCGCCTCTTATGTGACAATAATTCTGATAGCTGTTATACTGAATTGGCGTAAGCACCTTATCACGGATAGAGGCAGCAATGCCGCCTCCCATAACACCGTAATAATTTACCTGGTGGCAGAGTATTTCTGCATCACACTTTAGCAAGTCGCCTGTTATTTGTCTTACCATGTATTACACCCCCTTATACGCATTTCCAAAAAGAGGATTGATAACCTGATTTATTACCTTGCTCTGACTGGAGTATTTGCGCTCTTGGCCGCTTTCATCACTTACCACATATCCAGTATCAGTCCATTGTATAACAGTACCTTTTTTGGCGATGGATATAGAACAGTTCTCCTTGTCATATTTATACAGATAGCTCAGTCCTCTGTCATCAAGGAAAGCTCTGATTGAGGAAAGCTGTTTACCGGGAATCGTTTTCAAAATTGTTTTTTCAATCTCTTTCCCAAATGTTTCCGGTGTGTACTGCGGAATCTTCTGCACAAGCTCAGGATTATCAAACTTATTACCTACAACCTCAAATTCACAATCCGGATGCCAGCTATCAAAATGGTTATACATTTCTCCCTGAGTAAAGACAAAAGCTGCGGATTCCTCTCTGTACTCTATAAGGTGGTAGCCAGTTCTGCCGTTATGCGTTACCGCAACAATATCCCATTCGTAAATAGATTTTTTATTCTTGTCGTATCTTCCGGTATGCTGGCATAATGTTTCTGGTCTGACATCCGCCTTAAAGTGTTTATTCGGTAAGCCCCAGTCTGTCATGCGGTCAAACACAATGTAGTA
>JBJDXR010000015.1:0-2945 GCA_051866775.1 Oscillospiraceae bacterium | reverse complement strand
CGAAGATCTTCATACTGTCGACGTCTGTCGATTACACAGAATTTTATGCGGTCTCTTCTATGTCCATTATAGGCCGCTGCAATCATTTTGCCAAGCCCTGCACACTTTGCACCGGAACCTTGCGCCACCTTCTGCCGTTACTGCCCATACTCTTCCATCGTCTCCAACACGATACGCCGGATAAATCCTTCTATAATTGTTCCGTAAGTATCATCCTTAGAAACGGAGATTGCTGCCGGTTTTTTCTTGGGTTCGTTATGTTTCTCCAGCTTCAAATCATATCCTGCAAAACGGACTGCGGTATACACCGTCTTAAAGTCCGTTGTTGCCAAGCCCTCATTTCGTATCTTGCGCCAGATTGCCGTTGACACACCAATTCGCCCCGCAACCTCTTCCTCCAGCAGATCGTACCTTCCTTTTCTCTCTTTGACCGCGTTTACAATGGCATCACTGAGTGTTTTAAACCTTTGCTCTTCCGCTTGTTTCTCGGTCAATGCTACCTTTGGCATCTTAACATCCTCCGTATTTATAAATTGGGGCCGGGGAACGCTCCCCGGCCCTTGCTGTCAATCCAGACTTTACGCATATCTCAACCGGCCCTTCGGCTCTGGAACAGGCCGCCCTAGTTTCTGGGCTGTCTCAATCCACTCCTGGATAATCTTTTCCACGTTGTGCAGTGCATCTTTGGCCGTGGGACCGTCAGCCATGCAACCGGCCAGTTCGGGGACCTCTGCGATATATGCGCCGTCTTCCTCGCTCCAATATAGGATGATCTCATATTTATGCATCTATGTCGCCTCCCAATTGATACTGAAGAATGATATTTCGTACCTGCTTCACCTGATAGGGCTTTGCTTTGTTGCCTATCGGCTGAATGTTGATAATTTCCTCCACACCGTCCTTAGTATAGATGAAATGATCTCCTTTTATGCGACACTGGAAGCCCAAACGATCAAGAACGGACTGGAGGTCTGCAAAGAGAATGTTGCGGTCCTTTGTGCCGCCCAGGATAGACAACAGTGCCTTTTCGTATTGGCTCATGCTTTATTCCTCTGATTCAGACAAATAGCTGCACCTCACGCACGGAAGCCCCATGTCTGAAACAAAAAATTCGATGTAGTACTTACATCCTGCACAGCTCCGCTGAGACAGGATTTGGTCGCTCTCAGGGCAATAATCTCTATCCTGCGCAAGCTCAATATATTTTCCCATCAAATTCACCCCACTATTACTCAAGAAATGAAGCTAATTCTTCCTCGCCAGAAGGTCGCTTACCCTCAACTTTCAATAAGAGATCGGCTAACATCTTTTTGAGTTCCACGGCGTTTGTGTTAAGGGTTCCATCCGCGCGCACGCCGGTCATTTCATAAATACGTCCCTCTTCTAATTGCCGCAGCTTGTAAACAATATCGCAGAGTTCAATGCTGAAATCCCGCTTGATGTCAATATTCTTATTTCCAGCCACTTAACCCACCCCTTTCATTTCGTCCCTCTCCATAGTCTCGGATATGGCCCGATTAATAAAGCCGTTCACAGATTCGTTGTGGGCCTCTGCGTTGGCTTTGATTGCATCTTTGTGTTCTTTAAGGACAAGGGCGGGGTTATTCCTGCGCTATACCTGTGCCGCCACAATATGGGCAGTCAATCAATGTATACCCCACGTCTTCCAATGCTCTTTGCCTCATTTCTCCCATAGAGATAAAATGAGCCTTGTCATAGTAGTCAAATCTTTTATCAAATGCGTCCTCATCGTTTGGCTTTTTGAACTTTCCAGTGCCTTCACAATAGAAACAAGCGCGCTTTTTGTTATCTGTCATTTGGCTTATCTCCTTTCTGCTCCCGCTCCATCTTCTCGTCTATGGCTTCGTTAATAAACCCGTTGACGCTTTCGCCTTGGGCCGCTGCATGAGCCTGTATGATGTCTTTCTTGCCCTTAGGCATGGTTACGTTAATACGGTCATAATTGTTTTTGACGTATTTATTGACCGCCCTCTGATTTGCCTTTGATACTGGCATATATTTTACCTCCTTGGAGGGGGGCGGAAAATTCCGACACCTTCCCCATTGTGGTTTTATTGTACTTCAACCGCCTATTGATGTAAATATGTTATTTTTACTAAATATATTGATGTAAATATGTATATTGTGCCAATGGACATATTGGTGTAAATATGTTATTATAATCATGTCAAGAGGGAGCGGCCTTAAACAAGCCACGAGCGGGACCAGACATACTGGTAAGCGGGGTGCAGAGCCAGCGACATTCCAGACGGTCCCGACTCCCAAATCACGAAGGAGGCACACACTATGAGCAATCACGAGATCGAGAGCAAGGTCCGGGAGCTGCGCCAGCTTCAAATCCTGATCGAGGAAGCCCAGGCAGAGACCGAAGCCATTAAGGACGCGATCAAGGCCCACATGGGCGATCAGGAGGAGTTGAGGGCCGGGGAATATAAAGTAACCTGGAAAGCCGTAAAGTCCGCCAGAATCGACGCCAGCGCCCTCAGAAAGGCCCTTCCCGACGTGGCCGAGGCATTCACCCGGGAAACCACCGTTCGCCGCTTCTGCGTGGCATGAAAAAGGCCCCATATCCAACCTGCCGACCAAAGCGTTTGGATATGAAGCCTACACAACCCCGAGGGGGTCAAGGTCATTGTACCATGGCCCCCTCCTGAAATCAAGGAGGATTTTATGTATATCGAGAAGACCACCGCCGCCGAACGGCTGACCATTGCTCAAGCCGTGGACGGTATATTCGCAGATATTATGAGGGCGCGGCGGATGCTCATGGGCGTTTTGGGCGATCACTTCGAGTACGCCGAGCAAAAAGCAATCAGCAAGGAAGACGCTGAACGCATGGCGGACATTCTGCACTCCATCAACATCACCCTTTGGGCGGCAGAGCTGCAATACGACCTGACTACCGGAGAAAACATGGCCCCTGG
>JBJDXR010000014.1:0-3084 GCA_051866775.1 Oscillospiraceae bacterium | reverse complement strand
ATACTTTTATTACTCCACGGAAACAAAATCGGCTGATTTAGCAGACAAAGAAGCCGCATACTACGCCGTTTTTCGGTAATGCTAAAGGCATAAAAAGCGCGGCGGTGAAATAAATGGGAGTTTCGTTTGTAAGGACAATAATTATATTTGTGCTGCTGATTGTTTCCCTGCGCATCATGGGAAAAAGACAGCTCGGGGAGCTTGAACCTATTGAGCTTGTCGTCGCTGTGCTTATTTCAAATCTCGCCGCGCAGCCGCTTCAGGATGTGGGTATACCGCTCGTTTATGGTATAATCCCCGTGCTGACGCTGCTGGCCTGTCAGCTGATAATGTCCGGCTTGTCAGTGAAGTATACTCGCGTCAGAAGGCTCATATGCGGAAAGCCCAGCATCCTCATCGATAACGGCAAAATAGTGCAAAGTGAGATGAGAAAAAACCGCATATCCTTAGATGAGCTGTATGTTGAGCTGCGCAGTATGCAGGTCACAGACATAGAAAGCGTCAAGCACGCTATACTTGAAACCGACGGTACATTGAGCGTTCTTCTCTATCAGGATCAATCCCCCGTTACGCCGGCTCAGATAGGAATCAAAGTAGAGGAGTGCGGCTCACCGGTTTCGATCATTAGCGACGGGCGTACCATGAAAGAAAATCTCACGCTTGTAGGCAAAAACGAAAAATGGCTATCCTCGGAGCTGCGAAAACGCGGGGTAAAAAGCCCAAGCTCAGTATACCTAATGACAATAGACGGTGCAGGAAATATTTATTTCGTTAAAAAGGATGCATCAAATTGAAAAAGGAGATTTTCGCAGCGGCCTTGCTGGCTGTTATCCTGGCGCTCTCACTAATTAATACGCATTATCTCTCGTCCATTACCACAGAAATTTCAGGGCTTGTAGAAAAAGCCTGCGCGGAGGCGGAAAGTGATAATTGGGATATGTCTGAAAAGTATGCCATGCGGGCGATGGACATTTGGCACGGCAGCGACGGCTACACCCACATCGTCCTGCGCCATAGCGATATTGATTCCATGACAGACGACTTTTATGAGCTGATGGATCACATCTATGAGCAGGAGCTGGGTGGAGTAAAAAGCTCATCAGGACTTGTGATAGCTCATCTTGAGAGCATGCGTGATATGGAGCGTATCCGTCTGGGCAGTATCTTCTGAGAATGTCTGCTCTGCATCTCATCGTCTAAATTAATTTTGATAGTAATAATGTTTTAAATGTTTGTCAAGAAAAACAGCGCCCGAATAGGTTCGGGCGCTGTTTTGCAGTTTCATTTTTCCGTAAGCAGCTTGTTAAGCTCCTCCATAAAAGTATTTATATCTTTAAACTGGCGATAGACCGAGGCAAATCTTACATATGCCACCTCGTCAAGCCCCTTAAGGCGCTTCATGACCATCTCCCCTATGTAGCTGGTGGGTATCTCCCGCTCCATAGAGTTCTGGGCCTCCTGCTCAATTTCATCAGCCACGGCTTCGATATCGTTCATTGTGACAGGGCGCTTTTCACAGGCCCTTATCATTCCGTTAATAAGCTTTACCTTATCAAATGTCTGACGGCTGCCGTCCTTCTTAATTACGACTATAGGCATCCTCTCAACAAACTCGTATGTGGTAAAGCGCTTCTGGCAGGACATACATTCGCGTCTGCGGCGGATATTCTCCTCAGTTGGACGGGAGTCAATGACCTTGCTCTCAGCAAAACCGCAATAAGGACATTTCATAGGCTGTGCCTCCAAATATTTTCTGATTTGTTAAAGTATAACACAACATGACAAATCTGTATAGGCTGTTACGCCAAAAAATCCTATTGGAAAAATCTTCTTATACTAAAACTTACTGCACAGCCAATCATAAGCCACATCCTGAAGAGCGACCGGTGTTACCTCGTTTTCCGCAAGCAGCTTCACAAACTCTTCAGTCTCGGCTTCACTGCCGGAAATATCAGATACCCGGCATCCTCCACTCCCGTCAGCATTTTCAATTTCCGCCCCAAAGCGTGTATATTTCCCGTCAAGGCCGTCAACTGATACGACATCTTTATTACATAATAGACGAAAGTCCGCTTTCCCTGCGGCATATTGACGCTTTTCCGGACAACTTCTCTTTTGTTCATTAGCTTCTCCTCCAATGATCCCTGATATTTACATTTATTATTGCATAATCCGTCAAATTGTGCCAGATGCTTTTGACCGCAAGTTGCGACATCATTCGACAAAAAACGACAAAATCGCAAAAAAGGAAGAAATTTTTCATTGAGCATTTACACCGGTGATAATACAATAAACAAAAACCCCCGTCACGGCAATGACGGGGTCGGGAGACTAACGTTATGAAAAATCTAAAACAACGCTTTTGCCGCGGCGGCGTAAGTCCTCCTGCGGTGAAAATATACAAAATAAGCCTTATCCTGTCGTGCATCATGCTTGCGGCATCGCTGCTTATTCTGGTATATGCCGGAGAACTCACCGCACATACATACAGGCTTCATTACCTTGGCGCAGAGCTTTACAGGACGCCTCAGGCAATACTTCTTGCCGCCTCGATAGGAGCGCTGATAATTGATGATATGCTCAAAAGCTAAGCTCGAACAGTTCCTCTCTTGAGTATAGAATATTTAATATATCAATAAGAGCGTTTGCAGAGAGGTGTTCAGGAAGATCAAGCTTCTTTAAGAGCCGTTTTCTTCGATCGGCTGAGTTCTGATTCCCGGAAAGGCCAAGCTCAAAAAGGTCGGATTTTGTTATCAAATTCCGCGGAGGGGCGCTGTAATCCGCCGTATCCTCCTCAAAAACTGCGCCGGCGCGTTTAAGACTATCAATAATAACCTGCCGCTCCATACCCTCTACGCCAAGCTTTCCCTCCTTGGAGTATGTCCTTTTTCGCCGCTCCTTTCCGTAAATATCGGGGATGTATGCATGCTTTACCGTGCCGTCCTTAAGCATGCCTTTTAAATGGTTTCTGATTACGAAGCCTGCGCCGTCTCCGTCTGTGAGTACAATCACTCCACGCTTTTGTGCTATGCGCTTTATAAGTTCGAGCTTTTCACCGTCGGAAAATATTCCAAAGCCCTGAGT
>JBJDXR010000013.1:0-15504 GCA_051866775.1 Oscillospiraceae bacterium | reverse complement strand
TGGCGGTGGTACTGTCCCTTTTGCTGGCCAGACGCATCTCCCGCAGAATTATCGAGCCTCTTAATAATCTGAATTTAGATGAGCCGCTGGAAAACGACACCTATGAGGAGCTCTCTCCCCTGCTCACCCGCATATCACGTCAGCATAAGCAGATCGAACTACAGCTCAATGAGCTTGAGCGCAGAAGAAATGAGTTCACAGCCGTCACCAATAACATGAGCGAGGGGCTGGTGCTTTTGGGATCGGACGGCGCTATACTCAGCATGAACAAGTCCGCTATGAAGATTTTTGAAGCTGACGACAGCGCCATAGGACGGGATATACTGACGGTAGACCGAAGCCTGCAGCTGCAAAAGCTTTTAAGGCAGGCACTTGCGGGTGCGCACAGTGAAGCAAATGTAATTCGCGGCGAACAGGAATACCAGCTTGGTGCAAGCCCCATAAGCTTTGACGGGCACATCACCGGCGTGGTGCTGCTGGTGTTCGACGTGACCGAGAAGGCCCAGTCGGAGCGTATGCGCCGCGAGTTTTCCGCAAATGTCTCCCACGAGCTGAAAACCCCTCTCCACTCCATAATGGGCTCTGCTGAGCTTATTGAAAACGGTCTGGTTAAGGAGCAGGATATGCCCCGCTTTATAGGCCGGATACGTTCAGAGGCCGCACGGCTCGTCACGCTCATAGACGACATCATCAGGCTCTCTCAGCTTGATGAGGCTGAACCGATGCAGAAGGAGCAGGTAGCATTGCTTGCGCTGGCACAGGAGGCAGCAGACTCCCTCTCCCCGGCGGCAGCTGAACGAGGTATAAGTATAACGGCAGGCGGCGACAATACAAACATTTTTGGAGTTAAACGGCTGATTTACGAGATAATTTATAACCTCTGCGACAATGCCGTTAAGTATAACAAGGATGGCGGCAGCATAAAAATTCAGATTTCCGGCAGAAAGATAACCGTATCAGATACAGGAATAGGCATCGCACCGGAACACCAGCAGCGGGTGTTCGAGCGGTTCTACCGTGTAGATAAGAGCCACTCACGTGAGACTGGCGGCACGGGTCTTGGCCTTTCGATTGTAAAACACGCGGCGCAGTACCACGGTGCATCCATTGCCCTTCACAGTACAGTGGGCGAGGGCACCAGCATATCGGTCACTTTTCCGGAGGAGTAATAAAACAGCTTAAAGGCCCGACGTTATGTCGGGCCTTTAAGCATCTTGCGCGTTTCTGCCCTGCTATGTTACAATAGAATAAAACATAACAGGAGGTAATTAATGAAGCCAATCAAACTCAAGAATTTACTTATCATCCTATGTGCCGGCATTATAAACGCTGTTGGTGTAGTAATGTTTCTTTCACCGGTACAGCTTTACGACAGCGGTTTTTCCGGAACTTCAATGCTGCTCTGGCAGATAACTCCGGAATACCTGACCATGCCGATGTTTCTAATAATTCTCAATGTACCCTTTTTCATATATGGTTACCGTAAGATGGGTCTTGCGTTCACCGTATATTCCTGCTGGGCGGTACTTGTCTACTCCCTAGCCACCCATTTTATAATCTATGTGCTTCCGGTGGACGTCTCTTCCTCCTCACCGTTTGCAGGCACAGATTTGCTTCTGTGCGCAATTTTCGGCGGGCTTATCTCCGGT
Source organism: Oscillospiraceae bacterium (assembly GCA_051866775.1). Taxonomy (GTDB): domain Bacteria; phylum Bacillota; class Clostridia; order Oscillospirales; family Oscillospiraceae; genus RUG626. Next base: position 13,855 of record JBJDXR010000013.1, on the reverse strand, counting down.
ATAGGCAGCGGTCTTACTATCCGCGCCGGCGGCGCCATCGATGGTGTGGAGGTAATGGCGGTGATCTTTGCAAAACGTCTGGGCATAACGGTGGGTACGTTTGTAATGGCGTATAACGTCTTACTCTACATAGTTACAGGCTGCATATTCCACAGCTGGATACTGCCGCTCTACTCCATAATCACCTACGCCGCGGCGATCAAGACAGTGGACTTCATAGTAGAGGGACTTGACAAAGCCAAATCGGCTATGATCTGCACCACTATGGAAAAAGAGATAAGCGCGGCTCTGTCGGAGGAATTTGGACACGGAATAACTCATATCGACGCCACAGGCTATTTTTCCGGCAAAAAGCAAACCATTATCTATTTCGTGGTAAACCGCTTTCAGATAACACGCCTCAAAAATATAGTCATTCAGATAGATCCGGGGGCCTTTGTCACCATAACCGATGTCTCCGACACACTTGGCTCAAGCCTTAAAAAGCATTCATAGGCATGCCTCTGAATATCCATACATAGCAGCGCCTTAACAACTGCTTAAGTCCCTCCTTGATATCGGCATACCGGATAAATTTACAGATTACGGCAACCATTCGCCGTTTCTTCCTGAATTTAGTGTGTGAAGCGAAAATTTTTTCATTATGAACCAGATTGTATTTTACGCAGGCATAAGTTTACGTTTTGCATGATTCAATACATGATAAATTAATAACATGGAGGTGTAAAGATATGAAGTATTATGAGATAGTTTTCAGTCCAACAGGCGGTACGAAGCGGTGTGCCGATATACTGGTATCAAAGCTGAGTCCGGAGAATACGGTCATAGACCTGACCGGTACGAGGACGGACTTTTCCGCAATAGAACTGAGTGATGAGGACTTTGCGGTCATCGCCGTCCCCTCCTACGGCGGAAGAGTGCCATTTACGGCATCAGAGCGTATAGGGCAGATAAAGGCGTCGGGGGCAAGATGCGTGCTTCTGTGCGTATACGGCAACCGTGCCTTTGAGGATACGCTCACCGAGCTTGAGGACGTCTCCGTCTCCGCCGGCTTCAGACCCATCGCTGCTGCCACCGCCATAGCGGAGCACTCGATAGCGAGGCTCGTCGCCGCCGGGAGACCCGACGAGGCAGACAGGGCGGAGCTTGAGGCCTTTGGGGTCAAGATAGCGGAGAAGCTTACGGAGCCATATGCCGGGCCGGTCACGGTCCCGGGGAACCGTCCCTACAAGGAGAAGAAGGCGGGCAAGGGCCGTGCGCCCAAGATCGACACGGAGAAATGCATCAACTGCGGCACCTGCGCAGACAGATGCCCCGTCCGGGCAATAGATCTCCACGACGTGACAAGGACTGATGCGGATAAGTGTATATCCTGCATGAGGTGCATAGCCGTCTGCCCAGTGGGTGCAAGGGACATGACGGTTGAAGAAGCTGCCGCCGTCAATGAGCGCATGATGAAGATATGCCCAGTAAGGCGTGTCAATGAGCTGTTTGTAGGGTGCAGCGCAGACTGACGCTGCCAAACATTATGCAAGGCCATGCGGTCTTTTAAATGATCATTTCCCGTGTGTATAGGTTCTTATTCAAAGATTTATTTAACGCAAACACCGCAGATTGGATACTCTTTTTGGTCTCCTATCTGCGGTGTTTTTTTCTTAACTCTGTCTATCAGTGAAGGGAATATCCCTTTCCCGAAGTCCTGTCATAGGTTATCAGCTGCATGCGTTTTGTAAAATAAACGATTTCTTCATTCTCGTCAAGATGCAGCCTGACATTATACATTGGCGTGACCTCGTAAAAGTCCAGCAGCAGGTTCATATAAGGTGTACGTCTAAAATCCGTCGCAAGAGCCACGGCATTCAGGACGTTGTATGGGGATATCTCATTTTCCGTATTGGAATCAAAAATGCTTATATCTATATCCCTGTTGGAATAGATAATAAAAGGTGTAGAGAACATCCTCATTGCTTCCTCACGGTCAAAGCCATTCGATGAATCCACAAATCCGGTCTGGTTATAAGCTCCATAGTTCGATCCCAGCGTCGGCAGGTGGTCCCCAAAGAACACCAGTATTGTCGGCCTTTCGCGGCTGTCAATGTAATCGCAAAGCTCCCCGAGCATCTTGTCCGCGTCATAAAGGCCCTGCGTATATGTAGTGATGGAATCAAGTATACCCTGCTCAACAGTATCGCAGGACACGGTTACCGTTATGTCCTCCTCATTCATGGGGTTATATGCCTGATGGTTCTGCATGGTTATTGTAAAGAGGAACATCGGATCCTCAGCGTTATCCATAAAGTACTCCATCGCCTCAAGTGTGGAGGCGTCGGTCACATACCCGCGCTTATACTTAAGTGAGAACATCTCAGCCAGATCTGACTGTCCATAGAACTCATCAAATCCCACATAGGGATACGCGTATGACCGGGAATAGAACTTCTCATCATACGGGTGAAGGGCGATGGCGCTGTAGCCCGCCTCCTTGTAATTTGAAACGTACGTGTCTATATCGTGATCAACATACTCCCACGGGCTGGAACCGGATACCATGTAATCCGTGGAAAGCCCCGTGAGCATCTCAAACTCCGGACGCACAGTGCCCCCGCCGAGCGCCGTGGTATAGAGGCTCCCGCTGTAGCAGTTTTCTCTTGCTATGATCTCGTCATAGTTTGAAAGCGGGTTTTCTGAAAAATCAAGCCCATGGAGCATGCGTATATCGAAGAAGCTCTCGTTAAGGACGACTACAACATCATAAAGCTCTCCTGATATTTCCGTAGTCTCATAGTCTGATAGGATACTATCTATCTCAGCCTTAGAATAGCCCTCCGGCGCTTTATCCTGCATTATGAGGATATTTAATGTAAAAGCCCCAACGAAGCCGTTTGCCTTATAGTTCGACGACTGGAGCACCGTGTTTTCATAGTACATTCCAAAGCGGTTTATCACCTTCTCGGCGTTTGAGGGAAGGAACGCTATCCAAACACAGAGCACTATGGCCAATGCCGACGGCAGACGTATCTTCCAGGTCAGCGGTATCTCCACTTTAAAAAGCGCATAGACCACTGTCCACACGATAATCACAGCCACGGCAAGATAAAACCACACCGGCAGCGGCACCGTTATAAAGGACGCCAGTTCCCCCGCGTCGCCTGCCATAGCGATATCCTTGGGGTAGAAATTATCTCCGTTCAGGGCAATTTTCAGAAAGTTAATAAACGCGAAAAGCAGAGAGAAAAATCCCAGGATACCACAGGCTATCCACGCCTTGCGGCATATCAGCAGCAGTACGACCATAAGCACAAGCATAATGAGTATCTCGAACAGCACGGAAAGCGGATGCTTCTGTGTATATTCGATCAGCGTTTGCAGCCCTGAATAATGGTAGAGATTGAAATAGTCAAGGACAAAAAGACAGAACAACGGGAAAAACGGCAGGCTAGCCCAGCCGCATATTTTTACCGCTGTTTTCTCGCGAAATTTTCTTATATGCTCCATTTATTCTCCATCAGGCCGAACGTCGCCTTCTTGGCGCCGTTCGGCATTTTCTCATTTTAAAATAAGCCTTGCCGCCTTTGGCAGAACGTCGATCTTGACGCTGCCGTTCCAAGGGGCGCTCTCCCCGTCAAGGGTCCACGGATCCAGACAGTCACAGGTTATCTCAACTTCCGAGGTGCTTAAAAAGGTCACTCCCTCACAGTTTAGATTGCCCGTGCGCATTGCTCTTACATAAGAGTGCAGCTGCGCGACGCTCTGGGGCTTTGCCACCAACAGCATTTCAAAAAGGCCGTCATCTACCTTTACAAGGGATTTATCAAGGCTTGTAACTCCTCCCAGGGTGTTGGAGTTGCTTACGGCACAGATCAGGTATTCTCCCGAGATCGTCTTGCCGTCAATCTTGGCCTCAAGGTTTATAGTTCGCATCGACGGCAGATCCTTTATCCCCTCAAGCACATATGCGAAAAAGCCAAGGGTGTTTTTCATATCCTGCGGGGTGTCCCGAGCGGTCTTTGAAAAATAGCCGATAAAGCCCACATCGGTAAAATATTCATCATTGAATCTTCCCACGTCGATTGGTGTGGGGTCACCGGTCATTATATTCTCAAGCGCACCATCCACTGTAACGGGTATTCCCAGACTCTTTGCAAAGTCATTCGTACTGCCCAGTGGTATATAGCCTATCGGCGTTGAAAGCCCTGCAGACACTGTTCCGCTTATGACCTCATTTAAGGTGCCGTCTCCCCCGGTGCATATGATCATATCGTATCCGCCGGCCGCAGCGGCAAGCTCCCTGGCATGGCCGCGATACTGTGTCATCATAATAGTCGGAAGGTAGCCTTCCCCGCAGAGTCTCTCAGTCACGCGGAAAAGTGACGTGCGTATTTTCATCCTGCCCGCTCTTGGATTTACGATAAGAAGCACGTTCTTTGACATATCAAACCTCCGTGTCGCCGCTATGTTCCTTCATCATCTTAAAATACCTGCGTGCATACATCACAAAAGAAAAGACCACACAGGCAATGCTGAGACCAACCAGTATATTTACCGCCAGCATCGGGATATTCGGAATAAGCACAAGGATAACGGCGGTCGCCTCAGTAACAAAGGTCGTCATTTTTCCATACCATTTTGCGCTGTTTACGAGGCCGGTCCTTTTAAAGAGCAGAAGGCCTATCGTAAGCATCAAAAGCTCTTTTACGGCGAGTATGCACACAAACCAGAGGACGATCCTGTATCTCACTGCAAGACATATAAATATGGCTATCTGCGTAAGCTTATCCGCAACCGGATCCAGCGCTTTACCCAAATCCGAGACCATGTTGAAGTGCCTGGCGATAAACCCATCCGCCACGTCAGACAGGCCCGACACAATTATCACCGCTGCCGCGGCGTAGAGCGCCTTTTTGCCGATATAGAGCCATATAAACAGCGGGATTATCAACAGCCTGAAATAGCTCAGCATATTGGGGATGGTCTTCCAGTCCCGCTTTATAATAAACTTTACCTTCGACCACATATTCTCCCCGCCGCAGTCTCCCCTCAGCTCCGACATCAAAAACTCTCCTTTGCTTAATAAAATATATAAGCTTAAGGATATACTTTTTCGACGCTTTTTTCAACAGCTCAGATGTTACCTTTCCGTTAATTTTGAAACGAAAGCGCGGCTCAAAACCGAGCCGCGCATGAGATTCATATGGTTTTAAGCGCCTTTCTGAACTGAAAAGCGAATAGTATTGAGGTGAAGGTCACAGCCAGCAGGTCTGAAACCGGCTCGGCCAGATAAACTGCCATCGCCTTATCAGCAAAGAAATGCGGCAGTATATAGACCAGCGGTATGAGCAGCACGAATTTTCTGACCACCGCGACAATAACCGACGAGACGGAATAGCTTATGGACACAAAGGTCATCTGACAGCTTAGCTGCACCCCCATGAGGCACATACCGGCGAAGTATATGCGCAGCGCCCACGCGGAATACTCTATAAGCTCAGTATCCGGCGTTAAGAGTCTTGAAAAGAACGCCGGGAACAGCATCACAAGCACCCAGAGCGTCACAGAATAGCAAACCATTGCCATAAGCAGTTTTTTAAACGACTGCTTTACGCGCTCACGGTTTTTTGCGCCGAAATTGTAGCTTGTTATAGGTATCGAGCCTTGCCCTATCCCCTGCATAGGCAGAAGCGAAAACTGCGTGACACTGGAGATTATCGTCATGGCCCCAACCGCAAGGTCTCCCCCGTACTTTAAAAGTGAGGAGTTCATACAGACATAGAGTATGCTCTCGCTGGCCTGCATAATAAACGGAGCCACGCCAAGGCCGATGCACGGTATTATGATCTCACGCCTTATGCGTATATTTGCGGCCCTTATCTTAAGAATCGTATTTTTGCCGGTGAGAAAACGCACCACCCAAGCAGCTGAAACCGCCTGTGAGATTATAGTTGCAAGAGCCGCCCCCTGAACGCCCATATCTAAGGCAAAGATGAACAGCGGGTCAAGGACAATATTGAGCACCGCCCCAATAAGGACAGTAAACATCCCGGTTCTGGCAAAGCCCTGAGCCGTTATAAACGCGTTCATACCCAAGGTCAGCTGTACGAAAACAGTTCCTATGGCATATATGGTCATATATCCCGAGGCATATTCGATTGTATTTTCACTGGCGCCAAAGGCCAAGAGAAACTGCCTGTTCCAGATGAGCAGCACCGCAGTGAGTACAGCTGAAAGTACAAGCTGAAGTGCAAAACATCCTCCTAGTATTTTTTCGGCGTATGCGTTGTCCCGTTTTCCCATATAAAGCGAGGCCTTAGGAGCGCCGCCCATACTGATAATTGCCGCAAAGGCTGAAATAACCATAATGACCGGCATACACACCCCAAGGCCCGTGAGGGCCAGTGAGCCTGTCTCCGGTATATGTCCGATGTATATCCTGTCCACAAGGTTATACAGCATATTGATAACCTGCGCCGTGACCGCCGGCACGGCCATTTTAAAAAGCAGCTTTCCTATAGGCTCCGTCCCCAAATAATCGTTATTGTTCTCCTGCACATTTATCCCTCCTAACGGTGAGCTATTATAGATTAAACTGGGGCTGGATTTCAAGACCCTATTGACAAAGCTCGGTCTCAGCAGTATCATGTGTATAACAAGTATAACTTGTATAACCATTTAAGGAGTGGAATCATGAAAGCCCCAAAAAAAGATTCAGCCCCATTCATGTCTTCTGTCAAGGTCGGGCCTAAGGGACAAATAGTTATTCCCAAGGAGGCTCGTGACATGTTCGGCATTGAGCCGGGCGATACGCTCATCCTTCTTGCCCACCCTAAAAAGGGAATCGCTGTTGAACGGCCCTCATTCTTTGCAAAGCTTGCCGATGCCATCTTCACAAACAAGGCCGAGGCGCTGCGTGAGCTTGGTGACAGTGACAGTGCTGATGACCCCGAACATTTTGCAGGCAAGCTTATCGACATACTCTCCGACATTAAGGAGGAGAAGCAATGACCACGATAAAAACCATCGGCCTTACAAAGAAATATAAGGACGTCACTGCGGTGGATTCTCTGGAAATGGAGATAGCAGATGGGGAGCTTTTTTCCCTTCTGGGGGTAAACGGCGCCGGAAAGACCACTACAATAAGGATGCTGTCATGCCTTACCCGCCCCACAAGCGGCGATGCTTTTCTGCTTGGGCACAGCGTACTTAACGACACGCGGAGGGTAAAGGAGATAATAAACGTCTCCCCTCAGGAGACGGCCGTCGCGCCGAATCTCTCCGTCCGGGAAAATCTTGAGCTTATCTGCGGGATATACGGTCATGACAGGAATGAATCCCGGCGGAAATCACAGGAATTTATAGGCAAATTCGGCATGGAGCAGATAGCCTCAAAGCACGCGGGGAAGCTCTCCGGCGGCTGACAGCGCAGGCTCTCCATCGCCCTGGCGCTGATATCCGAGCCGCGCATACTTTTTCTCGACGAGCCGACGCTGGGACTTGATGTGATCGCCCGGCGAGAGCTTTGGGCTCTCATTTCCCAGCTTAAAGGCAGCGTGACAATTATCCTTACAACGCACTACCTAGAGGAGGCAAAGGCTCTCTCCGACAGGATCGGCATTATGTCCGGCGGCAGGCTCCGGGCAGTAGGTACCCCCGGAGAGCTTATGAGGCTTACTGGAAAAAATAGCTTTGAGGATGCGTTCATCACTCTTGCCGGAGGTGTGGATGTGATATGAGATTTGCTGCGTTTGCCTCTCGGAATTTAAAGGAAATCGTTCGTGATAAGCTCAACCTGATGTTTGGCATCGCCTTTCCTCTTGTTCTGCTGTTTCTGCTTTCGCTCATCCAGTCAAACATCCCTGTGGAGCTTTTTGCCGTCGATAAGCTCACTCCGGGTGTCGCGGTTTTTGGACTTTCCTTCATTTCGCTCTTTTCCGGTATGCTCATCGCCCGGGACCGCACAAGCTCATTTATGGCGCGGCTGTTCACATCTCCCCTGTCCTCCGCCGATTTTATTTTCGGCTATACCCTGCCTCTGATCCCAATGAGTCTTGCCCAAAGCCTTGTGTGCTTTGCCGCTGCAGTACCGCTCGGGCTTACAGTCAGCCTCAACACCCTTCTCTCTATCGTCATAATGATACCCGCGGCCTTGCTGTACATAGGAATCGGCCTTCTCTGCGGCAGCTTGTTTACCGATAAGCAGGTCGGCGGCGTTTGCGGCGCACTGCTTACTAACGTCTCCGCGTGGCTCTCCGGTACGTGGTTCGACACGGCCCTTGTGGGCGGCTTTTTCCAGAAGCTCGCCCAGTGTCTGCCATTTATGCATGCGGTGGAGGCAGGCAGGGCTGCGCTATACGGAAATTACAGCACCATACCGGGGCATCTTCTCTGGGTGATCGGCTATGCAGCAGTCATATTCGGGGCTGCCATTTGGGTATTCAGAAGGAAAATGCATGACGTTTGACCTTGAAAAAGTGTTCCGAATATGTCATAGTAAGGTGAGACGTCCGCCCGGCGGAGTCTCACCTTAAATTTTTACTTGGAAGTATTGACATGATAATCGACGCACACGCACACGTTTACCCTGATAAGATCGCTGAGAAGGCCTCCGGTGGAGTCGGGAGCTTCTACGGTCTTGAGATGCACATCCCCGGCGGCACCGTGGACCGCCTTATCGGTATCGGGAACGAGGCCGGGATAGACAAATTTCTTATCCACTCCGTCGCCACCACCCCCCATCAGGTGGAGAGCATAAATAATTTTATAATCAGCTCGGTCAACTCATACCCAGACAGGTTCATCGGCTTTGCCACAGGACATCCGGACTATGCAGAACCGGAAAAGGAGCTTGAGCGGGTCATTGCAGCAGGGCTTCACGGCGTGAAGCTCCACCCGGATTTTCAGCAATTTGTGATTGACGACCGCCGCATGTGGCCGCTCTACTCATACTGTGAGGAAAACTGCATACCCATACTCTTCCACACCGGGGATCCAAGGTTTGAATATTCAAATCCACGGCTTGTCCCCCGGCTTCTTGAGCGCTTCCCGGAGCTTAAGCTCATCTGCGCGCATTTCGGCGGGTGGAGCGAGTGGGACGAGGCTGCGGAATTCATCCCGGGTACCGGCGTCAAAGTGGACTGCTCATCAAGCTTTTACGCTATGACAGACGAGCGTATTATGGAGTTTATCGAGATATTCGGTGAGGACAACATATTTTTCGGCAGCGACTACCCCATGTGGAATCCGAAATCCGAGCTTGAGCGGTTTCTCTCATTGCCGCTGTCCGCTGATACTCAGGAAAAAATACTTTCCGGAAATCTAATCAAATTTCTAGAACTGGACATATGAGGGCTATGTCATGACATTTTTGCACAAATATTTCTCACCGCTTGGCACGCTTTTTATAAGCGGCAGCGGTGGCAGCGTGACAGGCCTGTGGATAGAGGGACAGAAATATTTTGAGGACGGCCTTGAAAAGGACTTCAGATATGGCGAGCTTCCTGTGTTTTCAGACACCGATAAGTGGCTGGATATTTATTTTTCCGGTAAGCAGCCTGATTTCATGCCTCCCCTTAACCCATACGGCACCGCCTTTCGCCGGATGGTCTGGGATATTCTCCTTACCATCCCCTATGGCGAGGTAACTACATACGGTGCCATTGCAGGAAAGATCTTTGAGAGTACCGGGAAACGCGCGTCTGCCCAGGCGGTCGGCGGCGCTGTTGGACATAACCCGATAAGCATACTCATCCCCTGCCACAGGGTAGTCGGCTCTGATGGGAGCCTTACAGGCTACGCCGGCGGAATAGATAAAAAGGCCGCGCTTTTACAGCTTGAGGGCACGGAAATGACGGAGCTGTATTTCCCCAGTAAAGGTACTGCGCTCTGATGGAAAAGCTGGAATATTTCAGTTCTGTTTATAAGATCGTATCCGGTATTCCTTGCGGTAAGGTGGCAACCTACGGGCTTATAGCTCTGCTCACCGGCTTTCCGGAGCGGGCGCGGATGGTCGGGAATGCCATGGCAGTATGCCCCGACGGGCTTTGCTGGTACAGGGTAGTAAACAGCGTCGGGCGGCTTGTACCCAATCACGAGGAGCTTCAGAGAGAGCTTCTCTCGTCAGAAGGCGTCACCTTCAGAGAGAACGGACACGTCAACTTGAGGCTTCATCTGTGGCGTCCATTTTCATAGGGACGCCGTTATTAATAAATGGAGGTATTTTATGAATTCATTGATGGCCGCAGCGGCAAAGAGAGTCATAACCCCATCAGACGATATGCTTATGCGTATAAGAGATGAGGATCCGGTAATGAAAAAATACCAGTCGGTGTACTCCGACCTCTATGTAAGAGTCATCGTCTTGGACGACGGAGGCAGGCGTCTCGTTTTTATCTCCTGTGATCTAAGCGCCTTCCCCGGACAGCAGCGCATGGCGGACAGACTTTGCGCCGAGTTCGGCGTGAGCGAGGAGGGCTGCATATTCGGCAGCACCCGGAACCATCAGAGCGTGACGGTCTCCTTCCCGGAGGAGGCAAAGCCCGCTTACGGTGGTGTCAAAGTCCCCTCACCCGCGGAGCTTGAGATGATATATATGATACACGACCAAACCGCCGACGCGGTAAAGGAGGCCCTTGGAAGGCTCACGCCCGCGCGCGTCGCCTTTGGCAAAACCGAAAGCTACATGAACGTAAAGCGCGACTGGGTAACGCCCGCCGGCACACTAGAGACTCAGGACTATAATCAGAACGCCGACCCGACAATGATAATTATGAAAGTGATTGACGAAGAGGAAAACATCATCGGACTTCTCGTTAACTACGGCATGGCCGGAAGGGCCATGCCTATAAACGACCCGGATTTCCCCATGCTTAACGCTGATATCACCGGAGAGATAAGCCGCTTTGTAGAGCGGTACAACGGTGAAAAATTCCCGCTTTTGTGGACCGTAAGCTGCGTGGGCGATCAGGAGTGCGTATACCAGTCATCAATCAAATATGTGACCGTCACCGGCGAGGGCGAGCTTAAGGAGGTACGCGAAAACCTGCCTGCTCAGGCGTCTATCCCGATCGTTAAGAAGCTCTCCTCACAGATGGCGCTTAAAATCATTGAGGCCGCCGAATGTGTGTCTGATTACAGCGACCACATCGATTGGTTTTTCGCAAAGGGAGACAGAGCCATCCCGTCCCGGGTTGAGTACCGCGTGCTGGGCGAGCATCCGAAAAAGCCCGGCGAGCGTCCGGAGCCTGTCACCCATCCCCAGTTTGAGTATATTCCCCTTAAGCTGCGCCTCTGTACTGTCGGCGGCTGCGCCTTTGTCTCAATAAACGGCGAGTCCGCCCGGGGTATCGGCGATATAATAAAGAGCTATCTTGAGCCTTATTTTAAGTATGTGGCTATTCTCGATATGAGCTACGGCTTTATAAGCTGTATCCCCGACACCAAGGTCGAATATGAAAACGGCCACGCAGCCCAAGCAAGCTTCCTCCGCACAGCCCAGGAGACCGAAGCTGCGGTACACAGCATCATGCAGGAGCTTGTGAAGCAATTACCCATCAAGACAGCGTAAAATCAAAAGTATAAAAACAGGCTCAGGCTTCATTTGAAGCCTGAGCCTGTTTTGACTTTGAATGATCCCTGTATCCCTCTCAGGAAAGATTGCCGTAGCTGTCACAGGTAAGCGTCAGGTACGCAGTCTCCTCAGAAACTTTAATTCCGAGGACTTTTCTGCCCATCACAACAGTCGCATATGCAGTATTTCCACTCTTGGAAGCACTCTTACTTATCGTATACCATTCATTTTCGTATATGCTAACTGAGCAGGAAGCGTTGGTACAGGTGGAGGAAACTCCAGAGGTGTAGCTGAACGTCCCGTTGAGCACTGCGACCCAATTAATATTTCCGTCGCTGTCATAATATGAATATACCTTATTTCCGCTATTTGTACCGGTGGAGGCAAGCGCCATAACGGTGTCCTCTTCGATCGTTATAATACAGTAGCTGCCATCCTCAAAATCGATACGCTCCGTCTGCACCAGCCTTGTATCGTCCGCCGCCAGCGCAGCAGGGGCAATACAGGTAAAAGCAATGGTAAGCATCATAACAACGGCAAATAAACGCTTCTTCACGGAATTACCTCCTCTGATATTGTACGCGTTTCTCCATCAACAACCTCTTGTACAGAAATCACTCTGTAGCCGTTTTCTTGTTTCTGACCCTTTATATATGCGGAAATCACAACGGAAGCCCACATAATCAATGCGATAAGCACTGCTGCAATAAATATTCTCAGGGCCTTCCGTCCCGGAGCAGTGGTCTTCCGAAGCTCTCCTGCCGACAGATCGCCAATATATGTATCAGCTATCTCCTCCGGCGCACCAAATTTCTCTAAAATCCCGTTCATATGGGCATCCGGATTTTCTTCTATGTATGATTTAATACTGGATTTCAATCCTGCCAAAATATTCCGTCTCTCGTGTCCTCCACAGGGCAATAGGGTACGGACTCTCCGGAAGTACGCCCGAAGCTCCCGGTTAAGACTGCCTTTCATTATCTCCCTCCATCCCCAAAATAGCAAGAACACCCGCGGTCACCTGAGTATAGTCGGAAATCATTCTTTCCAGCGCCTCAATCCCCTCAGGCTCCAGGTGGTAGTAGACCCGTGTCATACGCTTACCGGACTTAACCCGGTAACTGGACACAAAACCTTGATCTTCCAGCTTGTACAGAACCGGATACAAAGAACCCTCCTGCGTCACGAACCGCCCTCCGCTCTTCTCCAACAAGCTCTGAACGAGCTGATATCCATACATATCGCCCTCCCGCAGGACTGCCAGCACAACAAGAGCTGCAGCACCGCGTTTAAAATTGACCTGACTGTTGTCCATAGCGCCCCTTTCCGTCCTCTCATATTGGAATAAGCAATATGTTTATTATATTATATCAAAAGTGTCAAAAATTTTAAATACCTATTTAACAAAGATATTGTTGACAAAATGCACCTCCTTTATGTAAAATAATAATACATAATAAAGAGGAGTGAGTCCAATGGGATAAATAAATTGGGCGATAAGGGGCAATTGTTCCGCACTGGCGGCGTATCCGGTTGTGAATTATTGAAATAGTATAATAAAGCAAATAATTCTTTGATTTTGCAGCAAAAAATTATTATTTAAATCGAGGTTTGTTCTCATGAAAATTAAAAAATTAGCAGCAGTCACTATAACTATTTGCATTCTTATTTCTATATTCTCCTTTTCAGCAAGTGCCGCAGGGAATCCAATCAGCGCTTCTGAATCCAACTTATCTTTCCTATCTGAAGTTGGTGAGAAAACTGTGCAAGTACTATTAAACACCATTATACCTGAAAAAGAGTTATACGGACTAGGTAATGTCGATTTTTCAGATTTATCTTTGGGACGCGAAATACCCGCATATGAGCTTACCGTCGACGGCATTAAACAAATAGAGAATATACATTATTTCCCTGTTATCTCAGATGGAAAGTGGGTCGCAACTTCTAAGGCTTTTATTGATGCAGACGGAAATATGCAGATTGAGGTATCTACTGACTATGTAAATGAATATGTTGAACTCCTTAGTTCCAACGATGAGGGAATCGCGCTTGTTTTTACGGATACAGAAGCCTATTTGTACGCAGGTGACGATTCTGCCACCGTGGAAACATATGGCAGAATTTCTGAAAGAATATCTCTTGATGACTACGCAGGTGAAATTAATATAAACACCACCTCGTTAGAGAAAGAAAGCACGCTATCAGTCGGTGATATTATTCAAAAGGAAGTAAGCGTACCATCAATCGGTGATATTGCTCAAGTTGACGCCACTACACTTCCAAGTATTGTAG
>JBJDXR010000012.1:0-59796 GCA_051866775.1 Oscillospiraceae bacterium | reverse complement strand
TGTCCTCGTCGCTCCAGCTGTAGAGCTTGCGGATCTCGCGGCCAACGACCTCAGAAGGATGCTCGGAGGCGATCTTTCTCATGGCGTTGAAGTGTACCTGAGCGCCAGCGTCTGACATATCCAGGAGGAACTCCTTGGCGAAGGTGCCGTCCTGGATGTCGGACAGTATCTTCTTCATGGTCTTCTTGGTCTCCTCGGTTATGATCTTCGGGCCGGTTATATAGTCACCGTACTCGGCGGTGTTGGAGATGGAATATCTCATGCCCTCAAAGCCGCTCTGGTAAATAAGATCTACAATCAGCTTCATCTCATGGATGCACTCAAAATATGCGTTCCTGGGATCGTATCCGGCTTCAACAAGAGTCTCAAAGCCTGCCTGCATCAGGGCGCAGACGCCGCCGCAGAGGACAGCCTGCTCACCGAACAGGTCGGTCTCGGTCTCAGTTCTGAAGGTAGTCTCAAGGACGCCGGCTCTGGCTCCGCCGATACCGAGGGCGTATGCAAGGCCGATCTCCAGCGCGTCGCCGGTGGCGTCCTGCTCAACAGCGATAAGGCAGGGAACGCCCTTGCCCGCCTGATACTCGCTTCTCACGGTGTGGCCGGGGCCCTTGGGGGCTATCATGATGACGTTAACATCCTTCGGGGGCTTTATGCAGCCGAAGTGGATATTAAAGCCGTGTGCAAATGCCAGGGTCTTTCCCGCGGTAAGGTTCGGCTCAATGCTCTCCTTATAGAGCTTTGCCTGCTTCTCGTCGTTTATAAGGATCATGATTATATCCGCGTTCTTCGCCGCCTCGGCGGAGGTCATCACCTTAAGCCCGGCGGCTTCAGCCTTTGCCCAGCTCTTGCTGCCCTCATAGAGGCCCACAATAACGTCTACGCCGGATTCCTTCAGGTTCAGTGCGTGGGCATGGCCCTGAGAGCCATAGCCGATTATGGCGACAGTCTTGCCGTCAAGTCTTGAAAGGTCGCAATCCTGCTGATAATAAATTTTTGCCATAATTTTCTATCTCCTTAAAAGAAATTTTAATATATAACCAGCCCAACATAAGTTCCGTTAGTTTACATCGGGTCTGTCAAGCATACTTGAGCCGCCCTTTCTCAGGGCGACGACTCCTGTACGGCACATCTCAATAATGCCGCAGGGCTTTATCATCTCAATAAATGCGTCTATCTTACTGGGAGCTCCCGTCACCTCAATACACAGCGCCTCCACTGAATAGTCTATAATTTTTGCCTTGAATATGTCAAGTGCTGAAAGCACTTCCTGATGTCTTTCCATACCGTTTTTTATTTTTATAAGCATCAGCTCGCGCTTAATGGCGTCGGCATCCTCAAGCAGCTCCACCTTCTTAACATTTACGAGCTTCCTGAGCTGGTTAAGCATCTGGGCTCTGGCATAGCCGTCGCCGCTCATGGATATGGTTATGCGTGAATACTCCGGAGATTCCGTAACACCGACCGTCAGCGCGTCGATATTAAAGCCCCGGCGGGTAAACATGCTTGTGACACGGGTGAGCACGCCGAATTTGTTGTCCACATATACGGCAATAACAAATTTATCCCCCATAGTATCACACTCCCTTCTCCACGATTATGTCGTCAACAGAGCCGCCCGGCGGCAGCATCGGCAGTACGAACTCATCCTTATCTATGCGGCAGTCGATCACCGTCACTCCTTCGGACTTAAACGCCTCGCTGAACGCCGCTTCAAACTCCTCCGGAGTTTCGCAGAGCGCGCCGTGTGCGCCGAAGGCCTCCGCGAGCCTCACAAAATCCGTCTTTCTCTCAAGGGTGGTGTTGGAGTAGTGCTTATCAAAGAACAGCGTCTGCCACTGGCGGACCATACCAAGAACCCCGTTATTCATAAGTACTATGACAAGCGGTATGTTGTAGGTAACGGCTGTGGCCAGCTCGTTTAAGTTCATTCCGAAGCTTCCGTCGCCTGTTATGAGCACAGTCCTTCTCCCAGTGGCTACGGCGGCCCCGATAGCCGCGCCGAGGCCAAAGCCCATGGTACCAAGGCCTCCGCTTGATACGAAGGTGCGCGGTGTACGGAACTTTAAGTACTGCGCCGCCCACATCTGGTGCTGTCCCACGTCCGTGGCTACGACGGTATCAGGCTCGATAACGGTGTTTATAGTCTCTATAACCCTGTGTGGATTGAGGCCCTCGCCGGGCTTTGAAAGCCCGGCCTCCCTGGCCCTAAGGCCATTAACAAAATCTATCCACTCGGAGTGCTTCTGCTGCTTTACGCCTTCGATTATGGCGCTGAGGGCCATCTCAAGATCCCCGCGGATACCGATGCTGGCAGGGACGTTCTTGCTTATCTCAGCAAAGTCCACATCGATGTGAATTATGTCGGCACGCTGCGCGAATTTACTCTTATTACCGGTGGCGCGGTCGGAAAAGCGGGCGCCCACGGCGATTATAAGGTCGGCGTTGTTCTCCGCTATAGAGGAGGCATAGTGGCCGTGCATTCCCTGCATCCCCAAAAAGCGCTCGTGTACCGTTGGTATTGCGGAAAGTCCCATAAGGGAGCAGCCTATGACCGCGTCTATCTTATCGGCAAGCTTCTGTATGAGGCCGTAGGTCTTTGATCCGAGCACCCCTCCGCCGATGTAGATATAGGGCTTGGTCTTATAGTCGATCATCTCAACGGCCTTTTTTATCTTCTCCGGGTTCGGTACGTGCACCGGAAGAGGCTGGGTCACAGGCTGCGGCTCATACTCACACACCGCCTGCTGGATATCCTTCGGTATGTCGATGAGGACAGGCCCCGGGCGTCCGGATTTTGCTATGCGGAAGGCATCCCTTATAGTATCTGCAAGCTCGTTTACATCATTGACAAAGTAATTGTGCTTGGTTATAGGCAGCGTGATGCCGGTTATATCTATCTCCTGAAAGCTGTCGCGTCCTATGAGGTCACACGGGACATTGCCGGTTATCGCCACCATCGGCACCGAGTCCAGCATAGCAGTAGCTATACCGGTGACCAAGTTTGTGGCGCCTGGTCCGGAGGTAGCTATTACAACGCCCACCTTTCCTGTTGCGCGGGAATATCCGTCAGCCGCGTGGGCAGCCCCCTGCTCATGTGCGGTAAGGAAGTGGTTTATCCTGTCGCTTCTCTCATAGATGGCGTCATACAGGTTTATCGCCTGCCCTCCGGGATAGCCGAAAATATCGGTCACTCCCTGCTCAATGAGCGTCTCTATTGTGATTTGCGCTCCTGTCAATTTCATATCTCATTCCCCAATTCATTCCAGGTTTCATGCCAGCAGCCGGTTCACCGCGCTGACGAGCGCCCTTATGGAGGACACTATTATGTCGCTGCTTATACCTGCTCCCCACACGAGGTTTCCGGCATTGTCCTTGACCCCCACATAAGAGGCGGCCTTGGCGTTGGAATTAACCTCCAATGCGTGCTCGGTATAGGTGTCGAGCGTGTAGATCTGGCCTACCACCTTCTTTATGGCGTTGCTTACCGCGTCAAGGCGGCCGTTGCCAAAGGCAGAGACGTCCTGGGTCTTGCCGCTAAATTCGATAGTAACGGTAGCGGTAATGCCGTCCTTCTCCTGGACGTAATGAGCCTCAGGCACCTTGAGCGTGGTGGCAATGTTCACGTAGTTATCCATGAACAGTTCATATACTTCCTGAGGCTGCAGCTCCTTGTGGGCGTGGTCGGATACGCTCTTTACGTGATATCCGAAGGCCTCGCGCATTTTCGGCGGCAGGTTGTGTGAAAACTGCGTCTCAAGTATATACCCGATGCCGCCCTTGCCGGACTGGGAATTTATCCTTATGACGTCGGCCTCATATATTCTTCCTATATCTGTCGGATCTATCGGCAGGTACGGTACCGTCCAATGCTCTACATCGTGCTCCTCGCGCCACTTCATGCCCTTGGCAATGGCATCCTGGTGGGAGCCGCTGAAGGCTGCGAATACGAGCTTTCCGCTGTATGGCTGGCGCTCATATACGTGCATACGCGTTACCTTTTCATATACCGCTGTTATCGCGGGAAGGTCATAAAAATTAAGCTCCGGATCGACGCCCTGGGAAAACATATTGAGGGCCAGCGTAACTATATCCACATTTCCGGTCCTCTCTCCGTTTCCGAAGAGGGTCCCCTCTATGCGGTCGGCCCCTGCCAGAAGTCCCATCTCGCTGTCAGCCACGCCGCATCCCCGGTCGTTGTGGGGGTGGAGGGATACTATTATATTTTCTCTGCCCTTCAGGTTCTTGCACATATACTCTATCTGGCTTGCGTATACGTGGGGCATCGAATGCTCCACCGTTACCGGCAGGTTGTATATGACCTTATCCTCCGGTGAGGGCTGCCAAACCTCCGAGACGGCGTTGCATATCTCCAAGGCAAACTCCGGTTCTGTTCCTGTGAAGCTCTCGGGTGAATACTCAAACCGTATATTTCCCTTCGCCTTCTCCCGGTACTCCTTGCAGAGCTTAGCTCCCGTAACGGCGATGTCGATTATCTCCGGCTTGCTCATTTTAAAGACCTGCTCGCGCTGGGCGACAGACGTGGAATTATACAGGTGCACTATGGCGTTTTTGCAGCCCTCTATGGCCTCAAAGGTCTTTTCAATAATGTGCTCTCTCGACTGTGTCAGCACCTGAATAGTAACATCATCGGGTATAAGGTTGCGCTCTATAAGAGCACGGCAGAATTCATACTCAGTCTCGCTGGCCGCAGGAAACCCTACCTCGATCTCCTTAAAGCCTACCTTTACGAGCATATCGAAGAACTCAAGCTTCTCATCTATACTCATAGGGATTATCAGCGACTGGTTTCCATCGCGCAGATCCACGCTGCACCAAATAGGCGCTTTGTCCACATAGGTTTTCTTCATCCAGTCCATGGACATCTGCTCCGGCAGGAAATACTGCCGTGTATACTTTTCAAAACCCTTCATTTCAGTTCCTTTCCGGTTTTGGGTATAAAAAAGCTCCTTTACCCAAAACACATAAACATTTTTGGATAAAAGAGACGAAGAAAATATTTTACTCCGCGGTACCACTCTTCTTGGCATAAATGCCCACTCACTCGCGTCAAACAACGCGAACTCTCTTTAACGGGAGAACCCGGTCAAACCTACTCGGACACCCTTTCGGCCGACGGCTCAGGGAGGAGTTATACCGCGATACCAATGCTGCCTCGCACCCTCCGGCAGCTCCCTTAAAATGGTTATGGCGGCTTTTTTCCCATCACAGCCTTTATTGTTTGTTATCTTACAACAATCCTGCACGTTCTGTCAAGACCATAATTTTAGTCGGCGTCTAATTTGGCAGTTTGGCCATCAAGCTTCCGTCCATGCGCTTGTTTTGTCGACATTTTGCCGCCAAAGCATCGCGTCTTTCAGGCCATTCTATGCGCTTACATGCTGCATGGTTAATTGCCATGCGGTCGGCAGGTTTTGTTAAGACTACGAATATTATCCCTGCGCTGAAAAAACGCGAGGTGGCCCTTCATAAATAAAAAAGCCGTCGCGAACTTTGCATTGTTCGCGACGGCGTGGAGCTGCTACCCAGATTCGAACTGGGGACCTCATCCTTACCAAGGATGCGCTCTACCGACTGAGCTATAGCAGCATCTGGCGACCGAGAAGGGGCTCGAACCCTCGACCTCCAGCGTGACAGGCTGGCGTTCTAACCAACTGAACTACTCGGCCGCATCATGCTGTCCTTAACGGCGCTCGATTATTTTATAATATTGAGCGCCCGTTGTCAATAGAAAAAAACAGAAAATTTTCACCGTACCGCCAATTTTTTATTAATCCTCCCATACGGCAAGTTCGGCAACGGCATCCATATCCTTCCTGATAACCGGGGCTGTTATGGTCACAAGCTCCCCGGACTGTATGTCGCGGAAGGTAAGCTCATACGCATGGAGAAGCTGCGCGCTTACTCCCGCGGCTTCCGAGAGCGTCCTGGAAGCATCGTTGCCGTACAGCGCATCACCCAGAATCGGCGCCCCCATCGCCCTGCAATGCACGCGTATCTGATGAGTCCTGCCCGTATCCAGCAGGAAAGACGCCTCAGACACTTTTTCTCCCAAAACTATCCCCTGCCGCATCTGTCTGTAGTGGGTTACCGCCCGCTGGCCATTGGACAGCACCCCCCGCTCCATCTCCCCCTCGCGCAGCCGCGCTATGGGCAGATCTATCGTCCCCTGGCTCTCCGGCAGCGCACCGAAAAGTATGGCCCGGTACTCCTTTTTCGCGTCCGGTTCAGACAGCGCCCTGACTGCAAGCGTCTTGGCATATGCGCTCTTGGCAAACAGCACCACACCGCTTGTATCCCTGTCAAGACGGTTCACCGTATGGCATACGGAGCTGCCCTCCTTATCAAGGAGATAACCGGACACAAGCCCGGCCAGCGTACCGGTGTACTTTGACCTTGATGGATGCACCAGCATTCCGGCGGGCTTATTGACGGCGATGAGCCAATCGTTTTCAAAAAGAACCTGAAGCTCCCCATGCTCCGGCAGAAAATCCGGCTCCCTCTCGGACAGCGAAAGCTCCGCCTCCACAGTCTCCCCAGGCTTGAGGCGGTAATCCGTAAATGCCGCTTCGCCGTCAACGGTTATCCCGCCGGTGCTTTTGAGTCTTTTTATAAGCGTTGCCGAGAGGGCAAGCTCCTTTTTAAGTACGCTGTAAACCTTGCGCCCGTCATCCGCCTCAGCGGCAGTATATGTGATTTTCATATCATCTTCCCAGATACTTGAGCCTTGATACAATCTCCTCAAACGCCATGCTGTGGGAGGCCTTCACAAGCACCACATCGCCCCGGCCAATTACCCGGTCCAAATCTGGATAAAGCTCCTCTTTCGTCCTGTAGTATCTGGCTTTATTGCCCTTTTCCGCGGCGTAGCCGTCATATATGGCTTTTGCCTCCTCACCTATGGCAACAAGAACATCAATGCCCCGTTTGGCGGCAAGAACGCCGATAGTCCTGTGAAGCTCCCCGGAGTCTGCCCCCAGTTCCTTCATATCCCCCAGTATCGCCACACGGTTTCCATGGGGCGCCGCGCTGAGGGAACGTATTGAACTGAGAGACCGTATAGCGGCCGCCATCGAGTTTGGATTTGCGTTGTAACAGTCATCTATAAGTGTAATATAGCCCGTGTCCGTGACATTTGCCCTGCCGCCCACAGGACGGTATTCCGCCAGGCCACGAAGGACATCCTCGCCGTCCACTCCCAGCACCTTTCCCACCGCCGCCGCGGCCAAGGCTCCGTAGACGATGTGCGTCCCAAACGCGGGGATAAGGGTAAACACCCGGTACTGTCCGTCACAGATATCGCAGGAGATCCCGTCAAATCCCAGGTTCTCCACGTTTTCTGCCCAGATGTCCTTACCGGGACAGATTCCGTATGTCACGCGCCGCACGCCCGGATCAAAATCCTGAAGATACCCGTCGTCGCCATTGAGTACCGCCACGGCATCCGGCTCCATGTATTCAAAGACCTCGCTCTTGGCCTTCAAGACCCCTTCAAGGTCCCCCAGCTTCTCCAGATGGCAGTAGCCTATGGCGGTCATAACACAAATATCCGGACGCACCATTTTCGCGAGCCTTCGCATCTCGCCAAAATCCGATATGCCCATCTCTATGACTGCCGCCTCGTGCTCCTCCCGCAGGGACAGCAGCGTCAGCGGCACGCCGATCTCGTTATTCAAGTTGGCAGGCGTCTTAAGCACGTTAAATTTCCGTGAGAGCACCGCCGCGGTCATCTCCTTGGCCGTGGTCTTGCCCACGCTGCCCACGATCCCCACCACGGGGATGTGAAACAGCGTCCGATAATATGCCGCCAGCTCGCGCAGGGCCGCCGTGGTGGACTTCACCAGAATGTGCGGCACTTCACCCAGCGGCTCCTCAGAAAGGCAGCAAAGCGCCCCTCTCTCCTTAACGGCCATTGGCGCGAAGCTGTGTCCGTCCACCCGCGCGCCCTTTATGCACACGAATAGGCCCCCCTTCTCCACATCCCGGCTGTCAGTGGAGACGCCGGTTATCCTGTCGTTTTTAAGCCCCCGCGGCCCGAAAAACTCCCCGCCGGTGACCTGAGCTATCCTTTCAACTGTCAGCTGCTTCATCTTCATATGCTCTTCCCCCTCTGCTCAAAGCGGCAGGCTCTCCAGATCGTCCGGCACAAATATCGGCCCGTCAAAGGCGGCCGCCGCCTCCCGAGTGTAGTTTTCCTTCCGGTTTTTAAGGTCCGTCTCCTCCGTGTGGTACAGAAGGAGACTCTTTGCGCCCAGCGCCTGTGCCAGTCCCGCCGCCTCCAAGGCGGTGCCGTGGTGCTTCTCATGGGCGTGGAACCTCTCCTCGTCCCGGCTCAGGCAGAAAGCCTCGCACATGAGCAGGTCCGCCCCCCTGACGTATTTCTCACACCTGGGATTATACGGCTCGTCGCCCAGACAGGCGACATTTTTGCCCTCCGCTTTCACGCAGAAGCCGAACTGCTTTTTCTTGGTGGAAAAGATGTCAAAGGCGGTAAAGTCCATCCCCATACATTCGAAGCTCTCCCCATCCCGAACCTCCACAAGCCGAATCCTGTCCCCGGCAAAATCAAAGTGTCCGTTTGCCAGCATATTATCGCACATAAACGTGAGAACGCGCTTCACCTCGTCATTGCACCATATGCGGAAGGGTCCGGCGTACTCTTCACTTTTTACCACGCTCTGCATCATGCGGATGATCCATACAGCTCCTGTTATGTGATCGGTATGGGCATGGGTCACGAACATCCCCCGAAGGTTTTTGAGCTCCAGCCCCGCGGAATCAAGGCGGCTCAATATCCCGTTTCCGCCGCCCGCATCCACAAGGAAAAAACCTTCGTCCCTTTTTAACGCAAAGCAGGTATTGTAGCATTTTTTAACCGCGGCATGGCCGGTACCAAGCATCGTAAGTTCCACGATTCTCACCCAAACCGCTTTAGAGATGCGGAAATGATGCGCTCGCAAAGCTCGTTATAGCCGATCCCGTCTACCGCAGCCTCCTTAGGCAGCAGGCTTGCCGGCGTCATTCCCGGCAGCGTGTTCGCCTCCAGGCACCAGATCTTCCCGGAATCGTCCACAATAAAGTCCATGCGGGCATAGACCTCCAGATAAAGCGCCCTGAACACCTTCTCGGCGGTACGCATCAGCCTCTCCGTTATATCCTCCGGGAAATCCGCCGGACAGTACTCATCCGTGCAGCCCTCCTGATACTTGTTCTTATAGTCGAAAAATCCGCTCTTGGGACATATCTCTATAGGGGGCAGGGCATTTCCCGAGATGACGCCCACGTCAACCTCGCGTCCCTTTATGTACTGCTCCACCAGCACGTCATCCTCATATTTAAATCCCAGTTCAAGAGCGGCGGCGTACTCCGCTTCCGAGCGAACTACGGAGGTCCCCACAGAGGAGCCGCTGGACTTTGGCTTTACAACACACGGAAAGCACGGTGCGCTTTTATCCGCGTCGTTTATATTTATTACTTTTCCGGCAGGCGTGTCTATCCCTGCTGCGGTAAACATATCCTTGGCCGCGGCCTTATTCATAGCCAATGCGCTGCCCATATAGCCGCTGCCGGTGTAGCGTATCCCGGCAATATCGAACATCGCCTGAAGGCGCCCATCCTCTCCGTCCGCGCCGTGGAGGGCAAGGAAAACCATGTCCGCAGCCCGGCACACTTCAATAAGGTTATCTCCGACCCGGCTTGAATTTTTCTGCTGTCTGCGGGACTTTACAGCATCAAGATCCGGTACATTCTCAGATATCTCCGCTATGCTGTCGTCAACAGGTCTGTCAAAGATCTCCGCCGGATTGGAACACTCCCCGGTATAGCCAAAAAAGGCGTCAACAAGGACCGCCTTATGCCCATTCTCTCTCAGGGCCTTTGCGATCATGGCCCCGCTCTTTATCGATACGTCGCGCTCCATTGAAAGCCCGCCGCAAAGCACGATTATATTCAATGTATAATTCCTCCAAATCAAGGGATTTTCTAATACGATTATACACTTTCTGGCAGTGTGTTACAACCAAATTTTTCATATGACTCCGCCGCAAAGCGCCCGCAGCCTCTCTCCCTTAAAGCGCTTTCCCCGCCCGCAGGAGCCCACGGCGGTTACTCTGAATAAATGATATTCTGCATCCATTCCCCGCGGTGCAGCATATACCCGCCCAGAAAGCATTTTACCATCTCCGTGGCCTGGCAGATAAAATACAGCGGAACGACTGGAAGCCCTGTAAAACGGCTCAGGCAGTATGCAAGCGGCACACATACGCACCAGACATAGCAGCTGTCGAACAGAAAGGTGACTATGGTCTTTCCGCCGGAGCGCAGCGTAAAGTAAGCGGCGTTCGTGTAAGCGTGAAACGGTATGACAAATGCCATAACGCAGATAAACTTAGTGGCGATCTCCCTCACATCATCTGTCGTATTATAAAGCCTTGGGAAAACTCCGGACACAGCCGCCATTATACAGCCGCACAGCGCGCTGAAAACAATAGAGAAGGCGATGAGCTTTCTGTCCGTATCGCGCACCTCCTCTTCGGGCCTGCCCGCGCCAAGCTTCTGTCCGATGATTATGCCCACGGCGTTGCCCATGGCCAAAAACGACACGCTCATGGCGTTCCATATGGTTGAGCAGATGTTTGCCGCGGCCACAATTTCAAGCCCGCGCAGGGAGTAGCACTGGTTCAGTATCGCCATGCCCGCCGACCACAGTCCTTCGTTTATAACAAGCGGCATACCCTTTGTCGTTATCCTCTTTGCCAGAGCCGAGGGGATCTTAAACGTCCTGTAAAGCCCCTCGGCAAATGGCATGCGGCCTTTATGCGTATGCGTCCAGAAGGCGGCTATCACAAGCTCAACGTATCTGGAAATAACCGTGGCCAAAGCGGCGCCCTTAACGCCCATCGCCGGCGCGCCGAAATGCCCGAAAATAAGTATGTAATTTAATGCCAGATTCACGCCTACGGCGATAACGCCTGAGGCCATCGGCACGACCGTCTCGCCGTTTTCCCTTAAAGTGCTGCAATAGACGTTGGATATAGCAAAGGGCACAAGCCCCCAAAACATGACCCTCAGATAATCCATGCCGTACTTTAGGTACAGCTCCGCCTCCTCCGCGCTGCCCTCGCCCTTTAAATAGAGGCTTACTAGCTGTTCTCCGCAGCTCATAAGCAGAGCCATTCCCACTGCCACAAGCAGCAGGCAGGCTATAAGCTTATAGCGGAAGGTATACCTGACTCCCTCATGGTCTTTAGAGCCGGCAAACTGCGCGGTGAATATACCCGCACCGGACACCGCGCCGAAAATGCACAGGTTCAGCACAAGCAGCACCTGATTGACGATCGCAACACCGCTCATCTGCGCCGTTCCCACCTGCCCGACCATGACATTGTCGAGCATAGAGACAAAGTTTGTAATAAAGTTCTGGATCATTATTGGCACAGCGACAGCCATTGTCATTTTATAAAATTTTCTGTCGCCGATATACCGCTTTAACATACTGCCCTCCCGCTAAAAATATTACACAGCCGGTCAGCCAAGTATATCATAGAAAAAGTAAAAATCAAGCCTGCATGGGTGATGTTTAAAAACAGCATTTCGCTGCATGGCCAAGAAAGCCGCCATCCGTTGTTCGGGCACTGCAAAGGACGTGTTGTCATTATCCGGCAGTCCCACGCGGCGGGAGCCTACGAAAGCCGTTATCTGAAATACGCCGGGGAACACCCGAAAGAAAGTCAATCTTGGCGGGCGTTCCTCTGTGCAGATGGTGGACTTTTTCATGTTTTTCCGATATACCTTATTTAATGAACCGGAGTCGGCGCATAAAGCGCCGGCTCCGGTTTCGTACTCTGTTATATGACCGTAACGTTCCCACCCCACAGGGCGGTCTCAAGCTCCGAGTGGGAGGTCACTATTATGGGAATTCCCAGCGCCTTAATTTTCGGAACAAGCCGGGTAATGAGCGCCTTATCAAGTCCCTTCAGCGGCTCATCAAGTATCAGTATATCTCCTCCAAAGCCCAATGCCCTTGCCAGCGCTGTGCGCCGCTGCTGGCCGCCGGAGGTCTCCCCCGGGAGCTTTTCCGACAGCTCCGAAAGCTCCACCAGCTCTAGCCACTTCGCCACCTCCGACCTGCGCTCCCGGGGCAGAACCGCCTCCACATTCTCCCGGAGATTAAACCATGGCAGCAGCCGGTTTTCCTGGAACATCACGGCAGGCCTTTTCGGCATCCCTTCTATTTTACCCGCAGAGGGCGTAAGCAGTCCGGCAGCCAGCTTTAAAAGCGTGGTCTTTCCGCAGCCCGAGGCTCCCTCTATAACATTTACCGCTCCCTCAACAGGCAAAGAGAAACCGCTGAACACCGGCACATCGCCATAGGAAAAGTCTATACATTTAAAATGTATCACAGTCTCACCCTGCCCTTCAGAAGCCGCTTGAACACCAGCTCAATGATGAAGCTCAAAATTATGACCACCGCCGTCCACGCGAAAAGCTCAGGCGTCTCGATATAAATTTTAGAATAATAAAGCTCCGAGCCTATGGCTCTTTTCGGCTGGCAAAGCACTTCCGCCGCTATTCCCGCCTTCCATGCAAGCCCCATAGCCGTGACGCACGACGCGCTCCACGCCGGAAGGACCGAGGGGATGTAAATGAGCCGGAGCATTTTCCCCGCTTTAAAGCCGTAGGCCCTGCCCATCTCCAGAAGAAGCCCATCTGTCTGGCGTATGGCTGTCTCCACAGCTCCGCTTACAACAGGTATGACCATGAGCGCCGCAATAAAGCCCGGCACGCGCGATCTTCCTATCCACAAAAGGGCAAGTATTATAAAGGAAGCCACGGGCGTGGCGCGGACTATCCTTATAGCCGGCGACAGCAGTGCGTCCGCAACGGAAAATCGAACGATCAGTACCGCAAACAGCGTCCCAGTCATTATACCGCATAAAAGCCCGGCAAGGATCCTTCCCAGGGAAAAGAGCGCGGACAGCCAAAAATCCCCCTGAGCGCAAAGCTCTCCGAGGGTTTTCAGCACAGATACCGGCGAGGGCAGGATAAGCTCCTGCCCCACCGCCATAGCCGCAAGCTGCCATACAATAAGCCAGAAGGCCGCCGCGGCGAGCGGCCTTCCTGTTTTTTTCAGCTTATCTGTAGAAGCCGTCATCAGGCACACTGCCTCCGATGGAGGTCGGATCCGCGCTGTAGAGCACCTCATAGTAGCCGGATAGGTATTCCCTCATAGTGTCGGCACCTGACACGAACACAAGATTGCAGTCCGGTATCGCCTTCTTGGCTACAGGCACAGCGCCGACTATCTCATACTGCACTGCAAGCTCCGCGGCCGCGTCAAGGTTTGCCGTATCCGCCATATATGTTATGGATTCCTCGTAATCTGCGAGGAAGTCCTCCAGCATCTCATCTGTGACCGTCTCGCTGTTAGCAACTATGCAGCCCTGCGTTAGTATGCTGGAGCCGCCGGTGACGCTCTCCCACTCATCGGTTATGCTTATAGCCTTGCGCACGTTTTCGTTCTGGACCATAACGCTGGTGGCGTTTGGCACGGGCAGCATGGCAACGTCGATATCGCCTGCCGCCATCTTTGTGGCAAGCTCATCTGAGGCCAGATATTCAACAAACACATCCTCGCCCACGGTAAAGCCGTACTCCTTAAGGATGTACTCAATGACATACTGGGGATTTGACCCCTGCCCGGTGGCATATATGGTCTTACCGGCAAGGTCGTAAACAGAATCTATACCGTCCCCGTTCTCAAGGATATACAGCACGCCCAGAGTGTTTATGGCAACTATCTGCAGCTTGCCCTCGGTCTTGTTATAGAGCGTCGAGGCGACATTTGTGGGCACCGCGGCCATGTCAAGCTCACCGGATATCAGGGCGCTGTTCACATTGCTCACATCGGACTCCACAGTCACGTTATACTGAAGCCGTGTCTCGCCGTTATCGTTCTGCTGCATCATATACGCCGCCCCAATACCGGTGGGGCCCTTCATAAAGCCGATGTTCACCGACTGCTTTTCAACGGCATTGTTTTCTGTCTCATCGTCCTGCTTGTCTTCCGGATCATCGGCGTCCTGCTGTCCGCCGTTATTATCATCGGCCTGCTCCTGAGTATCCTTATCCTGTTCGTTAGGCTCTGCAGCGTTTTCCTTTGCGCAGCCCGCTATGGCAAAAAGCATAACAAATGCCAACAGCAGTGCTACAATCGTCTTTTTCATCATTTTTACTCCTTCAATGGCAATAGTTTTTCGGGACAGAGTATCTCAATACGGCGTCCCTCTTTTTTTATAAAGCCCTCCCGCTCCAGCTCGTCAAAGGAGCGGTACAGGGAGGCCCGGCCCATGTGAAGCATTGACGCAAGGTCAGAGATGCTCACATCGAGTTTAACTATTATTTTCCCATCCTCAATATGGGAGTTCTGCGCCAGCCAGTGTCGCAGGGTGCTTTCCGTTCCGGAGATCAGCAGGCCGCTGATCTTTCCGTTTAGAAAATGTATCCTGTCAGAGAGGAAGGCTATATAGTTTTCCGCAACGGAAAATTCCTCCTGCATAAGCTCCAAAAGCTGCTCCTGCGGAAAAAACAGCACCCGGCATGCCGAACTTGCAGTAAGGCGCGTGACGTACCGCTCGTTATCGTTAAACATAGCCGCCGCTCCGAACACACTGCCTTCAGCTAAGGATCTCATAACAAATCTGCCGCCGCTGGGGGGTATCTTCACCGCCTCAACGCCGCCCTCAAGGATAAGGCCGATGTTTCTGCGGTACTCCGTTATATCGTAGATTATGTCCCCCTTGGGATAGCTCTCCAGCGTACAGCGCTCATCCGAAACCGCGTGCCGTATAAAGCGCCTGTCCATACCGTTAAACAGGAAACATCCGGATATAAGCCCCATATCCTCTTCCGAAAGCTTGGAGATGTCCACTGCGCGCCCTCCATCTTGTCTCATATGAGACATTTCTTGTGTATAATAATCTATTGTGATATTTTTGTCAATATCTTTCCGGGCGCTTTAAAAACAAAAAAACGGATAAAATAGTATTAGGCGTGAAAAAAAGCTTGCAAACAGTAACCGCCGGTGATATAATTCATTTGTTAGATATCCTGAGGTTGGAGTGGGCTTTGATTCCCACTCTTTTTTCTGCAAAAATTTGAGAGCTTAAAATTTCCATTGTACTAATTCCATCATAGTTTAATGGACTTTCATAAGGATTTTTACAGTGAGAGGCACGTCATATTTTAAATCAGAGACTCTGGTTTAAAATCAGTATTAAACAGCTGTACTGTTTTGGGGGACGTATATGAGTAAAATAACCGATATAGTGACAGAGCTTGCCGCTCCTGTGGTGGAGAGAAACGGCTGTGAGCTTTGGGATGTCGAATATGTCCGTGAGGCCGGAACATGGTTTCTGCGTGTTTACATTGACAAGGAAGGCGGCGTCTCCATAAACGACTGTGAGGCCGTCTCCCGGGAGCTTGACCCCATCTTAGATGAGGCCGACCCAATCGCGGAAAGCTACACCTTTGAGGTCTCCTCCGCCGGGGCGGAGCGCCAATTAAGGCGCCCGTCGGACTTTGGGCGCTTTATGGGCAGCTTCTGTTGTGTAAAGCTCTATTCCGCAAAGGACGGCTCAAAGGAGCATCTTGGGTACCTGTGCGGGTACGAGGATGGTGCTGTTACCATCTCCGCAGGGGATAAAGAGAAACGTTTTGAAAAAAGCGAGATTGCCAGTGTGCATCTCCGCATCGAATAAAGACAGGATAAACTGAAAGGAACGGTCGTAACGACATGAATGCAGAATTCTTTGCAGCAATCGCCGACATAGAAAAAGAAAAAGGCATACCAAAGGAGTATATGCTTGATAAGATAAATCAGGCTCTCCTCGCCGCCCTCAGGAAGGACAATCCCGACGCTGAGGACAACGTTTTTGTTGACGTGGATGAGGAGAAAAAGAAGATAGATATGTACATCCGCAAGACCGTTGTGGAGGAGGTAAATTTCCCCGCAATAGAGATCCTCCCTGAGGAGGCGAAGCGCTATTCCAAGCGCGCCGCGGTCGGAGACAGCGTAAACGTGCCTGTCGACACAAAAAAGTTCGGCCGTATTGCCGCTCAGGCAGCAAAGCAGGTCATAGTTCAGGGCATCCGTGAGGCCGAACGCAGCATGGTATATGAGGAGTTCACCTCCAAGGAGCATGAGATACTTACCGGCACCGTCTACCATGTGGACAACGCCCGCGGCACCGTCACAATACGTATGAACTCCAGCTCCGAGTTCACAGAGGCTGTTCTCACGCCGTCGGAGCGCGTTCCCGGCGAAGTCCTGCGTGAGGGTGAGCGCATAAAGGTCTATGTAGTGGAAGTCCGCAAGACCGGAAGCGGACCCCAGGTCCTTATTTCCAGGACACATCCGGGACTTGTAAAGCGTCTGTTTGAGCTTGAGGTCCCCGAGATATTTGACGGCACCGTTGAGATAAAGAGCATCGCCCGTGAGGCCGGCAGCCGCACCAAGATGGCAGTCTGGTCCTCCGACCCCGAGGTGGAGCCGATAGGCGCCTGCGTCGGTCCAAAGGGCGGACGCGTCTCCGCGGTGGTCGATGAGCTTCGGGGTGAGAAGATCGATATAGTGAAATACAGTGACGATCCCGCCGAATTTGTGGCGGCGGCACTGGCTCCGTCTGATGTGGTCAGCGTGGAGTTCCTTGAGGAGGCCAAGAGCTGCCGGGTCATTGTTCCGGACAGCCAGCTGTCCCTCGCCATCGGTAAGGAGGGTCAGAATGTGCGTCTGGCCGCAAAACTTACCGGCTTTAAAATAGATATTAAACCCGAAAGCGAAGCGTAAGCCTCAAAGCTGTAAGGAAGATGAGATATGCCTAAAAAAATTCCAATGCGCCAGTGCGTCGGCTGCCGTGAGATGAAGCCGAAGCGTGAGCTGGTGCGCATAGTCCGCTCACCTGAGGGCGAGGTTAGCGTAGACCTCACAGGGCGCAAGCCCGGGCGCGGAGCGTACATCTGTCACGATGACGGTTGCCTTAAGAAGTCCATAAAGTCAAAAGCCCTCTCCCGAGCACTTGAGGCGGAGATACCAGATGAGCTTTATGAGACGCTGAGGCAGGAGATGGAGGGGCAGGAATGAGCTGCATAACATTTCTGGGTCTCTCCCAAAAGGCGGGATATCTTGAGATAGGCGAGGAATCCTGCGGCATTGCCGCCAGAGCCAGGAAGGCGAAAGTCCTTCTTACCGCCTCAGACGCTTCAAGGAATTCACTTGTCCGCGCGAAAAATTATTCTGAAGATGCAAAAGCTCCGCATGTTGTCCTTCCGTTTACCAAGGATGAGCTTGGGGCTGTCGTCGGCAGGGGCCTCCCTGGGATGTTGGCCATAACCGATACCGGTATGGCAGCGGCGTTCGTTCAGAAACTTTCCGCCGAGTACCCCGGCAAGTTTGACGAGCAGGCGGAGACATTACGGATAAGCGCTGAGCGCGCCATGCAGCGTAAGAAAGAGGCACAAAGGCACAAGGAAAACCTGCGGCACGGGAAGAAGAAAAGCTAAGCTTCCCACTCCGTAAGACTATACAGCGCAGCTATGGGCGCCCTTCTCCGCGGCCTATGCGTTATGCGAATCGAAAGGATTGATCAATATATGAGCACACTCGTAAAATACAGGGTACATGAGGTTGCGAAGGATTTCGGCATGACCTCAAAGGTGATAACCGAAATACTTACAAAGTACGCAACCACACCCAAGAATCATATGCAGGTGCTCGAGGATTCGGAGCTTTCCATCATTTTTGAGTATCTGACTCAGCACCATCAGATGGAAAGTCTGGCGGACATTTTCGCCGGGTCGCCGGCCCCCGCAAAGCCCATTCAGGCAAACAAGCAGCCGGTACATCAGGAGCCGGTACAAAAGGCCGCTCCCGCTCAGAAGCAGAAGGCACAGGCTCCGGTACAGAAGCCTGCCCCGGCACAGCAGCCAAAGCAGGCCGACAAGCCCTTTCAGCCGAAGGCAGCTCCCCAGAAGAGGGTCATCGACACCTCAGGAGTCACGATAAATATTGAAAAATACGACGAACGCTTTGAGAACCTTGCCGGGGAGAAGGGTGAGAAGGCTCAGAGCATGAAGCGCGGCAAGGAGAAGATCCAGAAGAAAAACTCCGCCCGCAGCCAGAGCATGGCGCAGAGCGCCAAGCGCCGTCAGGAGGAGCGCGACAGGCTTCAGCGGCTCCAGTTTGAGGTGGCGAAAAAAGCCCCCACAAAGGTACAGATCCCTGATGAGATCTCCGTCGGCGAGCTTGCCTCCCGCATGAAGAAGACAGGCGCCGAGGTGGTAAAGCAGCTAATAAAGCTGGGCGTTATGGCCTCCGTCTCAGATGTTATAGATTACGACACAGCCGCTTTAGTAGCAATGGAGCTTGGCTGCAAGGTGGAGCGCGAGGTGGTCGTCACTATTGAGGACCGCCTTATTGACGACAGTGAGGACCCGGCAGAGAGCCTTATCCCCCGGGCGCCGGTCGTTGTGGTCATGGGTCACGTCGACCACGGTAAGACAAGTCTGCTTGACTACATCCGCAACGCAAACGTCGCCTCCGGTGAGGCCGGCGGCATAACCCAGCACATCGGCGCATACCGCGTACTGGTAAACGGCAGCCCCGTGACCTTCCTTGACACCCCGGGCCATGAGGCCTTCACCTCCATGCGCGCCCGCGGGGCGATGGCAACGGACATCGCCATTCTTGTGGTCGCGGCGGATGACGGTATCATGCCTCAGACGATCGAATCCATCAACCACGCCAAGGCAGCCAACATCCCTGTAGTCGTTGCAATAAACAAGATGGACGTTCAGGGTGCGAATCCCGAGCGTATAAAGCAGCAGCTCACAGAATACGGCATCGTCCCGGAGGAGTGGGGCGGTGAGACGATAGTGTGCCCCATCTCCGCAAAAACCGGTCAGGGCATACCGGAGCTTCTCGAGAACCTCGTCGTTCTGGCTGAGGTTCAGGAGCTTAAGGCAAACCCCAACCGCGCCGCAAAGGGCGTAGTTATAGAGGCGCGGCTTGATAAGGGCCGCGGACCCATTATGACCGTTCTTGTCCAGAACGGCACCCTGCATCAGGGCGACATAATCATCGCCGGCACGGCTGTTGGTCATGTGCGCACCATGATGAACGACAAGGGCGAGCGCGTCACCGAAGCCGGCCCCTCGGTCCCTGTGGAGATTGCCGGAATGAACGAGGTTCCCAGCGCAGGCGATATATTCAACGCCGTCGCCGACGAGCGCATGGCCAGGGAGCTTGCCGAGCAGCGCAAGGCCACTCAGAAGGAGGCCGGCAGCGGCAGCAAGAAGGTCTCACTGGAAGATCTTTTTGCCCAGATCAAGGAGGGCGAGCTTAAGGAACTGGCCATAATAGTAAAGGCCGATGTTCAGGGCAGCGCCGAGGCCATCAAGGCCTCCCTTGAGAAGCTGACGAACGAGGAGGTCCGCGTAAAGGTCATCCATTCAGGCGTTGGCGCAATAAACGAATCGGACGTCATGCTTGCCACCACCTCCGGCGCAATTATAGTCGGCTTTAACGTCCGTCCGGACGCCGCAGCCCGTGAGAGCGCAGGCCGCACAAAGGTGGATATACGTCTCTACAGCGTCATATATGACTGCATAAATGAGATCGAGGCCGCCATGAAGGGCATGCTGGCGCCTAAATTCCGCGAGGCTGTCCTGGGCCACGCAGAGGTGCGCGAGACCTACAAGGTCTCCAAGGTCGGCACCGTCTGCGGCTGCTACGTTCAGGATGGAAAGATCCAGCGCGGCTGCAAGGTCCGCGTGCTCCGTGACAACGTGGTAATATTTGAGGGTGATCTGGCCTCCCTGCGGCGTTTCAAGGACGACGTGAGGGAAGTCGCCTCAGGCTATGAGTGCGGCATGCAGGTCGAGAAGTTCAACGACATCAAGGTCGGGGATATAATCGAATGCTACGTTATGGAGCAGATACAGCAATAAATCAGTAAAAAATATTCCGCCCTGCTTATCGGGGCGGAATAAGTCTATTGAGGTAACAATATGCCATCTAAAAAACTTAACCGGATCAATGAGGATATACGCCTTGTCATGTCGGAGCTTCTACGCGAGGTGAAAGACCCCCGCATACAGCAGGGGCTTATAAGCGTCACCTCGGCGGAGGCCACAGGAGATTTGAAATACTGCAAGGTATATATAAGCGTGCTTGGCCTTAAGTCCGAAAAGGAGCTTACAAAGGGCCTCAAATCCGCCTCCGGCTGGCTCAGGCGTGAGCTTGGCCAGCGGCTTAAGCTGCGCAACGTGCCGGAGCTTAATTTTTACCTTGACCACTCTATCGAGGAGGGAGCGCACATTAACAAGCTTCTCTCGGAGCTGGATATACCGGAGGATGACGGCGATGGAACAGATAACGCTGAATGAAACGGCTGACATTTTAAGAGCGCACGACAGCTTCCTTCTGCTGACCCACATCCGCCCGGATGGTGACACTATCGGCAGTGCCGCGGCGCTGGCAAGCGCCCTGCGAAGGCTGGGAAAAACCGCCTGTTTGTACAATAACACCGGCATCACGGAAAAATTTATCCCCTTCTCATCCCCTTTTACCGCGCCGGATGGATACAAGCACAGCTTTGTAGTATCTGTCGATATCGCGGACACCGGATTATTCCCCGCCGGTTGGAAGGACAGCGTCGATCTTGCGATTGACCACCACCCCTCAAACAGCGGCTTTGCATCGAAAACCTGTCTCATGCCGGATCGGGCGGCCTGCGGTGAGATCGTGCTTGAGCTTATTAAGCTCCTTAACGGCGCTCCTTCACAGGAGGAGGCTGACCTTCTCTATATAGCCGTCTCCACGGACACGGGGTGCTTTCAATACGCCAACACAAACGCCGACACCTTCCGCGCAGTCACGGAGCTTCTTGAGGCGGGCGCGGACAATCCCGCACTCAACAAGAGATTCTTCCGCACCTTCTCGAAGGCCCGGCTCACCCTTGAGGGGTATATATACTCCTCAATGCGCTCATATATGGACAACAGGATAAACATCGCCGTGGTCACACGGGACATGATATCCCGGGCGGGTGCCACAGAGGACGATATGGATGACCTTGCCTCCCTTGCCGGCAGAGTAGCCGGAAACGAGGTCTCCGTCACCATAAAGGAGACGGCTGACGGTCATTCAAAGGTCTCCCTCCGCTCGGGCGCCAAGGTCAATTCCTCCAAAATATGCGCAAAATTCGGCGGCGGCGGCCACGCCATGGCTGCCGGCTGTGAGATCCCCTGTCCTCCGGATAAGGCGGAGGCTGAGCTGCTGCCGCTTATCATAGAGGCCCTCGGATGAACGGAATAATCGTTGTTGATAAGCCTGAGGGCTGGACAAGTCAGGACGTTTGTTCAAAGCTCCGGGGCGTCCTTCATGAGCGCCGCATCGGCCACAGCGGCACACTTGATCCGATGGCCACAGGCGTCCTTACGGTGTTCTGCGGCAGGGCGACAAGGGCCGCGGAGTTTGCGGAAAATGACGAGAAGCGTTATATTGCCGGGCTGAGGCTTGGAATAACCACCGATACTCAGGACATTACCGGCAATATACTTGAGAGCCGTGAATGTAGTGTTTCCGAGGAACAGCTTCTGACCGTCCTCCGGAGCTTTACAGGTGAGCTCCAGCAGCTGCCTCCTATGTATTCCGCCGTGAAGATCGGCGGCAAGAAGCTGTATGAGCTTGCACGGCGTGGTGAGACTGTGGAGCGAAAGCCCCGCAGAATTGTAATCAAGCATCTGGAGCTTACGGGACGTGACAACGGTGACTTTATCTTAGATATAACCTGCTCAAAGGGAACATATATTCGCACCCTGTGCAGCGACATCGGCGCGGCGATGGGCTGCGGCGGCGCGATGTCCTCGCTCCGCCGCGTGGCAGCCGGGGCTTTTTCGCTCTCTGACAGCTACACCATGGACGAGATCACCTCCGCTTCTGACAGCGGACATATACATGAGCTTATGCTGCCTGTGGACAGCCTCTTTTCCTCCTTCCCCGCCGCGGAAGTTGACGAGCTTCAGGAGAAAAAGTGCAGGAACGGCAATGAATTTAAGGCCACCCTGCCGGTTTCCGGGCGCTATCGCGTCTATTCACAAGATGGGACTTTTCTTATGCTGGGGGAATACTCCGGCGGGATCATGAAAACGGTAAAGAGCTTTTTTGAGGTCTGAAAAAACTGACCGAAAAACTTATTAAGGACGGAAAAACAATGGAACAGGGCAAGCGCGTTATCGCACTGGGTTTTTTTGACGGAGTGCATCTTGGACATGGAGCGCTTCTTCGCACTGCAGCTCAGCGGGCGTCGGAGCTTGGAGTTGAGCCCGCGGTAATATCCTTTGATATCCCGCCGAGCAAGACTATAGACAACGCCCCTGTACCGCTTATAAACTCTCCCCTTGACCGGGCGGACATAATGAAGCGTTTCTATGGTATCGACGATCTGATATTTCTGCATTTCGACTATGAACTGCGCCATATGGAGTGGTGGAGGTTTATTGAGTGGCTGAAATCCGATTTCGGCGCCGTGCATCTGGTCGCCGGGTATGACTTCCGGTTCGGATATAAGGGCGCCGGAAATGTACAGCTGCTCCGTGAAAAGTGTGCCGAGCTGAACATGGGCGTCGATATCGTTGAAAAGATATCCTACGGCGGTGCTCCCATAAGCTCCACCCGCATAAGGGCGCTGCTCTCCGAAGGGCGCTGTCAGGAGGCGAACGAGCTTCTCGGGCACAGGCATCTGCTTACGGACTTTGTGCGCTACGGCTACCGTTTCGGAAGGACCCTGGGCACTCCCACTATCAATATGCGCTTTGAGGACGGCGTGCTTATTCCCCGCCACGGCGTCTACATAGCCGAGGCACACATATTAGACTCCGGTAAGTGCTTTGAGGCTGTTACAAATATCGGCGTTCGGCCCACAGTTGGCGGTGAGGATGCGGTATCGGTGGAGAGCCATCTCTTGGGCTACAGTGGAAACTTATACGGTAGGAAGATACGTGTGGAGTTCCATAAATTTCTGCGTCCGGAGATGAAGTTTGAGCGTGTGGAGCTTCTTAGGGACCAGATACGGCGCGACGCAGCTGAGACACAGGCGTATTTTAACAAGCTCACCGACGGAGCTGTAATTGATCCCTTTGATTATCCTGAATGGAAGTAAGCTCCTGCTGATATCCTTTTAAAATTCTATAAATAAAAATCACCTCACAAGGCATACTAAGCCCGAGGTGATTTTTTATGAGTTCAAAGGAATTACTCTATATCGAGGACGCCCTGAGCCACGCCCAGTTTCTTACCACGCAGTGTCAGGACGCCGTAAACACTCTTCAGGATCCCCAGCTTAAGATCCAGGCACAGCAGCTTGTGGATAAAAACCGCCAGATATTCGGGCAGTTTTACAACCTTGTTTGAGGAGGCAGGAAAAATGGATGATAAATGCATAATGGAGAATATTCTCCTGACCACCAAGGGTGTCTGCGACCTGTATATGCACGGCGCTATTGAATCAAAAACCGATAATATCCATCAGGCCTTCCAGCAGGCTCTCACGGATACACTCTGTATGCAGGACGGCATCTACAAGCAGATGGCCTCAAAGGGCTGGTACACTCAGGAACAGGTCCCTCAGCAGAAGATTCAACAGGTAAAGCAGAAGTATTCCGCCGGCGCATAACAAAAGCAAAACAGGGAAGGTGCTTCCTTCCCTGTTTTGTCTTAGTATCACTCGAAGAGCGCGGTGATCTCTTCCTTCGGGCGCACGCCCACGACCTTTCTTACCGCCTTACCGCCCTTAAACACCATGAGCGTCGGAACGCTCATAATTCCATAGCTCATAGCAAGCTCCGGATCGGCGTCAATGTCCACCTTGTATACGTTTATTCTGCCCTTATATTCCTCAGCAATCTCCTCAACAGTCGGAGAGAGCATACGGCAGGGGCCGCACCAAGTGGCAAAGAAATCCACAAGAACGGGAATATCCGATTCGAGGACCTGTGTCTCAAAGCTGTCCTTATTTATGACCGCTGACATATAAACACTTCCTTTCGTAAGCTGTCCGCAAAATATTTAATTCTGTCCGTCTATTATAATTATTATTTCCCGGTATGTCAATTTCTGTCCGTTCATGTTAAAATAAAAATATAGATATACGTCTTTTATATTTCCCCGAAAGCTTAAGGCTATTCGCAAAAGGAGAATCAGAATGTACGATACGATAATTATTGGCGGCGGCCCGGCCGGCCTCACCGCCGCAATATACGCCCGGCGCGCCGGCATGAGCACCCTCCTCCTCGAGGTCACTATCTGCGGCGGGCAGATAATAAACTCCACAAGTGTTGAAAATTACCCCGCCATCGCTGATATAGCGGGCTGGCAACTGGCAGACGACTGGCAAAAGCAGGCGGCGGCTCTTGGTACCGAGATCCGTATAGCGGACGTTACAGGAATAGAGCTTAAGGGAAACACAAAGCTCGTAAAAACCGCAAAAGGTGATTTTGAGACAAAGACCGTTATAATCGCAAATGGAGCCGGCCACAGAAAACTAACCTGCCCCGGGGCCGAGGAGCTTTCCGGACGCGGCGTCTCCACCTGTGCCACCTGCGACGGCGCTTTTTTCAAAGGCAAGCCGGTGGCCGTGGTCGGCGGAGGCAATACCGCCTTTGAAGATGCGCTGTATCTGTCCACCATCTGCGAGAGCGTATGTATCGTAAACCGGCGCAGCCAGTTCCGCGCAGAGCAGCACCTTATCGACACCGTAATTTCTAAAAACAACATAAGGCTCATGACGCCGTACATCCCTGTGGAAATCTTCGGGGATGAAAACGGCCGGGCGGCAGGTATGCGCATTAAGAACACGGAAACCGGTGAAACCGTTACGCTGGGCACCCCCGGGATATTCACCGCTATCGGCATGGCCCCGGACAATTCACGTTTTTCAAATGTGGTGGAGCTGGACAACTACGGCTATATCGCAGCCGGCGAGGATTGCCGCACGAAAACGCCGGGCGTCTTTGCCGCAGGCGATACCCGGCAAAAGGCCCTGCGGCAGCTCATAACCGCCGCATCCGACGGCGCCGTTGCCGCCACAAACGCGGCTGTGATCGTCAATTCATGGAGGGATTAATATGACAAATCTTGAAATTAAAATCAAAAAACTCGACTCCAGGGCCATCCTCCCCGTGCGCGGCTCCGTGAGCGCCGCGGGGGCGGACCTCTGCGCCCTGCTGGACACCGAAATCTCGATCGCACCCGGCGGGACGGTATTCATACATACAGGTCTTGCAGCTGAAATTCCTGAGGGCTATGCAGGCTTCGTATTTGCCCGCAGCGGTCTTGCCTCAAAGAGCGGACTAGCTCCGGCAAACAAGGTCGGCGTTGTGGATTCCGACTACAGAGGCGAGCTGATCGTATCTCTACATAATCACGGGCCAAAGCCCGTAACCGTCTCCCCCGGCCAGCGTGTGGCACAGTTGGTTATCATGCCTGTGGCCTTCACAACGTTTACCGAGGCAAATGAGCTTTCCGATACCGAACGGGGCGGAGGCGGCTTCGGCTCAACGGGAAAATAAGCGGTTAACATTCAAGGGGTATTTAAAATTATTTTTAAATACCCCTTGTTTTTTTATGCCTGACAGTATATAATATATTTAAATAAATTTTTAAATAGGTGATGCAAATGGGTCTTGCCGATACCTTTAAGGCCCTGTCCGATCCGATGCGTCGGGAGATTTTGACGCTTCTGCGCGCGGGGAGGCTGTCCGCCGGGGAGATTGCCCGGCACTTCGGCGCCACGCCAGCAGCCATGTCCTACCATCTGGCGCTTTTAAAAAGATCCGGGCTTGTAATGGAATACAAACAGAAAAATTACATCTACTATGAGCTTAACACCTCCGTCTTTGACGATCTGGTGCTTTGGCTCAGGCAATTTGGAGGAGAGAACGATGAAGAATAGGCTTTTATGGACATTGTCGCTGCTCCCGGCGCTTATAACGGCGTGCTTCATGCCGTTTATGGCAAATTCCGTGCCGATGCACTATAATGCCGCCGGAGAGATCGACCGCTGGGGCTCCAAGTACGAAAACTTTATTTTTCCCGCGCTGATACTCCTGCTATCCCTGTTCTGGGCATTGCTTATACGGTACTTTAACTGCCGTGCCGCCGCTGCCCCGGATGACAAGGCGCGGGCAGAGGCTGAGAGCAACGGGAAAGTTCTCAACATAGTAGCGCTTTCCATGGCGGGCGGATTTACCGTTATGCAGTGCGCCCTGCTCTATGCCGCACTTCAAAGTGCCGAACCTGTGGGCGGTGACATACTAACCACCGTGTCAAATATAATAGTCGGCGGTTTGCTTATAATCCTGGGAAACTTCCTCCCTAAAGCGCGGAAAAATTCCCTTGTGGGCGTGCGTACCGTCTGGAGTATGAAAAACGATAAAACATGGGCCGTCAGCAACCGCTTCGGCGGGATCGTCTTTGTGGCAGCCGGGGCAGTTATAATTCTGGGCAGCGCATTTTTGACAGGCACATTATCGACTGTCTTCCTGCTTGCGGTGGTGCTTATCGCCGCGGGCCTGTCCGTGTGGTATTCCTACAGGGCATATATGAAATTCGGTTAAAAACAAAAGGCCGGAGGAGCAAAGCTCCTCCGGCTTTAAAATTGTTACTCTTATCAGATGTCTGCAAAATCCTCAAATTCCTCGGAGGTGAATTCTTTTTTTCCGCAGGGAAGCTTCTCTTTAACGCCGATGAAGAAATTGCGTATCTGATCACGGAAAACGATGATCGCCGTTACAGCCGCAGCAGCAAACACTATCGCGGAAACAAGGGCAATGAGATTCTTTTTATTCATATTTAAGGCCAACCTCCTTAACTGTTTATTGTGATATATTTTACAACATCGGCCAATTCAATTCAATACTTTTTATATTAACAAATCGAAAACTAAGAAAAAGGCGGGGAAGCTTCCCCGCCTTTTAAAGCTTACTTGGACAGAAGTGAGGATATCCAGCTCCAGACATTGTACTCGCTGAATACGGATACAGCGACAAGAGAGACGGTTGACATTATCTTGATGAAAATATCCATACAGGGACCGACAGTGTCCTTAAGAGGATCTCCGACGGTATCCCCCACGACTGCCGCGTCATGGGCCGGCGAGCCCTTGGAGGCCCCCTCAACACCGCCCTGCTCTATATATTTCTTGCCGTTATCCCATGCTCCTCCGGCATTTCCGGTGAAGATGGCGATCATAATCGCACATACTGTAGAGCCTATGAGCACCCCTCCAACGAACTCCGGCCCAAAAAGGAAGCCGCAGACCACAGGAACAACAACCGCAAGAATCGCGGGGACCTTCATCTCCCCGATGGCGCCCTTGGAGGAGATACCTATACAGGTTTCGTAGTCCGGGTCCTCCTTGCCTGTGAGGATCGCCGGATGCTCTGAAAACTGGCGTCTCACCTCGTCAACCATCTTTCGGGCAGCCTTTGCCACAGCATCTATGAGCATGCCGGAGAACATAAAGGGCAGCGCTCCGCCAACAATGGCCCCGGCGAGTGTCATGGGGTTAATGATATTAAGAACCGGCAGGAGATTTGCCTCCAGCTCATTTCCATAGGAGTACATATAGCTTATCATCAGCGACAGCGCCGCCAGCGCACCGGAACCAATGGCAAAGCCCTTGCCTATGGCGGCGGTGGTATTGCCCACGGAGTCCAGCGTATCGGTTATCTCACGAACGCCCGGATCAAGCTTGCTCATCTCGGCGATGCCTCCCGCGTTATCCGATATGGGTCCGTAGGTGTCGACTGAGACGGTTGCGGTAACAAATGACAGCATACCCATTGCCGACATAGCCACGCCGTAGAGTCCGGATATATAGTAGGCAATGATTATTCCCGCGCCCAGTACTATGCAGGGCAGCATACAGGACTTCATACCAAGTGCAAGCCCGCTGGTTATCGTAAGAGCTGGGCCTTCCTTTGAGGCGTCGGCCAAACGCTTGGTCGGGTCGTAATCCGCGCTGGTATAGTATTCTGCGATCATGCCGATGACCACGCCTGCGACCACGCCGATCGCCGCACCGATCCAAGGGGATATATAGCCCAGTTTAAAACCGGCGCCGGAAAGATCAGTACCCTTAAAGAGCAAGCTCGACACCACAAATCCGCCTATAAGCGTGATCCCGGCGGATACCCATGTGGATCCATTCAGCATGCCGTGGACGTTCTTCGTCTTGGAAAGATCCTTTATAAGGAGCCACGCGATACCGATGCAGCAGGCGATAAGCCCGATAGCCGCAAAGGCTATTGGGAACAGATAGAGCTTTCTGAGAAGCTCCGCTGAGATATCCGCTCCCGCAAGTACCAGATTATACGCAAGCACTACGGCGGAGACAATAGAAGCTACATAGCTCTCAAGAAGGTCGGAGCCAAGTCCGGCCACGTCGCCCACGTTATCCCCTACGTTGTCTGCAATCGTAGCCGGGTTGCGGGGATCGTCCTCAGGGATGTGGGCCTCGGTCTTTCCAACGAGATCGGCGCCCATATCCGCCGCCTTGGTGTATATGCCCCCGCCCACGCGGTTGAACATTGCGACCAGCGAGCAGCCGAGGGAGTAGCCTGTTATAAGGTTCGGGAAGGGAAGCAGAGTGATGCCGGTGAGCCAGGACTTGGTCCCCTCGGTAATATCCAGCCACTTAAGCCCCACTCCAAACACGAGATACATGATGAACAGTCCCAGAAGGGCAAATCCGCCCACACAAAGCCCCATTACGGAACCGCCCCGAAAAGCCACCTTCAGGGTCTTGCCGAGATTTTTGGTCCTGCGTGCCTCATTTGTAACGCGCACGTTTGCGTAGGTGGCTATCTTCATTCCGATAAAGCCCGCGCAGGCGCTCATCACCGCTCCAACTAAGAGCGCAAGTGCCACGTACCACTCTAGTGCAAGCCACACGCACACGGCCACAATAACCACGACTATGGCCAGCACCTTATACTCGTACCGTATAAATGCGTTTGCGCCTACACGGATCGCCGCGGCTATCTTCTGCATTAAAGGTGTACCCTCTTCAAGCTTTTTGACGCTTAAAAAGTTAAACATTGCGAAAGCCAGCGCCAATACAGCGGCAAAAACTAATAGAATCAACACCGTCACTGAAGCTTCCTCCTATACTTAAAAAATATTTTTTAAACACAAAGCGATCCGACAATGCCGAACCATTTTTC
This sequence comes from Oscillospiraceae bacterium, assembly GCA_051866775.1. Classification (GTDB taxonomy): domain Bacteria; phylum Bacillota; class Clostridia; order Oscillospirales; family Oscillospiraceae; genus RUG626. The sequence continues at coordinate 30,495 of JBJDXR010000012.1, read as the reverse complement.
CCTTATTTTATTATATAATAGCATTTTTTTCAAGTCAATAGAACTCCTATATTTTTTATAAACATAACCCCCGATCGGCCTGCAGGCCGTAAAAGTCCGCCGCACAGCACCATCCAGCGAAAAAAAGGCCGTATATTTTTTCAAATTGTACAGATTCAGGCAAAAACGTGCAAATAATATCTTGTAGTTCATGAATAATTATATTATAATTATTAAAAGCTGCGGACATCCATATAATAGTGTCCAAGTTTTCTCCGGCATTGTTCGCGACCCTGATACCGGTTTTTTCTGTGTATAATGATTAGGAGTGTAATTCTATGGTTAAATTTCAAACCAACCGTGGCTACATCGCTCTTGCCCCTGAGGTCTTCACAACTTTAGTGGGCGACGCCGCAACAAGCTGCTTCGGCGTCAAGGGGATGGCTAAGCGCTCCGTCTCCGACGGTCTGGTTCATCTGCTGAAGCGCGAATCCATGGGAAAAGGCGTGTATGTCACCTATGGTGAAGGTCCATATGTCCTTATAGAACTTCATATTGTTGTGGATCAGGGCGTTAACATACCCGTTCTCTGCAGCAGCATAATTAGTGAGGTCATGTATAAAGTGACTGAGGCCACCGGCGTTGATGTTAAGAGCGTCGATGTTTTTGTAGATTCTATAAGTCTTGACTGATGGAGGACTGAAACCTTGATACAAACGATAGATGCGCCGCTTTTTAAAAGCATGATAGCAAGCGGTGCTGCTCTCTTAGAGCAGAATAAGCAGCAGATAAATGAGCTGAACGTTTTCCCCGTACCGGATGGCGATACCGGCACAAATATGAGCCTTACGCTCAATTCCGGAGTCACCGCGTTAAATACCGGCATTACCGACACCGTCGGTGCCTGCTGTGACATTGTGGCCAGCGCGCTTCTTCGCGGTGCAAGAGGCAACTCCGGCGTAATATTGTCGCTTCTCTTCCGCGGTATGTCAAAAGCTCTTAGGGATAAGGACTCCATAGGAACCTTTGAGTTTGCCGAGGCGCTGGCGGAGGGCGTGGCTGTTGCCTACAAGGCGGTAATGCGTCCAACTGAGGGCACTATTCTCACCGTTTCACGGCTCGTTGCCGACGCCGCCACTCAGGAGGCGGAGACTTTGGATGACTTTGAAGCTATGATGGAAAAGCTTCTCGCAGTGGGCGACGAGGCTTTGGCAGATACCATAAATCAAAACCCCGTCCTTAAAAAGGCTGGAGTTATCGACGCGGGCGGAAAGGGTTACTTATATATTCTCCGCGGTATGCTCGCCGCTATAGAAGGCAACCCCGTGGAGCGCAGTGAGGATGATCCTCAGGCACATCATGACAAGGCGGATTTTGCCTCCCTTACGGATGAGGACATCACCTTCACGTTTGATACCGTCTTTATCGTGCGCAAAACCACAAACAAATCCCTCAAGCCGCTTCAATCTTACTTAAACAGCATAGGTGACAGCCTGGTCATCGGAGAGGACGACACCGCCTTTAAGGTCCACGTCCACACCGATATGCCCGGCGCAGCTCTTGCTGAAGCGCAGAAATACGGCACCCTGGAGCTTGCCAAGGTGGAGAATATGCGCCTTCAGTACGAGGATATGGCAGCCGGAAGAAAGACCCACAGCGCGGATGAGCTTGACAATGATGATGAGGACCACTCCACCCATGTTTATGCCGCCCCCGAGAAGAAGTACGGTGTTGTGGCCGTCTGCGCGGGAGAGGGTATGCAGGATGTCTTTAAGAACCTGGGCGTCGACGCCCTTGTTACCGGCGGCCAGACCATGAACCCGTCGACCGAGGACATACTCAGGGCTGTGCAGTCAGTGCCCGCTGAGACCGTCTTTGTCCTTCCGAACAACAAAAACATAATAATGGCCGCTCAGCAGTGCGACAACCTTACCGATAAAAACGTTGTAGTGATCCCCTCCAAAACTGTGCCTCAGGGCATCTCCGCCCTGGTCTGCTTTGACGACAGCCTAAATGCCGAGGAGCTGGCAGATGTGATGACGGATGCGTGCTCAACTGTACACACAGCTCTGGTCACTTACGCCGCCCGGGACTCAGAATTTGACGGAACTCCTATCCATGCGGGTGAGTATCTGGCACTTCTTGAGAACACCCTGCTTGCAAGCACAAGTGACCTTTCCCAGCTCATCGCCCGCGTGTCCGAGGCCATTCGTGAATTTGACCCGGAGGTGCTCACCGTATTTTACGGCGAGGATGTAAACGAATCCGCCGCCATCGCGGTTGAGGAAAAGCTTTCCTCCGACTTCCCGGATGCGGATACCACCCTCATTAACGGCGGCCAGCCGGTATATTACTACATGATATCCGCGGAATAAAGCAAAATCCGGCGCAAAATTTATATAAGTCAATAAACGGATGCAATAACGGAACGCCATACACGGCGTTCCGTTATTTTTATACCTGTAATTAAATTGCTCCAGATGCTGCGTGGCCTTTAAAAAACATCATAGCCGGACAGTATGTCCTGATCTATCTTATCCCTACAGCAACGATCACTCGTTATTCTGCGTCAGTTCCAGTGCCTTTTCGCAAAATCCGGCGCAGTATTTTTTCAAGTTCACCGGGAAACGGCTCTTCGCATCAAGGAAGCAGTGGCTGCTCTCCCCCTCAGCGGCAAGGATCCCGTCCGTAACGCTGAATATCTGATAGCTTAAGCTTAGCCTTACGCCGCTGAACTTAGTCATCTTTACCGTTATGCTGAAAACATCGTCAAAGTGCATGGAATGTATATATCTGCAGGACACTCCGGTAACCGGCATGATTATGCCGTCTGCCTCCATATCGGTGTAGACATACCCGATTTTGCGCATGAAATCCATACGCGCCTCCTCCATCCAGCGGATGTAGTTGGCATGGTGGACTATTCCCATGTTGTCAGTCTCGTAATAATAAACGCGCCTTGAATATGGCTCCGGCATAAACTGCATTAATATCAAAGTCCTTTCATATCCGGATCCGGGGTACCAAGCCTGCGGAATCTGCCGTAACGTTTTTCAGTAAGCTCGTCAACGCTCATCGCCCCAAGCGCCCTCAGCTCACGTGATATCATAGCCTGAAGCTTGTCATAAAACACATCCTTGCCGATGTCGTTCTCCGGGATTATCTGCTCTACGACAGACATACTCAGCGCGTCAGCCGCCGTAAGCTTTAAGCTGTTTGCGGCATCCTCGGCCCTTCCAGAGTCCTTCCAAAGTATGCTGGCACATCCCTCAGGAGATATCACGGAATAGATGGAGTTTTCAAGCATCCAGACCCTGTCCGCCACCGACAGCGCCAAAGCGCCGCCGCTGCCCCCTTCGCCGATAAGGATGGATATGATCGGCGTCTTAAGGCCCATCATCTCCATCATATTCTCAGCTATCGCCTGTCCTTGGCCGCGCTCCTCCGCACCGATGCCGCAGTAAGCCCCGGAGGTGTCAACAAAGCAGATCACCGGCCGTTTAAACTTCTCCGCCTGCTTCATAAGCCTAAGAGCTTTCCTGTATCCCTCCGGATGAGGGGCGCCAAAGTTATGGGCTATGCGCTCCTTGGGGTTTCTGCCTTTTTCGATGGCTATAACCGTCACCGGCCTGTCGTCAAGATACCCGATGCCGCCGATTATGGCAGTGTCGTCTGAATAGCGCCGGTCGCCGTGAAGCTCGATAAAATCTGTGAACATATGCTCTATATAGTCGCTGCCGGTGGGACGGCCGTTCTGACGGGCCAGCTTTACCCTGTCATATGCGCTCTGCGGTGCTTTAGCCATTTGCCACACCTCCCGAATGCATTTTAAGAAGCCGCGCTATAGTCTCCTTTTGTTCGCTTCTTGGGACTATGGCGTCCACAAATCCATGCTCTAACAGGAACTCCGCGCGCTGAAATCCCGCAGGGAGCTTCTTTCTTGTGGTCTGTTCGATGACCCTCGCCCCGGCAAAACCGATCATTGCCCCGGGCTCTGCAAGGATGATGTCACCCTCCATTGCGAAGCTGGCTGTGACGCCGCCGGTGGTGGGATCGGTGAGAACGGTGATATATAAAAGCCCCATGTCACCATGGCGCTTCACCGCCCCGCTGGTCTTGGCCATCTGCATGAGGGACAGTATACCCTCCTGCATTCTCGCCCCGCCGGAGACAGTATAGCCGACTACGGGAAGCCCCAGCTCCGAGGCTCTCTCAAAGGTGCGGGTGATTTTCTCCCCGACGGCGGTACCCATGCTGCCCATCATAAAATACGGCTCCATAACGAAGAGGCAGCAGGCCTCTCCGCCTATCTTCGCTTTTCCGCAGATAACGGCCTCTTTCTCTCCGCAGGCATTCCTTGTGGTTTCCAGCTTGTTTACATATCCGGGGAAGTCCAGAACGTCTCTGGAAACTACCGCCTCGTCCCATTCCTCGAACGTGTCGGCATCTGCTATAAAGTTTATGCGCTGACGTGCGTTCATACGGAAGTGGTAACCGCACTCACAGGTGTTATTGTTTGCCCAGAGCTGGCTCAGCGGCACCGGCTTGCGGCAGTTGGGGCAGGGCTTCGTAGGCTCGTTTTCGTCCGGTGTTATAACCTGCGCGGATTGGCGGCCGCCTTTTTCAAGCTCGTTTTTCGGTTTAAACAGAAATTCTATAAATGGCATATTGGCACCTCACTTTAAAAAGAACGCGAGATCATAGCTTCCGTTCTTGAAGCGCGCATCGTTAACTATATCTATCTGCTCCTCCACGTTATTAGGCACGCCTTCAATTACAAGCTCGCACAGAGCCGCCTGCATCTTACGGATGGCCTCCTCACGCGTACCTGCATAGACGATGAGCTTACCCAGAAGGGAATCGTAGTACGGCGAGACGTTAAATCCCGTGACAAGATATGTGTCAAAGCGCACAAACGGTCCGCCGGGCACGTGCAGGAAATTTACCCTTCCCGGGGACAGGGCGTTTATTCGGCACTCAATGGCCGCTCCGCGGAAGTCTATATCTCCCTGCTCATACCCAAAGGGTATGCCGGCGGCCACACGTATCTGCCACTTGACCAGATCTATCTGCGTCAGCGACTCCGTAACGGTGTGCTCCACCTGTAGCCGGACGTTCATCTCCATAAAATAGAACTGTCCATCCTTGTAGAGGAACTCCAGCGTCCCAACTCCCACATATCCGATCTGCCTTACGGCTCTTGTTATCTTTTTTATGAGGTCATTTCTGGCCTTATTGCTTATAACAGGAGAAGGCGACTCCTCAATAAGCTTCTGGTTATTGTGCTGTATAGAGCAGTCCCGCTCCCCGAGGCACACGACGTTTCCATCCTCGTCCGCAATTATCTGCATCTCAATGTGCTTTGCGGGAAATACGTACTTCTCCATATATACGGCCCCGTCGCCAAAGGCCGCCTCGCTCTCGCTTACCGCTGAGTAAAAGGCGTTTTCAAGCTCCGATTCATCCCTGACGAGACGTATCCCTCGCCCGCCGCCGCCGGAACGGGCCTTCAGCATAACAGGATAACCTATCTTCCCTGCGGCCTTTGCCGCCTCCTCAGCTGTCGCGAGCACCGGTGTTCCGGGGATTATGGGAAGTCCGGCCTCCTTCATGCGGCGCTTCGTCTCCTCCTTACTGGAGAGAGCACGCATGTTTTCAACCGACGGGCCTATGAACACTATGCCGTTTTTTAGGCACAGCTCCGCAAAATGGGCATTTTCCGACAGAAAGCCATAGCCCGGATGTATGGCCTGAGCACCTGACAATATCGCGGCGCTTATAATGCGCTCCTCATTCAAATAGCTGTCAGAGGCCTCAGCTTTTCCAATGCAGTAACTCTCGTCGGCCAGTGCCACATGCAGGGCGTCTGAATCAGCCGTGGAGTACACGGCAACAGTGGAGATCCCCATCTCCTTACAGGCGCGGATTATCCTTACGGCGATCTCGCCCCTGTTTGCAATCAGTATTTTGGAAAACATCTGTCACGCTCCCGAAGCTTCCACGACCGCAAACGAAAACTCCGCCTTTACACAGAGCTTTCCGCCAACATAGCCCTTACCCTCAGCAAAATAGAAGGGGGGCTTCGCCTTTACAATGCGGCACTCCGTCTCAAAGGTATCGCCGGGCCTTACGGGGTTTTTAAACCTGACGTTATTAAGCCCCGTGTAAAGCGGAAGCTTTCCGTCAGTCATAACATCCTTTAACAGCACGCAGGAGGACTGTGCCAGTATCTCGCACAGGATGACTCCCGGCACCACCGGATTTCCCGGAAAATGCCCGTCTAAGAACCACTCATCCCCACGGACGTGATATTTTCCTCTTGCCACATCCCCGTCTAAGGTAGACTCATCCACCAGCAGCATACTGTTTCTGTGGGGCAGTATCTTTTTAATAGCTTCCTGATCCATGCTCAGGCCTCCCTTATACGGAACAGGACGTGGCCGTAATCCACCACCTGACCGTTGCTGACACAGATCTCCTCGATAACGCCATCCCTGTCGGAGGTTATCTCGTTCATCAGCTTCATAGCTTCAATTATGCACAGCACATCGCCCTTATGGACGGTGTCCCCCACCTTAACAAACGGCTTTGCGTTCTCCGCAGGGGCGCAGTAAAAAACGCCCACCATCGGGGAGCTGAACTCTCCCCCCTTTGAGGGAGCTTCATGCTGAGTCTCTGCCGTCTGAGCAGGCTGATGCTGGACTGCCGCCGGGACGGCAATCTGGGAAACGTTGCGCTCAAGCCTGACTGTGACGCCGTTTTCGGTTATCTCCATACCGGTAAGCTCAAGCTCTCTCATAAGCCCCGCGTAACCGCGTATCTTATTCTCCAGCGCCGCATGAGCTCTGTTCTTATTTTGTTCCATGATTACACCCTCTTGAAAGCCAAACATGCATTATGGCCGCCGAAGCCCAGAGAATTTGACAAGCAAAGGTCAACCTCCGCTTGGGCGGCATTGTTCGGCACATAGTAAAGGTCGCACTTGGGATCAGGCTCCAGCAGGTTTATCGTCGGCGGGATCACATTCTTCTCCAGCACCTTAAGGCACACTATAGCCTCCACCGCACCTGCCGCACCCAGCATATGTCCGGTCATGGATTTTGTGGAGCTTATTATAATGTCCCTGGCCTTCTCCTCTCCGAACGCCTTTTTAACGGCCAGCGTCTCCACCGCGTCGTTCATGGGCGTTCCTGTGCCGTGGGCGTTTAAATATACCTTCTCCGTCCCTGTATATCCGGACTCACTCAGAGCATCCTGCATCGCGCGGGTGCCGCCCTCAGCCTCCGGATGGGGCGCGGTGACGTGGTAGGCGTCGCACGTGGAGCCGTAGCCGGTTATCTCCCCGTATATTCTGGCTCCGCGGGACATTGCATGCTCGTACTCCTCAAGTATGAGAGCCGCACCTCCCTCGCCGATAACGAAGCCGCCCCTTCTTGCGTCGAAAGGCAGACTGGCGGCGTTTGGATCCTCAGAGGTGGAAAGCGCCTGCATATTTATAAAGCCGGCGACACCCAGATCGGTGACCGACGCCTCCGATCCGCCGGTTATCATAGCGTCGGCATAGCCATGGCGTATCGTTCTGACAGCCTCGCCTATGGCGTTGGATCCGGATGCACAGGCTGTCACAGCCGGCAGTGCCGCACCCTTGCAGTTATAGCGTATTGCTATTGAGCCTGCCGCCATGTTTGCTATCATCATGGGGATAAAATAGGGCGATACCCTGCGCGGTCCTTTGTTTATAAGCTTGTTGTGCTCATTTATAAGGGTCTGTATACCGCCGATGCCTGTACCAAAATACACACCTATACGCTCAGGCTCAACAGTACCGATTATACCGCTCTCCTCAACAGCCTGACAGGCCGCAGCTATGGCAAACTGCGCATAGCGGTCCGTCCTTAAGGTCTCGGCCTTCTCCATATACTGTCTGGGATCGAAGTCCTTGACCTCAGCCGCCAGCTTGCTCTTATATTCGGAGGCGTCAAAAAGTGTTATAGGCCCTATGCCGCAGACGCCGCTTATAAGATTCGTCCAAAACGCATCAACTGTGTTTCCGACAGGGCTTATAACACCCATGCCGGTAACAACAACTCGTCTCATAAAAATCTCCATTCTGCCGCTCATCTGTCAAAAGCAAAAGAAAACCAAAAACCTCCCGAGCGACAGCGGAGGTTTTTATAAACGCCGCTTTTTACGGTGTCAGCTCTTATATGGCCATTCCGCCGTCCACGCGTATGACCTCTCCGGTTATATATGCGGCGCCGTCCCCGGCAAGGAACGCCGCAAGCTCCGCTACCTCCTCAGGAGAACCCATTCGTCCCAGAGGTATCGACTTTACCAGCGGATTTGAATCGTCAAAGCCCGCCGTCATATCAGTCTTTATAAAGCCGGGCGCTATGGCGTTGCAGGTTATGCCCCGCGCCGCAAGCTCCCTTGCGGCAGATTTGGTAAGCCCGATAACGCCGGCCTTGGAGGCGGAATAGTTTGCCTGCCCTCCGTTGCCCATTATACCGGAGACTGAGCTTATGTTAATTATCCTGCCGCCCTTGTTGCGTATGAATATGGGCGCGCAGTGCTTTATCATATTAAAGGTGCCCTTGAGATTTGCCGCGATAACGTCGTCAAAGTCCGACTCCTTCATCATGGCCAAAAGGCCGTCACGTGTTATCCCCGCGCTGTTAACAAGAATGTTCACCGTTCCAAAGGCGGCCTTTACCGCTGCAACGGTCTCTTTAACAGCGGCGAAGTCAGCTACGTCACATTTAAATGTTTCGCACCTGACGCCTTTTTCCTCACATTCCGTCTTTGCCTCCTCAGCCGCGGCGTCGTTTCCTGCATAAATAACTGCAATATCCGCCCCCAAGGACGCCAGCTTCACTGCAATGGCGCGGCCAATACCACGGGAGCCGCCTGTGACTATGGCTGTCTTTCCGTTCAGCATACGCAAACCTCCCGAAGCGTCTCCTCCAAGGAGGCCGCATCCTCAACATGGAGGGTCCTGACCTCCTTGCTGGTCTTGGCAATAAGCCCGCAGAGGGTCCTGCCGGGTCCAAGCTCAACAAAGGTGTCCACTCCCTGTGATATCATGTGCTCGACGATCTTCTGCCATCTTACAGGGCTTTTTATCTGCTTTGAAAGAAGCTCCTTATAGCCGCCCTCATAGGGAAGGCCGGTGCAGTCGGAGTAGAGGGTAATTCCCGGCTGGGATATCTCAACTTTTTCCAGCTCCTCGCCAAACTTTTCCGAGGCCTCCGACATAAACTCCGAGTGGAAGGCCCCCTTTACCTTAAGCGGCAGGGCGCGCCCCCCGGCCTCCTTGACGGCCTTTGAAAATTCGGCGATCTCATCTTTAAGACCCGAGACGGTTATCTGCCCCGGGCAGTTATAGTTTACCGGATAGACATGCTGAAAACGCGAGCAAAGTTCCTCGACCACCTCGTCACTGAGCTTCACAACTGCGGCCATGGCGCTGTCCACCTTCTCAGAGGCCGCCTGCATAAGCTCGCCGCGCCTGCACACAAGCCTAAAGCCGTCCTCAGGTGTGACGGCTCCGGTGTAGGCAAGCGCCGTTATCTCCCCAAGGGAGAAACCGGCGGCACAGTCAGGTCTTACACCCTTGGCGGTAAGCACATTTGCAGCGGCAAGCTCCATAGCGAACATACACGGCTGTGTGTTCGCTGTCTGCATAAGCTCCTCCTCGGAGCTGAAAAAGCACTGCCGGGAGGTGCCGGGACGGAGTGAATCCGCCATGTCATAGACGGCTCTGGCCTCCGGGAAGCTGTCATAAAGCTCCCTGCCCATACCGCTGTACTGTGCGCCCTGACCGGAAAAAACAAACGCTATCTTACCCATTTACAAGCACCTTTCAGAATAGGCTCGGCGCCCTCAATTATCTCACGGACAATCTCAGCGGCGGGCTGGGCCTTGTTCACCATTCCCGCTATCTGCCCGGCAAGGAAGCATCCGTCCTTAAGGTCGCCATCCTGAACGGCCTTTCTGAGCGCTCCGGTACCAAATTTGTCCAGCTCCTCATCAGTGGCGCTGCTGTACTCAAGCTTAAAATACTCCCGGGAAAACGGGGTCTTGAAGCTGCGGACAGGGTGGCCAGTGCGCTTGCCGGTGACCATGGTGGCAATATCGTTGGCCTTTAATACCTTATCTTTATAATTCTGGTGGACACAGCATTCATCAGCAACAAGGAAGCGCGTACCAAGCTGTACGCCGCAGGCTCCCAGCATGAATGCCGCCGCCACTCCCCTGCCGTCCGCGATGCCGCCCGCCGCTATTACCGGCAGGTCGGTGTTGTCACAGACCTGCGGGACAAGGGCCATCGTCGTAAGGTCGCCCACGTGGCCTCCGCTCTCTCCGCCCTCGGCTATAACAGCCGAAGCACCAAGGCGTGTCACCAGCTTGGTCATAGCAACAGACGGCACGACGGGTATGACCTTTATCCCGGCGGCTATCCACTGCTCCATGTATTTTCCGGGGTTTCCAGCTCCGGTAGTGACCACGCTGACCTTCTCCTCCGCCACGACTTCAGCTACCTCGTCAGCAAAGGGGCTCAGGAGCATGATGTTCACTCCGAAGGGCTTATCCGTAAGCTTTTTGGCGGCCTGTACCTGCTCCCGGACGTAGCTTCCGGGGGCGTTTCCAGCCGCAATTATTCCAAGCCCGCCGCCGTTGGAAACCGCCGCGGCAAGTCTTGCGTCTGCGATCCACGCCATTCCGCCCTGGAAAACAGGGTACTCGATGCCGACAAGATCGCACAAAGGTGTCTTAATCATATTTTTCGCCTTACAGATCGTACTTCTCTTCGATGAACTTGACAAGGTCTCCCACGGTCTCGACCTTCTGGTCAAGCTCGATCTCCTTGCCCAGCTTATCCTCAAGGTTCATAACCATCTCAACGGTGTCGAGGGAATCTATCTCAAGATCCTTAAAGGAGCTCTCCATAGTGATCTCAGAGACGTCACAATCGTTGTGCTCAGCAATAAGCTCAGCAATAGCTTCGAATACCATAATAATTACCTCCAAAAATGTTAAAAAGAATTTTTATTTTTATATTTGTAATGGCGGAAACCGCCTTACATACGTAATTACCGCACGGGTCCGGTGAAGAACACCGCCAGCGTGCCGGGGCCAGAGTGAGCGCCGATGACCGGCCCCACATGGTTTATAATAATGTCCACCGGATTCAGGTTATCCCTTATCATTGAGGCAAGGTATTCCGCATCCTCCAGACAGTCGCCGTGGGATATGAATACGGTCTGCTTTGATATATCCTCAGATGTTCCGGCCACCTTATCATACATGGCCTTGATGGATGCCTTACGTCCGCGTGTCTTGGACATATTGATAAGCCTGCCCTCATCATCCACATGAAGGACCGGCTTTATATGCAGCACAGCTCCCACGGCAGCGGTTGTGGCAGAAATTCTGCCCCCGCGCTTCAGGAAGAACAGATCATCCACTGTAAACCAGTGACAAATCGCGGGAGCGGTCCGCTCCACATAGTCACGCAGCTCATCAATAGAAAGCCCCTCTTTTTTCTTCCGGGCAGCCAGATAAACAAGAAGCCCCTGTCCGAGGGATGCACACTTTGAGTCAATAACAAATACCTTTCTCTCAGGAAATTCCTCCATAAGCTGCTGCGCGGCAATGGAGGCGTTCTGACAGGTACTGGAAAGCGCCGAGGAAAAGCTTATGCAGAGGATATCCTTTCCGGCTTTCAGGGTATCGCGCATCTCGTTCTGGAAAGCTCCCACGCTGGGCGCCGAGGTGGTTGCCATAGCTCCGCCTCTGAGGGTGCTGTAAAAGTCGGAGAATTTAAGCTCCCGCTCGTCAAGATAGTTGTGAAACTCAGTTCCGTTCACATTAACTACAAGCGGCAGGATCTTAAGCTCCAGCTCCTCTGCAAGGCTCGCAGGCAAATCGCAGGATGAGTCGGTAAAAAGTATATATTCGCTCATTTTAGCCCTCCATATCTCGCCGTCCAATATAAAGGCGGCGTTGTATTATGATCTGCTCTGGTCAGTCAAGCTCAAATTCCCTGTCTATGGCGTAGGCCACCAGGGACATATTCTCCTCATTATACTCTATTTCTTCATTATCGAACATGAGAGCCGCGCCATATATAAGCGAGCGCACAATAAAGGTCTTAAGGCGCGCTGTCTTTTCAGGTATGTGCTCCTCCTCGCAGTACTGGTTTATCAGCTGCTGGGATACGGGGCTTATCCTCCCCTTCACACCGGCATACCGCCCGTCAAAGCTTTCGTCCTTAAGCATAAGTATAGAACGAAAATACGGATTTTCAACCAGAAATCTGATATATTCCTTGCTTATCTCAAGGAGCTTCTCTCTGGTGCTGTCTCCAGCGCGGCTTATGACCTCCTTCTGGCGCTGCGCCCAGATACCGTTTATATATCCGATTATCTCCGCGATAAAGCTCTGGCGGTCCTTAAAGTGCTTGTAGGGTGTGGCACAGGACACCCCGCAAGCCATTGCCACGCGTCTCACCGAAAAGTTCTGTATGCCGTTTGCGTTTATCTCCCTTATCCCCGCAAGTATAAGCTCCTCCCGGAGATTTTTCACGCGGCTTGCCACGGCGTCTCCTCCCTGTATATAAGTTCACGTTTTGAAAAATTATCACTGATAACCTTTTGCCAAGTATAGCACAAATTCCCTGCAAAGTCCAATACATAATGTACACTAAATGTTGTCATAAAGCACAAAAAACATAAAACTTTTTGGTATTTTACACTGCGGTCTTCCCCACACCGTCTAAATTCCCGCCACGCTTCGGCCTAGGGCAGCGCGAGCGGACTGGCGAACAAAATAAAATTATTTTTTATTAGGTACCTTGACAACTTGAAAATGTTATTGTACCATAATATTGACAGGCAAAAGATAAAGTCAACAAAAATGGAAGTGGGAGGATCAAGTGAAAGAGGATCGGTATATTGAAAACGAAAATAACCATTCCAAGGTTGGCCGCAGAGGCCACAGCAGAGGCGGATTAACCCCCGAGCCGGGCACCCATTTGCTGTTTATCGGATCACATTCCTGCGCCAGGCACTCAGGAAACAGGCGAGTGATGCTCCAGCAGCAGGGGCAGCTATCCTACTTATGCGTTCAGGATATTGAATGGATAACAGGAGATTATCTGAGGGTAATAAACGAAGCCGCAAGAGAAGTGGTAAAGATGTATAAGCCGGAAAAACTGCGCCTTTTCGGCGGTTGTCAGCTGGAGCTTGTAAATTTAGACTTTGATATGCTCACAAAAGAGCTTACCGAGGAGTTGAAAATACCGGTAGAGTTTCAAAGAGGCTGCCACTTAATAGAACCAGAGGGAGAGGACTGACATATGAGAAATTTATGGAATATTATCCCGCCCCCGCAGTCAGATAACCACGGTTTTTTGGAGGTCATCAAAGGCTCTGACGGCTGCGGCATTATAGACGACGGAGGCGCTTTCCGCACAGGCGGCCACGGCGGCCGTGGGAAACCTGAAGGCGGCGGCCGCGGCGGAGAGTTCCATGGTCATGGCAGGCCTGAAGGAGGCCGTGGCAGAGGCGGTCAGGGGTCAAGGGGCATTGAGTCGAGAGTACTCGTTTCCAACATAGACAACGAAGATGTGATCGTCGGGACAAGAGAAAAGGTGCTGGGTGCCTTTAAGGAGGCAAACAGGCTGCTGAATCCCACATTCGTGCTGTTCAGCTCAGGCCCTTGCGGCGGTATGATAGGAACGGACCTTGACGAAATTGCCGATACGGTCTCGGCGGAATATGATATCCCGGCGGCGGTAGTAAATCTATCCGGGCAGAATACATACGATGTGGGGATCTCAACGACGACCCTTGTGCTGACGAAGCTCCTCGCAAAAGACTGCACCGGCGAAAAGGCGGGAATCAATATCCTCGGCGCCACGCCTCATGACTGGGACAAGGAAGATTTAGAGAATATCAAAGCGGTTTTCTCCGACGCTGGGTATCCGGTTATCGCCCAGCCGGGCGGACAGTTTACCGCCGCTCAGATGAGGAATATGGGCAATGCCAAAATGAATATTGCCGCCACAAGGGCCGGACTTGAGACGGCGAGATATTTAAATGGGGCCTTCGGAACGCCGTTTATAGCCATGGCTCCTTTTGGAGAGGAAAATTTAAAACTGGCTGTCAAGGCTGTAGAGGAGGGCGGCATGGATACGCCGTCTGATCCGGAGTCCCCGGCGGACGCGCTTATCATTTCCGAGCAGTTTATAGGAAATGCCGTCCGCGAGACTCTGGAGAGAAGCGGAGTTATAAAATCCGGCGATGTGGCCACGCTGTTCCGTTTGGACAAGGTCTTTGCCAGAGTAAACGACAGGCGTCTTAGAGGAGAGGACGACATCCGCGAATTTGTGAATGATCCACAGTATAAAATCATCGCTGCCGATCCGATCCTCAAACCGTTTTTGCAGAGGGAGTGCAAATGGATAGACCTTCCCCACAGAGCCCAGAGCGGCTATAGCGAAGGCGTAAGCGTACCGCTTATCGGCGGCAGGCTTAATAAGTGGCTTGAAGAACACATATAAGGAGAATAAATATGCGACAGATCGCAATATACGGAAAAGGCGGCATCGGCAAGTCCACCACGACTCAGAATTTAGTTGCCGCGTTGGCTGAGGCCGGCCGCAAGGTGATGCTGGTAGGATGCGACCCGAAAGCAGACTCTTCCCGTCTGCTCCTCCATGGGATGCCGAAAACGACGGTACTGGACACTCTCAGAACGACAGATGAAGAAGATCTGGAGCTTTCAGATTTTTTATACACAGGCTATCGTGATATACACACTGTGGAATCCGGCGGACCGGAGCCGGGTGTGGGCTGCGCCGGGCGCGGTATCGTGACCGCCATAAATCAGCTGGAGCGTCTCGGCGCTTATACTCAGGATCTGAACTATGTGTTTTACGATGTATTGGGCGACGTTGTCTGCGGAGGCTTTGCCATGCCTATAAGAGAGGGCAAGGCTCAGGAAATATATATAGTCTGCTCCGGCGAGATGATGTCTCTGTACGCGGCAAACAACATCTGCAAGGGCATTTGCAGATATGCCGCCAGCGGAAAGACAAAGCTCGCGGGGATTATATGCAACTCCCGTATGGTGGATAACGAGCGGGAGCTTGTGGAAGAATTTGCCCAGATGATAAACACGAGGCTTATCTACTTTATCCCGAGAGATAATACAGTGCAGCGGGCGGAGCTTAACCGTCAGACGGTGATTGAATATGCTCCCGAGTCCCCACAGGCGGATCACTACCGCAATCTCGCGAAGGAAATTGAGGAAAACGGGAATTTCACGGTGCCCACCCCCATAAGTGCGGAAGCCCTTGAGAAGCTGCTGCAGAAATATATAAACGAGCTTTAAAACAGATACAAAGCTAAAGCCAAATACCTATAAAAAACGGTGTAACCCCACTTTTGAGGTTACACCGTTTTTTCTCTTATTGGCACGGGGCAAGTGCTCCGTGCTTTAAATTTTTGCCGGGCTTATTTTACGAGCTTTGCGACCTCTGCAGCAAGGTCATCCTGTCTCTTCTCGATGCCCTCGCCCTTCTCAAAGCGGACAGCGTCATTAAAGGTGATCGTTCCGCCCAGAGCCTTGGCAGCGCTGGCAATATACTTCTCGACAGTCATGGTGTTGTCCTTCACGAACTCCTGCTGAAGCAGGCAGTTCTCGGAATAATACTTATTGAGCTTGCCCATGACGATCTTCTCACGGACTGCCTCAGGCTTATTGGCCATTTTCTCATCATTGGCCATCTGAGCCATCATTATCTTCTTCTCCTCATCAAGGACGTCCTGAGTGACCTGAGACTTGTCCCAGAAGCGGGGGTTAAGTGCCGCGATCTGCATCGCAACATCTTTACCGACTGCCTCCACCTTATCGACAGGCAGGTCGGTGGTAAGATTCACAATAACGCCTATTTTGCCGCCCATGTGGACATAGGGGACGGACACGCCCTCGGCAAAACGCATAAAGCGGCGGACATTGATGTTCTCACCGATCACAAGGACCTTATCATTCTGGGTCTCTTTGACAGTCATATCACTGCCGGGATATTTGCACTCCATAAGCGCGTCAACATCAGCCGGTGCATCCTTGGCAATGACTGCGGCGATCTGATGGACATAGTCCACAAAGACCTCGTTCTTCGCGACGAAATCGCTCTCGGCATTTACCTCGACACAGACTCCGACGCCGTCAATAACAGCGGCATATGCGACGCCCTCGGCGGCGATGCGTCCGGCCTTCTTCTGAGCGGCGGCAAGGCCCTTCTCACGGAGCCACTCAACAGCCTTATCCAGGTCACCCTCAGAGGCAGCGAGAGCCTTTTTGCAGTCCATCATACCTACGCCGGTCATTTCGCGCAGATTCTTTACGTCAGCAGCTGAAATAGCCATAATTTTTTCCTCCAATTAATATTCTTTAGTTCCGGTCGGTGCCTGTCAGCACCAAAACGGGCGGGTCGAAGGCCCGCCCGAAATTGTCTCTTATTCCTCTTCGGACTTTACTTCCTCAGTGGTCTCGGCTGTGGCCTCCTCAGAGATCTCCTCTGCGGCGTCCTCGCCCTGTCTGCCTTCCTGCACGGCGTTTGCCATGGTGGAGGCGATAAGCCTGATCGCGCGGATAGCGTC
Source organism: Oscillospiraceae bacterium (assembly GCA_051866775.1). Classification (GTDB taxonomy): domain Bacteria; phylum Bacillota; class Clostridia; order Oscillospirales; family Oscillospiraceae; genus RUG626. Next base: position 13,846 of record JBJDXR010000012.1, on the reverse strand, counting down.
GTCGTTTCCGGGGATAACGTAGTCTATCTCGTCAGGATCGCAGTTGGTATCGACGATAGCAACGATGGGAATACCGAGCTTTCTGGCCTCTGCGATGGCGTTGCGCTCCTTGCGGGGATCAACGATGAACAGAGCGGAAGGAAGCTTTTTCATCTCCTTGACACCGCCCAGATACTTCTCAAGCTTTGCCATCTCGCCAAGGTGCTTCATAACTTCCTTTTTGGGAAGCATATCGAAGGTGCCATCCTCCTGCATCTTTTTGAGCTGTGCAAGACGGTCGATACGGGTACGCATAGTCTTGAAGTTGGTGAGCATGCCGCCCAGCCAGCGTGCATTAACATAATACATGCCGACTCTCTCGGCCTCTTCCTTCATCGCGTCCTGAGCCTGCTTTTTAGTACCCACAAAGAGGATGCTGCCACCGTCTGCGCTCATATCGCGGACGAAGTTGTAAGCCTCCTCAAGCTTCTTGACGGTCTTTGCAAGGTCGATGATATAGATGCCGTTGCGCTCCATATAGATGTACTGCGCCATTTTCGGGTTCCAGCGTCTGGTCTGATGGCCAAAATGTACGCCGGCCTCCAGAAGCTGCTTCATAGAAACTACTGCCATGATCTTTTCTCCTTTTATTTTAGTTCTTACCACCACAGGCATCACCCCGCAGCGCCAGCCATTGGCACAGGGCGCCGGTCCGCCTGTGTGTGTAATACTGAGATTCAGAATTCTCAGCCTGAATAGTATAGCAAAACGTCCCGTCCAAATCAAGCGAATTTTTGCACTTTTATCCGGAAATCAGGAAAAATCAGCGTACAGCACCTGATATTGGCGTTATACCCACTGCTTTTTTGGACGTTTTTCACGTCTCTGCTCGCCCTCGGCCTCCACGAGGATTATATCATCACCGATTTTGCGTATGGATTCCCACGGAATGATATAATCGTCGCTCCTTCCGAAAAGCCCCAAAAACTTATACGGCCCCGGCACGACGATGGACAGAAGCTGGCCGCTCACGACGTCGAATACCACGTCGCTGACAAATCCCAGCCGAAAGCCGCTGCACACGTTGATAACTTCCTTGCACCGTAGCTCAGCGATCCTGCACTGCACATTATACACCCCCGGTATCAACTGTATTCAGCAGGAAAAATAAAAATTACCCCGCTGCCCTTACATATCCGGTTTTGTCCCTACGGGCAGATAATATATGTTGACAGAATCCGAGTCTTAATTTATAATGTGACCGTAAAAACATTTTCGGTCACACGGTGGTGAGCATATGGCTGCGGCATTTACCCCCCAGGAGCGGGCTGTGATAACTGAAAATCTAAAGAACGCCGCACGCGGATATGCGTCTACCGTAGGTATGCGCAAGGTGTCAGTGGAGCAGCTGGCTGAGGACGCCGGTATCTCCAAGGGGGCCTTTTACAAGTTTTACGGCTCAAAGGAGCTTCTGTTTCTCGACGTGCTTGAGGAGCTTCATACGGAGATCTACTCATGTGCACAGGCAGCCTTTGACGGAAATACTCACCTTCCTCCGTCCGTAAGGGCGACGGAGGCGCTTCTGGCGGCCTTTGACGTTATTGAGCAGACACACATGATAAATTTTATGGAGAAGGACGTGCCTTCCCTGCTCAGGAAGATTCCTGAGGACGTAAAGCGGACACACTATAAGTGTGACGAGCTGCGCACATGTATGCTGTTCCGGCACGCCGGACTTATCCCCGAAGGCGGGATGCCCGTGGCAACCACGGCAATACGCGCGCTGATGCTCACCATGTCCAATAAAAGTGAGCTTGGAGATAAATATCACGATGTTCTGGAGCTTCTTATAAGGGGCACCTGCCAGCAGCTCTTCCCGGAATAAGCGCATAGTTTAAACGGAGTTCTGCCGCCCAGGCGGTATTGATTAGAAAAGGTGTATAGGTATGCTTAAGTTAGAGAACATTTCATGGAATTCGCCGGACGGCGTGGACGTGCTCAGAGGGGTCAGTCTGGAGATACCGGACAGTAAGCTTGTGGTCATTACCGGCCCTAACGGCAGTGGCAAGACTACACTTGCCCGCATAATCGCAGGAACGGAGAAACCCGACTCCGGACGCATAATCCTCGACGGTGAGGATGTGACGGAGCTCGATGTGACGGAGCGTGCCAGAAAGGGCATCAGCTTTGCTTTTCAGCAGCCGGTGCGTTTTAAGGGCGTGACGGTAAGGCAGCTTATTGAGATAGCGGCCGGCGGTAAGATGGGGCGGGACCAGCTGTGCGATATTCTCGGCAATGTGGGGCTTTGCGCAAAGGACTACCTTGACAGGGAGGTCAACGCCACCCTATCCGGAGGCGAGATAAAGCGCATTGAGATCGCCACGGTTATCGCCCGGCACACAAAGCTCTCAGTATTTGACGAGCCGGAGGCCGGGATCGACCTGTGGAGCTTTAAGAGCCTAATACAGGTATTTCAGCGGATGCGCCAGGAGCGTGACGGAACGCTTATAATCATCTCACATCAGGAGCGCATCCTCAATATCGCAGATGAGATAGTACTTCTCTCAGGCGGCGTAATACAAGCCTACGGTCCCAGGGAGGATATGCTTGCGCAGGTCATGAAACGCTCAAGCTCGCCCGCCGTATGCTGCAAACAGGAGGAGCTTTTCAATGAATAAGGTAAGCGAAGTGACCAAGGACCTCTTAAAGGTCGTTTCCGATTGGAAAGGCAGCTTTGAGGGAGCCTACAATATACGCCAGGACGGCGGCTGCGCGGGCCGCCAGTCCACAAAAAACATACACATAGATTCAAAGCAGGACGCCCCCGGCCTTGATATCCGCATAATGCCGGAGACCCGCGGTGAGAGCGTCTCCATCCCGGCCTGCATCACCCACGGCGACGTGGACGATCTGGTGTATAACGATTTCTACGTCGGTGAGAACGCCGACGTCACAATAATCGCCGGCTGCGGCATACACGTTGAGACAGGCGAGCCGGCCCGTCACAACGGAATCCACCGCTTCTTCCTTGAGCCGGGAGCGCACGTAAAATACGTGGAAAAGCATATCGGCACCGGCCGCGGCATCGGTCTGCGCACCATTGACCCCGTGACCGAGGCGTATCTTAAGGAGGGCGCCGTCCTTGAGATGGACACCGCCCAGATAGGCGGCGTGGACAAGACCCTGCGCACCACAAAGGCCTTTCTCGACGCGGGAGCAAAGCTCTTTATACGCGAGCGCATTTTAACTGAGAAGGAACAGACGGCCGAGACCGTATTCACCGTTGAGCTCAATGGAGAAGGCTCCGGCGCGGATGTGGTGTCACGTTCCGTCGCAAGGGACGCCTCCCATCAGGAGTATACCTCAACGATCATCGGCAACGCCCCTTGCACCGGCCATACCGAGTGTGACGCCATAATCGACGGCACCGCCTCGGTCGACGCCGCGCCAAAGCTCTGCGCCCGCAACAGCGACGCCGCGCTTATCCATGAGGCGGCAATCGGCAAGATCGCCGGGGAGCAGATACTGAAGCTCCGTACTCTCGGCCTCACCGAGCAGGAGGCGGAGGCAAAGATAATAGAGGGCTTTTTGAGCTGAGAATACAAAAAGACAGTGTGTACGCCCAGGCGCACACACTGTCTTTTTATCCTCCGGAGCTTACTCCGCAAGGACATTCTTCATTATGTAGCTCTTCTCCTGAGTGTACTCGCCTAAAGTGACGGATACGCCCTCACGGCCGATACCGCTCATTTTGTTTCCGCCGAAGGGCTGGTCAAGGTCGCGGTAGTTGCCGGAGCCGTTTATGACCACGCCGCCGCACTCAAGCTCTGACGCCACGCGCATTGCTCTGGACATGCTCTTTGTCATAACGCCGGACTGAAGCCCGTAGCAGGTGGCGTTGGCGATTGCCACAGCCTCCTCCTCGGTCTCAAACTCAATGACCGGTATTACCGGGCCGAAGCACTCCATATCTTTGGCTATGTCCATATCCAGTGTGACGCCGTCCAGGATGGTCGGCTCGTAATAGGTCTCGTTATATAGGCGTCCGCCGCACACGAGTTTGGCTCCCTGCGCGATGGTCTTTTGTACCTGCGCGTCCACATCTTTTGCCGCCTTGGGGCTTATGAGTGACCCGAAATCCGTCTCGTCATCAAGGGGGCTGCCGTGCTTAAGGCCCTTTATTCTCTCGATGGCGCCCTTTATAAACTCATCCTTTACGCTCTTCTGTACTATAAAGCGCTTGGGCGAGCAGCAGGTCTGTCCGGCGTTCTGGACGCGTCCGTTTACAGCCTCCTTTATCGCGAGCTCCATGTCGCAGTCGTCAAAGACGATAAACGGATCGTTCCCGCCAAGTTCAAAGAAGGTCCTCTTAAGAGTCTTTGAGGCAAGCTCCATAACGCGCAGTCCAACCTCTGTGCTGCCGGTGAGGCTGATCGCGTTGATTTTATCGCTGAGGGCAAGCTGCTCGCCTATCTTGGAGCCGCTGCCGGTGACCAGCTGGAGGACATTGCCGGGGATACCGTTATCAAGGCAGATCTCGATGACCTTCATCAGGGTCAGGGGGTTATCGGACGCCGGCTTTACTATGACGGCATTTCCTGCGGCAAGAGCCGGCGCAAACTTTTGAGTACACAGCTCCACCGGATAGTTGAACGGGGAGATGCAGGCTATGACGCCTATAGGCTCGCGGCGGGTGAAGATGATGTCCTTTTCCGTGCCGATCTGATAGTCCGTCATGGTGTGGCCGTAACTCGAGCAGGCAGCCTGCGCAAAGCCGCGGATTATCTGCGCGCACACGCGTATCTCGCCCCGGGCCTCGCGGATTATTTTGCCCATCTCCTGACTCAATGAACGGGCAAGCTCCTCACGGCGCTCGTCAATGGCGTCCGCGCACTTGAGCATGATACGCGCCCTCTCATGGACCGGCGTTGCCGCCCAGAGCTTCTTCCCCTCCTGAGCGGCGTTTATCGCCCGCTCAACATCCTCGGCTGCTGCCATCGGCACAGTATCGATAAACTCCTGTGTGGCGGAATTTACCACATCGAACGTTTTTCCGTCACGGGCGTCAACACGCTGCCCGTCTATGTACATCTTCATGCTTTTTCTCCTTTTCAAATTATTTTTCCGGAGTCTTGCTTGCATATATTATAACATAATAATATATCATATCACACAGCATTTTGAAGTAATTAACAAAATTTCATAAATGCCGAGCGCCGCCTGGTAAAACCCCGAGGCGCGGAATATGCACCGGCTCAAGCCTATTCCCACGTGTATATATGACAAACTTAAAGCGCCGCTCGATTCGAGCGGCGCTAAATTTATCTCAGTTGAGGAAATCCTTGAGCTTCTTGGATCTGCTGGGGTGACGGAGCTTGCGGAGAGCCTTGGCCTCGATCTGGCGTATGCGCTCACGCGTTACGTTAAACTCCTTGCCGACCTCCTCCAGCGTTCTGGTGCGTCCGTCGATTATACCAAAGCGCAGCTCCAAAACCTTTTTCTCTCTCGGGGTGAGCGTGTCAAGCACCTCCACAAGCTGCTCCTTCAAGAGCGTGAAAGAGGCCGCCTCGGCAGGCTCAGAGGCATCCTCATCGGGGATGAAGTCGCCAAGGTGCGAGTCCTCCTCCTCACCTATAGGCGTCTCAAGGGATACCGGCTCCTGTGCGATCTTCAGTATATCCCTGACCTTCTCAACGGGCATATTCATCTCCTCCGCTATCTCCTCAGGCGTGGGGTCGTGACCCAGCTCCTGAAGAAGCTGGCGGGAAACTCGTATGACCTTATTTATGGTCTCCACCATATGCACAGGTATACGGATAGTACGGGCCTGGTCGGCAATTGCGCGCGTTATGGCCTGACGGATCCACCATGTGGCATAGGTGGAAAATTTATAGCCCTTCTGGTAATTAAACTTCTCAACGGCCTTTATAAGTCCCAGGTTTCCCTCCTGTATAAGGTCAAGGAACAGCATGCCCCTGCCCACGTAGCGCTTGGCGATGGAGACGACAAGCCTGAGATTCGCCTCCGCCATGCGCTTCTTTGCCTCCTCGTCGCCTTCGGCCATGCGCTTGGCAAGCTCTATCTCCTCCTCCGGCGTCAAAAGGCTTACTTTTCCAATTTCTTTAAGGTACATGCGCACCGGATCGTCAATGGCGAAGCTGTCGGCCAGAGCATCGGCGTTTTCAAGCTCCTCCTTGGATATCTCCTCCAGATCCTCAAGCTCCTCAACTCCCGGGGCCACATCCTCATCCAGTACCTCAAGGGCCTCCTCGTCGGCGGTCTCTATCCCGAGGGTGTCCATAGCCTCATAAAACTTATCTATCTGCTCCTGCTCCAGATTCATATCCTCCAGTACAGCAAGCTCTTTCACGGACAGAGAACCTTTCTTTTTGCCCTCCTTAAGGAGCGCGTTGAGCTTTTCCTCATTGATTTGCTCCTGAGTCTTCTCTTCGCTTTCAGGTACCTGTACTTTCTTCTTGTTTTCAGACATTTTGTTATCCTCCGAACCCTTTTTTCTGCTTGTATTTTTCTCTGACCGCCAGCAAATCCTCACCAGCGAGGTTTTTAAGCCGTTCGGTCCTTATTTTATCTATGTAATCGCCCAGCGCCTGCGCTGCGTTTGCAGTGGATATCGGGCGCTGAAGCATCGCGGTCAGATGAGCGGCCTCCTCCGGAGGCAGCTCTGCGGCCATCAATGCCGGCGTTATATTATCACCATTTTCAAATCTTTTACGTATGCTTTCAAATATCTTTCCCAAAAAAGGAGCTGTAAAATCCTCTTTTTTCAGCTGCTGCGCACTTTTCACAAGCGACGGATCAGTCATAAGCAGGCATATTATCCCTTCCTCCGCCGCGGCGGAGGCGACATTTTCATATCTTATGCTCTTGCCCTGAGGCTGCGCGGTCATCTCCGGCCTCAGGTTTTGGCGCTCCTGCTGCTTTTTTCCAGCGGCCACGCGCCTTTTGAAGGCCTTCTTGACCTCATTCTGCACTGCCTCCGCTGAGATCCCGCAGGATTCGCTCACCTTCCTTGAATATATCTCCCGCTCTATTGCGTTAGGGATGGCAGACAAAAGCTCTGTTGCCTCCTTAAGAAAGCCCAGACGCCCGTCGTCAGTCTCCATGTCGTATTTTGACCTGACAGCCAAGAGCCTATACTCTATCCGGTCCTCGCTCCTGTCAAGCAGCACGCTGAAAGCATCCGGACCGTTTTTCTTTATAAACTCATCTGGGTCCTTTGCCCCCTCCATACGCAGAACGCGTACATTTATCCCCGCCTGCTCAAGAAGCCCGATAGCCCTCTGTGCGGCCTTGACTCCCGCGGCATCCGAATCATAGGAGATGACCACATTTTCAGTGTACCGGCTCATAAGCCGCGCCTGATCCGGAGTAAGTGAGGTTCCCAGAGAGGCCACAGCGCAGTCAAAGCCCGCCTGATGGAGGGATACAACATCTATGTTTCCCTCGGCTAAGATGAGCATCCCCCGCTTTGTTTTCTTGGCCAGGTTAAGGGCGAACAGGTTCCTGCTCTTCTGAAAAACCGGAGTGTCCGGAGAGTTCAAGTATTTCGGCTCTCCATCGTCCAATATCCTCCCAGAAAAGCCTATGACGCTGCCCCGCACATCTATGACGGGAAATACCAGCCTGTTTCGAAACACGTCGTAGACTCCGCCGTTTCTGCCCTTTTTGACTAAACCCGCGTCAAGAAGCTCCCCAACCGAAAAGCCCTTTCTCATCATCGCATCTGACAGGGCGTTCCACTCATTCGGGGCGGCGCCAAGCCCGAAGCGCTTTACCATCGCCGCGGATATCCCGCGTTTATTTATATAGTCAACGGCGGATTTTCCCGCCGGAGTGCTGAGATTATCATAGAAAAACCTTGCCGCGGCCTTATTAAGCTCCAAAAGGCGCGTTCTGCGGGAGCGCACCTCCTCCGGCGTGTCGTCCTCCGGCATCTCCATCCCCGCTCGCTTTGCCAGGAAGGCTATTGCGTCAGGGTATGACAGGCTCTCCATCTCCATTATAAAGCTTATTACTCCCCCGCCTTTGCCGCAGCCAAAGCAGTGGTATATCTGCTTGTCCGAGGAAACGGAAAAGGACGGCGTTTTCTCACTGTGAAACGGACACAGCCCAAAAAGATTGCTGCCGCTCTTCTTTGTAAGCTGCACATAGTCCGACACAACATCCACTATATCGCATCTTGATACAAGCTCATCAATAAATCTTTCCGGTATAGCCATACTTCTCCTCCCCTTCATAAAGATTTAAAGCTTTCACTTCACCGTCCACGCCATAGGTACGAATATGCTGTTATACACCTCCACGGCGTATGGATCGGTCATGCCCGCCACATAATCCGCCGCGGCACGGCGCACGCCCTCCCTGTCGGCTATCGCGCGAAACTCCTCCGACATTTTCTCCGGATTTTTAACGTAATAATCAAATATCCCGGCAAGTATCCCAAACACCTTGCGTTCTTCGCTCTTTACGACAGGATTTTTATAAACATGCTCAAACAAAAAGTCGTAGAACACATCAACGGCCCGCTCTATTTCCGGGCTCATATGAAGCGCGCCGTCTGAGCACCCGCAGGATATGATGTCCTCAACTATTGTGTTTATTCTCCGGCTGTAGCGATGTCCGAGGACCTCAGTTACCTCCCGGGGAAGCTCCTCTTCGCTGAGCGTCCCGGAGCGTACGGCGTCGTCAACGTCATGGTTTATGTATGCTGTCTTATCGGCCAGCCTGACGACCTGCCCCTCAAGCGTGGAGGCAAGCGGATCGCAGGTGTGTCTGACTATGCCGTCGCGCACCTCGTAAGTAAGGTTGAGTCCCCTGCCCTCCTTCTCGATTATATCGACCACACGCAGGCTCTGCTCATAATGGCGAAAGCCCCCGTCGTCCTCAAGGAGCTTGTCCAGCGCCCTCTCCCCGGCGTGTCCAAAGGGCGTATGCCCCAAGTCATGTCCTAAGCCTATGGCCTCTGTCAAATCCTCGTTTAAATAAAGCGCCCTGGATATTGTCCGGGCAATGCGCGTTACCTCCAGCGTATGCGTGAGCCTTGTGCGGTAGTGATCGCCCTCCGGCTCAAGGAAAACCTGCGTTTTCTGCTTCAGGCGCCTGAACGCCTTTGAGTGGGTGATGCGGTCGATATCCCGCTGAAAGCACGTGCGTGTGTCATCCTCCTCCTCGGGGCTGAGCCTGCCCTTGGAATCGGCAGCTCTCACGCCCATGCCGCACACCAGAAGTTTTTCCAGTTCCTCACGGCGCTGTCTGATATTCGGCATCAATTATCACCTCACTTAGCTAAAAATTTATCTTCCTATATATTTATACTTCGTAAAGCTCAAAATCCCTTTATTTTTTTCGAAATTTTTTATTTTTAAAATACCGGAAATAAAATTGTCCTCCGCCTGCCAAGCATCAGCGGAGGACATCTCCAAATATAACGCCTATCCAATTTTAACAGGTCTCAGCGATTCACCCGTTATCTCCGCTATCGCCGTACCCGCGGTAAGCTCGGTCACTCTAGGCAGGAACCTGTCCGCGTTTTCCGGCGTCATAGAGAGCGTGAGCTCCACATCCGCGCCGAACCCGGTGGCCTCCACCGCCGCTTCAAATCTCGAAAGCTCCGATTTTATCCGTTCGTACTGTGGGTATGTACAGATAACGGATACTGAAAGGAGCTTTCGCATCTCGGCTCTTCCCGCCGCCTCAAGTGCGATGGAGGCGCCCTTTGTGTAGGCGCGGACAAGCCCTCCCGCGCCAAGAAGTATGCCGCCGAAGTAGCGGGTCACCACACAGCAGAAATCCTGTATCCCCGCAGAGCGGAACACATTCAGCACCGGCATTCCGGAGGTCCCGGACGGTTCGCCGTCGTCTGAGTAGCGCATGATATTTCCGTTTTTTATGGCGTAGGCATAGACGTTGTGGGTGGCGTCCCAGTGCTGCTCACGCATCTTTTTTATGTGCGCCAGCGCCTCCTCCTCAGTGGGGGTGTGCCAGACCCGGCCTATAAAGCGCGAGCGCTTCTCTGTAAACTCATCCTCGCCGTACCCCGCGGGGATCAGGTAGCCTTCCATAGCCATTCCTCTTTTGTAATACTGTAAAAGCAGGACGGGCGGGATTCATTTAACTGCCGCATGTCCGCCGTATCTGTAAACCGGTACGTAAAGCCGCACTTTTCTATTACCCTGCGGGACTTGTCGTTCCCCACAAAATGCGCGCACCAGCATCGACTATTGCCCGTCTCCTCAAAGACGTACCGCTGAAGCTCCCTCACGGCCTCCGGTATAAGCCCCCGCCCCCAGAAGGGCACGCCTATCCAGTATCCTATCTCCGGCTCGCCCTTTATAGGCCCGGCCTCCGAGGGAAATATGCCTACGCTTCCCACCGGCTCGTCCCCCAGCTCCTTTAATGTGACGGCCAGCGTTCCCTCCTCGGAGAGGATGGTTTTTATTATCTCCCGGCTGTTCTCCACAGATGTGTGTACAGGCCAGCCCGCCGCAGGCCCCACGCGCTCATCGCAGGCGTATTTATAGAGGCTCTCCGCGTCCTCCTCCCGCCAAGGGCGCAGGATCATTCTTTTCGTTTCAAGCGTCCTCACGGTACTCAAACTCCCTTACCTGCCCCCACAGCTCGGGGCTTACCGTCACCTCGGCGCGGATAAAGCTCTCCTCATAATCCATGCTTCTGACCTCCGCCTCCCGGTGCAGGAGGTCGCACAGGCCCGCCTTTTCGTAGGGTATGTGCAGGACAACGTGCTTCTTTCCCCGTCCCAGTATGTCCATGATATTTTCAAGGAGCTTATCCGTCCCCGCGCCGGTCCTTGCGGATATGGCGAATATGTTCTCCCCCCGGGGGATATCGTCGGGATTTTCGCACTTGTCGGATTTATTGTAAACCTCAATGCAGGGCGTCTCGGAGGCCCCCAGCTCATATATGAGCCGGCGCACAACATCTACCTGCTCCTCCCGCTGGGGGCTGGAGGCGTCGATCACATGCACAAGGACGTCGGCAAATTTAAGCTCCTCCAGCGTGGCCTTAAAGGCCTCCACCAGATGGTGGGGGAGCTTTCTTATAAAGCCGACGGTGTCGGATATCAGCGCCTCGCTCCCGGGGGCGAGGGTGAGCTTGCGCGTGGTGGTGTCCAGCGTATCAAAAAGCCTGTCGTTTGCCGGGATCCCGGCGTCGGTAAGGCGGTTTAAAAGCGTGGACTTGCCCGCGTTAGTATATCCCACAAGGGCGATGACGGGCATGCCGTTCTTCTCACGCTGCCTGCGCTGGGTGGAGCGCACTCGGCGCACCTCCTCAAGCTCCTCCGAGAGCTTCTGGATCTTCCGGCGGATGTGGCGCCGGTCAGTCTCAAGCTGAGTTTCACCCGGTCCGCGGGTCCCTATGGGGCTTTTCCCTCCGGAGGCGGTCTGCCGCACCAGGTGCGTCCACATTCCCGTAAGGCGCGGGAGCATATACTTATACTGTGCCAGCTCCACCTGAAGCCGCCCTTCACGGGTCTGGGCGCGCTGGGCAAAGATATCCAGTATAAGCTGTGACCGGTCTACCACATGGACGCCCAGCTCCTCCTCCAGCGCCCGGGTCTGGGACGGTGAAAGCTCATTATCAAACACAGCCAGCGAGCAATCCTCCGCCTCAACAAGCGCCTTAAGCTCCTTTACCTTGCCCTCACCGATAAAGGTGCGCGGGTCGGGCGTGCGCTTATTCTGCAGCACCTTTCCACGGCACTCGCCCCCGGCGGTCTCAAGAAGTGCCTCCAGCTCGTCTAAGCTCTCGTCAGTGGAGCGCTCCTTTAAATCCATGCTGTCCGCCGCAAGCCCGGCCAGAACAGCTCTCTCAAGTTCGTTATTTTCCACTTATCTGTTCCTTTATTTTTTTAATACTTCCAGTATCTCCCCGACATAAACCTTGTGGTAATCCTTCTCCGGATACCACTTCTCATCGAGTGTTTTATCCGTAAAATTCTCCGGCTTTATGTCGTCCGTGTAGAGCTTTTTACACACCAGCACCAGCCGCGCCTCTTTAAAATAGGGCGCGCCGCACTCGGCCTTTTCCGTACCAAAGCCGCAGGCTTTAACCTTATCCACGTCACGGCCGCTCTTGGAGCCGCACAGCTGAAGCTGCTTTCTGAACTTCTCATCGTAAAAGCTCAGTGTGTAGTAATCCCCCTGTTCCATAAATCCGTAGGTGTATCTTGTGGGCCTTACAAAGCAGAAGGCGACGTGCTTTCCCCAAAGCTCCCCGACACCGCCCCAGCTGGCGGTCATGGTGTTGAGCTTCCCACTGTCTCCCGCGGTTATGAGCATCCAATCCTGCGAAATGCTCTTTATCATATTATCCGTAATTTCAGTCGGCTGAATCCTTGTAAACTCCATATCGCACCTCCGGTATTGATTCATAATATAACATAACATTATATTATAAATACGCGTCAAATGGTTCCGCTTTTCGGTTATTATACCACGGCCTCCCAAAAAAGTACATACAAAGCCCTCGTATCCCACAAAGCGGCACATAAAATCCATGTTACAGCCGTTATCCCGCCAAAATGCGTTAATTTTGTAACAATTTTTATGAAAAATATTAAAATAATGAAAATTATAGCACAAACCGCTTGACCTTCGCGCGGATTTCTTTTATCCTGTGTAAACACCCCCCAGATATGGGGGCTTATAATATGATTTTGGATGGAGATTATTATGGAAGAAAGACCTTTTGTCCCTTGGGAGCTTATGAGCGCCTTCATAACAGACGCGTTCAAGGCCTACGGCGTGCCGGAGGAGGACGCGGCCATCTGCGCGGATGTCATTTTGGAGAGCGACAGGCGCGGCATAGCAAGCCACGGGTGCAACAGGCTTAAGCCTATATATCTTGACCGTTTTGAAAACGGCACGCTCCTGCCGGTGACAAAGATAGACATACTTAAGGAGACAAAGACCACCGTTGTGTTAGACGCCAATGACGGGCTGGGCATGGTGGCCAGCAAAAAGGCCATGGACATGGCCATAGAAAAGGCCAAAACATACGGCATGGGCGGCGCGGCCGTCAAAAACTCCACGCACTACGGAATAGCCGGCTACTGGGCCTCCATGGCAGCCAACGCCGGGCTTATAAGCATATGCGGCACAAACGCCCGGCCGGCGGTGGCGCCCACGGGCGGCGTTGACAACATGCTGGGCACGAACGCCCTGACCATCTCCTTCCCCACGGATGAGGAGTTCCCCTTTATATTGGACTGCGCCACCTCCACCGTACAGCGGGGAAACATTGAGGTATGGGCACGGGAGGGCAAGCCCACTCCGGAAGGGGCGGTCATAGGCCACGACGGAAAATATTTGACCGACAGTCCGCAGATACTCAAGGATCTCCTCTCTGGCACCGCGGCGCTGACGCCCTTTGCCGGGTACAAGGGCTACGGCTACTCCATGGTGGTGGAGACGCTCTCGGCCGCACTGGTGGGCGGGCCGTTTATGAGGATGCTCTCGGGTATAGACGAGGATGGAAACTCCAAGCCCTACCATCTGGGACATTTCTTCTTCCTCATTGACCCGGAGGCTTTCCTTGGGGAGGACACCTTCAGAAAGACCGCCGGGGATATATGCAGGCAGCTGCGCGCCTCCACAAAGGCTCCCGGCGTTGACAGGATATATACCGCCGGTGAAAAGGAATGGCTTAATTGGCAGGAGCGCAAGGACAAGGGCGTACCCATCCCCCCCGCCGTTCAGAGCGAGATACTTGCCGTCAGGGACAAGCTCAAGCTGCCGTATACCTTCCCCTTCGAGGGGTAAAAAGCCCCGAAGGGCTTGCGCCGCGCCGCCGGCTGGGAGGAAAACACAATACACACAAAATAAAA
>JBJDXR010000011.1:0-60832 GCA_051866775.1 Oscillospiraceae bacterium | reverse complement strand
GGCAGTGCTGAACATGCATGCACCCATGGAGGTGACCAGCAAGGCAGATGTCTATGAGGCAGTAAAAGCATATAAAGCATTCCTTATGGAAGCTTAAGGGAGGTACAGAATATGAAAGGTATGAAATGGATCCTGGCCGCGGCAGCAGTAGCCGCAGCGGGGAAGAACGGACGCACGGACGTTTCGGATGTACAAAACGCCGCTGCGTCAAAGACTGCGGCAGCTGCCGAGGATATGAAAAAGGCCGCTGAACGAAGCGGCTTTGACAGAAAAAAGTGGGAAAGCACCGGGACTCCGGAAAAAGCTGAGGAAAAGCCCAAAAAGGGCAAAAAAGCTTTTATAATTGCGGGAATAGCTGCCGTGCTGGTAATCATAGCGGTCATTTTGGCTCTTGCAAAACCGTGGGACAATGACGATGCGCCGGAAGGCGGAGTGCCCAACAACGAAGATACACAGCCTGTTGACGGAGAAGAAGATAAGACCGGTGATCAGGATGGGGAAAACGGCGAGTTCAATAAACCGGATGACACTCAGAACGCGGCGGATGATCCTGATAAAGACGGCGACACGCCGGACGCAGCAGAGCCCGGTAATGACGGCGGCGAGGATGGCCCCGGCACCGAAAACGGGCAGACGCAGGGCGGAGATGACGATTCTCAGCCGGGGCAGGAGGGTGGAAATCCCCAAAGCCCCGGTAACTCTCAGACCTCCCAGGGAGGCACTTCCGGCGGCAGCGGCTCTGGAAGCAATGGCTCAAGCGGGACTAACGAAAGCTCCACCGGAAATTCGGGCTCTTCCGCGCCTAAAAACAACGACGTGCTGTTCCCGTCGGACAGCACCCTTATAACAGAGAGCGATCTGGAGGGCAAAACCAGCTACGAGACATATATGCTCATAAACGAGATATATGCCCGCCACGGCAAAATATTTAAGACTGCTTCCATCCAGAAGTATTTTGAGTCGCAGGTGTGGTATACGCCTGTGACCAGCGACAGCAGCGCCATAACGCCGCTTTTTAACGACATCGAGACAGCAAACGTAAAAACCATCACCGCATATCAGAAGGCTCAGGGCTTCAGAGACGGCGGAACATCCTCTGACACGGAGACCCAGCCGGGAGATTCGGAAAACAATGATGATCCGGCTCCCGCTGAGCCGGATACGCCGGAGGAGCCGGCGAAGCCTGTAAACAACGACGTACTGTTCCCCTCTGACACGACATTAATAACCGCGGAGGACATGGAGGGCATGACCCGCTATGAGACGTATATGCTCATAAACGAGATATACGCCCGCCACGGCAAGATATTTAAGACGGAATCCGTTCAGGAGTATTTTGAATCCCAGATATGGTACACGCCTGTATCCACCAGCTATTCTCAGGCGGAGAACCAGTTTAACGACATCGAGTGGACGAACATCTACACGATAATTGAGTATCAGGAGTCGCAGGGATACAGGGATTAAAAAACACTTACGGCGGGCATTTTGCCCGCCGCAGCTTTGTCATCACAAGCCCCTGAGCCCGCGCTTTGCGCTTATCGCGTGTACCGGACACATCTCCTGGCAGCAGAAGCAGGAGATGCAGCCGCGGCGCGGCATTGAGGCCTTTTTATTCGTAATGGAAATAATGTGCTGGGGACAGCTCTCAGAGCAGCGGCCGCAGCCGATGCATTTTGATTTGTCCACGCTTGGGAATGAGCGCAGCAGCCCGGTCATTACCTTTTGCGCGGGGGCGCGGAAGATTTTTGGGATGCTGTCCGTAAAGCCCACGCCTCTTGTGGTGTCCGGGAGCCTAAAGGGCGGGGAGCAGGGCGTAAGGCCGTCCCCTTCTATAACAACATCGTCCGGGTAAAGACCCATGTCCCGTGCCGCCATAAGGTGAGGGATTCTAAGCGGCTCCAGCCCCATGAAGCCCACGGCGGCCGCATCCAGCGCGAACACGTCCCGGGAGGAGAGCGTAATTCCCGTGTGCTTTACCGTCCCGCCTCCGGGACCGTTGCCCTCCATGGAGTCGACGGCGTCTATAATGGTCACATCCGGCTTAACTGTCAGCGCGAGCTCGCAGAGCATCCGGGCAAAGGCCGGAAGCTCCGGAAAACGGCAGTGCATATCAGGCTTTTGAAGACCCGGAATAGTGCCGAAAAGGTTCTTTACACCTGCTGAGACGGTGGTCATGGCGTGGGTCTTGAGCTTTGGGAGGTTTATTATGTAGTCCGCATTCAGCACAGGAGTGATGAGATTAAAGCTCTTTACCGCAAAGCCCTCCTGTGTGTGCCGGGCTGCAAAGGTGAAATCATGATTTAAATACTCCTCTATTCCTGGACGCTTTAGTCCGCAGGAGGAGTATACGGCGTTCATATGCTCGGCGTTATAAAGTCCGCCGGAGCTGTCGGCGACCGTTATATTTTCCGCGCCAAGCTCCCTTAGGGCACGTATTACGGCGGCAATCAGGGAATAATGGGTGGTGACGGCAAATTCGGGCCTTTTTGCGTATAGGAGATTCGGCTTTATAAGTATGCGCATACCGGGCCTTATGTCACCGGCGACGCCAAGACGGTCAAAATGCCCGCATACTGCGCGGTATATAACGTCCTCGCTGTAGGAGGTTGTGTTTATTACTGATACTACAGACATATTTTCATACCTCAAAAAGTAATCATTACGCTTACAGAATAACAGATACCCGTTCTGATTGCAAATATTAATGCCCTATGGTACAATAGATTCACTTTGTGAGCTCGAAGAGCGAACTTAGTGAATCTAGTGCGTTCCTCTATTGAGAATAATTATATGGTACAATAGATTCACTTTGTGAGTTCGAAGAGCGAACTTAGCGAATCTAGTGCGTTCCTCTATTGAGAATAATTATGTGGTACAATAGATTCGCTTTGTGAGCTTGAAGAGCAAGCTTTGTAAATCCAGAACCTTTAAGTAAAAGCGCAGAAGCGCAAAAGGAAAGACGAGATATTATGCTTTTAAAATTATGTGCACCGTGTCTTTTCGGCCTTGAGGGGCCGCTTGGAAACGAGCTGCGCCATATGGGAATGAAGGACGTCCGCGGCGAAAACGGGCGTGTATTTTTTACCGGGACGGATGCGGACCTGGCGCGTGCAAACATACGCAGCCGCTTTGCCGAGAGGATACTGATCGAAGTTGGAGCCTTTCATGCAGAGAGCTTTGACGAGCTTTTTAATGGTGTTAAGCGCCTTCCGTGGGAGAGGTTCATCCCAAGGGACGGCGCGTTTCCTGTAAAGGGTTACAGCCTGAATTCTGCGCTCCACTCAGTTCCCGATTGCCAGAGGATAATAAAAAAGGCGGCTTCGGTGCATCTGGGAGAGGTATATAGGGAGAGCTGGCTTCCTGAGGATGGGGAGCTTTATCAGATACAGTTTTCAATTATGAAGGACGAGGCCGTTTTATATCTGGATACTTCCGGAATTGGGCTTCACAAGCGGGGATACCGCCCTGCCCAGGTGACGGCTCCGCTCCGGGAGACGCTTGCTGCGGCGCTGGTGGATATAGCCGGTTACAGGGGAAAAGGCGATTTTTGTGATCCGTTCTGCGGAAGCGGCACTATCGCCATTGAGGCAGCTTTAGCCGCAAAAGGGCGCGCGCCTGGAATAGGCAGGAGCTTTTCGGCGGAAAAATGGGGCTGCTTTGGAAAGAATATATGGAAGGACGCGCGGGAGGAGGCGAGAGCCGGGGAATTTGACCGCCGGTACCATATTTTTGCCTCGGATATAGATGAAAAAGCTGTGGAGATATCCCGGCAGAACGCCAGAAGGGCCGGGGTAGACGACTGTATAGCCTTTTCCGTTTCCGATGCCGCCGATTTTTCGCGCACAACAGATAGCGGGATCATAGTGACAAATCCCCCGTATGGTGAGCGCCTTATGGACAGGCGTGCGGCACAGACGCTGGCAAGGCAGTTTGGGACCGCTGTGAGGCGTTTGGACAACTGGCAGGTGTGCGTTATATCCTCTGATGAGGAATTTGAAAAATACTACGGGGAGCGCGCAAGCAAGGTGCGCAAGCTGTACAACGGCATGATAAAGTGCGGGTATTATATATACAAGAAATAACATGACGCGCGTTTGCGCCGAGCGGGGATGGATATGAAGCATCTGTTTGTACTCAATCCGGTGGCCGGAGGAAGAAAGAATGGCTGCGCGGTTGTCCGGTTAAAAATTGAGTGCTTTATGAAAGAAATGGGCGCCGATTATGAAATATATGAGACCTCCGGACCGATGGACGCAGCGGAGAAGGTGAAGCGCGAAGCGCTGAAGGGCGCGCCGCTGCGCGTCTATGCCTGCGGAGGCGACGGGACGCTGTCCGAGTGTGTCCATGGGGCGGCGGGCTACAGGAACGCCGCCGTTACGCACTATCCCTGCGGCACCGGAAACGATTTTGTGCGGATGTTCGGCGAGGACTCCTCGCTGTTTCTTGACCTTGGTGCGCTCACCTGCGGTGAGGCGGAGCCTATTGATATAATTGACGTGAACGGACGCAGATGCGTGAATATTTGTTCTGTGGGTATAGACGCCCGGGTGGGAACAGACGTACATAAATACAGCCGTCTGCCGTTTATCGGCGGGACGGGGGGATATGTGGTATCACTGCTTGTAAACTTCATAAAAGGTGTACACAGGCCCTTAAGACTGGTCACTGAGGAAGGCGAGGAGGAGGGGCGGTATACGCTTATCTGCGCCTGCAACGGCCGGTATTACGGCGGAGGCTTTAATCCTACAAAGACAGCGCTGCCCAACGACGGGGCGCTGGAGTTTATGATAGTCGGAAAGGTGTCGAGAATAAAAGTTGCGCTGCTGCTGGGGGATTACGCGAAGGGCGGCTTTGAGAAGCACCCTGACGTGATACGCTGCCTGCACGGGCGCCGCATACGCGTTGAGAGCGATAAGGAATTCGTTATAAATGCCGACGGGGAAAAGCTCGTCGCCAAGGAGGCGGTGATCCGCCTTATACCCGGCGGGGTGAATTTTATATATCCCAAGGGCTGCCGCAGACTAAATAAATCGGAAGTAAATATTTTGTGAAAAATTGCGATATTCTGCAAAAAAAGGACATATAGCTTGTAATGAGGAGATAAACAAAAATTTGCACAAAATTTGACGTATAAATCTAAAAATATGGTCAAAATAACCATTGCAGAATGGCATGATCTGGTTTATTATAATAACTACGTTAGCACTCGAACTTAAAGAGTGCTAACAACTGAAACAGTTAAAAATTTTATCAATATAGGAGGCAGCAGAAATGACACTCAAACCCTTAGCTGACAGAGTCATTATTAAGCGCATTCCGGCAGAGGAGACCACCAAGGGCGGCCTTATTCTCACCAGTGCGGCTCAGGAGAAACCTCAGGTATATGAGGTCGTTGCGGTAGGTCCCGGCGGCTTTATAGACGGTAATGAGGTTGAGATGGACGTTGAGGTCGGCGACCGCGTTATAACCGGCAAGTACACCGGCACAGAGGTTAAGCTTGACGGTGAGGAGCTTACCATCGTTAAGCAGAGCGATATACTCGCTATAGTCGAATAATAAGGAGGCTAAGATCATGGCAAAACAAATCATTTACGGCGAAGATGCACGCAGGAGCCTTGAAAAGGGTGTTAACCAGCTTGCAGATACCGTTAAGCTCACTATAGGCCCCAAGGGCAGAAATGTTGTTCTTGACAAGAAGTTCGGCTCCCCCCTCATCACCAACGATGGTGTTACCATCGCTAAGGAGATAGAGCTTGAGGACCCGTTTGAGAATATGGGCGCTCAGCTGGTCAAGGAGGTCGCTTCCAAGACCAACGACGTGGCCGGCGACGGTACCACCAGCGCCACTGTTCTTGCACAGGCAATGATACATGAGGGCATCAAGAATGTGGCTGCGGGCGCAAACCCGATGGTCATGAAGAAGGGCATGCAGAAGGCCGTTGAGGCAGCTGTCCGCGCTATCAAGGCTAACTCCCAGCCTGTATCCGGCACTCAGGACATCGCCCGTGTAGGTGCTGTCTCCTCCGGTGACGAGGCCATCGGTACTCTCATCGCCGAGGCTATGGAGAAGGTCTCCCAGAATGGTGTTATCACTGTTGAGGAGTCCAAGACCGCCGAGACCTATTCCGAGGTTGTCGAGGGCATGCAGTTCGACCGCGGCTATATAACCCCCTACATGGTCACCGACACCGAAAAGATGGAGGCTGTTTACGATGAGCCTTACATCCTCATCACTGATAAGAAGATCTCCAATATTCAGGAGATCCTGCCCCTTCTCGAGCAGGTCGTTCAGGCCGGCAAGAAGCTTGTTATAATCGCTGAGGATGTCGAGGGCGAGGCTCTTGCTACCCTTATCCTCAACAAGATCCGCGGCACATTCAACTGCCTGTGCGTAAAGGCCCCCGGCTTTGGCGACAGACGCAAGGAGATGCTTAAGGACATCGCAGCTCTTACAGGCGGCCAGGTGGTCTCCACCGAGCTTGGTATGGAGCTTAAGGACGCAACCGTTGATATGCTCGGTTCTGCCCGCCAGGTCAAGTCCTCCAAGGAGAACACCATCATCGTTGACGGCGCCGGCAACAAGAGCGACATCGAGGCGCGTGTAAACCAGATAAAGGCGGAGTATGAGGTATCCACCTCCGATTATGATAAGGAGAAGCTTCAGGAGCGTCTTGCCAAGCTGTCCGGCGGCGTAGCCGTCATCAAGGTCGGCGCTGCTACTGAGACTGAAATGAAGGAGAAGAAGCTCCGCATTGAGGACGCTCTCAACGCCACCAAGGCTGCAGTTGAGGAAGGCATAGTTGCCGGCGGCGGAACCGCTTATGTTGTCGCAGGAAAGGCTGTTGAGCATCTGCTTGCTGAGGCCAGCGGCGACGAGAAGACCGGCATAGCCCTTGTTGCCAAGGCTCTTGAAGCACCCATTAAGCAGATCGCCGCTAACGCCGGTCTTGAGGGCGCAGTTATCCTTGACAAGGTAAAGAGCAGCATCGATGTAAACTACGGCTTTAACGCTGCGACCGAGGAGTATTGCAACATGATCGACTCCGGCGTAGTTGACCCGACCAAGGTCTGCCGTTCCGCTCTGGAGAATGCGGCTTCCATCGCCTCCGTGGTGCTTACCACCGAGTCTCTTGTTGCCGATATCCCCCAGCCCCCTGCTCCTGCCGCTCCTGCTTCACCTGATATGGGCGGTATGTATTGATAACCCGCTCTGACCCTTGAGTTTTCGATGATTCCCTGTGAAAAGCCGTCGATTTTCCGCACTTTTGGAACCTTTTAGTTGATGAGCAGTGTGAGCTTACACGCAACTTACACACTTTGATGATTCGGAAACACTTAACATGGAAAAAGGCCCGGTACTCACTTCAACGTGGGTACCGGGCCTTTTATTTTGATATGAAATTTATGCCGCCTTGTGGAGGAAATGCTTATCCGCCGACATCTCAACGATGAAGCCGATAGACTGAGTAAGTTTGTATAAGTTCATACACAGAGACATACAGAGGGTTATGAAGGGAGCTTACCACAGGACTTACCAATAAGGTGATGTACTTCCCGCCAATCTTGAGCTGTCTGCGCTGGAAATGAGCCTTGTGACTGTAATGAGCAGAGAGACTACGCTGCGGACATATCTCAGTCAGGCAAAGGGGAATTACGACTATATCCTGATTGACCATATGCCCTCGCTCGGTATGATAACGCTTAACGCCCTTGCTGCGGCGGACAGAGTAATTATAGAGCCTTACTGGAGTTAGTGTGGCTTTAATTCCCGTGTGGAATGGTGTGCATGCTTTGTGAGTTGGTGCGCCAACGAATGTGGCTATATTGACACAGGTGTAATCCTCAAGTATGCAGGATGTATCCTCGGCTCTCAGTGGTTTAAGAACAGAGGGCCGTGGCTGGACAATTCTGCCAAGCCTGTCCCCGGCATGATTATCTTTTTCGATTAGGATAACAGGTGTAGTTCGGGGCCGCGGGACGGGGAGCCAGATCATACCGGAATCATTGAAAAAAGTCTAGAATGGCATCATTTACATTATCGAGGGCAACTCTGGGGACAGTGTGAGAATCAACACCTATCCGGTTGGATACTACGGGATCTACAGCTACGGAGCTTCGCAGTATTAAAAAACTGCCACTCGGGGGAAGCTTTTTTTGCCTAATTTGTATAGTTTGCACGTTTTACAGAGCGCCCTTTTTATGATTTATTTGTGCTGTCCGTAGTAGGCGTTGGGACCGTGCTTGCGGAAGTAGTGCTTGTCCAGCACGTGCCGGGGTACGGGACGGATATCCCCGCTGTGCAGCTCACTGAGAGTATCCATCTTCGCCACCTCCTCCAGTACCACCGCATGGTACACAGCTGACGCCGCGTCCTTCCCCCAGGCAAAGGGGCCGTGGTTTGTGCAGATCACCGCCGGCACCGCCATGGGATCCAGCCCCCGCCCCAGGAATGTCTCCACGATCACGCTCCCTGTGTTCCCCTCATAGTCCGCTTCCACCTCTTCCTCCGTCAGGACGCGGGTGCAGGGGATGGGTCCGTAGAAATAGTCCGCATGGGTCGTCCCGTAGCAGGGGATGTCCCGCCCGGCATGGGCCCAGGAGGTAGCATGGGTGCTGTGGGTGTGGACGATCCCGCCAATCTGGGGGAAGGCCCTGTACAGGGCCAGATGGGTCTTTGTATCGGAGGAGGGGGAGAGAGAACCCTCCACAATACGGCCGTCCATGTCCACGACCACCATATCCCCCGGGGCCATGTCCTCGTAGGACACGCCGGAGGGCTTTATGACGAAGAGGCCCCGCTCTCGGTCAATGCCCGAAACGTTCCCCCAGGTGTAGGTCACAAGGCCCCTCCGGGGCAGCTCCATATTTGACTCATAGACCGCCTGTTTCAGTTCTTCCAGCATATATTATACCTCACTTTTGCTTATCGAGAAGCGCCGTCATGTTCTCTGCGGCGAAGGCGATGTCCTTCTTCCAATCGGGGCTTCCGGTATACCACATCTCCGTGACGAAGCGGCGGATGCCCAGCTGCCACGCCTTCTCAACCACCGCCGGAAAGTCCACGTGCCCCGTCAGAAAGGGGATCTCCCGAAACTTGCCGGGGACAGTCTCCTTGAGATGGAGCGCCACAATGTGCCCGCGGCCCAGCTCCAGATCCTCCGTGACGGTGTGGCCGCTTGTGAGGGCGGCGTTCGTCAGATTGCCGCAGTCGGGATAGACGCCCAGGTAGGGGCTCTTCACCAGGTCCACATAGGCCATGGCCTTCTCCACGGTATTCATAAAGTCCGTCTCCATAGTCTCAAAACCCAGCATAATCCCCCGGCGGGCGGCCAGATCCGCGGCCTTCCTGAGATTCTCCGCGAAGAGGGATTGAGTTTCCCCATCGCCCTGCTCATAATACACGTCGTACCCGGCCAGCTGGATGATGCGGATACCCAGGCTGTCGGCCAGATTCACCGCTTTCTCCATGATCTCAAGCCCCCGTGCACGGATCGGGGCGGAGTGGGAGCCCAACGGATACTTTCGATGGCCGGAGAGGCACATGCTGCGTATGGGCAGGCCCGTCTCCCGCATAAGCACGAGAAGTTCCGTCTGCTCCCCGGCGGACCAGTTCAGACGGCTCAGCTTCTCGTCTGTTTCATCGATGCTGATCTCAACAAAATCATAGCCCAGCTCCTTGGCACACAGAAGCTTCTCACGCCATGTCAGGGTGTTTGGCATGGCCTTTTCATACAGTCCAATCGTGTAGGCTCTCATGAAAATCCGTCCTTTCACTGCGTCTGTCCCTGTGCCGGGCGCCTTGTCCGGCGACCGGTGCCTCCATTTTGAGGGAGCACTTGATAAGCTTCTCCTCACCATGGAGGGACTTGATCCCATGTTCAGCCGCGTGCTGATAAGCGGTCATAAGTGTAGCACCACCGCTGTGTCCCATGTTGAATCTCAGCAAAAGAACCCTCCGATTAAGTAATGTGATACGTGGAAAACAAAATCGCAAGGCCGGCTGAAATTCAACGTCGACTTTTCGGTGTATCAGACAGGTCCGCTGGAGTAGACCGCCGCCTGGGCGATCATGCGGTTGGCCGATAGGATCAGGTCCTCGCCGGGCAGATTCAGCACGGCCACATTGCTGGGGCCAACGCCAGTGTCAACCTGCCGGAGCGTGACAGAGTCGCTCGCCTGATCGAAGGCGAGGATAAACAGATCCATGACGCCTTTGCGTGCCCCGCCTACGAACACCTTCTGCCCGTTCAGCACGGCGCCAGTGATGGCGTGGTAAAAATCGTTCTTCTCCGGGGAGGAGTAGATCTCCCGATAGCCAGTCTCCGCCCTGTGCAGCACCTTGCACTGATCCCCGTGGAAGGGGAGCAGTATGGCCAGCTCCTCCTGGCCGTCGCCGTCGATATCCTGTACGGCGATGTCGCTGATGGGAAAGTCCAGCAGCTGGGTGCGGCACCATGGGCCTCCGGCTTCCTCCGGCGCAAACCAGGCAAAGGCCCCCTCCCGCGAGGTGGTGAAAGCCGCTTCCTGTCCTGCGAAGAGGGCGGTGCAGAAGCCATGATTCATATAATACTCCCCGGGCAGCTGGGTAAACGTCAGAGAAAAATCCCCCTCCAGATCGCCGGGGAGCGGCGCGTAAAAGACATGGCCCGGGTGGGACCAGTCCTCCTTATCCGCTTTGAAGGAGTGCAGGGAGGCCGCCAGAATATACGTGGTTCCGTCCGATCCATGCACCAGGCCGAAGCGGTGCAGGTAGGGGATGGCGGCTATCTCGCAGGGCGGCTCAAAGGCACAGTTCCGGTAACGGACGAGCTCAATAACGCTCTTCTCGGAGTCCACCATGGAGTAGAAGCCTCGGGAGACGAAAAACCAGCCCTCTTTTTCGGGAAGGGGGACGATCGACATGGTGCCTCCGCAGCCCTCTGCGAGGGTCAGATGGGCGGAAAATTCATCATCATGGAAAATATGTATGGAGCCCTTACCCTCTCCAGCATAAATTAAGTATGGTTTTCCACTGATTGTCAAACCGGAAACTGCATAACACTTTTCAATTTCAGCAAGAATACGTTTCTGAAAATCCATCGTCTGCCTCTCCTCAAAGCATGGATTTAAATGGGAGATCGGGCTCCACCGAGAAGGCATCTTCAAAGCCCCGGTCATACATATACTGTATCCGATCCTTGTCGCAGGGCCAGGTGAACCGGCCGCCTACCTGCCAGATGAAGGGCTTGAACCCGTACTGGAGGCGGTCCTTTTTCATGTTCCATAGGGTGAGAATCTCATTGGGGTCGGCCATGAAGTTGGTCCAGATGTCGTGGTGGATGGGGATGACCACCTTGCAGCGGAGACATTCGGCCATGCGCAGCATATCCACTGCGGTAAGCTTGTCGGTCATGCCCCGGGGATTCTCCCCGAATGAGCCGAGGGCCACGTCGATCTGGTGATCGTTGCCGTGCTTGGCGTAATAATTGGAGTAGTGGGAGTCGCCGCTGTGGTAGAGAGAACCGCCGGGAGTTTTGAACAGGTAGTTGACGGCCCGCACATCCATATCCTGGGGCATGGTGCCTTTGAGAATCTGCTCCGGCGGGGCGGTGACCAGCTCCGTCCGGTCAAAGGAGTCCAGGACGATGATTTCCGTGTCTTTAATACGGATGGTGTCGCCGGGCCTTACAACGATGCACCTCTCCTCCGGTACGCCCCAGTCCTCCCACTTTTTCACACAGTTGTAGGGGCCGATGAACCTAGTGTTCGGACAGTTCTGCAGGACGGCGGCGGCCACGTTGATGTCCATGTGGTCGCTGTGGTCGTGGGTGGCAAGCAGCGCGTCCAGCTCCCGTATGGCAAAGGGGTCGATCACGCAGGGGACGGCCCGCAGGTTCGGCTGGATCTTCTGGCAGCCGATCATCTTCATGTGCTGGTGGCCCTTTTTCATCAGGCCGCTGCCGTGAGTCTGCTTGCCGGTGGAGCACCACAGGTCCACAAGCAGATTGGTGGCGTTCTCCGTCTTGAGCCAGATGCCGGTGCAGCCCAGCCACCACATGGAAAAGGTGCCCTTCTCAACGGTGGTATCGCTTATCTCCTCGTTGAGCCAGGTACCCCACTCAGGGAAGGTGGAGAGAATCCAGTCCTGCCGTGTAATATCGTTCACGTTTTTCTCATTGGACATAGTCTATACTTCCTTTCTAAGGCGGTTAAAGTGTCAAAGCTTATGATGCTGAAAAGATATCCTGCATGTCCCCGGAACGGGCGGCATCCAGCGCACAGGCGCTGTCCGGACAGAGGCCCAGTGCCGTCGCCCCGGCAGCAAAGGCGCCGATGGCCGTAGCCTCTGGGTCACGCCACCGCAGCAGCCGGCAGCCCAGGGCCCCGGCCAGCAGCCGGTTAAAGGCGCTGCTCTTTGAGACGCCGCCGGATAAAAAGACGGGGGAGTGGCCGGGGGAAAAGCCCGGCAGCCTTCTGGCACAGGCGGCCAGCTTGTGAGCAAGGTCCCGGTAAAGGGCCCGGGCCCGACCGGCGCGCCCGTCCGTCCCTTCCTCCACCTGCCGGTCCAGAAAGGCCATATCCTCACCTGCCTCGGGATAGACATCCCGTAGGAAGGCGTTAAGCGCTTGTGCACAGGAGGGGATGCTGGCCTCAAGAATATAGAGTCCGTTTGTGGAAGAGACGTTGCATATGAGGGAGGAATCATCCAGGACAGGCCGGCGGCTGAGTGTCAGCGCGTAAGCGCCCGTGCCGCAGTTTATGGCGACGGGTCCCTCATCCGTGAGGCCAAGGCCCATGGCGGCACACTGCTGGTCCCCACCGGCGGAGACGACGGGTATGCCGGCCGGAAGGCCAGTCCTGGCGGCGAAACAGTCGTCTATCTGCCCGGCTATGGTGCCGGGGTCGATGAGCCGGCAGAGCTTTTCCTGCTCAATGTCAAAAAGCCGGAGAAGACGCTCATCCCACTGCCCGGACGTGAGCTCCATAAGAAGGGTGCGGCTCCCGTAGGTCCGGTCGGTCACATACCCGCCGGTCATCTGATGGATGAGAAAGTCCGGCACCACCATGGCCTTATAGGAGCGCGCCCACAGTTCGGAACGGTGCCGCTTGAGCCATGTGAGCTTGGAGGCGGTGAAGACCGTGTTGATTCCCGTCCCGCACAGCCGGCGCACAAGGAGATCGCTGTCCGCAAGCTCCCGGCAGATATCCAGATTGCGGGTATCCTGCCACATGATAAAGCGGCACAGGGGCTCGCCGTCCTCATCCACCAGGAGCGGGGCGGATCGAAAAGCTGTCAGGGAGACGGCGTCCACCCGGTATCCGTCGGCTGCCCACCGGCAGAGCTCCGTCAGGGCCCCATCGTAAAAAGCGGCGTCCTGCTCAATAAAGCCCGAGCTTTCAATCAGCGGGGCGTGCACACGCTTCATAGCGAGACGGCGCCCCTCCTGAGAGAAGAGGATGCCCCGCACGCTGGTGGTGCCGCAGTCGATAACCAGCAGGTTCACAGGCACACCACCCCGCCGTCAAGAGAGGAAAGTTCCTCATTGAGGCTGATGACCGCCGTGGCCGTCTGTACATTGGTAATAAGCACATTGATGTGGTGCCCCCGCAGGGCACCGAGGATTGGCTTCTCCTTGTTCTTGCCCTGGGCGATGCCGATGGACAGCCTGTTCCGGCCGATGCTCTCAAGGGGCATAACGATGCACTTGGCGTTCCATTCGGATTGAATGAGCTCGCCGTCTATGTTGAAGTACTGAGCGCAGATACTGCCCACGGCCTTCTTCTCCTCCAGCTCCTGCAGATGCCGGCGGGTCATGTACCCGTGCCAGCTGGGACGCACGTCAATGTCTGGGTCCAGCATGCCGATGCCGGTGAGGATAATGTTGCAGGCGTCCATCTGCTGAAAGACGGACCGAACGGAACTGTCCTGCATCAGAATATTCTTGGCGTACAGGTCATCTATGTAGAGAGGGGTGTTCAGGTAATAGGCCGTACCGTCAAAGTGGTTCAGCATCCGGTTGACGAGGATGTGGGACTCCTCGGACTGATAGGAGTTGGTGGAGGAGCCCATCAGCTGCACCAGCTGCAGGCGGCAGTCGTTGACATTGCTGAGCTTGCCGATGACCTTATTAATTGTGCTGCCGCGGGTGATGCCCACTGTGCAGCTGCCCTTCAGCAGATTGGAGATGTACATGGCCGCAAAGTCCGTCAGCGCATCGAGCATCTCTGTCTGGCCCTCGTCATAATTGGTGATGACCACAGCATCCTTAAGTCCAAAGATGCTGCACAGGGCCTTCTCAATCATTTCCACCCGGTCATAGATCTTCTTGACTGTAATCTGCACAATGCCCATCTCCCGGGCCTGCTTTAAGAGCCGTGAAACCTTGGAGCGGGAGAAGAACATCCGCTCGGCGATCTCGGGTTGGAGCATCCCCAGGTCGTAATACATGTGGGCGACCTGGTACACCTCGGCATATTCCTTTTTGTTGTCGTCGTTGAGGCAGTATGATTTCATAATATGTAAACGGCCCTCCTGACTTTGTGCCCTGAGGCAGATTGATGAAAATAGCCGTGACAATTTGTTTACAATCTAGCACATAATTGCAAAAATAGCAAGATGGCTCAGAAATGATGCACGTAATTTCAAAATGCTGGGCAATGTTGCACAAGCATGGGGGGCAAAAATGTGCAGAATGACCCAGAAAAACGTGTAGAGAGGACTAAAAGCGAAATTATGTGCAGAATTAACAAAAAATATTGAATAAACTGAAATTATGTGCTACTATCTGCTTAACGTCCGATGTCAAATTGCCCAAATCAACCGGTGATTCGGCGGGGGAACGAAACAAATTGATATATCATGGAAAGTTGGAAAGGAGAAAAACAATGAAGAAGAGCACCAAGATATTGGCAATTGTCCTTGCGATGCTGTTCCTTATGTCGGCTCTGGCCGCTTGCGGCGATTCCGGGGACGATAAGGGCGCGGACACAAAACGGGAAGAGAGCGAAAAACCTTCCGATACGGGGGATAAGAAAGAGGAGGCTCCTCCCACAGGGGATGCTGCCGTCGCCGACACGCGGGCGGAGCAGGTTATCTTCTCTGCGAATACCGACATCACCAACATGAACCCATGGGTCTCCCGCAACACCAGCTACAACTGCGTTATGCCCGCCGTCTATGAGTACCTGGGCGCCTTTGACTCCTTCGGCGGCACCTTCCAGGGGGTACTGATGGAGAGCTGGGAGCAGGTGGACGACAAAACCTATGAGATCAAGCTCTATGAGAACATCTACGACCAGGCTGGCAACCACATGACGGCAGATGACGTGGTATTCAGCTTTGAGAGCTGCTGGGCCAAGGGGGAGCTGGCTGAGACGGCCGTTGTAGAGTCCGTCGAGGCCACCGGTGAATACACCGTCCAGTTCCACTGGCCGAACACCGTCGGCGTTGGCGGCTTTGAGTCTGTCATGTCCAACGTGTATGTGGTCACCAGGGCCTCCTATGAGGCGTCGGCCGACGAGATGACCACCGATCCCATCGGGACCGGCCCTTACAAGGTTGTGGACTATGTATCCGGCTCCTCCGTGACGATCGAGGCGACCGACAGCTACTGGCAGGCTGAGGACAAATTCGTTGTTCCCACTCAGTACTCCAACGTCAAGACCATCAAGTGCCTGGTGATCTCCGAGACCTCTCAGGTGGCCATGGCGCTTCAGACGGATGCCATCGACATCAGCATCGATGTGGGCTCCGAGGATCTGGCTAAATTTGACGAGGGCGGCCAGTACGCCGACGGCTTTGACGTCTACTCCTATCCCAAGACCTCCGGTCAGTCCCTGATGTGTAATATGTCTGAGGACAGTCCCCTGAGCGACAAGAACCTGCGCCTTGCGGTCTTCTACGCGATCGATCAGGATGGCGTGCGGGCCTTTGTCAACGGCGGCAAGAATATCCCGCTGGCGACCTTCGGCGGTACCACCTATTCGGACTACAACGAGGACTGGCTTGAGGGCAACTTCCCCTATGATCTGGAGCTGGCCAAGGAATATCTTGCCCAGTCGAATTATCCGAACGGCGTCACCCTGCAGCTCAACATCAACGAGGGCAACACCCCCGCCGAGGAGGAGGCTTTGGCCATTCAGGGCTATCTGGAGGAGATCGGCATCACCCTCAGCATCAACACCTATCCCATAGCCCAGTATCTGCCCCTTGAGAGCGACTCCACCGCGTGGGATCTGGGCCTGTCCGGCTTCCCAAACACCTCCGGCTATGTGGTCAACAGCTGGGCCAAGTACTTTGACAAGAACACCATCGGCCGTGAGACCACCAAGAACTTCATTGACGACCCCGAGCTGCAGGCCATGATGGATACCGTCCTCTCCGTTGAGGGACACACCCCCGAGAATATGGACGCGGTTATGGAATACATGCAGGAGAACGCCGTTATGAAGGGCCTCTGCGTCAGCTACGACAACCTCGTTTACAACAGTGATATCATCTCCGGTGTGGTACTTGACCAGTTCAACTACATCTGCCCTGGCGCCTTTACATACAACGTTGGATAATCTATAACCCGCTTGAGCTCTCCTGCTGAGCAAAGCTTGGCAGGAGAGTATCGTTATTCAGAACACTTTGAGGTGACAATATGTGGAGGTACATACTTAAACGCCTGGTCATGATGATTTTCGTGGTTCTCGGCGTTGCAATTCTGATTTTCACCATCATGTATTTTACTCCGGGTGACCCGGCGCAGATCATCCTGGGGTCCAGTGCCACGGATGAGCAGATCTACAACCTTCGGGAGAACATGGGGCTGAACCGGCCGTTTATGGCCCAGCTCGGCAGCTTCCTCTACAATACCTTCATTAAATTTGATTTTGGCACGTCGTATATTTCCCGGGCCAGTGTCTCTGCAGAGATTCTTGTCCGTATGCCCCGCACACTGCTTATTGCGGTCATCTGCATGATTTTGAGTACGATTATTGGTCTGCCGCTTGGTATCATCGCGGCGGTACATCAGGATAAATGGCAGGACACGGTGAGCATCGCCCTGTCACTCATCGGTGTCTCCATACCAGGCTTCTGGCTTGCACTGATGCTGGTGCTCGTGTTCTCGGTGAAACTCGGGTGGCTTCCGGCCTTCGGCATCGGCGGAATTGAGTACTATATTCTCCCTTGCGTGTCCAACTCCATCGCAAGCCTTGCCATTAACGCGCGGCAGACCCGTTCAGCCATGCTGGACGTCATCCGCTCGGATTACGTGACCACAGCTCTGGCCAAGGGTGTCAGCCAGCGGAGCGTAATCTATAAGCACGCTCTCCCCAATGCGCTTATACCGGTCATCACCACTATCGGCGGCAGCTTCGCCGGGGCGCTGGGCGGCACGGTCATTATCGAGTCCATCTTCTCTATCCCCGGCATCGGCTCCTATATGACCAGCGCCATCAACAGTCGGGACTATCCGGTGGTACGCGGCAGCGTCGTCATTCTCGCCATCTCCTTCAGCATCATCATGCTGCTGGTGGACCTGATCTATGCCGCCGTCGACCCGAGAATCAAGGCGCAATACGCGGGAAAGAGGTAATCGTATGGCTGAGAATAAAACGGCTGTTTTAAACAGAAAAACGACCACAGTGAAGAAAACGAATCAGACACTTGTGGTTCTCAAAAAGCTCTCCAAGAAGAAGGCGGCCATGGCGGGCCTGATCGTTTTTATGTTCTTCGTGCTGATTGCTATCCTCGCCAAGTGGATTGCCCCTTACGACTACACGGCCATGGACCCGACCAATGCCTTCGCGTCGCCTTCCGTCGCGCATCCCTTTGGTTGCGACAAGTACGGGCGGGATATCCTCAGCCGTATGATGATCGGCGCGGGGTATTCCCTGTCCATCGGTGTGCTGGGCGTGATCCTGTCTAATATTCTCGGTATGTTCTTCGGGGCGATCGCCGGATTCTTCGGACAGAAGGCCGACAACATCGTCATGCGTATCATGGATATTATCCAGTCTATACCGGGCATCCTTCTCTCCATGATCGTCTCCACGGTTCTGGGCCCCGGATACTTCAACACGGTGCTGGCCCTGTCCGTGGGCGCTATACCAAATACCAGCCGCATGCTGCGAAGCTGTATTCTCTCCATACGCAATCAGGAGTATGTGGAGGCGGCGGAATCCATCAACTGTTCAAAGGCCAGGATCATCGTCAAGCACATCCTACCCAACTGCTTCTCACCTCTACTGGTGGGTGC
This sequence comes from Oscillospiraceae bacterium, assembly GCA_051866775.1. GTDB lineage: Bacteria > Bacillota > Clostridia > Oscillospirales > Oscillospiraceae > RUG626. The sequence goes on along the minus strand of JBJDXR010000011.1, from coordinate 42,602 downwards.
CACCATGGGGATCGGCGGTACCATCGGCCAGGCCGCGAGCCTGAGTTTTATCGGTCTGGGCATTCAGCCGCCCATGGCTGAGTGGGGCGCCATGCTCTCCGACGGGCGTAATTACATCACAACCCATCCGCACATGCTGCTCTTCCCGGGACTTGCCATTGCGCTTGTCACCTTCAGCCTGAACATGCTGGGCGACGGTCTGCGCGATGTGGTGGATCCCAAGCTGAAGAAATGAGGAGGGAAGAACATGAGTAATGAAAGGAACAGCTTCCTCTGTGTGAAGGATTTACGCGTGGAGTACACCTCCGACGGACAGATCGTCCACGCGGTTAATGACATTTCCTTCAGCCTTGAGAAGGGGAGAACTATCGGCCTTGTGGGCGAGACGGGCGCCGGAAAGACTACCGTGGCCAAGTCTATCCTGCGTATTCTGCCGGATCCTCCGGCCCGTATCGTGGGGGGTGAGATCTGGCTTGACGGGCAGGACATGCTGGCCCTGCCTGAGGGGAAGATGCAGGAGCTGCGCGGCAGCAAGGCTGCAATGATCTTCCAAGATCCGATGACGGCTTTGAACCCGGTTATGACCGTGGGCAAGCAGATTGCTGAGTGTATCGGCCTGCATGAAAAGATTGACAGCACCCGGGCACGGGAGCGGGCTGTCAAAATGCTGGAAATGGTGGGCATCCCGGCGGAGCGCTACGACGAGTATCCCCATCAGTTCTCCGGTGGTATGAAGCAGCGCGTGGTGATCGCCATGGCCCTGTCCTGCAGCCCCGAGCTCCTGATTGCCGACGAGCCCACCACTGCCCTGGATGTGACCATCCAGGCTCAGGTGCTGGATATGATTACAGAGCTCCGCAATGAGCTCAACACCTCAATGATTATGATTACTCACGACCTGGGGATCGTGGCACGGGTCTGTGACGACGTGGCCGTGGTCTACGCCGGCCAGATTGTGGAGAGCGGCTCCAAGGAGGATATCTTTATCCACCCGGCCCATCCGTACACCATCGGCCTCTTCGGGGCCATCCCCAAACTCACCGGTGATGAGAAGCGGCTGACGCCTATTGAGGGGCTGCCGCCTGATCCTACCAATCTGCCGGAGGGGTGCAGCTTCCACCCCCGCTGCAAATACGCCACGGAGGAGTGCAGAAAACAGCCTGTCCCCATGACGGAGCTGACTCCGGGCCACTTCTGCCGCTGCATCCATAGTCTTGTGAAGGAGGGCGTGTCATGAGTACTCCCTGTATAGAAGTCAAGAACCTGAAAAAATATTTCGATGTGAAGCAGGGAAAGCTCCACGCCGTGGATGATGTCTCCTTTAAGATCGAGAAGGGCAAAACCATGGGCGTGGTGGGGGAGTCTGGATGCGGAAAGTCCACCCTGGGCCGCACAATCATCCACCTGAATGAGAGCACCGACGGCCAGATTCTGTACAACGGCCAGGATGTGACCCATGTCCATGGCCGAAAGCTCAAGAAGCTGCGTGAGCACATGCAGATAATTTTCCAGGACCCCTATTCCTCGTTAAACCCCCGCTACACAGTTGAAAAGACCATTATGGAGCCCCTGCTTCTGTCCCGCCGGTACAGCCGGCAGCAGACTGATGAGGAGATTCAGCGCATCATGGACATGTGCGGAATTGACGAACGTCTGCGCCACGCCTACCCCCACGAGATGGACGGCGGACGCCGCCAGCGGGTGGGCATCGCCCGGGCCTTGGCGCTCAATCCGGACTTTGTGGTCTGCGATGAGCCGGTGTCCGCCCTGGATGTGTCCATTCAGGCCCAGGTGCTGAACCTTCTCCAGGATCTGCAGGAGCAGTACGGCATCACCTTTATGTTCGTGACCCATGACCTGTCCGTGGTGCGGCACATCTCCGACGACATCTGTGTCATGTACCTGGGGCAGCTGGTGGAGACCAGCCAGTCCAAGGAGCTCTTTGTGAAGCCCCTGCACCCCTATACCAAGGCGCTGCTGTCGGCCATCCCCACCACGGATATCTACGCGCCCTATGAGCGCATCGCCCTCAAGGGGGAGCTGACCTCGCCCATTAATCCGAAGCCCGGATGCCGCTTCGCCGCCCGGTGCCTGTACGCCACAGAGCAGTGCAGTCAGCCCCAGACGCTGGAAGAGGTGCTCCCAAATCATTTTGTTTCCTGCTGCCGCGTGAGAGAGATCAACGACATCGGCAGTGTGAAGGAGGAGAAGTAAGCTATTATGCAAGTTAATCAGTACTTCAGCCATGAGAAGATCCCTGACAAGGGGGATAAAATTTATATTGTTGTGGAGCATTACGCCGCCGGACGGCAGAAGACTATCGGCGTGGTGACGGGCGTGGAGAGCGTCTGCGTCATAAACGCCGGCATGGGCATGACCGGGGACCTGCGCAAGTATGTGGAGGATATGCTGGGCACGGACAAGACCATCGAGTGCGTCAGCCTCACCGGAAAGCCTGAGGACGTGGGCGCCTCCGCCGCCTTTGACGTGGCCTATCTGGAGGACCGGCAGCGCTGGGTATACCAGGAGCACGGCTGCAAGGTGGAGGAGCGCCGGGCGCTCTTTGCCGGACTGTGCCGCCACAATGAGGAGACGATGGCCTACGGAGAAGCCCTTATGCTCGATAACCGGGACATCGCCTTTAAAAAGGCCGGGGACGGGATCGGTGTGGACCGGCGCTCCCTGCCGGTGGGGCCCCACATGTTCGACAGCTTCGGGGACGGGTTCATGTTCCATCTGGGCGGAACGGTGGTGGAGCTGGCTGAGCTTCCGGCTCAGTCTGAGGGACAGCTCATCGCTATTTCCCCCACCTGCTGCATCTCCTTTGTGGGGGATGCTATTGAGCCCGTCACCGATCTATCCGCCCTTGACCGGGCGGGGCTTGAAAAATACGCCGGGTGCTTGGCACGCATTATCGACTACGCCACGGCGGACACCCCCTACAGCGAGGGCCTGGGCCGCACGCCTCACGTGTTTTATTACAGCGCCTCCAGCATCCCTATGACCGTCCCCATGGTGGAGAACGTCCTGGCAGCCTGCCGGCAGGTCCTGGAGGGAAAGACGGCGGGCGATATGCCGGCCGGGACCGGGGACACCTGCCGTATTCACTTCGTGGAAAACAACGGCGTCATCTACGACGCCGCGCGGCTTGACTGAGGGGAGGAGAGACTATGGCCTTTGAAATTGAGAACGGCGTCCTGGTAAAATATATACCCGAGGATGGCGTCACCGACATTGAGATCCCGGAGGATGTGACGGAGATTGGCATCGCGGCCTTCCGCAGCTGCGGCATCACCAGCGTGCACATTCCAGGGAATGTAAAGAAAATCGGCCTTGCGGCCTTTACGGGTAATCAGACGCTTGTTAAAATAAAGGTAGACGAGGGCGTTGAAATTTTTGATGACCGCTGCTTTGAGGGGTGCCAGCATTTCTATGACCTGGATATTCCCTCCACTGTCAAGTCCATCGGCCTGCGGGCCTTCGGCGGGGACAAGATGTTCAGGAACGCCGGCCTTCACGAGGGGCTGGAGGTCATCAAGGAGCGGGGCTTTACCAGCTGTGACCACATGGAGAACATCACTATCCCCCAGTCGGTGCGGGAGATCGGCATCAACGCCTTCAACGGCTGCGTGGGGCTTAAGCGCGTGGACATCCCCGGCGAGGTGAAGCGCGTCTGGGACTACTCCTTTGCCGCCTGCCACAGCCTAGAGGAGGCAGTCTTGGCAGAGGGAGTGGAGGAGATCGGCGACCGGGCCTTTGCCTACTGCTCCAGCCTCAAGCGGGTGAAGCTGCCGTCCACTTTAAAGAAAATTGGCTCGAGGGCCTTCTCCGGGTGTGTGGAGCTGGAGGAGATTGAGCTGCCGGCGGGCGTCACGGAGATCGGTGACGGGGCCTTCTGCTTCTGCCGGTCCCTGACGGGCGTGAATATCCCGGAGGGCCTTACCGCTATTGGAGACAGTGCCTTTTACCGCTGCTCCGGCCTTACGGAGGTGGTGCTTCCTTCCACGGTGGAGGAGATCGGCCGCAGCGCCTTCGAGGGATGCACCGACCTTGCCGCCGTCTCAGCGGAGAATGTAAAGCGGGTGGGCGTATTCGCTTTTAAGGACTGCTCGGCCCTTCAGGACTGCCGCCTGCCGGAGTTGGATGAGAAGACCCGGCGCTGGGCCTTTGCCGGCTGCTGACGGCGAAATTCGTTAAAACAGTGTAACTGGGAGAGAGGGAAGGCGCGGGCTTTCCTTCTTTCCTATAATATTTATCCGCGGTACATCGCGGAAGGCAGGGAGGATTTTTTAATGGCAACTTTGACACATGCACAGAGAGTGGATTCCAACCGGCTTATCAGCGAGTATTTTGATTCCCTTATGATCAAATACCGCTATATAGATTGCGAGGAGCCCAATACCGATTACACCCTTTTCGGAGAGAACTTTAAGATGCCAATCCTGGGCGCGGCCTTGGGCCGTCACGATCGCGTCCATGAGAGCGGGAGCCTGGGCTACGCCAAGGGGATTGCCGCTGCCGGAACCCTCAACTGCAACGGCTGGATTGAGGATGAGGAGGTGGAGGCCATCGCCGCCGCCGGCATCAGGACCGTCCGCGGTGTCAAGCCCTTTGCAGACCATGACCGCATCTACCGCTGCATCGAGCACGATGAGAAGTGCGGCGCCTTTGCCGTGTGTATGGACATCGACCACATCTTCGATCCGGATGGCCGCTATTGCGATGCCCCCTTCGGCAAGCTGGGCCGGCAGACGGTGGAGGACCTGAAGGGATATGCCGCCTCTACCAAGCTCCCCTTCATTCTCAAGGGCGTTCTGACCGCGGAGGATGCCCGGAAGGCCCTGGAAATCGGCGCGGCGGCCGTCATCGTAACCAACCACAATAACCGTTTCCCCTGCTGCGTACCGCCTCTTGTGGCGCTTCCGGAGGTGAAGCGGGCTGTGGAGGGGCGCATCCCGGTGCTGGTGGACGGCTGCATTGAGTCCGGGGTGGAGGCGTTCAAGGCGCTGGCCCTGGGGGCCGACGGTGTTATGGTCTGCCGCGTGCTGATGACGGAGTTTTCCAAGGGCGGGCCGGAAGCGGTGACTGCCCGGCTCGAGACAATGACCCGGGAGCTGGCCGGATGCATGGCCAACACCGGCGCTGTGGATGTGGCGCATATCTCCCCGGACTCCCTCTGCCGGAAGACCTGGTAAGAGGCACGGAGGAGCGAAAATGAGACTTTTGAATATGTTCAGCCGCCAGCAGATCGGCAAGGACACCTATGTGGTGACGGAGAATTACCTGCCCGGGCACCGCTGCGCTATCGGCGTGATCGTTGGGGCTGAGCGCGTGCTGGTCATTGACACGGGCCTGGGTCTTGCGGGCGACCTGCGGCGCTATATTGAGAGCTTTGTCGGCACCGGAAAGCCCATCTTCTGCATCTGCACCCATGGCCACACCGACTGTATAGGCGGTGCGGCCCTCTTTGACGAGGCATATCTTGCCAAGGCCGACGCCGGTCCTGTTGACCCGGAGTTTCCTGTTATACAGATGCGCGGCTGGACGAACGGCGCTCCCGGCCTTGAGGAGTACGGCTGTCTCTTCCGGAAGGATGTGGGCCAGGTGGAGTTCAAGGATCTGCACGAGGGGGACCACTTTCACCTGGGCGGCGTGCACGTTGGGATCATGTGCATCCCCGGGCACACCCCCGGCAGCGTGGCTGTCCGCGTGACGAGGGAGGGGGTCCAGACCTTCACCTTCTGCGGAGATGCCTTCTCGGCGGAGCTGAACCACCTGACCAATATGAACAGGGAGGACCTGCTCAATTACCGTGACCGCCTGAATAAGCTCACTGCCCGCATCGATGCTGGGGAGCCGTGCTTTTCTGCCCGCTCACCCGTCGCCATAAGTCGCGACGTTGGCCGTGACATGGCCAGGGCCTGTGAGGAGGTTGCCCTGGGGAAGATCGACCAGGACGCCCCCTTCGACTTCGGATTTAAAAAGCCCGACGGCGGAAAGAGGCCGGACCTGCGTGTCCACCTGACCAACAACACCTACATCGTTTACAACGCGGATCTGCTCTGAACTGGAGGGGAGAGACAATGAACTTTGAAATTCAAAACGGCGTGCTTACAGGCTGGTCCTCGGAGTACCGGGAGTCCGTGGTGGTCATTCCGGAGGGAGTGACCGAGATCGCCGACCGGGTCTTTGCCTTTAACCAGGACATCACCTCGGTCAGATTCCCGCAGGGGCTTAAAAAGATTGGGGCGCTGGCCTTCGCCGGGTGTCGCAATCTGGTGGACGCCGTCCTGCCGGACAGCGTGGAGGAGCTGGGCTTCCGCTGTTTTGCCGTCACCATGGTAAGCAAGGTCCACATCCCGGCGGGGGTGTCCGTCGTGACAAACGGCGCTTTCGACGGCTGCATGGGCTATGAGGAGCTACATGTGCCCGGTACGGTCCGGGAGATTCAGGAGCTGGCCTTCTCCGCCAACCGGGCGGTCCGCAGGGTGATCCTGGACGAGGGGATTGAGAGGCTGGGCCGCCGGGCCTTCAACGGCAATCCGGAGCTGGAGGTGATGAACTTCCCCTCCACCATACGGGAGGTGGCCCCCTACGCCTTTGACGGTACCCTGGCGCCCCGCCTTGTGGAGATCTCCGGCGAGGTGAAGCGCATCTGGGACGATGCCTTCTGCGGCTGTCAGGGCATGGAGGAGCTGGTGCTGAACGAGGGTACAGAGGAGATCGGTACCAGGAGCTTTGCCTGCTGCGGTCACCTTCGCCGAGTGACAATCCCGAAAACGGTGAAAAAGCTGGGCTTTCGCGCTTTCGGCGGCTGTGGACGGCTGACGGATGCGGCTCTTCCGTCTGGGATCACGGAGATCCCAGACTACGCCTTCTACGCCTGCGCCTCATTGGAGGAGGCGGTTATCCCGGAGGGGGTCACACGGATCGGGGACAGCGCCTTCGCCTGGTGCACGGCCCTTCGCTGCGTGGTGATCCCGGAGAGTGTCCGGGAGATCGGCCCCCGCGCTTTTGAGAACTGCCGCCTCCTGGGGGAAGTGACGCTTCCTGACGGGGTTGGGAAGATTGGGCCGCTGGCCTTCTACGGCTGCGGATGAGGGTGATGATTCCGGCGAAGAAAAGTGACCTATTGCCGATGTAAAGGAAGTGTGTTATACCAACATACGTATGAGTAGATAAATCGCCTGGGCTTTTGTTCGCTTACGAAGTTAGGGCGGCATGTATTGATTCCAAAGAAAATAGAATTAAAAGGACAATACCCGTAAGCGGGTGTTGTCCTTTTTTTCACAATATGCTACAATTTCAAAAATTAAACATGGGAGCAGATAGAAAATGAGCATGAAGGAAAAAATGCACAACGGAGAGCTATATTTTCCGAATGACGGAGAGATTGCTGAGTATCAGATGCGGTGCCTTGACAGACTGTATGATTTTAATGCTACGCGTCCGACAGAGTATGAAAAGCGTGAGATATTGCTGAGAGAGATGTTTGCTGAAATCGGTGAGGGATGCTATATTGAGCCGCCGTTTCATTCAAATTTCGGCTGAGCGCACTGCCATTTTGGGAAGTACGTTTACGCGAATTTTAATTTGACGCTGATTGACGATACTCATATTTATGTAGGCGATCACACGATGCTTGGTCCCAATGTCGTTGTTGCCACAGCGGGACATCCCATATTGCCGGAGCTTCGGGAGAAGGGTTATCAGTATAACGCCCCGGTCAGCATAGGGAAAAACTGCTGGATAGGAGCCGGGGCGCTTATTATGCCGGGGGTCACAATCGGCGATAACGTGGTTGTGGGAGCGGGCAGCGTCGTTACAAATGATTTGCCCTCTGATGTTGTAGCTGTGGGAAATCCGTGCAGGGTACTGCGTGAGATAAATGAGCATGACAGGATATACTACTTTAAGGACAGGAAGATAGACTGGACACAGGAGTAAATTTGGAAATTTAGATAAGGACAGAGGGGCCGGCAGCCTCTCTGTTTTTTTCATCTTTGCGGACGAGGAAAAAGCCCCTTCAGGTATCTGAAGGGGCTTTTTGTGTGCGGCTTTGTGAGGAGCCGGATAATTGGAGAGCTGCTTATTTCTCTTCCGCGGAGTTCTCGGCCAGCTCGTAATCATACTTGCGCGCAGGCTCGATTTCACAGCAGACGTAAGTCATGACTCCCTTACCTATGTTACGGATACCGTGGGATCCGCCCGGACGGATGACGGCAACGGTGTAGGGCTTTGCGGTGAACTTCTGGCCGCAGAGGGTGATCTCCGCCAGACCATCAATGACAAGATAGAACTGCTCGTTATCACGGTGATAGTGCTCGCCAACAGCGTGGCCCTCGGGCATGTAGGTCATGTGAACATAGTGGAAGTTGCGGGAGTCATTGGGGTTGCCGTCATAGGGCTGAGCAGGCTCATCACCAAGAATGGTGGCCAGCTGATATTCACCGATGGTGCCTGGACGCTCAGGGTGGTTATTTGGGCAGGTGTAGGTCGGGGCGTCGTCAATATCGCGGATAACAAATTTTTCTCCAGCACAATACATAACAAAGTCTCCTTTTCGTGTTTTTTTAAGGTGACTTCAGTGTATCATGAAATAATATTAAAATCAATATTATGTTTAATTAATTAAACATAATAAAAAAATTATATATAGTTGCGAAGAAAAATGAGGCGAGCACCATGAACAGAACGACAGCAAATTGGTATATTTAGCTCTAAAATGAAAAATATCTTTTCCAAATATTGTTGAACATGGGGAAATATCCATATAATTCAATTAATTTTGTGCAAAATAGCCGAAAATAGACAGCCAAAATATGCAGACTAAATAAAATTAACAAAATGATTATTAAGTATATAAATAAATTAATTATTTACAAAACAAAAATGAGGATGTAAAATCTTATCTAGATTCAATAAAAAAACGAGCTGCTTGGGGGTGCGGATTTGTGAAAAAACCACGTCTGGCAACACCGATCTTTTTAGTTCGACACAAGGCGGAGCAGGATCTTTTCAAGGTTATCAGGGAACTGGGTGAGCTCGGCTTTGAAGCATTTGAGATGGGCGGACTTTACGGCAACGATCCGGAGAGAGTGCGCAGGGCGGCTGAGGAAGCAGGACTTGAGATCCTGATGGACCACGTGCCGTACGAGGAGTTTGAGGCAGATCCGGAGAATGTGATTGCAACCCGCGCGGCGCTGGGAAGCCGCTATATTTCCATCTGCCGGATCCCTGCTGATAAGTACCCGGGAGGGGCCAACTTTGATGAGGGAATACGATTTATCGGCCGCGTGGCGGAGCTTAGCAAGAAGCAGGGCATGACACTTCAGTACCACAATCACGGATTTGACTTTATGACGCGCATTGATGGGCGTTATCCGATCGAGTGGATCCTTGACGCGCTTCCGGGGGAACTGCTTCAGCACATGCCGGATATTGGCTGGTGCATGCTTGGGGGAGGCGATCCCCTCTACATGCTCCGGAAATATAGGGACCGCTGCAAGGTGATCCATCTCAAGGACTATTATGCGGAGGGCCCGACGCGGCTCACAACAGCCCATGAGCTGGGAGGAAAACGCGGCGGAGAGGATTATTACAACTTTGAATTTCGTCCTACCGGATACGGTATTGTGGGCTTTCCTGGTATGATGAACGATATTATGGCCTGCGGTCCTGAATGGATTACCACGGATCACGACGGTTCCTACTGCGGGGAGGATTATAAAGAACTGGTCATGAGCCGGGAGTATGTAGAAAACCTTCTCAAGCTGCACAGCAGCAGGTGATTCTCTTCACTTATATGGCAGACGGGCGTCTGCTAAAAATATTTTATATTATTAGGAGGAGATTATGAAAAAACTGTTAGCTATTCTGATTGCGCTCGGCATCGTGCTCTCGATGGCGGCTTGCTCAAACAAGACGCAGGACAAAACCAACGAGAACAATGATAAGGTAACGGACAATGCACCTGAGACTGACGGCAACAAGGATGCCGAGAAAGAGACCGGGAATGACAACAACGAGGACAAAAAAGACTTCGCAGACATGACCATCGATGAGATGATCGAGAACTGGGACGAGGACATCACCATCGGCATTACGATGTACAACTACTCCAACAACTGGTGCAGCTGGCAGCGCAATGCCATGCTCAACTGGTTCGATCAGCTGGAGAATGACCATATCAAGTACTACATCTCCGACGCGCAGAACGACCAGGCCAAGCAAAACGACGCGGTAGACACCATGATCGCCCGCGGAATCGACGTGCTGATCTGCTTCGTTGTGCAGTCCACAGGCGCCACCCCCATCGCTGAGAAGTGTGAGGCTGCCGGAATCCCCTGCGTGTTCCTGAACACCAAGGTGGACAGCACATCCCTCACCGACTTCGAGCGCACTTGGTTCATCGGCGCTAACAACGAGGACAAGGCCAACATGCAGATGGACATGATCTTTGATCTGCTCAGCGATCCGGACAAGTTCGCCGATGTGGACAAGAACGGCGACGGCAAGATCAACATGTTCTATCTCCAGGGCCCGAAGAACGAGGATATGGATATCTGCTATGCGACAGTTCAGCAGCGTATCGCGGACTCCGAGTACAGCGACACCCTTATGCTCCTTGAGCAGCAGAACAGCGATAACTCCACCGCTAAGTGCAAGGAGATCACCGAGACCTGGATCGGCAAGTACGGCAGCGACATGGAGCTTGTTTTGGCACACACAGACGCCCAGGTGGCCGGCGCTATCGAGGCGCTCCGCTCTGCTGACCTGCTCAGCGAGGATGGCGGCGTTTATTGCCTGGCCTCCAACTGCCTGCCAGACGCTCAGGTTTACATCAAGTCCGGCCTGCAGTATGGCTCCGTTCTCACCGACCCGTGGTGGCAGGGCACCAATTGCCTGAAGATGGCCATTGCCGCCGCTATGGGCAACGACATCACCTATGGCGACCTGCTCTATGGCTTCCCGGAAGATGTAAAGTTCAGCGAGAAGAACGAGAAGATCGTATACCTCGTACTGACCCCCATCACGGCGGATAACGTTGATATTGCTGAGGACGTCTATACCAAGGCGACCAGAACCGACTGATCCTCTGAAGATTTTGAACAGTGCGGCGCTATGGCATTAGGGTGCCGCACTGTTCATTTTAATAGTGTGAATTTTGCCCGCTTTCAGGAGAAATGGGCGCGGAACTAGGAGCTTTTGCATGAATACTGAGTATTTGCTGGAAATGAAGGATATCTGCAAGGAGTTTCCCGGAGTCAAGGCGCTGGACAATGTCCAGCTGAATGTGCGTCCCGGAGAAGTGCTCGCCTTGATGGGGGAAAACGGGGCCGGCAAATCCACGCTTATGAAATGCCTGTTTGGTATTTACCATAAGGATTCCGGCACGATCCTTTTTAACGGACAGGAAGTTGAATTCAAAAACCCGCACGACGCCCTGTTTCATGGAATATCCATGATCCATCAGGAGCTGGAGCAGGTTTCAATGCGCAGCATTGCAGATAACGTCTGGTTGGGGCGCTATCCGACGAAGCGCGGACAGATAGATGACAAAAAATAGTGGAGGACACAGCTGCCCTCCTGAAACAGTTCGATATTGATTTGAAGCCGCAGACCAAGATCGCGGATTTATCCGTTTCAATGCGACAGATGGTGGAGATCGTCAAGGCGGCCTCGTGGAACGCTAAGATTATAGTCATGGACGAGCCCACATCCTCTCTTACGGAGAAGGAGACGGAAAAGCTGTTTGAAATCATCGCGTATCTCAAGGAGCATGGCTGCGGTATTATCTTTATTTCTCACAAGATCGACGAGGTGCTAAGTATCTCCGACCGCGTGACGGTCATGCGGGACGGCCACTATGTATGCACAGAGGAGACCGGTAATCTGGACGCCGACATGCTGGTGAAGTACATGGTTAACAGGGATCTGAAAAACCGCTTCCCCGTTAACGACGCGGTGAAGGGGGACGTGCTTCTGAAGGTGGAGCACCTGACCACCTATTATGAACCCCAGGTGATTGACGCCTCCTTTGAGGTGCGGGCGGGGGAAATCTTGGGGATCGGGGGACTTGTGGGCGCCCGGAGAACGGAACTGGTGGAATCGCTCTTTGGCCTCAGGCGCATAAAGTCCGGCAAGATCTATATTGATGGCGAGGAGTTTACTCCGAAAAACTCGGAGCACACAATGAAGAGCCGTGTGGCCATGGTTTCAGAGGAGCGCCGCGCGACCGGAATATTCCCCATGCTCAGCGTGGCGGACAACGCCGTAATCTCGAGCCTGAACCGGTGCGTCAACAAGCTCGGCGTCATATCGCCGAGGAAAATCCGGGAGAATACCCAGTGGGTAATCGACTCCATGAACGTCAAGACCCCCAGCGCCAAGACGCCTATCGGCAATCTGTCAGGCGGAAACCAGCAGAAGGTGATCATAGGCCGGTGCCTGCTGTCCAATCCGAATATTCTGCTTATGGACGAGCCTACCCGCGGCATCGACGTCGGCGCAAAATATGAGATTTATCAGCTGATGATCTCAATCGCAAAGCAGGGAAAGGCGGTTATCTTTATCTCCTCCGAGATGCCGGAGCTTCTGGGAGTGGCAGACCGCGTCCTGATTATGAGCAACGGCCGTGTTGCTGCGATAAAGCCATCAAACGAGCTCACACAGGAAGAGATTTTCAAATTATCCGCTATGTATCTGTGAGAATTCAGGAAATAACTTGGTGAGGTGTTCCGCTGTGACTAAAAAACTTGATAGTAAACGCATCAAGAGCATCTTGATGAACTCGACAATTTATATTGTCATGATCCTGTTCCTTCTGGTTATCATCATCATTGAACCAGGCTTTTTGAACCTGAACAACTTTACGTACATCCTGCAGCAGGCGGCGCCGCGTATTGTCCTTGCCATGGCCAGTGCCAGTATCTGTATCATCGGCGGACGCGACCTGTCCACAGGCCGCCAGATCGGCCTTGCCGCCATCATCTGCGCGGTCATGCTCCAGGCGCAGGACTACGCCATCAAGCTCTATCCGAATCTGGGGCGACTGCCCCTCTTCGTCCCACTGCTGATTGCCATGGCCATCGGCGCGGTCTGTTCGATGATAAACTCGCTGCTTGTGTCGAAGCTGCACATGGTGCCGATGATCGCCTCACTTGGTATGCAGATGGTCATTTACGGAGCCATGTCCGTCTATTACGATGACATAACCGGCGGCACCCCGATTGCGGGCCTTGACAAGGCCTATACAAACTTCTGCCAAGGAAGCTTCTACATATTCAATGTGCGCATCCCCTATATTGTCTGCTATGCGCTGGCTGTGGCACTGATCTACTGGTTCATCTGGAACAGGACAAAACTGGGACGGAACATGTTCGCCTGCGGCGGCAACCCGGAGGCGGCGAAGGTCTCCGGCGTCAGCGTGGTAAAGACCTCCCTGATTGTGTACCTGCTGGCAGGCTGCACCTATGCGTTCGCAGGCTTTTTGGAGGCGGGGCGCACGGCCTCTGTCACCAACGAGATGGGAAATGGCTATGAGCTGGATGCTATCGCCGGGTGCGTCATCGGCGGCGTGTCCCTCCGCGGCGGCATCGGGACCATCCGCGGCGTGCTTGTGGGCGTGCTGCTTCTGCAGATCATCAACTACGGTCTCGTCTATTTGGGCGTGAACCCGTATTTCTCGAACCTTGCTAGAGGCGCGATTATGCTGTTCGCTATAGCTATTGATATCCAGAAGAACATTAAGAAGAAATAAGCGGGAGAGAGACACAATGGAAGAAAAAAAGACGATGAAGGCGGCTGTGCTCAAGAATTTTCATGAGCCCTTTGTTGTGGAGGAGCTGCCGATCCCGAAGCCAAAGGCCGGCGAGGTCCTTGTAAAGGTCAAGGCCAGCGGCCTGTGCCTGACGGATGTGCATATTCAGGATGGTGTTCTCAAAACAGTAAAGCCCCCATACACGCCGGGCCATGAGTTGGCGGGCATAGTAGTGGAGCTTGGCGAGGGCGTGACCAATGTGAAGGTCGGCCAGCATATGTGCGGCTGGATAGATGTGGTGTGCCACGAGTGCGCTATGTGCCGCATGGGCCGGGAGAATCTGTGCCTGAACCGGGTGCGGATCGGCTTTGAGCGGGACGGCTCCCATGCTGAGTATGTGGCGATTCCCGCAGAAAACGTCATGCCTATTGCCGAGGATGTCCCATGGCCGAACGCGGCCGTAATCCCCGATGCCGTGGCCTGCATGTATAATGCCGTGGCTGTCCAGGGCAAGGTAAAGGAGGGCGACAGGGTCCTCATCGCCGGCATGGGCGCGCTGGGCGTGCAGGGAGTACAGATTGCAAAGCACCTGGGCGCGAAGGTATATGTCTCCGGCAGGACTCCGGCGAAATTGGATTTGGCGCTGAAATTCGGCGCGGACGGCGTGGTAAACACACGTGAGGAAAAGCTTCAGGATGGTATTGAGCGCCTGACGGACGGACAGCTGTGCGATGTGACCGTTGACCTCATCGGCACGAGTAGCAGTATCGACGAGCAGCTTAAGTGCCTGCGTCCCGGTGGAAAGGTCATCGCCGCCGCTTATGCTGCCGACACATTTACAGTGAATTATCAGGAGGTCGTGCTCAAGGAGAAGGAGATCATAGGGATGCGCGGCTCTACTCCCCGTGCGCTGAAGGAAGCCATACGGCTGGTGGAGCAGAAGGTGATCGATCCCCATGTGTGTAAATACTGGAGCATTGACGAGGTGAATGAAGCGATCGACGCCCTGAGAAATTTTAAGAACCTGTCCAGAACCGCTTTTGTTTTTGAAGACTGACGATTCTGTTGATTTAAGGGGATTCACTCTTAGATACTTACGTTTTCAAAGCTATCGACCACGTCCATGAAACTGTGCATACAGTCTGTGATGTATTTATCCTTGTGATACATAAGCACAAAGGTACGGCTCAGGTTAGCGTCGATGATCTCCACCGGCCACAGACTGCCGTTTTTGATCTCATCCTGAATAAGCCGCGTGGATATGGTCGAGATGCCGTACCCGTACTGAACGGCCTTTTTACTGGCCTCGATATCCGAGCAGAGCCATGCAATGCGGTAGGGAATATTGTATTTCTTAAGCTGCGTCTCCAGAATGGTCGTGGTAAAGCTGGTGTTGTCCCGCACTACTAGCTTTTCACCGGCGAGTTCCTCAAGACGGATGCTCTTTCTTCCCCAAAAGCGGTGGCTTCTGCCGCAGATCACCACCAGCACATCCTTTGCAAATGGACGGTTAATAATGTCTGGACTTTTCGGGATAATGTCGCCCAAAGCCACATCCAGCTCGTTATTCAAAATCTTCTCCTGGATGATGTGGTTGCGGGCGATGGTGACGGATATCTGGGTGTCGGGTACCCTTTTATTCATAATTTCAATGAGATCGTAAATGATCGAGTCACCTATGGTGAGAGAGGCACCGACGCTCAGCTGCTTTTTCTCGGAGGACTGTTGGAGAAAATCCTCCAGCGCTCTCTCAAAGGTGATGAGGCGCTTGGCGTAGGTGAGCAGCTCCTGCCCTGTGGGAGTGAGTTTCATTTTCTTGGAAAAACGCTCGAACAATCGTACGTTATATTCCTTCTCAATCTCCGATATGCTTTGGCTTATAGATGCCTGAGAGACAAATTCAGTGCGGGCAACATCGCTGATTGAACCCTTTTCTGCCACTGCTATAAACAGTTTGAGACGTCTTGAAGTCATAGCTTTTCCTTCTTTCAATATATAAATAAAAGATTATGATTTAATAATAATTCTACATGCTTTATAGTTAAATATCAAGAAATATATTATGAAATTTCTTATGAAAGAGCGATTAAGATCAATTTTTAACATTGGGAGGAAGTCATGCCTGATATAACGATACCTAAAACAATGAAAGCGATGACCCTTATCGCTTATGACCATCTGGAACTGGCTGAGGTTCCGGTACCGCGGCCCGGCCCCGGAGAGGTGCTGTGCCGCATAAAATCAGTTGCCATATGCGGATCGGATCCTAAGATGATACATGGTCACTACGCCTTTGCCAACTGGCCCCCATATTACCCGTTTATAATGGGACATGAGTGGTCGGGACAGGTTGTAGAGCTTGGCGAGGGAGTCACAGATTTTAAGGTCGGAGACCGTGTTGCCGGCGAGGCGCATGTGGGCTGCGGCAAGTGTGACAACTGCAAGCGCGGGCACTACACGGTGTGCCTAAACTATGGCCGGGACGGCCACGACGGCGGCATGGACGTGGGTCACCGGCACTACGGCTTTTACTGGCAGGGGGCCAACGCGGAGTACAACGTCTATAAGACCAGCGGTTTGCACAGAATCCCTGACGGAGTAAGTTACGATGTGGCCTCTATGTGCGACTGTGCAGGTGTGGCCATGCATGGGGTGGAGCTTGCCGGCGTGACGCCGGGCGGTACTTCTGTTATTATAGGTCCGGGAGCTATCGGCCTGTGCGCCATGATGGAATGTAAAGCCATGGGCTCCGGTCAGGTGATCGTCGTAGGGCGCGGGGCCAAGCTCAAAAAAGCAGAGGAGCTGGGCGCAGATGTATGTATTGATTTTGAAAAAGAGGATCCGGTCCAGCGGGTTCTGGAACTGACGGGCGGCGTGGGCGCAGACGAAGTAATGGAGTGCTCCGGAGCGTCGGACTCCCCCATGAAGGCCTGCAAAATGGTACGTAAGACGGGCGCCGTTGCCCTGATTGCCACCTATAAGACTCCTGACCTGCCCCTTCCGCTGAACACCATCAATTTCAATGAGATCCGCATTATCGGTGCGAAGGCCAACCCCAATGTTTCGGACAAGGTGCTGAAGTTCTTTGCCAACGGGGCTATTCAGGGGGAGAAGCTGATTACCCATACCTTCCCGCTGGAGGAGTATGAGAAGGCCGTGGATATTTTTGAGCACAAAAAGGACGGCTCAATAAAAGTCGTGATCAATCCATAAACTGCTTCAAATGAAACATAGAAAAGGGCTGATAAGAGTGACGAGAGATCATGTTGTAGTTATTGGCGCCGGCATGATGGGCAGCGGCATTGCCGCCATGGGGGCGCTGGCCGGTCACCCGGCTGTTTTGGTGGATGTATCTGCGGAGCGGGCCGAACAGGGTCTGCGCAGGGCTGCCGACTGCGTCAGGCTGCGCCAGGAAAACGGCTTGGCCTCTAAGGAGGAGGCGGAGCGGGCCCTCCAGAATCTGAGCAGCTGCGGAGATATGGAGCAGGCACTGGAGCAGGCATACATAGTTATAGAAGCGATTGTGGAGAATCTTGAAGCCAAGCAGGCGCTGTTTGAAAAGCTCGATTCACTGCTGCCGCTTGAGGTGCCTATCTGCTCCAATACCAGCGGGCTGCGCATAACAGATATCAGCGCCCGCTGCCAAAACCACCCGGAAAGGACAGTCACAACTCACTTCTGGCTGCCGGCGCATCTTGTGCCGCTGGTGGAGGTGGTGATGGGCGACAGGACCTGCGAGCAGACGGCCCTGCTGGTGAAGGATGAGCTTAAGAAGTGGAAGAAGGCCCCTGTGCTGGTAAGAAAGGATATGCCGGGACAGCTGGCAAACCGTATTTTTCAGGCAATAATCCGCGAGGCGATCGACATCGTTGCCAGCGGCCTTGCTAGCGCCGAGGACGTTGACACGGCTATCGCCATGGGCATGGCCATGCGCTTCCCGGTATGGGGACCGCTGATGCACTTAGACGCCATCGGCACAAATCTGGGTCTCTCCGTTCAGGAGACGGTGCTGCCCAGCATCTGCGCCGATAGGGAGGCAAGCCCCTACATCCGTGACATGGTCTCCCGCGGGGACATGGGCGCAAAGACGGGCAAGGGCTTTTACGACTGGAGCGAGCGCAGCATCGACGATGCCATGAAGAAGCGCGACGCCTTCATTATTGAGGCGTGCAAGGTACTTAACAAGCTCGACGGCTGAGAGGCGGCAGTATGAAGGAATATTTTTTCGTGGGAACCTACACGGAGCCGATCCTTTTCGGGACGGGCGAGGTGTTTAAAGGCAAAGGCGAAGGTATCTATCTTTGCCGGTTTGAGGACGGGCAGATTCAGGTGCTCAGCAAGGTGAGCACTCGGAACCCCTCTTATCTCTGCGTGGATGAGGACCGGCAGAAGATCTATGCGGTCAACGAATTAAAGGAGTATAACGGGGCTTTCGGCGGGGGGCTTGTGCAGGTGGAGTACCGGGATGGATCCTTGCAGGAGACAGCCCGTTTTGAGACCTGCGGAACGGATCCCTGCCACGTTGCGGCGGCTCCGAACGGGCGCTTCATTTCTGTGGCAAATTTTGCTAGTGGTGCCATTACGGTGTTCGAGCTGGATAACAAGGGAAATCTGACTGGTGAACGGACACTCTTCCAGCACAAGGGCTCCAGCGCTGATCCCAAGCGTCAGCAGGGCCCCCATGCCCACAGCACGATCTTTCTTGAGAGCGAAAATCTGATGTTTATACCGGATCTGGGACTTGACGCGGTAAAGGCTTACCGCTATGAGGGAAGCACTGTTAGGCCCGCGCCGGAGTTTGACTTCAGGGTTTCGGCGGGCTGTGGGCCGCGCACCGGTGAATTCACTCGTGATGGAAAATATTTTTATCTTATTAACGAGCTTAGCAGTCAGGTAATGTGCTTTGCCTGCAGCCGCGGCATGATGACTGCCCAGGGCTGCGTGGAGACGCTACCCGATGGGGTTGATAAGACGGCAAATATATGTTCCGATCTGCACATCACACCTGACGGACGCTTCCTTTACGCCTCTAACCGTGGGCATGACAGCCTGTGCTGCTATGCCATCGAAGAAAACGGCGGGCTGCGCCGGCTTTACCATATCCCCTGCGGCGGACGGACGCCCCGGAACTTTGCCATAGACCCTGCTGGGCAGTATCTGTTAGTTGGCAATCAGGACAGCGATACCATCAGCGTGTTTGAAATCCTAAGGGATGGCCAGCTTGAACCCCGGGGGACGGCGGAGTTCCCGTCACCCGTGTGCATCCGCTTTTTAAACGGCGCCGGCTTCGGCGTCCAGTGAAACGGAACAGAAAGGGCGTTTGCCAATGAGCAATGAAATGACATATTTAAGCGACAGCGAGGCCAAGATGGCCATTATCGAAGTAGGAAAAAGAATGTACAGCTGCGGCTTTGTCGCGGCAAACGACGGCAACATCAGTTGCCGGGTAGGGGAAAGCCAGGTGTGGTCAACGCCCACCGGAGTATCCAAGGGCTTTATGAGCGAGGATATGCTGGTAAAGGTTGATCTTGACGGTAATGTGCTTTCCGGCAGCTGGAAGCCCACCTCGGAGCTTAAAATGCACCTGAGGGTCTACCGGGAGGCCCCTGAGATACATGGCGTGGTCCACGCCCATCCGCCCCGTGCCACAGCTTTTGCCATCGCGGGGATCCCGCTTAAGGACCCAATCATGGTTGAGTCGATCCTGACGCTGGGCGATATCCCCGTGGCCGCCTACGCCAGACCCGGGACACAGGAGGTGCCGGACTCGGTGGCTCCCTATGTGAAGGACCATCATGGCCTTCTCCTGGCAAACCACGGGGCCATCACATGGGGCAGAACCCTGTACAGCGCGTGGTATAAGATGGAGGAGATTGAGCAGTACGCGGCTATCACCATGTACACCCGCTACATCCTTGGAAAGCAGAACCTTCTGACTGAGGATCAGATCGGGCCGCTGGCGGCGCTCAGAAAATAATTGACTTCCGGAGGGAGAACAATGGAGAACTGTGAGATATACTGTGCGCTGGAAATCGCGGCGCACAGAGCCTATACGAGAGGGCTTCAGACGGGAAGCGGCGGTAATATCTCCGCCAGAAGCGCCGCGGGGCGGACGATGATAGTCAAGTCCAGCGGCGGGTCATTTGCGGATTGCGACCGAGACGGCGGCGGATTTGTGGAGACGGCATTTGACGGCACCATAGTGCCGGGACAGACGGGAAAGCCCACAAGAGAGGTCTTTCTGCACGGTCTGCTGTACCAGTATGAGAGTGTGGGCGGCGTCGTCCACACCCACAGCCCGTGGGCTGTGGCTTGGTCTTACGGCAAGAAGCCCCTTCCTGCGGTAACGCTGCACGCGGGCCTTAAGCTGGGGGGCGATATCCCGGTGCTGGATGTAAAGACGGCCTCTGTGGGTGAGGCAGATGGCCCTATGATCCAGGCGCTCTTCCGCCAAAATCCGAAGCTCCCCGCCTTTATTTTGGTTGGGCACGGCATCGTAGCGGTCGGCAAGGACGTGCTGGAGGCGGAACACAACGCGGAGCTTGTGGAGGAGACGGCCCAGGTTGCCCTATTAAAGGGAATCTGCGAAAAGCTGTCCGTCTATTGACGCGGGTCAGAAAATAAGGAAAATACACTGTTTAAGGAGAGTTTTAATATGCCCATAACAATTACACCTATAAACACAGGCTTCTGTACCTCAAACCCCAAGACCTATCACTATCATCACTCGGTTCATAAATTCTATCCCAACGTGTCCGATGAGGATAAGGCCCTGCCTGTTTACGCCTTCCTGCTTGACACGGGAAATGAGCTTATACTTGTTGACACCGGCATGGCCGACACTGACCGCGCCAATAAGTATCACCACCCCGGCTCCCTTCAGAAGGATGACGAGGCGATACACAAAGCTCTGGCTAAGCGCGGCTATAGCTGCGGCGATATAACCAAGATAGTTTTCACCCACCTTCACTGGGACCATACGTTTTATATGGACAAGTTCGAGAGAGCGGCCTTTTACGTCCAGGAGGATGAGTACCGCTTTGCAATGGATCCGATCCCGCCGTACTATAAGTCCTATGAGTCTGTGAAACTGGGTATCCATCCGCCTTTTGAGGGGCTGGAGGACCGGTTTGTGCTGCTAAGCGGTGAAGCGGAGATCGTGCCGGGCGTCCGGGTATTCCGCACGCCGGGCCACTCTGTGGGCCATCAGTCCGTGGAGGTGGATACGCAGGACGGCACCTATATTCTGGCCGGTGACGCCATTTTCCTTTTAGACAACCTGCGAGAAGTCCCTGAGTTAGGGTACGAGGTCACTCCCCCCGCCCGCTTCGTAGACTTTGTCAGCTGGTGGAGCAGCGCGGTTGAAATCAAAAGGCGCGCCTCATCTCTGGATATGGTTCTGGGGACCCATGTGCCGGAGCAGGTTGAGCGCTTTGAAAAGACGCCGGTGCTTGGCATTGGCTGAGTGCTAAAGAAAAATTGGTCAGGGCGGCGGCTCTGATCAATTTTTGTAGGGCGCGGGAAACAGGAAGGAGACAAGAGGTATGCTGACAACAGCAATTATTGCAACCCTTGACACAAAAGGGGAGGAGGCCCAGTTCCTTGTGGAGCAGATGCGCGCCTTTGGCTGCGGCACTATCCTGATCGACTCGGGTATGCGCGCGCTCCCGGCGGCAGCGCCGGATATAAGCCGTGAGGAGGTCCTGAAAAACGCGGGCGTCACAGATATTGAGACGTTCCAGAAGCAGGAGAAAAGCGCCATGATCCGGGATATGATCCTGGGGCTGTGCCGGACGCTCCGAAAGCTGTATGAGACTGGAAAAATAGATGGGGTGCTGTCCATCGGTGGTGGTCAGGGCAGTGCACTCTCCACCGCTGCCATGCAGGCGCTGCCGCTGGGCTTTCCCAAGGTGATGATCTCAACCGTGGCCTGCGGCACGGCAATGTTCGGGGACTATGTGGGGAACAAGGATATCGCAATGCTGCCCACTATCTGCGACGCCTGCGGATTAAACTCCGTGACCATCCCAATCTTTTCTTCCGGATGCGGCGCGGTATACGGCATGATGAAGGCGGCTGAGCGGGTAAGGCCCGAGAGCCGCCGGAAGGTGATCGCGCTGACTATGGCGGGGGTAACGACGCCCTGCGTAATGGAGGTAAAGCGCCTTCTGGATGAGCGGGACTATGAGACGATCGTGTTCCACTGCAATGGCGTGGGCGCAACGCTCCTGGATGAGCTGGCATCTGAGGGAAAGCTGGACGCGGTGCTGGATATCACTCCGCACGACGTGGGCGGCATGCTCTTTGACGGCCTGATGAAGTGTGGGCCTGAGCGGTTCAGGAACGTATATAAAAGCGGGATCCCGGTGCTGAATGTGCCGGGCGGAGAGGACTTTATCCTGTCATCTCCTAAACCCCATATGCGTGAGGAGCTTCTGGACCGCGCCCAGTATATGCACACGCCATTTCACATCCATGTGCGGACGAGCTATGAGGAAATGTACAGGGTGGGCCGCTACACAGGCGAGAAGCTGGCCGGCGCCGCCGGGAGAACAGCCGTGGTGGTCCCCTTACGGGGGTATTCCCAGAACAATATGCCGGGAGGCGTGCTTTATAACGAGAGGGCAAACCAAGGATACGTGGACGGCGTTCAGGAGACAAAGAGCGAGGCCACGGCTCTCTGCTGCTTTGATATGCACATAAATGATAAGGCGTTCGCCCAAAAGATCGTGGATGTATTTGAGACGCTGCTGTAAAAGATAAAAAAGCAGGGCGGTTTGCACAGCACCCCGCTTGTTATCCGGTATGTCATGCTGACAACAAGTGGGGTGAATTCATAACGGAGACAGGCTCGCTGTTTTTTATGCAAAATTCTTTTTATTAACACCTTTTATTTGTAAACTTATGCAAAATGGATGTATAATAAAAAATATTTTTGTATTGAAAGGATTAGCTCTATATGGATGTCTCCCGTTTTACAGAGTATCGGCGCAGGGTTGTCGATAACTGCTCAAAGGTGATAGTGGGAAAGGACGATATAATTTCCCTTGTGCTGACGTCGTTTATATGCTCGGGCCACGTCCTGCTGGAGGATGTGCCGGGTACGGGCAAGACTATGCTTCTTCGGGCATTTGCAAAGACAATCGGCGGTGATTTTAAACGTATTCAGTTCACGCCGGACCTGCTGCCGTCCGACCTTACAGGTATCAACTTCTATAACCAGAAGGTCGGGGAGTTTGAATTCCGCCCGGGACCGCTTTTTACGAATATCGTTCTGGCAGATGAGATAAACCGGGCCACACCCCGTACCCAGTCGAGCCTTCTTGAGGCGATGGAGGAGCGGCAGATAACCGTGGACGGTGTGACGACAAGACTTAATGAGCCGTTTATGGTCATGGCGACCCAGAACCCTCTTGAATCCTACGGCACCTTCCCCCTGCCGGATGCGCAGATGGACAGGTTCTTTATGCGCCTGAGTCTGGGTTATATGGAACGGGAGCAGGAGATGGAGGTCATAGCAAGGCGCTCAACTCTCGACATCGTTTCCTCGCTCCAGCAGGTGGTAAGTGCGGAGGACACAGCCTATGTGCGTAACGAGTATACAAATGTCAAGGTTTCCGAGAGCGTCCTTGGATACATAATGGATATTATCGAGGCCACCCGCAGGGAGAGCAGCTTTGTTACCGGCGTCTCCACCCGCGGCGCTCAGGCGTTTTATAAGGCATCGCAGGTCACGGCTGCCATAAACGGAAGGGATTATGTGATCCCGGAGGATGTGAAGTATGTGGCTCCCTATGTGCTGTGCCACAGGATAAGTGCCGGAGGAGGCACGAATTCCGACAGAACCGGCGAATTTATCAGGAAGCTCATAGAGAATATAAGCGTGCCCCTTGAAGAGCTATGATGATATTTTTTGTTGTATTTATAGTGGTACTTGCCCTTGTACTTCAGCATTACTATATGCAGAAGGGAATTGACGGGCTTAATGAGGATCACTATGCCTCACTGAGCTTGGCGGAGCCTGACGAGGTATTTGAGCTTGTTGTGCGGTTTACAAACAGAAGCCGTATGTTTATACCGTTTATACGGTTTAGGGAGTACCTTGCTGACGGCATTACGGCTGCCGATGAGAACGAGAATGTTCATAATGGCCCGCAGGGGAACCAATATGTTGAAGGCACCACGTGGCTGAAGCCCCGTCAGAGGCTGGAACGGAGGATACCGGTAAGAGCCGCCGGCAGGGGACGGTACCTGCTGAGAGAGCTTTCCGTAAGCGGAGGGGACTTTCTGGGACTAAGCGAGAACAGCCGCACCTACAACAAGATAATTGAGGTCGTCGTATATCCAAAGGAGTCTCCCGCGGTGGATACGGACAAGGTGTTTGGCGGCTTCCTCGGTGAGCTTTCCGTAAACAGGTTTATATTTGAGGATCCTGTCCTGACACTGGGATTTCGGGAGTACACCGGCAGGGAGCCGCTTAAGATGATATCCTGGAGCCAGAGCGCCAGAGTGGGCTCACTTATGGTAAAGAAATTCGATTACACCCTGGAGCCGACGGTATCGGTGGTTGTGAATGTTGAAAGCAGCCTCAATAGCTCCGGAGAGCTTATCGAAAAGTGCTACAGTATGGCAAGGACAGTCTGCAGGGGACTGGAGGACCGTGGGATCAAGTACGATTTCCGCATGAACAGCTCCCTTATAGGCGGGCTTACGTCTACCTGCTATATAGATGAGGGGATGGGAAACCGCCATTTTCAGGCTATCCTTGAGAGCCTGGGCAGAGCCACATACGGCGCGGTGTTCTCCAGCGATATGCTGATCGAAAGGACAATGAGGAACGCAGGCGCGGGACACGGGGTAATATTTATTACGCCGGGCGGGGACGCGGCGCTGGAGGGCAGCGCAAAACGCATTGCGGAGCGTTTCGGCTGTACGATGCTTACGCTCACTGCGGAAGGCGGTGCGTCATGCTGACTGTGGTACTGCTGAAAATAGCCTCAGACCTGTCCTTTTATTATACCTTCGCAGGGCTTTTGGCGGTTTGGCTGGGGGCCTCGCCGTCGTCGATACTGCTGGCGCTCATTGTGCAGTCGGCGGCGTTCGTGCTGTCTTATGTGCTGAGAAAAAGCAGGGCCGCAAGCTTCGCCGTGCTTATAACGCAGTTCATATGCTTTGCTCTGCCCGGAGCCGGGATCGCAGGGCTTGCGGTCATGGTACCCCCGGCGGCATATGAGCTGTGGCTTAGCTTTAAGGGCGTATTCGAGCCGGAGAGTTCAAAGCAGACAGATATATTCTCACTTTTCTGGAAGGTTTTCCTTGTCTTTGCCCTGGTGGTGATGCTCTGCGGAGGATACAGCATCTTCATGTCAATTTCAATGCAGTGCGGTGTCGTCTGCCTGTGCGGTCAGGTGCTGCTTATGCGCTCACTGCGCCATGACAGGAGGGTATACTGTCAGAAGAAATACCAGCTCATGAATCTGACCATGATAGCGGCGGTGGTGCTAATAGCATGGCTATTAAGCTCTGAGGCGTTTCTTGGGACGTGCCTTGCGGCTGTAAAGGCGCTGTATAAATACGTGATAAGCCCTATAATAATGGTGCTGCTGTATGCGGTCTTGGGTATTGTAAAAGGCATTGGGTGGCTGTTTTCTTTCATTAAGATCAAAAAAGCTGATGGCGAGGACAATGACATACAGCTGAACATGGAGGGCGCGAAGGAGATATTCGGACTGGACGCGCAGGACACCTCCAGCGAGATGTTTGACCGGGTGATGATAGCTCTCGGAATAATTCTTGCCATCGTGATCGTATTTTTCGTGTTCAGATACCTTGCAAGACGAACAAGCGGGACGGAGCAGGGAAAGGTACAGGAGGACAGCCGCAGCTATGCACAGCCTGAGGAAAATCGGGCGGTAAGGAAGCCGGTGGGCGGCGCGGTACAGAGGGTGCGCAGCTATTACAGAAAATTTTTGAAGCTGTGCGATACTATCGGCTATCCGTTGGAGAAGTCGGACACGAGCCTTGATGTAAACAATAAGGCAGGAAGGTACCTTGGAAAGGAGGAAGCAGAGGAGCTGAGGCAGATTTACATAAACGCCCGGTATAACGATACCGCTGACAAGGCCTGTGCGGATAAGGCCAAGGAGCTTGTGTCGAAGCTTAAGAAAAATGCCGGAGAATTTAAGTAAAATAAGGAATAATTTTAAAAGGCAGCCGCAGAAGCGGCTGCCTTTAATCTTTATTTTTTCCCGCCGCAAGAAACGGCGGAATTTTTTACCTTTTATATTCAAACTCCAGACCACAGACATTTACGGTGTCGCCCTCGTTTATGCCAAGCTCCTCCAGCTTATCAAAAAGCCCACGCTCACGGAGGATCCGGTCAAAATACATACGGGACTCGTAATCGGTGAAATTGATGTTTGATACCAGCCTGTCCACCCAGCCGCCATCAATAGTCCAGTAGCCGCTGTCGTTTGTGATCTCCGGCTCCTGTGCATCAAGGTCAATTTCCGGTTCCACAAACTCCGGCTCGTATGTGACTATGGGCGGAAGCTCCTTTAACCGGTAAGCCACGGCGTTTACAAGCTCCGCCGTACCCATGTGTGCTGCAGCGGATATACGGAAAAAGGGCATACCGCGCTCAGTAACGTACCTTTCAAGGCGCAGAACAGACTCCTCGTCGGCGATGTCGCATTTGTTCGCCGCAACGATCATGGGGCGGGAGGCAAGCTCCGCGCTGTACTCCTTAAGCTCCCGGTTTATGGTGTCAAAGTCCTGGGTGGGATCACGCCCCTCAACTCCGGATACGTCCACCACGTGGACTATAAGCCGGCAGCGGTCGATATGCCGGAGAAAATCATGGCCAAGTCCCGCGCCCTCGGAGGCCCCCTCGATTATTCCCGGGATGTCCGCCATGACAAAGGAATTGCCCTCGCTTACGTACACAACGCCCAGATTGGGAAACAGGGTGGTAAAGTGATAGTTTGCGATCTTTGGGCGGGCCTTTGAAACAACGGACAGAAGTGTGGATTTTCCCACGTTGGGAAAGCCCACAAGTCCCACATCTGCCAAAAGCTTAAGCTCAAGCACTATTTCACGCTGGGCTCCGGGAAGGCCTGCCTTTGCAAAGCGCGGAGCCTGACGGGTGGGAGTTGCAAAGTGAGAATTGCCCCAGCCGCCGCGGCCGCCTCTGGCGGCGATGAAGTTCTCTCCGGAGGACATATCCGCCATTATTGCCCCGGAGGCGGCGTCCCGAACGACAGTTCCAACGGGTACCTTTATTATCAGGTCGTCGCCGCGTCTGCCGCTGCACCGTTTGCCTGAGCCGTCGGCGCCGTTTTGTGCTGCGTATTTGCGCTTATAGCGGAAGTCCATAAGTGTGGACATGCTGGGTTCCGGGACGAGCACGACGTTTCCGCCGTCGCCGCCGTCGCCACCGTCGGGGCCTCCCGAGGCCACGTATTTTTCCCGGTGGAAGGCGACTGCTCCGTTGCCGCCCTTTCCGGCCTTTATTTCTATTTTCGCTTTATCTACAAACATATATATCCGTTCCTCAAAAATTTATTTAGGATATTGTAGCAGAAACGGAGGAAAATTACAACCTGCTGTAATGGGTCCGCGCCATGAGGCGCGGTTAATTTAGGTGTTCTCCCCACTGCTGGCTGCGGAGAAGCAGATGCTCCCTCTCCAAAGAATCAAACTGCGCCTTCAGGTACGTGAAATTTTCGTATGCACAGAGCATCTCCGGCGACGAATAAGGAACGCCTAAGGCTACGCACCGTTTAAGCTCCTCGCGGGCACCCTCCAGATCCATGCCGAGGGAATAAAGCCTCGCGGCGGATGCCAGAAGAAGTTGGTTTTGAAGCAGCATATAAAAGCCCTCCGAAAATTAAATATTTTTGTCGTCAGTACAAAAGTGGGGAGCTGGTGGGCAAGCCCTGCGGGCACGGTAAGCTTCCCACGAACTATATTATGCACTATGTGGAGCGAAAAAGCAGGGGGAGAGCGCCGGGCAAAAATGTTACAGAAATGTTATAAAAGCCCGGAGACAGTTGAAAAATCTCTCTGTGTGGGGTAAAATATCCGGGTAACGTAGACCTATTTAAATTTTGCATTGCCTAAATGCACTGCAAAATATATTTTCAATAAGCTGTGAAGGAGACACGACGTGTCAGAAAATAAAAAGAGTCCTGTAAAAACAGTGAGCCTTATGATGATAATAACCCTTGCCGGAAAGGTGCTGGGGCTTATAAGGGACAGGCTGCTGACGGTAAACTATGGCAGCGGGATGGAGGCCAACGCCTTTTGGACCGCCAGCAGGATACCACGCGTGTTCTTTGATACCATATTTGCATCTGCAATATCGGCGTGCCTTATACCTGTTTTCAGCGAGTATTTGCGTAAAAACGGACGGAAGGACGCCTTTAAATTTGCCGGGAATTTCATAACGGTAATGGCGGTGCTGTGCTCTGTTTTGACGGTTCTGGGGGTGCTGTTTGCAGAACAGATGACGGCCTTTTTTGCCGACGGTTATGATGCCGAGACCGCCGCGCTCTGCGCGTCACTCACCAGGATAATGATGCCCACGATTCTGTTTACAGGCGTGGCGTTTTCCTTTGTGGGTGTGCTGCAGTCCATGGAGGAATTTAATATCCCTGCGGCGATAAGTCTTGTCTCGAACGCCGCGGTTATAATCTATTATTTCACCTTGAACAAAAAGTATGGCATATACGGACTTGCCGTCACCTTCCTTATAGCGTGGCTGCTTCAGGCGCTGGTGCAGCTGCCATCACTTAAAAAAAAGGGATTTAAGTTTGTGCCGTCATTGTCGCTCCGCTCGGAGGGGATGCGTAAGGTGTTTCGCCTTATGCTGCCGGTCATGGTAAGCACATGGGTGCTGCCGATAAACCAGACTATAAACTCCAAATTCGGCTCGCGGCTGTTTGAGGGGGCCGGCGTCTCGGCAATAGAGCTTGCGTATAACCTTTATACGGTAATTGCCGGTGTGTTTGTGCTGTCGGTAACGAACTATATCTTTCCGAGGCTTTCCAAGGAGAACGCCGACGGGGACGCTGGCGCTCTTAAAAAAACCATAAGCGGGACGATGCACTCCACGCTTTTTATAGTGATACCAATGACTGCCGGGCTTTGCGTCATGGCAGAGCCGCTAATAAACTTCATTTACGGCGGCGGGGAATTTGACGCCTTCTCCGTGGGGATAACCTCCCGGGCGCTTATGTATATGTCGCTGGGGATGATCGGCTATGCGGCGCAGGCGGTGCTGTCGAGGGTGTATTTTGCCGAGCAGAACGGCAGGACGCCGCTCGTCGCGGGGGCTGTCTCCATCGCGGCGAACATACTTCTGTGCTGGGCGCTGACGGAGCGGTTTGACGTTGCCGGGATAGCGCTGGCCTCGGCGATATCCTTCACGATAAACGGACTTATACTTGCTTTGCCGCTAAAGAGGCAGGGACTGGGCTTTACAGACGGCAAATTTGTTGTTGATATGGTCAAAATAGCCGGTTCCGGCGCCGTTATGGCGGCTGCCGTGTACGGACTCAGGCGCCTTCTTGAGGGGCGCTGCGGGAAGCTTATCGTTTTGGCGGTGCCGGTGGCGGCGGGCGTGGTGCTGTACTGTGTGCTAACGACTCTCCTGCGCATGCCTGAGACACAGCTTGCGATGGGCTTTATAAAAAAGAGATTTGGAAAGGGCGGCGGAAATAATGCGTGATATTTTGGAGGCCAGCTTTATTTACAGGTGGCTGACAGCCGCGGCCAAGTGGATAGACAGGCAGTGGTCGAAGAGCTGGTTGGCGTTTGCGGTTTCCGGAGGTGCGGAAAAGACCGAGGGAAGCCCCAGCGTTTTTGGGAAAATCGGCGGAACTTTTCACGGAGCGCTGTGCGCGGTGTTTAAGGCGCTGAGGCTGGACAAAATATTTGCCGGTTCAATATTCTCGCGTCCGTATCTCTGGTGCGTGCTTGCGTGCTTTATTGCGCCAATCGCCCCGACAATGGTGACACTGGCGGTCGTGCTTGTATGCTTTGCATCCATGTTCATACGTTTCGGCTCCGACAGAAAGCTAAGACTTTCATATTCGCCGGTAAACAAGTGGATATACATTTTCGCGATGGTGTACCTTGTCTGCACCTTCACCTCGGTCACGCTGTCGGGGAGCCTTAAGGGCGGGATACTCACATCCGCGTTTGTTCTGTTTTCCATTGTGCTTCAGAACGCGGTCACGGACAGACGGGGACTGAATAATCTCATATATATGCTTGTGGCCGCAGGCTTCATCGTGGCGGCTTACGGGCTGCTTCAGGTGGTGATGGGTGTTGAGAGCACCACCGACTGGATAGATGAGGACACCTTCTCGACCCTGACACTCAGGGTTTACTCCACTCTTGGAAATCCGAATGTGCTGGCTGAATACCTGCTTTTGGTGATACCCCTTGCCGCAGCCAGCATCTTTACGGCAAAAACGCCCACCGGAAAGGTCTCTGCCGCTGTGGCCACAGGGGCTATGATAGTGTGCATGGCGCTCACCTACGCAAGGGGAGGATACCTGGGGCTTATATTCGCGGCGGCCATTTTCCTTGTCCTTCTGGACAGACGCTTTATTGTCGTAGGCATTGTGGCGCTAATCGGGCTTGTATTTGTGCTGCCGGACTCTATCCTGAGCCGTTTTGCCAGCATAGGGGATATGTCTGACAGCTCAACCTCGTACCGTGTGTACATTTGGATGGGGACCCTCGCCATGCTCAAGGACTATTGGATGTGCGGCGTAGGTACAGGCATGAACGCCTTTATGTCCGTGTACCCGGCTTACAGCTACAATACCATCTCTGCGCCTCATGCGCATAACCTTTACCTACAGATAACCAGCGAGTGCGGCGTCTGCGGGCTGTTCGCCCTTCTGGGAGTGATATTCTCGTTTGTACACACTACCGCTTCCGCTATCTCCCGTACGGAGGACAGGAGCACGAAGATACAGCTTATTGCGGTTATTTCCGGTATGGGTGGATTTTTGCTCCAGAGCATGACGGATCATTCGTTCTATAGTTACAGAGTCGTTCTGATCTTCTGGGTGGTCGTAGCCATTGGCGCGATGCTCTCAAGATCGTGGGAGATACAGGGGGAGAAGGGATTATGATAAAGGTTCTTAATATAATCAGTGATACGAATATAGGCGGCGCCGGCAAGGTACTGATAAATTATTTTAAATATTGTGACAGGAAGCGCTTTGAGGTGGCCGTGGCACTGCCGAAGGGGAGCGAGCTTATAGCCCCGCTTAAGGAACTCAACGTGGGGATCTTTGAGGTGGACGGGATAGCTGACAAGTCTCTGGACGTTTCCTCTATAAAGAAGCTTAAGGACGTCATACGCCGATTTGGGCCGGATATAGTACACACCCACGGCTCCATGTCAGGCCGGATCGCCGGAAAACAGTGCGGCAAGGCGGTGATATACACCCGCCACTCGGCTTTCCCGGTGAAGGGCTATATGCGCCATGGTCCGGGAAGGCTTCTTAACAAGCTTGTAAACGAGCATTACGCCGACCGCATCATAGCCGTATCGGAGGCGACTGCGGAAAACCTGACTGACGGGGGGATATCCCGTGAGCTTATCGACATTATGATGAACGGCGTTGACCCGGTAGCGCGCAGAAGCCCCGAGGAGTGTGCCGCGGTCCGCAGAAAGTACGGAATAGAGCCGGGGGACTTCACTGCGGGCATCATGGCCAGAATAGAGGATTACAAGGGTCATATGGACATACTCGACGCGGTGAAGAGCCTTGCTGATTCCGGGAGGAGGATAAAGCTCATAATCGCCGGTACCGGCTCCTATGAGGAGGAGGTCCACCGCAGGGTCACGCAGCTTGGCATAGAAAAGAACGTCGTGTTCGCGGGCTTCGTCAGCGACGTCGCGCCGATACTCAGCACACTGGACGTCCAGCTCAACGCCTCCTGGGGGACGGAGGCGTGCAGCATAGCGCTTTTGGAGGGCTTCAGCATGGGGATTCCCGCGGTGGTAAGCGACTACGGCGGAAACCCAGGGCTTGTGGATGACGGTGTGAATGGGTATCTGTTTAAGACCCGTGACAGCGCGCAGCTTGCGGAGAGGCTCGCGGCTCTTATGGATGACCCATCACTGCTTCAGAAGATGGGCATAGAAGCCAGAAGGATATATCTTGAGCGGTTCACAGGCGAGCGCTTTGCCGCTCGTATTGAGGAGATCTATACAAAAACACTTGAGGAGAGACAAAATGGAAAAAGATAAGAAGCCCCGCGGGCGCAGTATTTTCAACCTGTTTGATATTATTGTGATAATCGTGGCTGTGGTACTTGCGGCTGTGCTGTTTTTTGCAAAAAACGGAGGGACGGAACAGACTTCTGCGCAGACCAGCACGCTGCACTATACTATCGAGCTTACAGGTATGCTCAATAACTCTGCCGAGATGATAGCTCCGGGAGATGCACTTGTGGATAAGGTGAAGAAGTACGACATCGGCACGGTGCAGTCTGTGGAGGTGAGCAACACCGTTAAGCAGGCGGAGGATACCATTAACGGCGCGGTGGTGATGTCTGAGGTGCCGGGACAGCAGACGGCAGTTATCGTTGTTGAGGCGCAGGTCTCTGAGACAGCCACGCTTATTACGGTCGACGGCGGCTTTGAAATAAAGGTCGGCAATTCTGTAAGCGTGAAAGGTCCGGGATACTGGGGCTCCGGGTATATAATAGCTGTTGAGAGGGGCGATGAGTAATGAAGAGAAAATTTATTGACGAGCGCGGAAGGTTCTTCGGGGTCATAAGTGTTATTGATGTTCTTGTAGTGGTTATCGTCCTTGTGCTGGGCGCCGCAGTATATATGCGCTTTTTTGAAAATGAGCAGACTGCCACGGCGGTGTCAAACGACGAATTTTCCTATCAGGTCATGCTGCGAAACGTGCGCAGCATGACGGCCGATGCGATAAGGGTCGGCGACAGCATATACGACACTGAAAACGGCACCCTGCTGGGGGTGGTCACGGATATAGAGGCGGCGGATGCTCAGCGCCAGCTCGCCCTTGAGGATGGAACCTACGTTATGGTGCCGGTCGAGAACCGATATGACGTGACCATAACATTAGACGTTTCAGGGCTTATATCAAACGGCAGGTATTATGCGGCCAGGACATATGAGCTCAGCGTAAACAGCGACATAAGCTTTTACACAAAGTACCTGTCCACATCAGGCGTCGTTTGGAAAATAGGCTGATTTTTGTGAAGGTAGCATAATGAAGATTTTGATGGCCACAATGGGTCTTGATATCGGCGGCGCCGAGACCCATATTGTAGAGCTTGCAAAGGAGCTTAAGCGTCAGGGTAATGATGTGGCGATAGCCTCAAACGGAGGAGTATACGTTCCGGAGGTAGAGGCGGCGGGCATACGCCACTATGAGGTGCCTATGAACAGGCGCAGCATACCCCTTATGCTGAAGTCCCTCAGGCTCATGCGGGGTATAATAAGAGAGGAAAAGCCTGATGTTGTTCACGCCCACGCACGTATACCGGCTTTTTTGTGCGGAATACTTAAGAAAACGATGCATTTTCCCTTTGTGACGACTGCTCACTGGGTATTTGACACCGGCGGGGCACTCAGATTCCTGACAAACTGGGGGGACAAGACGGTTTCTGTATCCGATGATATCAGCGAATACCTCACAGAGAATTACGGCATACCGAAAAAAGATATTTTTGTCACTATAAACGGTATTGACACGGATAAATTTTCTCCTGAGATCTCCGGTGAAAAGGTGAGAAGCGAGTTTGGGATCGACCGGGATGTCCCGTTCATATCCCATGTAAGCCGCATGGATGAGAGCCGTGCGCTTGCGGCACGTTTCCTTATCGACGCTGCACCGGTGATCGAGAGCAGACATCCCGGCACGGTCATACTGATAGCCGGAGGAGGGGACGTTTTTGATGAGCTGTGCCGCTTGTCGGAGGAGGTAAACCTCAAAATAGGCAGACGGTGCGTGATCATGGCGGGCCCCAGGACAGACATAAATGAGATCGTCGCCGCGGGAGATATTTTTGTAGGTGTGTCCCGGGCGGCTCTGGAGGCGATGAGCGAGGCGAAGCCCTCCGTTATAGCCGGAAATGAGGGCTATATGGGGATATTCACGCCGGAAAAGCTTGAGGCCGGCATAGAGGGAAATTTCTGCTGCCGGGGATGCGGAGAGATCGAGGCGCGGAGCTTCACGGATGACGTGTCCGACCTGCTGTCCCTCCCGGATGATGAGAGGCAGAAACTCGGGGAATATGGCCGAAGGGTCGTTATGGAGCACTACTCCGTTTCAAAGATGGCCCGGGACACGATGGCGGCGTACAGCGCGGCAAAGCCCTCAAAACACGTTGTGATGAGCGGTTATTACGGTTTTGGAAACGCAGGAGACGAGGCGATCCTTGAGTCAGTCCACAACAGCATTAAGAGAATCTGCCCGGATGCGCTTGTCACCGTTCTCTCAAAGGACCCTGCGGGGACTGAGGCTGCTTACGGCTGCGCTGCCGTGCCGAGATTTAACTCGCTTGCCATTTTAAGAACGATAAAAAACTGCGACGTGCTGGTCTCCGGAGGCGGCAGCCTTTTGCAGGATACCACATCCACGCGCTCACTGCTGTATTATCTGCTGATAATCCGTATGGCCGAACGCATGGGTAAAAAAGTGATACTTTATGCAAACGGCATAGGGCCTGTCTCAAAGCCGGGTAACCGCAGGCGGGTAAAAAAGGCCGTGGAGTGCGCCGACGCTGTGACGCTCCGTGACCCGGATTCTTTGCGGGAGCTTAAGGATATGGGCGTTACACGTGAGGACATACAGGTGACGGCCGATCCGGTGTTTCTGCTTGGGGAGCCGGAGGACAGCCGCACAGATGAGATATTGCTTGCCGCGGGGGTGCCTGACGGGCCGTTTATAACTGTATCCGTAAGGCTCTGGAGCAACAGCGAGGAGTTCACCAAACAATTTGCGCTGATTTGTGACAGCCTGAGCCGCCGGTACAGGGAAAATATAGTTTTTGTGGCCATGCAGCCGGCACGGGACGAGGCCGTGAGCCGGCAAATAGCCGACAAAATGGAATCTAAAGCCTACGTGGTCTCCGGAGAATACAGCGCTAAGGAGCTTATGGGAGTTATAGGAAGGAGCGATCTTATCCTTTCCATGCGGCTCCACTCGATCATATTCGCCGCGCGTATGGCCACGCCCGCTGTAGGATTTGTATACGACCCAAAGGTGGAGGCGTATTTGGATATGCTGTCCCTGCCCTCGGCAGGGAGTGCCGAGAAGCTTGACGTTAAGCGTGCGGTTGACGCCGCCTCGGAGATACTTGAGCATCGTGAGGATGTTGCGGGAAAGCTCAGGGAAAAGCGTGATGAGGTCATGCTGATGGCCAAGAGAAACGACGACGTTTTGAAGAAGTTTCTGTAAACATATTAAAACAGCGTGAAAACGCAAAAATATAATTTGGAGGTAAAGCTTATGGATCCGAAAGCAATGTTTAATATTGGATACGGTCTCTATGTGCTGACAGCACGGGAGGGGGAGAAGGATAACGGCTGCATTATAAACACCCTTCAGCAGGCTGCATCGACGCCGAACACGATCTCAATTTCGGTAAACAAGCAGAATTACACCCACGACATGATAATGCGCACCGGGTGCTTCAATGTCTCAATGCTGGATGAGAGCGTCCCCTTTGAGGTATTCAAGCATTTTGGCTTTCAGAGCGGCAGGGATACGGACAAGATAGTGTCTGAGGGGGCAGTCAGAGGGGAGAACGGCATATGCTATATAAACGGCTGTACCAACGCCTATTTGGGCGGCAAGGTTTTTCAGACTATTGATCTCGGCTCCCATACTATGTTCCTCGCCTCTGTGACTGAGGGTGAGGTACTGTCAAAGAACCCCAGCGTGACCTACGCCTATTATCACGCAAATATCAAGCCGAAGCCCCAGCCTGCCAAGGTAAAGGGCTGGCGCTGCAAGATATGCGGCTATGTATATGAGGGAGAGGAGCTTCCGGCGGACTTTATATGCCCCTTGTGCAAGCATCCCGCCTCCGATTTTGAGCCGATAATGCCGTAACTGTGGCGGCTCCGGCATTTTTGATAATAAGCAAGTATGTGTGATATAAAAAGGCGGCTATTGCTTTTTTGCAATAGCCGCTTTTTTCGTTTGTCGTCAGCTTTTTTAGTCCTTGATCAAATCTTTCATTTATACAGCGGGAAACGGGCGCAAAGATCAATAATGCGCCTGCGGGTCTCATCCGCCGTGCCCTCAAAATCCCTTGCCGTATTAGCGATGCAGTCTGCTATGACGCGCATCTCGTCAACACCGAAGCCCCGGGTGGTGACGGCGGGAGTGCCGATGCGTATGCCGCTGGTTACAAAGGGCTTCTCCGGATCGTTGGGGATGGCGTTCTTGTTTACGGTGATATATACCTCGTCAAGGCGGTGCTCAAGCTCCTTACCGGTGACGCCTGTGCCGCGGAGATCAGCCAGCATCAGGTGGTTATCCGTTCCTCCGGAGACAAGGTTGATACCGCGGGAGATAAGCTCCGAGGCGAGAACCTGGGCGTTTTCCACGATTTTCTTCTGGTATTTCGTAAACTCAGGCTTTAGAGCCTCGCCAAAGCAGACAGCCTTGGCGGCGATGACGTGCATTAAGGGGCCGCCCTGCGTTCCCGGGAAGATGGCCTTATTAAAGAGCTTGCCAAGCTCGGGATCCCTTGAGAGGATCATGCCTCCCCTCGGGCCGCGAAGGGTCTTATGGGTCGTGGTCGTGACAACATCCGCATATGGGACCGGGCTTTGATGGATCCCGGCGGCAACAAGGCCGGCGATGTGGGCCATATCCACCATAAGGTATGCGCCGCACTTATCGGCTATCTCGCGGAATTTTGCAAAGTCTATAGCCCTGGGATAGGCGGATGCTCCGGCGACGATAAGCTTGGGCTTCTTATCTAAAGCAAGCTCCATAAGCGCATCATAGTCAATGCAGCCGGTCT
Organism: Oscillospiraceae bacterium; assembly: GCA_051866775.1. GTDB lineage: Bacteria > Bacillota > Clostridia > Oscillospirales > Oscillospiraceae > RUG626. Next base: position 5,794 of record JBJDXR010000011.1, on the reverse strand, counting down.
CTGCGGAGACGCCGTAGGGGACAAAATTAAAATACTTGCCTGAGAGGTTAACCGGTGAGCCGTGAGTGAGATGTCCGCCCTCGGCAAGGCTCATACCCAGAACGGTATCGCCGGGCTGAAGGAGGGCAAAGTATACAGCCGTGTTGGCCTGCGCGCCGGAATGGGGCTGAACGTTGGCATATTCTGCACCGAAAAGCTGTTTGGCACGGTCGATCGCCAGAGTTTCTACCTCATCAACAAACTCACAGCCGCCGTAATAGCGCTTTCCGGGATAGCCCTCGGCGTACTTGTTTGTCAGGATGCTGCCCATTGCCGCCATAACGGCAGGGGAGACGTAGTTTTCAGATGCGATAAGCTCAATGTTGCGCATCTGCCGTTTGAGCTCGCGCTCCATAGATGCGGCAAGGTCGGGATCAGAGGCTTTGAGGAAACCGATGGAATCCAAGAGATCAGAATACATATCTTAAACGCCTTTCTTAAATTTTTTCACTTGTCCTGTAAAACAGCACGCCCAGCGTCTTCGGTCCGCAGTGGTTTGAGACGGTACAGCCGGCTCGGGTATGTATTATCTCGTTAAACGGGCCGCAGGCACGGACCTGCGCCTCAACGGAGGCCAAAAACTCATCGTCAAAGTCGCCGGATTCGGTGATGAATATGCGGGAGTAGTCAATATCGCTCTGACCCATGAGCCTGTCGCTTACATACTTTAATATGCTCTTCTCCACTGATCCTCGGTATTTTTTGCCTACGCCCATTTTACCGCCCTTGACTTCAATGCAGGGCTTGAGTGACAGAAGATTTGCGCCGAGAGCCGCCAGCGCGCTGCACCTGCCGCCGCGGCGCAGATAATCCAGTGTGTCCAGCACGAAGCTGACGTCAAGAAGCTCCTTCTTTTTATCAAGGTACTCCTTTATGGCACTGGCCTCCATACCCTCACTGGCTTTTATAGCCGCATCCAGCACAAGATGCCCGATGCCGGTTGAGAGGTTCCGGGAGTCAATGACATAGACCTCTGTCAGGTCCGCTGCGGCGATATTTGCATTTTGGAAGCAGGCTGACATCTCACTGCTGATGGTGAAGTGTATGACCGCGTCATACTCCTTGCGATACTCGGAAAAGCGGTCAAGGTAATCAGCAACGTTGACTGCCATAGTGCTGCCGATATTGCCGCCTGCGGCGACATTATCGAAGATATCCTGCGGCGTGACGTCTATCCCATCGCGCAGGGGTTTGTCCTTAAGCATGACGGAGAGCGGGAAAATGCCGATGTCATATTTCTCTATAAGCTCCGGTGATAAATCGCAGGTACTGTCTGCCGTTATTTTTATTTTCATGTTATCTCCTCCGTAATGGGGGTAAATATGCCGCCGTGATAAGCGGCGCAGCAAATAAAACACAAACAGTATAGCATAGTTATGTTTAAAAAGTAATATGCGTTATATACAAAAATCTGTCGAAAGATATGTGGGAAAAGGATATGCAAAAATTGAAGGGTGCAAAATGGCTTCGCCATTTTGCACCCTTCCTTACGGGACAGAAAAGCCTGTCCTAAGCTTCAATTACTGAGCAATCTCCTCGTAAACAGAGACGCGCTTCTTATCGCGGTCGATATGCTCAAAACGAACAGTGCCGTTTACCATTGCGAACAGAGTGTCATCCTTGCCCTTGCCGACGTTCGTGCCCGGGTGGATCTTTGTGCCGCGCTGACGAACCAGAATATTTCCGGCCAGAACGTACTGACCGTCGGCTCTCTTCACGCCAAGACGCTTGGACTCTGAGTCACGGCCGTTCTTGGTGGAACCCATTCCTTTTTTATGTGCCATCTGATTTACACCTCCAAATTCAGAGTGGTGAGCTTAAATTAAGCGTTGATAGTGTTGATCTGAACCTTAGTATAGGGCTGTCTGTGGCCCTGCTTACGGCGATAGTTCTTCTTTGCGTGCATCTTGTAGACGATAATCTTCTTCGCCTTGCCGCTCTTGACCACGGTGGCGGAGACGGAAGCGCCCTCAACTGCCGGCTTGCCGAAAGTCGCGGTGCCGTCATCCTTGAACACTGCCAGGACCTTGTCAAAGGTAACGGCGGAGCCGTCCTCCTGATCGAGCTTCTCAACATAGAGAACGTCGCCCTCGTTTACGCGGTACTGCTTGCCGCATGCCTCGATAATTGCTGTCATGTATTTCACCTCTTATTTTGTAGAGACTCGCTCTTGCAGGCGGATAAAACTTATCACTTAGGGGCCAGCTCAAAGCGGCTTAAATAGTTTATCATCAGTATTCAGCAAAGTCAAGCTTTTGATCGGATATTTGACACGATTTTTTAAGATCACCGGCCTTTTTTGCCGAAGATACTGTCATATCCTTAAAAAACGTGAAGCCATGCTAAAGCTAATGGAGCTCTGACGCCCACGCTATTTATAGATCCTGACCGTCACCCGAAGGCGGCCCTTGCGGGTCTCCCGGGACAGTCCTTCATATTTAAATCTGCCGCTTCCCCGGACGGACACTATAGTTCCAGGGGAGACCTGCGCAGCCGCCCCTGAGGGGAGCCTGCCGGACAAAAAGACTTTCTCGTGGGCTATAAGCTCCTGTGCCTCGCTGCGTGAGAGCCGGTATACGGCGGCAATCAGGGCATCAAGGCGCTCAGAGGCGACAACAAGCTCCGTTGGCTCCGGAGGGACGGACAGGGCCTCCGGAGGCTCGGAACGGCAGCAGCGGACGGTGGTGTGCCGCACCTCCGAGAGATTGTCTATTATATAGTCGGATATGGTGTTTAGGCAGAATAGGTAGCCTGTGTTGTCCGATATCTCAATATCGCCCAGCACCTCACGGCGCAGCCCGAGAGCCATAAGCGACCCGAGAAAATCCCGGTGGGAGAGCTTATCGGCAAATTTCTGCTGCGCGGGTGCTATTTTTATGCACTCCACCGGGGGAGGCTCTATCCAACCGCAAAGCTCCTCGCTCCCAAAGACGGCTATCCTCCGCTCCGCGGAATCCGTCCCGCCGTAGAGCGAAAACGGGCAGGGAAGGCGCATGGACAGCAGCACATCCTGCTCCGCCAGTGATAAAAATTCCGAGAATGTCCATATGCCGCGGTTAAAGCTGCGCTGGGAAAGCTCATTAAAGCGGTTTTTAATTAATGTATCGTTGTCCACCTGCGTGCCTTTCTTTCAGTTTTGTCCCTCAGTTTCAACGGAATTTCCCGGCGCCGAGCGGTCCTTTAATATTGTGAAGTAGCCGGCGATCGTGGAGATGAGCGCTCCCACCGAATCGACGATAAGGTCCTTCATAGTGTCCATCAGCGCCGAGCGGCCGATGAGCTTAGTCCCATCCTGAAGGGCAAATTTCTGCATATTCACGCCCAAGATGCCGTCAATAGTAAATTCACAGATCTCCCAGAGTGCGCCCATCGCCACGGCAAAGCAGAAGGAGAAAAAAGCCACAAAGAGTGGAGACAGGGACATCCTGATACGCTCGTCGCGGTTTAAAAACGTCACCACGGAAAAGCCCAGCGCCCCAAGGGATACCCCTGAGAAGCCGTGAAGCATCACGTCCCAATAGGGGACGCGGTAGAAGAAGTTGCCGATCTCGCCGAGATATATTGCAAAATAGAGAAACACCGCATACACCACATAGAGCGACGAGGGGATGCTGAACGTAAGCTTTTTTGCCACAAACGACGGAAGAAACAGCAGCACAAGGCCGACAATGCACTGGCCGATCATTAAAAAGTATTCCGGAATACTGCGCCCGGAGGGGCTTTCGTGCCCCAGCGCCATCAAGATCACCCTTATTATAAGGTACACCATCGTTACGGCAAAGGCCAGCAGCACGGCCATAAATATAATTCGCTGCGCGCGCTTATTTCGTTCTTTTTTTATATCTTTGTCTTTTTTCATTGTGTCCCCCACGCCCTCCTTACGATCAGTCTTTGTGTATGCGCCGCAGGGCGGCGCATATAAAATTTAAGCACATTCGGCTGCTTTTTGCAAGAGCGGATGGAATTGTATTTTAAACGTGAACAAATATCCGGCAAGATTGACTTTTCAGGTGCGGAAACATATAATTTAATAAAAAAGAACTGGAGGCTCGGGATATGAAGCTGACGTTTATTGGAGCTGTACACGACGTCACGGGCAGCTGCACGCTGCTTGAGATAGGCGCTCATAAGATACTCATCGACTGCGGCATGAGGCAGGGAGCAAACGCGTTTGAAAACATTGAGCTTCCCGTTCCGGCAAGCTCTGTGGACTGCGTGCTGCTGACACACGCGCACATTGACCACTCGGGTAATCTGCCGCTGCTGTACAAGAACGGCTTCAGGGGCGTGATTTACGCCACGGACGCAACCTGCTCACTTTGTGAGATAATGCTCCGCGACTGCGCCCATATTCAGATGTCCGACGCGGAGTACAAGACACGCAAGGCCCGCCGTGCCGGCGAGCCTGATGTTGAACCGGTCTATGATATTAACGACGCGGAGGGCGTGCTCAGGCTATTCCGCCGCTGCGAATATGCAATGCCAATAAGGATAAATGAAAATGTCACCATCAGGTTCACGGATATAGGGCACCTTCTGGGGAGCGCCTGCATCGAGGTTTGGCTCAGTGAGGGCGAGGTACATAAAAAGATTGTGTTTTCCGGGGACGTGGGGAATACCGACCAGCCCATAATCTGCGACCCCATGAGCGTTGAGGAGGCAGACTACCTTATGATAGAGTCGACCTACGGCTCGCGCAATCATGGGGAGCGGCATGAGTATGTGCACACGCTGGCCGGTTTTATTCAGCGCACACTGGACAGGGGCGGCAACGTGATAATCCCTTCCTTCGCTGTCGGCAGGACACAGGAGATACTTTATTTTATCCGGGAGATCAAGAATGAAAACCTTGTCACCGGCCACGGGAACTTCCCGGTGTATGTGGATAGCCCCCTAGCCAACGAGGCCACCAGCGTTTTCATGCAGTGCGACACCACGTATCTGGATGAGGAGACGAAGGCCGTGATGGCTCAGGGGATAAACCCACTTGTGTTTGACGGGCTGTACCTTAACACCACCACGGAGGAATCCAAGGAGCTTAACTTTGACCCGACGCCAAAGGTGATAATCTCCGCCAGCGGGATGTGCGAGGCCGGGCGCATAAGGCACCACCTGAAATATAACCTGTGGCGGAAGGAGTGCCTCATACTCTTTGTGGGCTATCAGGCGGAGGGCACCACCGGCAGGGCGATATATGATGGCGCGAAGAGCGTGAAGCTTTTTGGTGACGACGTGGCGGTAAACGCGGAAATAGGCTTCCTTCCGGGGGTGAGCGGCCACGCGGATAAGCAGGGGCTTTTAAACTGGCTCGCGGGCTTTACTGAAAAGCCCAGGCAGATATTTGTAAACCACGGCTCGGATGAGTCTTGCACGGACTTTACCCGCTGCTTAAATGAGGAAAAGGGCTATAATGCTTTCGCGCCGTATTCCGGGACGGAATTCGATTTGGCCTCTGGGCAGTTTATACGCATAACCGACGGCGTCAGGATAAAGAAGGAGACGCCTGCCAGAACCCGGGCGAACGCCGCCTTTAGCCGCCTGATGGCTGCGGCGGAGCGCCTTATGGACACGGCGCGCTCCTGCGAGGGCATGGCGAACAAGGATCTTATTAAATACGCCGGACTTATCGACAGCCTGACAGAGAAGATAAAGAAATAATGCGATGCGCCCTACACCGCTTAGCCGCTCAGTGCTCTAAGACCGGAAAAAAGCAACCCCGAAGGTGCAAACCTTCGGGGTTTTTCTTGACGGATTT
>JBJDXR010000010.1:0-17647 GCA_051866775.1 Oscillospiraceae bacterium | reverse complement strand
GGTCGTCTGCCGCTGCTGCGGCGCGCGGGGTACACGGGGCCGGTGTACTGCACGCGGGCGACGGCGGGCATCGCGCGCATCGTGCTGCTGGACTGCGCGAAGATCAACGAGGAGGACGCGGAGTTCAAGCGCCAGCGCCACGAGCGCGAGAACCGCCGTCCGGAGCATCCGGAGGTGCCGCTCAGTCAGGATGTCTATGGGCCGCTCCATGAGCTTGAGAAGGAGAGCTTGTCGGGACATATAATAGCCAATGTGTTTGGCGGCGGCACGGTGGATACTGAGCGCAATTTCCTCACAGGCTACACCGTCAGTGAGGATTACCGTGTGGCAACGAACTCCTATGTCTATTATCTGCGGCAGCAGGGCTATTACGCGGAGGGCTTCCACACCGGCGACGACTGGTTTTATAACAGGGAGAACGTTGAAAAATATCTCGGCATGGAGGAATATTACTTCCTTCAGGACTATGACTCGGCTGACCGGTCCGACGAATTCTTTTTCTCCGTGCTGGCGGAGCTATATAATTCCCGCGATAAGGACACGCCTTATTTTAATTTCAGCGTGACTTATCAAAACCACGGCGCCTATGACGCGACAGGCACGGGAGAGGAATCCTTCGTCCTGCGGGATGGGCTTACCGACGGCACCTACAATATCCTCAACAACTATCTTACCGGCATAGCCGACACCACGCAGAGAATGTATGATTTTATCGATTCCTTCCGGGAATCCGACGAGCCGGTGGTCATAGTGTTCTTCGGCGACCATATGCCGTGGCTGGGTGATGGAAATTCCGTCTATGCAGAGCTTGGGATCAATATTGACCTGGGCACGGAGGAGGGCTTCTACAACTACTACTCCACGCCGTATATAATCTGGGCAAACGATGCTGCAAAGGCGGCCACCGGCGGGAGCTTTACCGGTGACGGCGGGGATATGTCCTCGTGCTTCCTTATGGACAGGATATTTACCGAGTGCGGCTGGGGCAGGAGCGCCTATATGCAGCTTAACCACCGGCTTTATGAGCTTACGAATATCGTAAGCTCCTCCTCCGGTTACTATAACATAGACGGCCAGCTCACCAAGGATCCCGGGGGTGATGCCGGGGAGCTTATAAGGGAGCTTCAGTTTGCCGAATATTACATGAAAAATGAATTTATGTATGACGGCCTGTACGGAGGGGGATAATGGGCACAGGACAGGCTTTTGTTAAATGGCTGCGGCCTGCGGGCTGTGTGCTCTTCCTGGGGCTGTTTATTACCGTCACCGTGATCCTGTTTACAGCGAAGGGTACCCCGGTGGAGGGATACACCGCCCCCCAGAGCAGCGAGTACTACTCGGAACATCTGGATGAGCTTGCCCGGGAGATAAACGAAAACCTCATACCGCTTCTGGATATTCCGTGGGCGAAGGCCGAGCGTACCGGAGATGTTGTGACCATATGTGCCGAGGGCGAGAGCCTGAGTACCGTGCGCTTTGCGGTTATACACTATTACGATGTGGAGCTTTTTGAGTTTCTGAGCAGTGATGAGATTCAGACTGGAACATAAAAAAAGCTGTCTTTGATCCTTTTTGGATCAAAGACAGCTTTTTTGTAAGCTCATTCCCAGAAAAGCTCATCCAGGGTCTTGCCCAAATCCCGGCATATGGCAATACATAGCTTTATTGTCGGGTTGTAATCTCCATTCTCTATGGCGCTTATGGTTTGGCGCGACACGCCCACCCTGTCCGCCAGCGCCTGCTGGGACATATCCTTTGCCGCCCTCGCGGCCTTCAGCCTGAGATTTTTCATGCTTCCTCCGCCCGGCGGTCCGCCAGCCTCCGCGCGAGCCGCGCCGCCAGAAACACGATGTATATAATCCCAATCTCCAGACTGAGCCAGCAGATGGAGAGGCGGCCGTCAGTAACCGGGCCGTAGAACTTGAGCTGAAGGACAAAGTTTGCGATCCCTATGGCCCCGCAGAAAAGATAGAGGACCATCCCCGGCGTGCGCTGGTTCAGCGCGCTGTACGCCCCCCTCCAGACGCAGAGGACGGTGTACACCATGACGGCGAGGGCCGCGCCGGTCAGTATCCCAACAGCGCCGAGCACAGCGGCAAGCTCCGGGTAAAACAGCGCCGCCACACCGTACAGCAGGACATAGGCCAGCAGAACAGTGTACGCAATCTGCGAGCACCGCGCCCTGACCTGCCGCTGGCGCTCGTCAAATTTTTCGTCCTTTGTCTCACCCTTTTGGGAGACAATCAGGGTGACAACCACAAATACCGCGCATAGCAGAATAAAAAACCACATATAAAGGCCTCCGTCCTACTGTTTTAATTATTATACTTTTGCAGCAGCCAAAATGTCAAATATTTTTTACATTTTGCTATTGAGCGAGGAAGAGGGGAAAGGAAAAACGTCTTACCGGCAGCGGCGGTCAACCGCCGGCAAAAAGGAATTGCACAATCTCCGATATAAGTTTATAATCATTTTAAACTGGAAACCATACCCTTTGAGGACTTTGTTGGAGTGATATAACATGAAGGATGGATTTATAAAAGTCGCCGCCGCCACGCCGAGGGTGCGCGTAGCGGACACGGAATATAATGCCGCAGAGATCATCGCCCTTGCGAAGAAGGCGGCGGAGCAGGGAGTGAAGATATGCGTATTCCCGGAGCTTTGTATAACCGCATATACCTGCGGCGACCTGTTTTTGCAGCCGGCGCTTTTAAAGGGAGCTGAGGCGGCGCTTCAGAGGATAGCGGAGGAGACGGCACAGCTTGATATGCTCATCGCCGTGGGACTTCCCGTAGGTGTGGGCGGCAGGATATATAACTGCGCCGCGGTACTGAGCCGTGGGAGCATTTTGGGGCTTACGCCCAAAACTCACATACCGAACTACGCGGAGTATTATGAGCACCGTTGGTTTGCCCCGGCACCGGAGGATGTTCAGTTTGCAAGCATTATGGGACAGAGCGTGTATTTTGGCACCGGGCTGCTTTTTTACTGCGAGTCCGTACCGGAGCTTATCGTGGGAGTGGAGATATGCGAGGATCTCTGGACTGTCACACCCCCCTCAAATGCCCTCGCCTCCGGCGGGGCGACGGTCATATTAAACCTCTCCGCCTCAAATGAACTTGTGGGCAAATCCGCCTACAGGAGGGAGCTTGTGAAGGGGCAGTCAGCCCGGCTGTTGTGCGCTTATATTTACGCCGATGCAGGTGATGGCGAGAGCACCACGGATCTTGTGTTCTCCGGACACGATATGATAGCGGAAAACGGCGTGATGCTGGGTGATAAGCGCTTGGGCAGCGGCCTTGTGATCTCGGAAATAGACGTAAAAAGGCTGGCCTTTGAGCGCCGCAAGATGACCACCTTTAAGGAAAAGCTGCTGGGCCGCGCTGAGATACCCTTTGACCTTGAGCTTACGGATACTCAGCTCACAAAGGGAATCCCCTCCAGCCCGTTCGTTCCGGTAGGCTCGGAGGAGCGGGAGGAGCGCTGCAAGGAGATATTCTCCATCCAGTCCGCCGGACTTAAAAAACGCATGGAGCACACAGGCTCAAAGCGCATGGTGGTAGGCGTATCCGGAGGACTTGACTCGACGCTTGCCATGCTTGTTGCGGCGCATACGGCGAGCCTCATGGGCCTTCCGAAAAACGCCGTCATAGCCGTTACCATGCCGTGCTTCGGCACCACCGAGCGCACAAAATCAAACGCGGTGCGCCTCTCGGAAAAGCTGGGAGCTGAGCTGAGGGTGGTGGATATCGGTCCGGCTGTTATGCAGCACTTTAAGGACATAGGCCACGACCCGGAAAACCACAATGTCGTGTTTGAAAACTCTCAGGCACGTGAACGCACTCAGGTGATAATGGATATAGCAAATGCCGAGGGAGGCATACTTGTAGGCACCGGTGATTTAAGTGAGCTGGCGCTGGGCTGGGCCACCTATAACGGTGACCACATGAGCATGTACGGGGTCAATGCCGGAGTGCCGAAAACGCTGGTTCGATATGTGGTGGGCTGGTATTCCGAGATTTGCGGCGACGGGGAGCTTGCAGGAGTTTTAAACGACATTTTGGCTACGCCCGTATCCCCTGAGCTTCTCCCGGCGGAAAACGGCGAGATAAGCCAAAAGACGGAGGATATCGTGGGTCCCTATGAGCTGCACGACTTCTTCCTGTATTATTTCGTGCGCTGCGGCTATGAGCCGGAAAAGATCCTGCGGCTGGCCGAGCACTCCTTTACGGGCGTATATGGGCGGGATGTGATATTAAAGTGGCTCAAGACCTTCATAAGGCGCTTCTTCCAGCAGCAGTTTAAGCGCTCGTGCCTTCCCGACGGGCCTAAGGTGGGTTCTATATGCCTTTCACCCCGGGGCGACTGGCGTATGCCGTCGGATGCGGTCTGTGAGCTGTGGCTGAAGCGCTTGGAGGGATTACAGTGAGCGATACGATAGCCGCCGTCGCCACTGGAAATGTGCGTTCGGCCATCGGAATAGTAAGACTCTCCGGGGACGGGGCGATAGAGGCGGCGGATAAAATTTTCCGCGCAAAAAATGGGAGGCCGCTCCTTTCCGCACCTGCGGGAAGGCTCATTTACGGTGGCGCCTATAATCATGACGGAGAGCTTCTTGATATGTGCCTGTGTACGGTATCCCGCGCCCCGATGAGCTACACCGGGGAGAACACGGCGGAGTTTCAGTGCCACGGCTCTCCGGTGGTGCTCTCGGCCATCCTCTCGGCGCTGTTTCACTGCGGAGTGAGGCAGGCGCTGCCCGGGGAGTTTACAAAGCGCGCCTTTTTAAACGGAAAGCTTGATTTGACCGGTGCGGAGGCCGTAATTGACCTTATCGACTCCGAGACTGAGGAGGCGGCAAAAAATGCCTCCGGACAGCTATCCGGAGCTGTCGTCAGGCGTACAGACCGGGTATACTCGGAGCTTCTTGATATAGTCTCGCACTTTCAGGCAGTGGTGGACTACCCTGATGAGGATATCGATGAATTTGAGGCCGATGAGTATATTGAGGAGCTTAAGCGCGCGGAGGGGACGCTCCGGTCGCTTCTTGATACCTTTGAGCGGGGGAGGTTCCTGAGGGACGGCGTGCCATGTGCTATAATCGGCAGGCCTAATGTGGGAAAGTCCTCACTTTTAAATGCCCTTGTGGGCTTTGACCGCGCGATAGTTACCGATATAGCGGGTACAACGCGGGACACTGTTGAGGAAAAATGCGTCCTCGGAGGGAGCCTCCTTAGGCTCATCGACACCGCCGGTATGCGGGAGACCGGGGACGCGGTAGAGAGGATAGGCGTCCTCAGAGCCAAAAAGGCGGCGGAGGAGGCGGGGCTTATCCTTGTACTTACCGACGCCAGCGAGGCGCTTAAGGAGGAGGACGCGGAGGCAATGCGTATTGCAAGAGACTCCGGAAAGCCGTGGATCCTTCTGCCGAATAAGATGGACAAGGCAGGCTGCCGTCTACCGGAAGCCGCTGATGGGAAGGAGGCTGCCCGGATCATACCCATATCCGCAAAGACCGGAGAGGGGATCGGGCTGCTCGCCGATGCTGTAAAGGAGCTTTTTTCACAGAAGCCTGTACCGCAGGGCGAAATATTGACGAACGCCCGTCAGGCCGGTGAGGTCTCCCGTGCCGCTGATTCCCTGAGAGGAGCCCGGGAGGCGATAGCGTCCGGCGTAACGCCGGATGCCGTGCTAACACTGGTGGAGGAGGCGCTCTCCGCCCTCGGCGCGCTCTCGGGCAAAAACCTGAGGGAGGATGTTGTCGACCGGATTTTTCAAAGATTTTGCGTGGGTAAGTGAAATTTTTCCTGCACAGCGCTTGAAAAGGTAAAAATGCACTGCTATAATAAGTGCGGCATTTTAGAATTGTTATTTTTTGAGAAACTTTTTATGAGGAAGGTAGCTTTATGGGAAAAAAGTATGTTTATCTGTTTTCAGAGGGCAACGCAAATATGCGTGAGCTGCTCGGCGGCAAGGGCGCTAACCTTGCCGAGATGACCAATATTGGTCTGCCTGTTCCGCAGGGCTTCACCATTACCACGGAGGCCTGCACACAGTATTATGAGGACGGACAGAAGATCAATGACGAGATCATGGCCGAGATCATGGAGTATGTCGCAAAGATGGAGGAGATCAACGGCAAGAAGTTTGGTGATCTCACAAATCCCCTGCTTGTCTCCGTCCGCTCCGGTGCCCGCGCCTCCATGCCCGGCATGATGGACACCATCCTGAACCTTGGACTTAACGACGACGTTGTCGCCGCCATGATCCAGGGCAACCCCGACCCCAAGTTTGAAAGATTCGTATACGATTCCTACCGCCGCTTCATCCAGATGTTCTCCGACGTGGTCATGGAAGTTGGCAAGAAGTATTTTGAGCAGCTCATTGACGAGATGAAGGAGCGCAAGGGCGTTACCTACGACATTGAGCTGACCGCGGCAGACCTTAAGGAGCTGGCTGAGGAGTTCAAGGCCGAGTACAAAAAGCAGATCGGCGAGGACTTCCCCTCCGACCCGAAGGTACAGCTTTACGAAGCTATCCGCGCCGTGTTCCGTTCCTGGGACAACCCCCGTGCAAATGTCTATCGCCGTGACAACGACATCCCCTATTCCTGGGGTACCGCCGTCAACGTCATGCCGATGGTGTTTGGCAACCTGAACGAAAACTCCGGCACCGGCGTCGCCTTCACCCGTGACCCGGCCACCGGCGAGAAGAAGCTCATGGGCGAGTTCCTCACCAACGCTCAGGGCGAGGACGTTGTCGCCGGCGTCCGCACCCCGATGCCCATCGCCCAGATGGCCGAGAAGTTCCCTGAGGCCTTTGAGCAGTTTACAAACGTCTGCAAGACCCTTGAGGACCATTACCGTGATATGCAGGACATGGAGTTCACTGTCGAGAACGGAAAGCTCTACATGCTCCAGACCCGTAACGGCAAGCGCACCGCCCAGGCCGCGCTTAAGATTGCCTGCGACCTTGTTGACGAGGGAATGATAAGCGAGAAACAGGCGGTATCCATGATCGATCCTAGAAACCTGGATACTCTGCTCCATCCGCAGTTTGACACCGCCGCCCTTAAGAAGGCCGAGGCTATAGGACGCGGACTCGGCGCCTCCCCGGGAGCCGCCTGCGGCAAGATCGTCTTTACCGCCGAGGATGCCAAGGATTGGGCGGCCCGCGGTGAGAAGGTCGTTCTTGTGCGTCTTGAGACCTCCCCTGAGGATATCGAGGGAATGAAGGCCGCGCAGGGCATCCTGACCGTCCGCGGCGGAATGACCAGCCATGCGGCGGTTGTCGCCCGTGGTATGGGTGAGTGCTGCGTATCCGGCTGCGGCGATATCGCTATGGACGAGGCAAACAAGAAGTTCACTCTGGCCGGTAAGGAGTTCCATGAGGGTGACTATATCTCCATCGACGGCTCCACCGGTAATATCTATGACGGCATCATCCCCACTGTTGACGCCACTATCTCCGGATACTTCGGACGTATCATGGACTGGGCGGACAAGTACCGCACCATGAAGGTCCGCACCAATGCCGATAACCCGACTGATGCGAAGAAGGCCCGTGAGCTGGGCGCTGAGGGCATCGGACTTTGCCGTACCGAGCATATGTTCTTCGGCGAGGGCAGAATAGACGCCTTCCGTGAGATGATCTGCGCCGAGACTGTTGAGGAGCGCGAGGTCGCTCTTGCAAAGATCCTGCCTATGCAGCAGTCCGACTTTGAGGCCCTGTATGAGGCTCTTGAGGGAACGCCCGTCTGCATCCGCTTCCTTGATCCCCCGCTTCATGAGTTCGTCCCCACCGAGGAGGCCGATATCGAGCTTCTTGCCAAGGCTCAGGGCAAGTCCGTTGAGACTATCAAGACTCTCATCGCCTCCCTGCATGAGTTTAACCCGATGATGGGCCACCGCGGATGCCGTCTGGCTGTCACCTATCCTGAGATCGCCAAGATGCAGACCGCTGCAGTTATCCGCGCGGCTATAAACGTTAAGAAGGCTCATCCCGATTGGGATATAAGGCCCGAGATCATGATCCCGCTGGTGGGTGAGCTTAAGGAGCTTAAGTACGTCAAGAAGTTCGTGGTAGAGACCGCCGATGCTGAGATCGCCGCCTCCGGCATGGAGCTTGAGTATGAGGTCGGCACCATGATCGAGATACCGCGCGCCGCACTCACCGCTGACGATATTGCTACAGAGGCAGACTTCTTCTGCTTCGGCACCAATGATCTTACCCAGATGACCTACGGCTTCAGCCGTGACGATGCAGGCAAGTTCCTGAATGCCTATTATGACGCCAAGATCTTTGAGAACGACCCGTTTGCAAAGCTCGATCAGGTAGGCGTTGGCAAGCTGATGAAGATGGCCATAACCCTCGGCCGTCCTGTCAATCCGAAGCTGCACATTGGCATCTGCGGCGAGCACGGCGGAGATCCCTCTTCTGTTGAGTTCTGCAACGAGATAGGCCTTGATTATGTCTCCTGCTCCCCGTTCCGCGTACCCATCGCCCGTCTGGCTGCCGCTCAGGCCGCAATCAAGCAGGCGAAGTAATTAACGGTTCTTTGAACGTATAAAATGAAAACACAGCCCCGGTTCAAATAAACCGGGGCTGTGTTCTGTTTTAAAACTATGCTGCGCCAATTAAACTTGTACCTTATGATATAACGTTCATTTTCCCCTCTTATCCATTGGAGGGATATCAATTACCGAGCTTACGCCGTAGTTGCATAGATCGTTCATGATCTCCGCCAGTCTTTCCGGCGGCTCCTCCGCTCCGGCCATCAGCCACTCCTGCACAAGCCGCAGTACCCCATGGGAGATATAGGAGTAGGCGGCCTCAAGAACGCGCTTGTCCGCGTTGGGGCTTACGGTGCCCCATTGGTAAATGCACATATCGTGGGCAGCGTAAACTATCTTGGACAGAAAGGCGTGGTCGCCGTGCGGGCCAAACAGCACCGAGGCCAGCTCCTTCCGCTCGCGCAGCGCCGTCAGCACCTTTGTCAGTATGCGTGTCACATCGTCGGCCTGCTGAAACGTAGCAATAGCGGACAGCATATCTACGTAGAATTCGTTTTCGATTTCATTGAGGAGCTGCTCGGGACTTCCGTAGTGGGCGTAAAAGGTACCCCGGTTGAGGTGCGCATCCGCGCAGATGTCCTTTACGGTCACCCTGTCCACCGGTTTTTCCTTAAGGAGCGCAAGCAGGCTCCTGCGCAGCACCGCTTTTGTATATTGTACGCGCTTGTTCCCTTTCGTATTTGACATATCCGCCTCCACAGTGTGTTTCAAATAAGAAGTCTAAATTTTGGTGCTCCGGGCAGACTTATAAGAGCCTGAACCAAAAATTAACATATTATTTACGAAAAATATATCTTTTTACAACACTCAAATTATATTATAAAATAAGCGAATAATCAACATGGTGTTGACATATTAAAACATGAAGGACTGAGAGAGATCAATAAGAAAGTATACCGGATTATCTCTGACAGCGCATGTGACCTGCCGGGGGAGACTGCGGCGGAGCACGGTGTCGAGATCGTTTCCTATTACATTGCCAAAAACGATAAGGACTATCGTAAGGATGTTACGGAGCTTTCACGGGATGAGCTTTATAACTGGATGGCGGAAAATCCCGGGAGCTTCCCAAGGACGTCCATGCCGTCTGTGGATGATTTTATACAGGCATTCTCTGCTGCCGGAAGGGACGGAGAGGATGTTGTGTGCATACTCATGTCCAAAAAGCTGACGAGCACCTATCAGACCGCGCTGACCGCCCGGAGCATGGTGTTGGAGGAGTTTCCGGATATGAGGATCGAGGTCATAGACTCGTCTCTGGCTACTGTGATGCAGGGGCTTTTTGTGCTTGAGGCATGCCGTTTAAGGGATTCGGGAGCGGATATCGACTGGACGGTGCGGGAATTGGAGCGTATAAAGACCACCGGACGCATATTTTTTACGATAAGGGATCTTGAGTATCTTGTACATGGCGGGCGTCTGGGAAGGCTCACGGGTTTTGCAGGATCGGCACTGGGAATACGCCCGATGATAGCTCTGCGCGAAGGAGAGCTGTTTAACGCAGGCTTAGCCCGCGGCAGAAAACGCTCCCTTGACAAGGTGGAGAACCAGTTTGCCGAGCATGTGGAAAAGACCTACAGGTCGCCGTCTGAGTATTGCGCCGTTGTCGGTCACGGCAGGGACAAGGATGAGGGGGAGCGCTTTTGCCGGCGCATAAGCGCAAGGCTTGAGAGTCTTGGCCATAAGACGGCGGTGCCGCTTATGGCCATAGGAAACGTGATCGGCGCACATATAGGCCCGGAACCTATCGGCGCGGCGATCATCTCCCGCGCGGCGCTTGGGTGAATTTATGAAAGGATACAGCGGCTGCCCCGTATGTGCGGGACGGCCGCTGTTTTTTCTCCAAGATATAAAATAAACATGTGCCGGTCATTTTTCGTTTAGGACTATATCCACATGAAAGCGGCTCTGGTCGCCCCGGTAATGGGCAATAGAGTACTCGATCGGCTCACCGTCGCTGTTATAGCCCACCGTGGTGAAGTAATGTACCGGGCGGCCCCGGCGCATATTGAGTATCTCAACATCCTCTTTCTCCGCTGCCACCGCCTCACAAGTACGGGAGACGCGGCAGATGCGGGTGCGGGGGTTCTGAGAAAGTACCGAGTATAGCCCCTCTTTTGAAAAATCGTGCTCCAGAACAAAACGGCACGGCTCATAAGGCAGATAGGTCTTGACCCTGACCACCGGCTCGCCGTCCGCGCAGCGCTTGCGGTAGAGACATATGGCTTTGGGTGAAGGCTCGCTTAAATACGCCGCAAAGCGCTCCGGCATGTTAACGACCTCCAGCATAAGCACCTCTGTTGAGGGGGTGCGGCCCCGGGCACGTATCTCATCATCATAGGACTGCAGGCAGTTCATAAACTCCTGATTAATTTTAGGCTGGGCGACAAAGGTGCCCTTACTCTTTATGCGGTAAAGCCGTCCCTCCTGCACCAGCTCCGTTATCGCCTGGCGGACGGTGGTGCGGCTTATCTCAAACATGGCGGACAGCTCGTTCTCTGTGGGGATGAGGCCGCCTACGGGGTAGGAGCCGTTTTCTATTTCCTCGGAAATTATGGTTTTAAGCTGAAAATACAGCGGGATGGGTATAGTTTTGTCCAGCTTTTTATCGTTAAGCACGTTGTCTACCTCTCTATGACGTAATGTTTATTGTTATACTAATAATACTTATTGTAGAGTACGCACTTTGTCATGTCAAGGGCTTTTTGGCTCTATATGTTTCTTTTTAGTAAAATAACACGCTTACTGTTCCCGGCATTATGCGCCCCAAGACCTTTGCCGGATGCACGAAAAAGCCCAAAACTTCGGCTCTTGACAGGAAAAATGTGCAAGCTTATAATATAATAATGTTATTATAATTAATGATGAAGGAAGGGTCTATGCTTTGGAAAAGGTCTACGAAATCAAAAGTGAGCTTCATACTCTGCCGTCCAGACGTCTGCCTGTCGCCGTCCATCGGCCGGTGGAAAAGACCGAGCGCAGCCGGATCGCCGTGCTTGGTGTACATACGGGACATTATATTCTGAGTTTTGCTCCGCTTGTAGAACTTGCAAAACGCGGCTATGTGACCATCGGTGCGCCTCAGCTTAAAGACAAGGGAATTAAGGAGAGGATGCTGGATGTAAAGGCCGCTGTTGAATTTGCCCGCAGCTGCCCCGGTGTTGAGAAGGTCGTACTTTTTGGACACAGTCAGGGCGGCTGTATTTTGAGCTGTTATCAGTATATTGCGGAAAACGGCACTGCACGTTTCGTAAACTCCGGCCGATTCCTGCCCTTCCCGGAGATTGAGCCTCTGCCCCCGGCGGATGGACTGATGCTCGTGGATACTAACTACGGCATTATGGACGTCCTTGCCATGGATCCGGCTGTAAAGGATTGGCACAGCGGTTTTGAGCGCATACCGGAGCTTGACATCTATAACCCTGAGAACGGATATAAGCCCGGGGAGTCCAGATACACCAAGGAGTTTATCGACCGTTTCCAGAAGGCGCAGGTAAAGTTTTATCAGGATATCCTTGATTACGCCAAGCAGCGCTACGAGGATATAAAAAAAGGCAAGGCGAGCTTTGCGGATGACGAGCCGATCGTCATAGCCGGAGCGGGCGGCGGCAGCAGCAACAATAAGCTTTTCATACAGGATAACAGCCTCCTTGCCCACACAAGAAACGAGCACCTTGTTCTGCGAAACGGCGGCGCCGTCACCAAGGAGATCGCCCGCACGGTGCGTATACCGGAGGATGCGGTCCCTTCAAAGTTCTATGTAGGAGGTGCGGACACCACAAGCGTTATGAAGATGCTTGAATTTGAGTACCGGTTTGGAGACTTCGGATATGACGAGTGCTCAATGTGGGGCGTTGATTGGGACTTTAACCCCTTCTCCTCACAGGCAAATGTCAAGGGCATCTCCGTGCCGCTTCTTTGTCAGGGCAACCTTGGAAGTCACGAGTTTATAAATATCGAGTACTCCTATGATAACGCCAAAAGCCAGGATAAGACCGCGGTGTTCGTGGACGGCTCCACCCATGGCTTTACGCCTGTGGAGAGCGCTGAGAAGTTCCCCGGCGAGTTTGGGGACCCGGCTGTGACCTTTGCGGAATTTGCCGCCGAGTGGCTCTGTCAGGAGGGCAGGTTTATCGGCTGAAAAGGCTTTGGGCGGAGCTTGGTTATTGCGCGGGGGCGCAGCAGTGATATAATGTTAAAAGTGTACGGCGTACATATAGAAATTGACAGGAGACTAAAAGATTTTCAGTTCAGGAGGATATTAAAGTATGCTTCAGGCAGTGATGACAGAACCCGGAAAGATTTCCTATAGAGATGTACCAGTCCCTGAGATGGGACCGAAAATGCTCAAGCTTAAGATGGAGAAAATCGGCGTCTGCGGCTCGGATATCCATGTTTGGCACGGCAAGCACCCCTATACATCTTACCCTGTTGTACAGGGACATGAAGTTTCCGCAACGGTGGTAGAGGTCGGTGCGGAAGTCACCGGCTTTGAGGTGGGCGACCTTGTGACCGTTATGCCTCAGGTGGTATGCGGTGAGTGCTATCCCTGCACCCACGGTATGTATAACGACTGTGAGACCTTAAAGGTCATGGGATTCCAGACCACCGGTATGGCCAGCGAGTATTTCGTAGTGGACGCGGACTGGGTGCTGAAGCTCCCTGATGATATGTCCAAGGAGTATGGAGCTATGATAGAGCCGCTTGCCTGCGGTGTACACGCCGTCCGCCGTTTCGGCGATCCCACCGGAAAGAAGTGCGTCGTCATGGGCGGCGGCACCATTGGAAACCTTGTGGGTCAGGCGCTCAAGGCCATGGGCGCCGAGCAGGTAATTGTATCCGAGCTGAGTAAATGCCGCCTTGAGATGGCCGAAACCTGCGGCCTTGATGTAAACAACCCCGCGGAGCAGCCGCTTGCGGACGCTATCCTTGAGAAGTTCGGCCCCGACAGGGCCGACGTCATTTTCGAGTGCATCGGAAACGGCAAGACCCTCAATCAGGCAGTGGAGATCGCCCGCAAGGGCAGCACTGTCATAGTCATGGGCGTTGTCGCTGATCCGTACCCCATAAACATGGGATTTGTTCAGGACCACGAGATCAGTATGATCGGCACCTCCATGTACCGTGTCGAGGACTGGAAGGAGTCCATCGATTTGGTCAATAAGGGACTTATAAACCTCGAGCCGCTGGTGACCCACCATGTGCCGTTTACCGAGTATGCCGAGGCCTATAAGCTCATTGACGAGCAGAAGGACAAGGCCATGAAGGTCATTATCGACATGCCGTAAGGCTTTTTACCAAGCCGATAACGTCAATTAGGGAGGGCAGGATCGCAAATGCGAGCCTGTTCTCCTTTTCTGTGGGCGGGACCAGATCGGGTATCATCACCGCAAGCAGCCCGGCTGAAGCGGCGGATCTAATGCCCGCGGGCGAGTCCTCAAGCGCTATGCACTCCCGGGGAGGTATGCCCAGAGCCGCGCAGGCCGTCAGGAAAATTTCCGGATCCGGCTTGCCGCGTTTCACCATTCCGCCGTTGATTACAGTGCGAAAATATTTATCCGTGCCGGTGAGCTTGAGATAGTGCGTCACCTTTTCCTCACTGGAGGAGGATGCCACTGCCATGGCGACGTTTTCAGAGCGTAGAAAGTCCAGCAGCTCAAAAAGCCCGGCCTTGAGCGGGACGCCGAAGCTCTCGACATACTCCCGCTCAAGTTCCTGCCTTAAGGCCCTTGCGGCGTAGTAATCAAAACTCTTTCCGAAGGCCTCCTCAAATATCGGACGGCAGTGCTCGGCGTCAAGGCCGTTTGTCCTCAAGGAGAGCGAGGGCGGTATGTCGACACCAATGCGTCTGCCTGCCTCCTGCCAGCAGCGGGTGCTTACCGCCTCCGTGTCGAACATCAGGCCATCCATATCAAAAACTGCGCCGTTTATCATGCGTATTGTTCCTTTCGGTTGCCTGCAGCGGCATAACAAACCGCTTGCCAGTTAATATTAAAGATATTATAATGTCTAAAATATACTTTTACAAGGACGGCAGAAATGTTGCGCTGGAAGGTTGAGCCTTTTATATTTGACGCGCGCTGAATTTAAGCCTATAATATCAGTAATTACCGCTGCTTACGGCAGCGTCGGAGAGCTGTTTGAGGAGAACGTAAATGCCTTCTAAGCGTATAAAAAATAAAATGGCCCCTGTCAGGCTCATAGTTTTCAGCTTTATAACCATTATTATTATCGGCACGCTGCTGCTTATGTGCCCGTTCAGCGCCTCCTCGGGGGAGAGCACGGATTTCATTGACGCGCTCTTTACCGCTACAAGCGCCACCTGCGTCACAGGGCTTGCGGTATTTGATACCGCGTCATACTGGAGCACGGCCGGCAAATGCGTCATACTTGTACTAATACAGATCGGCGGGCTTGGAGCCATGACGCTCATAACAAGCCTCATGATATTTATAAAAAAAAGGGTAAGCCTGCACAACGCCCAGATACTTATGCAGTCCGCCGGAAACGATGACCGCAGCGGACTTCCCAAGCTCGTGCGGCGTATATTTACCGGCACCGCGATATTTGAGACCGCCGGGGCGGTGCTGCTTGCAACGCAGTTTATCCCGCTATTCGGCTGGAAAACCGGCATTTTCTACGCTGTTTTTCATTCCGTATCGGCCTTCTGCAACGCGGGCTTTGACATCATGGGAAACTATAACGGCGGGGCGTCGCTGTCAGCCTTTGTTGATAATCCGGTGGTTAACCTTACCGTAATAGCGCTGGTAGTGATCGGCGGACTCGGCTTTATCGTATGGAATGACCTTCTGGAGACACGCTTTAAAGTTAAGGAGTTTAAATTCCACACAAAGCTGGTGCTTGTTATAACCGGCGTATTGCTTCTGGGAAGCTTTGGGCTGTTCCTGCTTTTTGAGCATGATCACGCCTTTGCCGACCTTACATGGGGGGATAAGCTTCTGGCGGCGCTGTTTCAGGCGGTCACGCCGCGCACCGCAGGCTTTGCCACTGTTGATATGAGCACCCTATCAGACTCCGGAACGGTGCTCACCATGGTGCTTATGCTGATCGGCGGAAGCCCCGGATCAACAGCCGGAGGTATCAAGACGACCACGCTGGCGGTGATATTCATAAGCACCGCCGCAGCCGTAGCGCGCTCGACCCCAAAGGCCTTCCACCGGCGCATAGACGATGAGACCGTCCGGCAGGCCGGGGCCATTGCCAATATCTATATCACAGGGACGATTATTGCCACGATGATAATTTGCTTGGTGGAGAATCTGCCCCTTAAGGAGGCCCTTTTTGAGGTCATATCCGCCATCGGCACGGTGGGGCTTTCCATGGGGGTGACGCCGGGCTTGGGAAACATAGCAAAGGTAGTGCTGACTCTTTTTATGTTTGCCGGAAGGATCGGCGGCTTCTCACTTGTACTGGCGTTGTCAAACAATCAGGCACCGCCTCCTGTAAGGCAGCCTGTGGGTAAAGTGCTCATCGGCTGAAGGAATTTGAAATGAAGCGGCTTTCGCCGCTTACGGAAGGAGTATTGATAACGCCATGAAATCTGTACTTATTATAGGAATGGGACGTTTCGGCCGGCATTTGGCTGCAAAAATGCAGGAAATGGGAAACCAGGTGATGGTAATAGACAAGGACTCCGACATAATCGAGACCTTGTCAAACAGGTATACCGACTGCGCCATAGGCGATTGCACGAAGGAGCCTGTCATTGAGTCCCTGGGTGTGGAGAATTTTGATATATGTTTTGTAACTATTGGGGAGGATTTTCAGGCGTCCCTGGTGATAACTGCGCTTTTGAAGCGCTTTGGAGCAAGGATAGTCGTATCCAAGACCAAGCAGGATATACAAGCAGATCTGCTGCGGCAGATAGGGGCCAGCGAGATAATATATCCGGACAGGGAGATAGCTGAGAAGATTGCAGTCAGGTATAATTCCGACAACGTGTTCGACTTTATCCCACTCACCAGTGAGTATGCTATCTATGAGATACCGGTGCTCGCCTCGTGGGTTGGCAGCACGATCCAGGGAATAAATGTACGCAACAAGTACAACATAAATATTGTGGCAATAAAGCGCGGAACTACGCTGAACCCTCTGCCCGGCGCGGGCTATACCTTTAAGGAAGGCGACCATATAATCGTAATGGGCAAGTCCGGAGACGTGTTTAAGCTCGCCTCGAGAGCCTGAGAATAAAATTTTCGGGAAGGACTGCTCTCTCAGAGAAAAGGTAAAAAAAGAAGCACCTGCTTTTGGCAACGCCAGATAAGGAAGTTTTTCATCAGTTAAAAAGGTGTAACACTTAAAAGAGTGCCACACCTTTTTTATTATCTCTGGAAGCTGTACGGACAGTTTCCCTGCGTGTTACGGTATGCGACATCCGTACTGCTGCTACCGTTGTGCTATTTGCCGTTCAGCCTGAATGCTGTTCCTTCCCCCGTCAGGCGACATTGTTTCGCTCACTCTCCGAAAGAGAGGTCATCGTAAAATCGTATACCATTCAGCCGGTCATTCAGTTGTAAACCGGCGTTTGGGCAACAAAAAAAGCCGGTACATCAATGCATACCGACCTATGCAAAAGGATAGACTTATCCCTTGCGGTTTTGGTATCACATTAATGTAACCGGCTTTGAAAATCAAAGATGGGACTGTTTATTTGCTTTCCGCCTGCCAACAGTGCCAAAGCGTTGACGGAAGCGGCAATATTTTGGTTTAGTATATTGCAGACCTTATCCGACTTTTTGTCGTCTCATAAAGTGAACAGAATTATTATTTTCGGTGGACTGCGCGACCAATCCTATTGAAAATAAAGAGTTGATGATCTGTGTGTTCCCTGGCAAGTTCATCGGCTCTGGGTCTATCCGTCCGGCTTAAAAAATAATGCTCAGCCATAAATATTTGTATACCGAGGCGGCGTCACTATGCTTTTGAATAAAGCAAAATGGAAATGGCGGCAAGGATTACTCCCTGCCGCCGATAATGCGCAGCATTTTAATGGATATCTTTCTTCGTGTATTTCAGATAAGCAATAATTATTCCGCCGATTGCTATTACTGCAC
>JBJDXR010000009.1:0-64991 GCA_051866775.1 Oscillospiraceae bacterium | reverse complement strand
TGGTTCCTGATCGGCGCAGCACTGGTGTTCTTTATGCAGGCTGGATTTGCAATGGTTGAAACCGGCTTTACCCGCGCAAAGAACGCCGGAAACATCATTATGAAGAACCTTATGGACTTCTGTATAGGCACCGTGGTGTTCTCACTTCTTGGATTTTCTGTCATGATGGCGGAGAATTATGTATTTGGCTTCATTGGAGTGCCGAACATGCAGCTGTTCGCGGACTTCGGATCTTTCATTAAGGAGAACGCATCGAGCTTTGTATTTAACCTTGTATTCTGCGCGACCGCGGCTACGATAGTCTCAGGCGCGATGGCTGAACGTACAAAGTTCCTTTCCTACTGCATCTACTCAGCGGTAATTTCCCTTATAGTTTATCCGGTAGAGGCCGGCTGGGTATGGAATTCTCAGGGCTGGCTGGTTGTCAGGGGCTTCCATGATTTTGCCGGCTCGGCGGCAATACATACGGTCGGCGGCGTAGCGGCACTTATCGGTGCAATAATGCTTGGTCCCCGTCTTGGAAAATATACCAAGGATGCAAACGGAAAAGTAGTCAAGGTAAACGCGATCCCCGGACATTCGATCACTCTCGGCGCGCTGGGCTGCTTCATACTCTGGTTCGGTTGGTACGGCTTTAACGGAGCCGCCGCATGGGATCTTGAGTCGCTGGGGTCTATCTTCCTTACTACGACAATAGCGCCGGCTGTTGCAACAGTCGTATGTATGATCTTTACATGGATAAAGAATGGGAAACCTGACGTCTCCATGTGTCTTAACGCCTCGCTTGCAGGACTTGTGGGAATAACCGCCGGTTGCGATGCACTCGATGCGATCGGCTCGACAGTCGTAGGCGTTGTTTCAGGTATTCTGGTTGTAGTAGTTGTTGAATTCCTGGACCTCAAGCTTCATATAGATGATCCTGTGGGAGCTGTAGGCGTACATTGCGCAAACGGAATTTGGGGAACTATTGCAGTCGGACTCTTGGCAAATCCCGATGCGCCCGCCGGCCTCTGCGGACTTTTCTATGGCGGGGACCAGCTTGGAATTCAGCTTATCGGTATTCTGGCGATTACCGCATGGACCGCCGTATGCATGATAATCACATTCTTTATTATAAAGAAGACTGTCGGTCTTCGTGTTTCACCGGAGGAGGAGATCCAGGGCCTTGACAGCACAGAGCACGGCCTGCCCTCCGCTTACGGCGGATTTGCATTCACAGCAGAGAATCTTGATTACGGCGACGTCATCGCGGTCGCAGGAGAAGTTCCTGTTGCGGAGGCTGTTGAGGTAAAGCAGATGCCCTCCTTTGAGCCTGCTCCTTCCGACCCGAACGCGCCAAAGTTCACCAAGATCGAGATCATATGCAAGGAGAGCCGCATAGAGAGGCTCACAAAGGCCCTTGTGGATCTGGGAGTTACCGGTATGACCGTATCCCACGTCATGGGCTGCGGCGCGCAGAAGGGCGCCCCTGAGTACTACCGCGGCGTTAAGGTGGAGGCGACGCTCCTCCCGAAGGCCCAGATAGACGTGGTCGTATCCAAGATCCCTGTCCGTACTGTCATTGAAACAGCGAAGAAGGCACTGTATACCGGCCATATCGGCGACGGAAAGATATTCGTCTACAATGTGGAGAATGTAGTAAAAGTACGCACCGGCGAGGAAGGCTACGATGCCCTTCAGGATGTTGAATAAGCCTGACGCTTAATTTAAGACTCACTTTTATAAAGGCCCGGCAGCCAAATGCCGGGCCTTTGATTTTTGCCTTCCGGCAGTGGCCGGATTTAAGGATATTTGTCCACTCCGCAGAATAATGTAAATATGTAAAACTGCGGAGGTGTGCTATGCTGGCGGAGAAAATAGAGCTTTTTTGTGAGAGATTGAGCGACGCTCTGTGGGGAGCGCCGATGGTCGCCGTGCTGATCGTTGGAGGATTGATACTTTCGTGCAGCTCCGGCTTTGTGCAGTTTAAGTATTTCTTCCTGGCGGTGCGTACTGCCGTGGGCGGGATGTTCAAAAGAGCGGAGAACAAAAAAGGCTCGGTTTCGCCATTTGAGGCGGTGTGTACAGCGCTGGCTGGTACCATCGGTACGGGCAATATAACGGGCGTCATCATAGCGCTTTGCCTTGGCGGGCCGGGAGCCGTGTTCTGGATGTGGGTATCTGCGCTTATAGGCATGGGTACAAAGTATGCTGAGATAGTTTTAGCAGTCAAATACCGGGAAAGATGCGCAGACGGCTATGCCGGCGGACCGATGTACTACATAAAAAACGGCCTCGGGCGGGGCTGCGGATGGCTCGCGGCGGCATTCTGTATGTTTGGGGCGGTTGCAGCATTTGGAATAGGCAATATGATGCAGATGGGCAGCATAATGTCGGCAGTTGAGGATGCGGCTCAGGCACTTTTTCCCGCGGCTGTAAAAGGAAAGGGGCTGCGGCTCATAGTGGGTGCGCTTATGGCCCTGCTGTGCGGGCTTACGGTAGCCGGGGGAGCACAGCGGCGCGGTAAAGTGGCCTCATATCTTGTGCCGGTCATGGCGCTATTTTATATTGCAGGTGCGCTTTGTGTGATCGGCGTTAATATCAATAAGCTTCCGCAGGCGTTCGCGGATATAATACGCGGGGCGTTTACAGGTAGGGCGGCAGCGGGGGGAGCTGCCGGAGGATCTGTTAAGCTTGCCATGTCCTGGGGCTTTAAGCGGGGAATGTTTTCTAATGAGGCGGGGCTTGGCTCGTCGCCCATAGCCCATGCCTCCGCCGATACGGACAGTCCCGTAAAGCAGGCGTTTTTGGGAATATTTGAGGTCTTTGCCGACACTATAGTAATGTGTACACTGACTGCGCTTATGGTCATGGTCTCGGGAGTTCCCGTAGATTTCGGCACGGTGGGAGGCGCCGAGTATTGCACCATGGCTCTTGCCGGGGTGTTCGGAAGAACGGCGGCGTCGGTATTCGTCCCCATGTCCATGCTGCTGTTTGCTTTTTCAAGCATTGTGGGCTGGTCGCTTTACGGGGAACGCTGTGCGGAATATCTTCTGGGCAGCGGAGCGGTACCGGTGTATAGGATGGCATTTGTCCTGGTGACGTTTTTGTCCTCATTTATGAGCTTTACGTTTATCATAAGGCTGTCGGATGTAATGAACGCGCTGATGATACTGCCCAATATGACGGCGCTGATTCTGCTCTCACCGGTGGTAAAAAAAGAGACGGTCGCATGGTTTGAAAAAAGACGAAGGCAATTACGGTGACTTTAGTGGTAAAGAAGGCGGCCCTTCTTATATAAGAAGGGCCGCATATGCAAAAAATTTAAAGTTTTTCTGCGATAAAAGGCGTTGCATTGTGAAAGGTCACTTTACGATCGCCTCTCCAACTTCGTATATATTGCCTGCGCCGACGGTGAGGATTATATCCCCGTCGGAGGCCTCGGAGATCAGCGCTTCCTCAAGCTCGCCAAAGGAGGGCAGAAACACAGAGCCGGGGATTTGCTCTGACAAATGGGCGGAGGAGATGCCGATGGTGTTCTTCTCCCTTGCGGCATAGATCTCGGCAAGATAAACCTTATCCGCACGCTTAAGCTCCGTCACAAAGTCGTCGAAAAGAGCCTTTGTACGGCTGTAGGTGTGGGGCTGGAAGGCCACAATCACCCGTTTCGGTTCGAGTGAGCGGGCCGCGTCAATAAGCGCGTGAAGCTCCCCCGGATGATGGGCGTAATCGTCATATACCCTCGCGCCGCCGACGCTGCCCTTGTACTCAAAGCGCCGCGCCGCGCCGCGGAAGTTAAGAAGCCCCTCCCTGACGGCAGAGCCGGGTATACCCAGAAGTATCGCAGAGGCTGCTGCTGCGAGCGCGTTTTTAACGTTGTGGATTCCGGGAACATGAAGCTCGATATGTGTGAAAAGTCCGCCGTTATACATGACGTCAAATTCAGATACTCCGTAATTTGAGACAACATTTTCCGCCCGGACATCAGCATCGGCTGCAAAACCAAAGGTAACGATTTTCCTGTCAATGCCGCGAATCGCGTCCATGGTGTTCTTATCATCGCAGTTTACAACGACTGTGCCGGTATCCTCCGGAACGAGGCATGCAAACTTCCTGAAGGAGGCCTTTACATCCTCCAGATCCTTAAAAAAGTCCAGATGGTCAGCCTCAATGTCCAATATTACGGCGATGGTCGGAAAGAAGCTGAGAAATGAATTATAGTATTCGCATGACTCCAGAACTATCGTATCACCGTGTCCGACACGGTGGCCGTCGTGCAGAAGGGGCAGTGTCCCGCCGATCATGACCGTAGGATCGGCGCCTGCGGCCATAAGCACGTGTGTACACATGGAGGTAGTTGTGGTCTTTCCGTGGGTGCCGGATATGCAGAGGGCGTTTTTGTACCTGCGCATTATGCAGCCCCAAGCCTCAGCCCGCTCAAAAACAGGAATACCGTGCGCACGTGCGTAAGCAACCTCGGGATTGTCGTCGTGGGCGGCGGCGGTACGGACAACAAAGCCGGCGCCGATGACGTTTTCACTGCTGTGGCCAATAAAAACCTTAATGCCAAGCTTGCGCAGGTCATCAATGACCGCGCTGTCCCGGATATCCGATCCGGTGATGGTCATGCCATGGCGGCACAACACCTTGGCCAGCGGCGACATGGATACGCCGCCTATGCCTATAAGATGGCATCTGGCGCCGGAGCGTATATATTGTTCAAGTTCGGAAATTCTGTCCATAACTTCTCCGATTATATAAATTTAAAATAGATGTTAAAATGTTGATATTAAAGTGCCAAATTATTATAATACTGATTAAAAGATAATACAATAAAATTTTAAATCAAACTGTTCTGATTTTTATGTGCCGCAGGTTTACATGGATTTTTATAGGAGGCTGAGGGGTGAATACTGCTAACGGGCTGCCGGATTATGTGAGGGCTATGCTCACCATATTGAACGGCGCCGGATTTTCAGCCTTTGCCGTGGGAGGCTGTGTACGCGATATGCTCCTTGGGAGGACACCGCACGACTGGGACATCGCCTCCTCCGCCGGGTGCGGCGATATCGCAGAGATATTTGAAAAAGCGGTCCCAACCGGAGAAAAATATGGGACAATGACAGTCTTTTATGGCGGCGGGAGCGCCGAGATAACAACCTACCGCCGGGACGGTGAGTACAAAAACGGCAGAAGTCCCGAAAATGTTGAATTTGTCGGTGATATTGCGGCAGATCTGAGCCGTCGTGATTTTACAATAAACGCTATGGCCATGTCAAGCGGCGGTGAGATCACCGACCCGTTCGGGGGGAGGGACGATCTTGAGAGAAGGCTCATCAGGTGCGTGGGGGAGCCGGAGAGACGTTTTTCCGAAGATGCTCTCCGTATGCTCAGGGCACTTAGGTTTTCAGCCGCTTTGGGATTTGAGGTAGAGGCGGGCACGCTCTCCGCCATAAAGAGCTGCGCCGGTGGAGTGAAAAGGCTCTCGGCGGAGAGAATAAGGGACGAGCTTCAAAAAACTCTGCTCTCACAGCGTCCGCAGATACTTTATTCTATGATAGAATATGGACTTTTAGATGGATTTATTTCCAAAAATGTAAAGAATATTGATTTTTCCGCTTTATGCCGCCTGCCGTGTGATGGGGATATGCGCATTGCGGCACTTGCCGCGGCTCTGCACCATGGGGGGGAAGGCTCCGATGCAGGAGAGCTTATAAGTAAGCTGCGCTTCCCGGCAAAGCTCGCCAGAGAGGCCGATGCTGCACAGGCGCTGCTGGATAAGCTGTCCGGCAGGCCTGAGGACATAAGGCTGTTAATGGCGGAGCATGGCACGCAACCTGTGATTACAGCCGCCGCGGCCGGTGAGCTTTTGGGCTTGGAGATTTTTAATAAAGCGCAGCTTTTGGCTGAGGAGCACCAATTTGTAACCGTCAGGGAGCTTGCGGTGAATGGCGATGACCTCAAAACCCTGGGACTTCGGGGGAGAGAGATAGGGGCCGCGCTTTGCACCCTTTCAAGGGCCGCCACGCTGGGGCAGGTAGAAAACGAAAGGGATAAGCTGATGGATTCGGCTTCGGCCATTTTTGGCAAAAAAGGAGAGAATTATGAATCTGCTTCATTTTAAATATGCCCTGGAGGTCGCCAAGACCCGCTCGATTAGCAAGGCTGCGGAGAACCTGTTTATGGGCCAACCGAATCTGAGCCGTGCGATAAAGGAGCTTGAATCTGACCTTGGAATAACGATCTTTAACCGCACGTCAAAGGGGATATCTCTCACACCGGACGGCGAGCAGTTTATAAGACATGCCCAGCGTATTATAAACCAGGTGGAAGAAATTGAGAATATCTATAAGAAGGGAAAACGCCCAAAGCAGCGGCTCTCAGTTTGTGTACCGAGGGCCAGCTATATATCGAAGGCCATGACAGAGTTTGCAGAGCATATCCGCACCGATATGTCCGCAGAGATATCTTACAGGGAGACAAACTCCAGCCGTACGATAAGCTGTGTGGTAAACGGCGAATGTGACATGGGGATAATACGCTATCAGATGAAATATGACAAGTATTTTGAGTCGCTTTTTGTCGAAAAGCACTTGACGGCGGAGACGATAACGAACTTTTCTTACCTGCTGCTCATGTCAAAAAAGCATGACCTTGCCGAAAAGGAAGATATAAAGCTGTCAGACCTAACAAACTATATCGAGATATCCCACGCCGACCCCTATGTGCCGTCGCTTCCGCTTATAGATGTGAGGAAGGAAGAACTGTCCCCGGAGGTGGACAAGAGAATATTTATCTTTGAGAGGGGAAGCCAGTTTGAGCTTTTGGAGAATGTCCCTACCACCTTTATGTGGGTGTCCCCGATACCTGACGATATGCTGGCGCGATTCGAGCTTGTGCAGAAGAAGTGCACTGAGAACACCAAAATTTACAGGGATGTGCTCATATATAGGGACGACTACCAGCTCACGGCATTGGACAATAAATTTATTGAGTCTGTTGTGAATGTGAGACAACGGTATATGTAGATTCGGGACATAATTTGATTCGTCAAAAAAGCAGAGCGGCAGTAAGTCCTGCCGCTCTGCTTTATTGATAATAACATATCAATAAAAACATACTGATATACACTTTAAACATTTTTCAAACCACGAATATTTTGTTAAAATTTTATCAAACAAAGGGCAGAACAAACAGGAAAAGTCATAAGACCAAATTTTATTTACGGAGGTAACTGTTATGAACAGGTTCACATTACCAAGAGACCTTTACCATGGCAAGGGAGCGCTTGAGGCGCTTAAGACCTTGGAGGGTAAGAGGGCCATCATCTGCGTCGGCGGCGGTTCCATGAAGAGAAACGGCTTCCTTGATAAGGCCATCGGATATCTCAAGGAGGCGGGCATGGAGGTCGAGGTGTTTGACGGTATTGAGTCCGATCCTTCCGTTACCACTGTTATGCGCGGTGCCGAGGCTATGCAGAAGTTCCAGCCTGACTGGATCGTAGCTATCGGCGGCGGCTCTCCCATAGACGCGGCAAAGGCCATGTGGATAAAGTATGAGTATCCGGAGACCACCTTTGAGGATATGTGCAAGGTGTTCGGCCTGCCTAAGCTGAGAACCAAGGCGCACTTCTGTGCGGTGTCCTCCACCTCAGGTACCGCCACCGAGGTGACTGCTTTCTCCATTATTACCGATTACGACAAGGGCGTTAAGTACCCGATCGCCGACTTTGAGATAACCCCGGATGTGGCCATCGTGGATCCAGAGCTTGCGGAGACCATGCCTGTTAAGCTGGTGGCCCACACCGGTATGGATGCTATGACCCACGCCATTGAGGCATATGTATCCACCGCCAACTGTGACTACACCAATCCTCTGGCGCTTTACGCCGTCAAGATGATCAAAGAGAATCTTGTAAGGTCCTATAACGGCGATATGGATGCGCGTCATGCCATGCATAACGCCCAGTGCCTTGCCGGAATGGCTTTCTCAAATGCCCTTCTGGGTATCGTCCACTCCATGGCGCACAAGACCGGCGCGGCGTTCTCCCACGGCAGCCAGGGACATATAATCCATGGTGCGGCCAATGCAATGTACCTGCCGAAGGTCATAAAGTATAACTCCAAGAACCCGACCGCATTAAAGCGCTACGGCCAGATCGCCGACTACATAGACTTGGGCGGAGCCAATGACGAGGAGAAGACGGAAAGACTCATCGCCATGCTGCGCAAGATGAACGACGATCTTAACATCCCGCATTGCATCAAGAATTACGGCGAGGGCGGAGCCATCGTCCCCGACGGACAGTCCGTTGCAGAGGAATCCAAGTTCCTTGAAAAGCTCTCTGAGATAGCGGCGCTCGCCATCGGCGACGCCTGCACCGGCTCCAATCCAAGGATCCCCACTCAGGAGGAGATGGAGAAGCTCCTTAAGTGCTGCTATTACGACACTGAGGTCGACTTCTGATAAATCTGAACGCTTCATTTTCCCTTCTAAATAATATCATTTTCTTCCAACCCTTCACCTATTTCCAGGTAATAATGCCGGTCTTTGGCCGGCATTATTACTGAAGCAATTCGATAGAAATATATCGATAAAGATATGCTGATATTTTTCGGGATGAATTATACACCTATCGATTTGGTGTAAGATAGAATAAAAACCGACAGGAGGTACCGCCATGAGCGTATCGATAAGCGTTATGAGAAGGCTCCCGGTGTATCTTAACTATCTTAAGCAGCTGCCGCAGGAGACTGAGAATATTTCCGCAACTGCCATTGCGGCGAAGCTTGACCTTGGAGATGTGCTTGTCAGAAAGGATATCAATATCATAAGCGGAGCGGGAAAGCCGAGGACTGGCTATAATGTAAGGACGCTCATAGACGATCTGGAAACTTTTTTGGGGTATAAAAACAAAAATCTGGCGGTGATAGTCGGAGCGGGAAAGCTCGGCTGTGCAATGCTGGATTACAGTGGATTTGGGGAATACGGTCTGCACATCCTTGCGGCCTTTGATGAGGACACAAAGAAAATCGGCATGACCGACAGTGGGAAATATATATTCCCGATATGTGATTTTGAGGAGTTCTGCCGCCAGGCTAAAGTCAAGATCGGCGTGATAACGGTGCCGGCCCATTCC
Source organism: Oscillospiraceae bacterium (assembly GCA_051866775.1). Lineage (GTDB taxonomy): Bacteria > Bacillota > Clostridia > Oscillospirales > Oscillospiraceae > RUG626. Next base: position 55,873 of record JBJDXR010000009.1, on the reverse strand, counting down.
GCACAGCAGGTATGTGACCTGATGTGCAAAAACGGGATAAGGGCGATATGGAATTTTGCACCAACGCATTTGACGGCGGATAAAAATATACTTATACAGAACGAAAATATGGCGGCTTCGCTCGCGCTGCTCTCGGCGCATTTGAACGAGTTGGACGCAGACTAATAAGGAGTGAGTATGATGGAGAATAAAAGGACAAGAGAGACCGTAGACAGTGTTGAAAGGCTTGAGCAGGCTCTTGCCGCAGTGCGCAAGTCTCAGAAGGCCTATGCCGAATACACACAGGAGCAGGTTGATAAGATATTCCTGGCAGCGGCTTCGGCGGCAAATAAGATGCGTATCCCCCTTGCCAAGCTTGCCGTTCAGGAGACGGGCATGGGCGTTGTTGAGGATAAAGTAATAAAGAACCACTATGCGGCTGAGTATATATACAATGCCTATAAAAATACCAAGACCTGCGGCGTGATAGAGGAGGATGCGGCCTACGGTATAAAGAAGATAGCGGAGCCTATAGGCGTCATCGCCGCGGTGATTCCCACCACGAACCCCACCTCCACCGCAATATTTAAGACGCTTCTGGCGCTTAAAACGAGAAACGGCATAATTATAAGCCCGCACCCCAGAGCCAAGGAGTCCACAAACGAGGCAGCCCGTGTGGTACTTGAGGCAGCCGTCAAGGCGGGCGCTCCCGAAGGCATAATAGATTGGATAGACGAGCCGAGCCTTGATATGACGAACCTTATAATGAAGGAGGCCGACATAATTTTGGCGACAGGCGGCCCCGGAATGGTAAAGTCCGCCTATTCAAGCGGAAAGCCCGCCGTGGGCGTTGGCGCCGGCAACACCCCGGCAATAATCGACGACACGGCGGATGTGGTTCTTGCGGTAAACTCCATTATACATTCAAAGACCTTTGATAACGGCATGATATGCGCCTCCGAGCAGTCTGTTATTGTTCTTGACAAGGTATACGAAGCCGTCAAAAAGGAGTTTTCTGACAGGGGATGCTATTTCCTGACCCCTGAGGAGACGGAAAAGGTACGCAAGACCATTATCATTAACGGCTCCCTGAATGCGAAGATAGTGGGACAGAAGGCCTCAAAAATCGCGGCGCTTGCGGGAGTCAGCGTGCCGGAGTCCACGAAGATTATAATAGGTGAGGTGGAATCTGTGGAGCTTTCCGAGGAATTCGCCCACGAGAAGCTTTCGCCGGTGCTGGCCATGTACCGGGCAAAGGACATAGATGACGCCTTCTCAAAGGCTGAGCGCCTCATTGCCGACGGCGGCTACGGACACACCTCATCCATTTACCTGAACGCCGTCACGGAGAAGGAAAAGCTTGCTCAGTTCGGAGAGCGTATGAAGACCTGCCGTATCCTTGTGAACACCCCCTCCTCCCACGGCGGGATAGGCGACCTGTACAACTTTAAGCTCGCTCCGTCGCTCACTCTGGGCTGCGGATCATGGGGCGGAAACTCCGTATCCGAGAATGTGGGCGTGAAGCACCTTTTGAATATTAAGACAGTCGCCGAGAGGAGAGAGAACATGCTCTGGTTCCGCGCGCCTGAAAAGGTTTACATTAAGAAGGGCTGCCTGCCCGTGGCTCTTGACGAGCTTGGAACGGTCATGCACAAGAAGAAAGCGTTTGTGGTGACTGACAGCTTCCTGTATAATAACGGATATACTAAGCCCATAACGGATAAGCTGGATTCAATGGGTATAACCCATACCACCTTTTATAATGTAGCGCCGGATCCCACGCTATCTTGCGCAAAAGAAGGCGCGGAACAGATGACAAATTTTCAGCCGGATGTTATAATAGCCATAGGCGGCGGCTCGGCCATGGACGCGGCAAAGATCATGTGGGTGCTTTATGAGCACCCGGAAGCCGACTTTATGGACATGGCTATGCGCTTTGTGGATATACGCAAGAGGATATATACCTTCCCCAAAATGGGCGAGAAGGCTTACTTTGTGGCCATACCCACCTCGGCCGGCACCGGTTCGGAGGTCACGCCCTTTGCCGTCATAACAGATGAAAAGACAGGCGTGAAGTATCCCCTTGCCGACTATGAGCTTCTTCCGAAGATGGCGATCGTAGATGCGGATATGCACATGACCGCCCCCAAGGGGCTGACAGCCGCCTCGGGAATAGACGCGGTGACCCATGCGCTGGAAGCCTACGCTTCAGTGATGGCGACGGATTATACCGACGGCCTTGCGCTGCGTTCCCTTAAAATGATATTTGAAAACCTGCCCAGAGCATACGACAACGGCCCCAATGACCCGGCGGCGCGGGAAAAGATGGCAAACGCCGCAACGATGGCGGGTATGGCCTTTGCAAACGCCTTCCTGGGCGTGTGCCACTCTATGGCTCACAAACTTGGTGCTTTTTACCACATAGCCCACGGCGTTGCCAACGCCCTTATGATAGACGAGGTACTGCGTTTTAACTCCTCCGAGGCCCCGACAAAGATGGGCACCTTCTCCCAGTACGACCATCCCCATGCGCTCTCGCGCTATGCTGAGGTCGCCGACTATCTGGGCATTAAGGGAGACAGCGACCAGGAGAAGCTTGAAAACCTCATCAAGGCGATAGATGAGCTTAAGGACAAAGTCGGCATCAAAAAGACTATCCGCGAATATGTTCCCGACGAAAAGACGTTCCTTGAGCGGCTTGACGACATGGTCGAGCAGGCCTTTGACGATCAGTGTACAGGAGCAAATCCGCGCTATCCGCTTATGAGCGAGATAAAGCAGATGTATCTTAACGCATATTACGGCACCCATGAGAAGGTGTAAGGAGGGAAAGCACAATGGATCTAAGCAGAGTGATAGCTGTACGCACAAATAAGACTGTCTACAGGGATGGCGACAGGGCCATAAAGGTTTTTGACAAGGGCTATTCAAAGGCTGATATCCTGAATGAGGCCCTCAACCAGGCGCGCATTGAGGAGACGGGGCTTGATATCCCGAAACTGCTTGAGGTCACGACCATTGAGGGCAAGTGGGCCATAGTCTCAGATTATATACCCGGCAAGACGCTCGACAGGCTCATGAAGGAGAATCCTGAAAAGCTCGACGAGTATCTGGAGCTTTTTGTAGACCTCCAGATAAAGATGCACAGCATGAAGGCGCCGATGCTCAACCGCCTGCGGGATAAGATGAACCGTAAGATATCTGAGGCAAGCTTAGATGCAACCACCCGCTATGAGCTTCACACGAGGCTTGAGGCGCTGCACCAGCACTACAAGGTCTGTCACGGCGACTTCAACCCCTCAAACGTTATTATAAGAGACGACGGCACTCCCTTTATACTTGACTGGTCCCACGCCACGCAGGGCAACGCCTCCGCGGATACGGCGCGTACATATCTGCTGTTCTGCCTCTCGGGCGACAGGGAGCTTGCTGATAAATATCTTGATTTGTTCTGCAAAAAGAGCGATACTGCAAAGCAGTATGTACAGAAATGGCTGCCTATCGTGGCCGCCTCACAGTCTGTTAAGTCAAAGCCTGAGGAGAGGGAGTTCCTTCTTAGCTGGGTAGATGTTGTTGATTACGAATAAGAGGATTAAATTTTGTGCTGTTCACAGCAGAATGGAGATTATCCAATGAAGATAACTGTTTGCATAGGCAGCTCCTGCCATATAAAAGGCTCGAAGGACGTGGTCGAGCGTATCCAGCAGCTCGTAGCGGAGAACAATCTTCAGGACAAAGTCGAGATGGGAGGTACCTTCTGCATGGGAAAATGTCAGCAGGGCGTGTGCGTCACTGTCGATGACGTTTTTTATTCGGTCTCGCCCGATTCGGTTGACGAGTTCTTTCAAAGAAGCGTCCTCAAGAGGGTCTTGGCATGATAATCCAAATATGTGTCGGAAGCTCCTGCCACATTAAGGGGTCCAAAGACATAATAGAGCTTTTACAGCAATCAATAGAAAAGTATCACCTTGAGAGTGAGGTAACACTGGCCGGGAGCTTCTGCACCGGCCGGTGCAACCGTGTCGGCGTGACGGTGATAGTGGACGACGATGTTTATACGGGTATAACAAAAGAAGGTTATACCGAGTTCTTTAACGAGCACATACTGAAAAAGCTGAAGGAAGAGGGAAGCATATAGCATGGCAGACGTTTTGACGCTTAAAAAATCAAACTGCAAGAACTGCTATAAATGCATAAGACACTGCCCGGTGAAGTCAATACGTTTTTCCGGAAACCAGGCGCATATCGTATCGAATGAGTGTATACTCTGCGGACAGTGCGTGGTGGTCTGCCCCCAGAACGCAAAGCAGGTCACCGATGAGACGGAAAAGGTCAAGGTGCTCATTCAGTGCGGCGAGCCGGTTATTGCCAGCATAGCTCCGTCCTTTGCGGCAAACTATGAGGGCGTGGGTATTGATGGTATGCGAGCGGCCCTTAAGAAGCTGGGCTTTGCCGATGCCGAAGAGACGGCCATCGGCGCCACGATAGTAAAAAGCGAATATGAGCGCATGATCAAGGAGGATAACAGGGAGATCATAATATCATCCTGCTGTCACTCCGTTAATTTGCTTATACAGAAATATTTCCCTGAGGAGCTTGCTTATCTTGCCGACGTAATGTCACCGATGCAGGCCCACAGCCTTGATATTAAAAGAAGGGTGCCGAACGCAAAAACGGTGTTTATAGGCCCGTGCGTTGCAAAAAAAGATGAGGCGGACCATTATACCGGTATCGTGGATGGCGTGCTTACCTTTGAGCAGCTTACAGATTGGTTCAAGGCTGAGAATATAGAGCTGGAAAAGAAGCTTGACCAGAACGAGGAGAGCCGCGCAAGATTCTTCCCGACCTCCGGCGGGATCCTTAAGACTATGGAGAAGGATCCGAAATATACATACATGGTGGTTGACGGCGCTGAAAACTGCATTGCGGCGCTCAGGGACATAGAGAAAGGCAGAATCAAAAACTGCTTTATTGAGATGTCCGCCTGTGCGGGAAGCTGCATTGGCGGCCCGATCATGGAGAAGTTCCACCGCTCCCCAGTGCGCGACTACATATCCATTTCCGACTACGCCGGCAGCAAGGATTTTAAGGTCGAGCAGCCGGAGCCGGAGAGGCTCATTAAGAACATGGAGTACATTGAGCGCAAGCTCAAGATGCCGTCTGAATACGAGATAGCGGCCGCCCTTAGGCAGATGGGAAAGACAAAGCCCGAGGACGAGCTTAACTGCGGCTCCTGCGGCTATAATACCTGCCGGGAGAAGGCGATCGCCATCGTTCAGGGCAAGGCCGACATCAATATGTGCCTGCCGTTTTTGAAGGAGAAGGCTGAGAATTTCTCCGACAACATTATTAACAATACCCCCAACGGGATACTCGTTTTAAACGACAGCCTTGAGGTCCAGCAGATAAACAATGCGGCCCTTCGGATAATGAATATTCCGCGCGCCTCAGATGTAATAGGGGAGCCTGTGGTGAGAATACTCGATCCGGGACCGTTCCTAAAGGTCCAAAGCTCCGGTTCAAGCATCCGTGACGAGCTGAAGTACCTTGCGGAGTACAAGCGGTACGTAAAGCAGTCCATAATCATAGACAGGGAGTACCACCTTCTGATATGTATCATGAGGGACGTGACCGAGTCGGAGCTTCAGAAGGAGCAGAAGGAGAAGATAAGCCGCCAGACCGTTGAAATAGCCGACAAGGTGGTGGACAAGCAGATGCGCATAGTCCAGGAGATAGCCTCCCTGCTTGGAGAGACAGCCGCCGAGACTAAGATAGCACTTACTAAGCTCAAGGAGACGATAACCGATGAATGACCTGTGTGTTGATATTGGTTACCGCAGCATCAACCATTACGGCGAGGAGCTATGCGGGGATCATGTGGACGTGCTTGAGCAGGAACGTGACAACTCCACTGTCGTTGTCCTTGCCGACGGCCTTGGAAGCGGGGTAAAGGCCAGTATCCTGTCCACGCTGACCTCGAAGATAATATCCACGATGATAAATGAGGGCCTTTCCATAGAGGACTGTGTTGAGACCGTCGCAGCAACCCTGCCGATATGCTCCGTAAGGGGTGTGGCTTACTCAACATTTACTATAATAAGGGTCATAGATAATGAATACGCGGAGCTTATACAGTTTGATAATCCGCTCGTTATAATGTACCGCGACGGTGCGTCCTATGAATACACGCGCACTGAGACGGTCATGGGTGGTAAGAAGATTTTCATGTCCCGGATAAAGCTCCGTGAGGGAGACACCTTTATGGCCATGAGCGACGGCTGTCCCCACGCGGGGATAGGCCTTGCCTATAACTTCGGCTGGAAGCGTGAAGATATAATCGCCTATATGGAGCCGCTTATTGATGTGGGTTACACCGCAAAGACGCTCTCCACCATACTTCTCGATGAGGTGGAGAGGCTCTATGGCGGAAGACCAGGCGATGACGCGACTGTATGCACCGTCAGAATACAAAAGCGTGAGCCTATGAATCTGATGTTTGGCCCGCCGTCTAACAGAGACGATACAAATAAGATGATGGCGCTCTTCTTCTCCAAGGAGGGCAAACACATAATCTGCGGCGGAACGACCTCGTCGATAGCCGCAAAGTACCTTGGAAAGCCCCTGATTCCCACGCTGGAATTTGCCGATCCCAAAATACCGCCCATTGCAAAGCTTGAGGGGGTGGATCTTGTGACGGAGGGCGTAATAACAATGGACAGGGTCCTCCAGTATGCCAAGGACTATCTTAAGGACAACGAGTCATATTCCCAATGGAGCAGCAAGAGGGACGGGGCTTCACTCATAAGCCGTATGCTGTTTGAGGAGGCGACGGACATAAATTTCTTTGTGGGCCGCGCTATTAACCCGGCTCACCAGAACCCCGACCTGCCTATAAATTTCAGCATTAAGATGCAGCTCGTAGAGGAGCTGACGGTCTGCTTAAAGCAGATGGGAAAACGTATTAAAGTAAGCTATTTTTAATTAGAATTTGGAGCCAGATATGAGAAAGTTTGATACAAAAGTACAGCACCTTAATTATAAAGTGCTGCGTGAGGTCGCACGCTGTGCATGGAATGATGAGCTGTTTGAAAATGAGCTGGATATACCGAAGCTCATAATCCCCGGAAATAAGCCCACGATGCGCTGCTGCGTCTATAAGGAGCGGGCCATAGTTGCCGAGCGCGTTAAGATCGCCAAGGGCGGCAACAGGGACAATCCGAACGTCATCGAGGTTATAGATATAGCCTGCGATGAGTGTCCCGTCGGCGGATACGTAGTATCCAACGCATGCAGGGGCTGTCTTGCCCACCGCTGCGAGGATGTATGCAAGAGAGGCGCCATTACCTTTGACGAAAATCACACCGCCCATATCGACAAGACGAAATGTGTCGAGTGCGGCCAGTGCTCAAAGGTATGCCCCTATGGAGCAATAATGAATATTGAGCGCCCATGCCAGCGCGCCTGCAAGATAAAGGCCATATCTGTCGGCCCCAACAGCGTCGCCCAGATAGACAACGAAAAGTGTATATCCTGCGGAGCCTGCGTATATCAGTGCCCGTTCGGGGCGATAATGGATAAATCCGAAATACTTGACGTTATAAATCTCATCAAAGGCAGCGACGGCGGGAAAAACTATAAGGTCTATGCCATGGTTGCCCCCTCTATATCCAGCCAGTTTTCCTATGCCAGATTGGGTCAGGTGATCACTGCTATAAAAACTCTGGGATTCCATACGGTAGTTGAGGCGGCACTCGGTGCGGATATGGTGGCCTACTCCGAGGCAAAGGAGCTTGCGGAGAAGGGGTTCTTAACCAGCTCCTGCTGTCCTGCGTTTGTGTCCTACATAAAAAAGCAGTTCCCGGATCTCTCACCGTATATCTCCCACAACCTCTCGCCGATGGCCACACTTGCCAAATACATTAAAGATAACGATCCCGAATGTAAGGTTGTGTTTATTGGCCCGTGCACAGCAAAGAAGATGGAGGTCAAGCTTGACTCTGTCAAGCCCTACGTTGACAGCGTTTTGACCTTTGAGGAGCTTCAGGCGCTAATAGACAGCCGAAACCTTGACATTACCAATATGGATGATGATGTTCTGGATAACGCCTCCTATTATGGGCGTATCTTCGCAAGAAGTGGAGGGCTTTCCGACGCGGTGGCGCAGGCGCTCAAGGAGCAGGGGATAGACGGCTTTGACCTTAAAGCGGTCCCATGCGACGGTATCGAGGCCTGCCGTGTGGCGCTTTTAAAGGCGTCGAAGCGTGTGCTTGACGGAAACTTCATTGAGGGCATGGCCTGCCTCGGCGGATGTATCGGAGGAGCCGGATGCCTCACCCATGGGGAGAAGAACAAGCGCGAGGTCGATAAATACGGCATGGAGGCCTATGAAAAGACCATCACAGGAGCAATATCGATGCTGAAATAAAAAAACGTCCTCTGCTATCGGCAGAGGACGTTTTTTACATATGCTTTTTAAAGTGCCCAGCTTGCGAGGTAGCTTTTCTGCTCCTCGGTAAGCGTGTCAATCGTCATCCCGCAGGCGGCGAGCTTTCTTCCGGCCACATCGTAGTCGATCTCGTCCGGGATATCGATAACGGAACAGGGAAGCGTGCCGCGGTTCTCCGCCAGGTATTTTGCCGCCAGCGCCTGTATGGCAAAGCTCATGTCCATTATCTCCACAGGATGGCCGTCGCCTGAGGCAAGGTTTACTAGCCTGCCCTCGGCCAGCACGAAAATCGTAGCGCCGTTTTTTAGGGTGTAGCCGCGGGTAACCGGGCTGCGCCCCTCCGAGGTGGAAACGGCGTTATTTTCAAGCCAGTCCACGTCCACCTCGACGTTAAAATGCCCGCCGTTAGCCAATATGGCGCCGTCGCGCATTTTCTCAAAGTGGCGCTCTGTTATTACCTTGCAGCAGCCGGTGGAGGTGACGAATATATCTCCCTCACTGGCCGCATCATCCATGGTTTTTACGGAAAAGCCGTCCATCATGGCCTCAAGCGCTTTAACAGGGTCGATCTCGGTTATGGTGACACGCGCCCCCAGCCCCTTTGCCCGCATGGCTATACCGCGCCCGCACCAGCCGTACCCGGCGACCACCACGTTTTTTCCTGCGACAACAAGATTTGTTGCCCGGTTTATTCCGTCCCACACAGACTGCCCGGTGCCGTATCGGTTGTCAAAAAAGTGCTTGCATCGGGCGTCGTTAACCGTCATCATTGGGAACTTAAGCGCCCCCTCGCGCTCCATGGCGCGAAGCCTTATTATGCCGGTGGTGGTCTCCTCACAGCCGCCGATGACGTTTGGAATAAGCTCCGGCATATCCCGATGGATCATGCTCACAAGGTCGCCGCCGTCGTCAATTATGATATTTGGCCCGAATTCCAGTGCCTTTCCAAGGTGCCTGTCATACTCCTCAGCGGTGCAGTTATACCATGAATAGACCTCCGCCCCCTCTTTTACCAGTGCCGCCACCACGTCATCCTGTGTGGACAGCGGGTTGCAGCCCGTTATGCGCAGCTCTGCTCCGCCGGCCATGAGGACCCTGCAGAGGTATGCGGATTTGGCTTCAAGGTGCAGCGAAGCCGCCATCTTAAGCCCCTTAAAGGGCTGCTCCTTTATAAAGTCGCGCTCTATGCTCTTTAGAAGCGGCATATATCTTGCCGCCCAATGTATTTTCTTTTCGCCCGACGGCGCAAGATTTATATCCCTGATTTCGCTCATTTCTGCCCCCGTATATCTGACGGCCCGGGGCCGTTCTGTTTTCTATAAGAGTTTATCATGCTTAAACCTTTAAGTAAAGACTAATTTGACCTTGCGTTTATCCTCGGGGTATGCTAACTTAAAAGCAGAATGATAATAAGGAGATACCGCGATGAACACCTATAATTATTACAAGGAGAGTGCAGATCACCTGCTTAAGCTCACCGGAGCAAGGCCTGAGATAGGCATAATTCTCGGCTCCGGGTTGGGGCATTTTGCCAATGAAATAGAAGATCCCGTCACAGTGGACTATAAGGACATACCGAATTTTCTGACCTCCACCGCCGTGGGACACGCTGGGAAAATGATTTTCGGGAAGGTCTCGGGTAAGAGCGTCGTATGCATGTCCGGGCGGTTCCATTACTATGAGGGCTATGATTTTGAACAGCTCAGCATACCCGTCAGGGTGCTGAAACTCCTGGGAATACGGGCGCTGATACTCACGAACGCCGCAGGGGCTGTAAACACCGGCTATAAGGCCGGGGACATAATGATAATATCCGACCACATCAAGCTTATGGGCGCAAGCCCCATGAGAGGACAAAATATTGAGGAATTCGGCCCGAGATTTTTTGACATGACAAAGACCTATTCACCGGAGCTCCGTAAGATAGCCCGCGACTGCGCGCAGCGCACGGCGCTTACCGTACACGAGGGTGTATATTTCTTTACTCCCGGCCCTCAGTACGAGACCCCGGCAGAGGTGCGCGCCATACGGTTGCTCGGCGGGGATGCCGTTGGGATGTCCACGGTAACCGAGGCGCTTACGGCCTCCCACTGTTCGCTGCCGCTCCTGGCCCTATCCGTAATGACGAACATGGCTGCGGGTGTGCTTGAGCAGCCACTCACCATGGATGAGGTCATTGAGACTGCAAACTCCATCGAGGAGCCGTTTACATTATATGTAAAGGACATAATTTCCCGGATATGAGGTGAAAAGGATGAAAAGGTTACTGTCCGGATGCGATATTCTTGCCGCGGGAGATGCCGGATTTGAGTACGTGAAAAGCGGATATCTCGGCATAGACGGAGACACGATAGATTATATTGGAGCAGTCAGGCCCGAGACGCCCTATGACGAAACTAAGGACATGAAGAATAAGCTCCTTATACCAGGGCTTATAAACACCCACACCCACACTCCCATGACGCTCCTGCGGGGGGTGGGAAGTGACCTTACCCTTCAGCAGTGGCTTTTTGACACTGTATTCCCCATAGAGGACAGGCTGTCGGCGGCAAATATAAGGGCCGGCAGTGAGCTTGCTATGCTGGAGATGATATCCGCCGGCACCACGAGCTTTTCGGATATGTACATGGAGCCTGTTGAGACGGTACTCGCCGCCATTGACGCCGGCATGAAGGCCAATATATGCCGTCCCGTACAGAGCTTCGATAAGTCGGAGCGGGCGGATAACAACACCCGGGTGAGAGAATCAGTGGAGCTTTTTGACAGGTACAACATGAGCGAAAACGGCCGCATCCGCATAGATTTCTGCATACATGCGGAGTATACCTGCACTGAGGCGGTAACTGAGTTTTACAGCAGCATATGTAAAAACCGCGGAGGAAATATGCACATACACCTTTCCGAGACAAGGAAGGAGCACCAAGAGTGCATCGATAAGTACGGCAAGACTCCGGCGCGGTGGTTTTACGATCTGGGAGCTTTCGATTCCCGGGCCTTCGCCGCTCACTGTGTCTGGGTGACGGAGGAGGACATGGAATTGCTCCGGGAAAAGGATGTCTGTGTCGTGCATAACCCCACCAGCAACATGAAGCTGGGAAGCGGATTTGCACCCATACAGCAGCTGCTGGACAAAGGGATAACCGTGGGGCTGGGAACTGACGGCGCGGCGTCAAACAACAATCTGAATTTGCTGGAAGAGCTGCATTTAGCCTCCGTCCTGCATAACGGGTATTCCGGCGACCCGACTATAATGAAGCCGGCGGACGTCCTGCGTATGGCAACGGTAAGCGGCGCCAAGATCCAGGGAAGAAGCGACACCGGGGAGCTTAAGGTGGGTAAGAAGGCTGACATAGCGGCGATTGACCTTGACGCGCCCCATCTAAAGCCCAATCTGGATCCGCTTGCGCTTGTCTGCTATTCAGCTCAGGGCGCGGACGTGTATATGACCATGTGCGACGGGCGAATACTCTATGAAAACGGCGAGTTTCTGACTCTGGATAAGGAGCGGATCTACGCCGATGTAGATTCAGCCGTAAAGCAGCTTTACGGCTGAGGCGGAGATTTAATTGTATATAAAAAAGGCGGCGGTTTTATCCGTCGCCTTTTTTATATACCGTTTATTTGCATACCGCGAGAAATCCGGTATAGACAGCGTCAAGACCCTTTATAAGCTGGCTCCTTGGGCAGGCTATGTTTAGACGCATAAAGCCGTCGCAGCGTTTGCCGTACCGGCTGCCGTCGTTGAGGCAGGCCCCTGCGGCGGCAATGGAATTGGTGAGCTGGCTGCTTGTTGCGCCGGAGGCCCTCATATCCAGCCACATGAGGTAAGTCCCCTGAAGCTCCGCTGCGGTGACCTGCGGCAGCTTTTCACGGAGAAAATCTATGACGACCTGTGCATTTTCGGATAAGTATATGTTCTGCTCATCGCACCATTTGTCGCCGCGTTCATAGGCGGCGCGGCAGGCGGCAAGCCCAAGATTATTTGGTTTCTCTATGGAATACTGCTCATGCCATGCCTCGAGCCGTGACTTGAGCGACGGATTGGGGATCACGGCGTTGGCGTTTTTCAGTCCCGCCATATTGAAGGTCTTGCCCGGAGATGTGAGGACAATGACATTGTCCGGAGTGCAGGCCAGGCCGGCTGTAAAGTGCTTTGTACCGTTTAGAAGTATATCACAATGGATCTCATCGCTCACCAAAAGGGCACCGTGCTTTTCGCACAGCCCCGCGGCGGCAGTTATTTCCTCACGGCTCCAGACGCGCCCCACAGGGTTGTGCGGGCTGCAAAGCAGCAGCATTTTTGCGCCGGACTTAAGGTCTCTCTCAAGATCCTCAAGGTCCATCTCGTAACCGGACAGGTTATCTCCCTTGAGCGGGTTTTCTATGAGCCTGCGTCCGGCATTTGCCACACATTTTGAAAAGGGATCGTAAACCGGGGTCTGAACGATAATGCCGTCTCCCGGCGATGTAAAGCACCGGATTATGTTTGCTATCTCTGATACTATCCCTGTGGTGGGCATTATCCAGCTCTTGTCGATATCCCAGCCGTGACGGCGCGAAAACCAGCCTATCACTGCGTTAAGGTAGGGGTCGTCGGGCTTAGCGTAGCCGAACATACATTTTTCCACTGCCTCTTTGAGAGCGTCAATTATCTCCGGAGCGGACATATAGTCTGAGTCGGCTATCCAAAAGGGAAGTGCGTTTTCGTTGTGATAGGCTCTTCCGCGGAGATCCCATTTTATGCTCATATTGCCCGCTCGGGGGGCGGGGGTATCAAAATCGTACATTTTCACACATCTCTTTTCAGTAAAGTTTTCAATTTACTCCTAATTCGGCGGGAGTTATCCTATCCTTGCTTATTTCGCCGAACAGAAGTATAATATCCTCATCTAAAAGTACGTTAAAAAGTAATGGAGGCGCAAGCTGTGGCACAGGAGAATATCAAATTCCAGAGAAAAGTAAACTCCCTTGTAAGCGGAAAAAAGAAGCTGGATAACTGGCGGGAGCCGGAGAGCCCGGTCAGATTCGCATTTATGAAGCTCCTGCGTGAACGCGACAAGACAGGCAGAGTCTATGATATAGACCCGTTTGTGGAGGTCTATGACCTGCGTCCGGGGATCTTCGGCCTTTACACCGAGAGCCTTGACGGCATGGGCGACGCATGGATCTTTGTCATTGAGGGCGAGGACAGGGGACTTGTTATCGACACCAGTTTTGGCCTTGGAAACCTTAAGGGACTTATCCACGAGCTTATCGGCGGCAAGCCCTACGATGTTGCCAACACCCACAACCACTTCGACCACGCCTATGGCAACTACCAATTCGACCGCGTGTACTGTCACGAGTATGAGGAACCCAAGATCCGGAGCAACATGAACGAGCACGTCTGGGACTACCTCTTTGACGAGAATGGCGAGGGCATATGGTACGACTTTAAGAGAGAGGATCTCTGCGGCTTTAAGGAGTATGAGCTTATCGGTGTGCCGGACGGCTATACCTTCAGGCTCGGTCCTGGCCATGAGGTGGAGCTTATATTTATGGGAGGACACTCCACCGGCCACTGCGGCTTCCTTGATAAGAAGAACCGCATATTCTTCCCCGGAGATGACTGCTGCGTTGGGGCCATCGGCATAGGCGGCCAGAAGGGAGCGCCCTTCGGCGAGTACGCCACCGTTGAGGCAATGTGTAAGGAAATGAAGAAGATCTACGCCAGAAGAGACGAGTTCGACTCCATGTTTCCGAGTCACGGCCCTGTGGAGACCGGACCAATAATGCTCCTCTCGGCTATAGAGGCCTGTGAGGCCGTTCTCGCCGACCCGCTAAGCTATGATACGCGCCGGGAGACCGCCCGGGGGATCCAGTTCGGTAAGATGATATTTGAGTCCGGCTACCTAAACTACACAGCCTCCAGCGTGTATATGGATAGAGACGTGGAGGAACTGAGGTAAGGGGAAAAGCACATACTTGCGCGCACTCATGGCTCCTGCCAGCGCCGGGGAGGCTTTGACATGGGGACACAAAAAGTGGCTGGGAGCTATTTTATGGTGTCCTGCATCACGCGGAGAAGGTTTTTGTATGCAGTTTTTTCTATGTCATCTTCGCTGAAGCCGAGCTTTTTCATCTCACCGAAGAGCAGCTCCATATGCGTACAGTCGGAAATATCCAGTTCGCCCCGGAAACCGTCAAAATCCGTGCCTATGGCAAGACATTCAATGCCGCCCACATCCGCGATGTGCCGGGCGTGCCTGGCAATCATGGCGGCGGAGGTCTTTCGGGCGTTGATGTCGGACTCGATAAAGCCGGGGCAGAAGTTAAGGCCCGTGACGCCGCCATGGCCTGCAAGGACCCTTATCATGTCGTCCGTCAGATTACGCTGGTGGGGTGACAGCTCCCTGGAGTTTGAGTGAGAGGCGATAAAGGGTTTTTTGCAGATTTCCGCCACATCGTAAAAGCCGCCGTCTGAAAGGTGCGACACGTCCACCAGAATTCCCAGCTCCTGCATATACCTCACCGCATCCTTGCCAAAGGCCGTAAGGCCCCGGCTCATCTCCGCATTATCGCTTGAATTAGGGAAACCAAAGCAGTTGGGGTAGTTCCACGTCAGGGCGATTGCCCGGAAACCGTCGGAGTAAAAGCGTTCGAGGTTCTCAAGTTTGCCGTCCACCGCGCGCCCGTCCTCCATTGTGAGTACCGCAGATGGAAAACCGACTGCGGAATTTTCAGCTATCATGTCGGCATTAAGAGCCTGGCGTACTGATGGGTCAGCTTTGAGGCTGTCATAAAAAACGCGGCACATACCGGATATGTATTCCTCATCCGTGATACCTGAGATCCCGGCCCTCTCAAAGGAACTGCGGGGGAGAAGAAACACGGCAAAAAACTGCGCCATGATATGCCCCTTCATACGCTCAAAATCAATGCACTGGTTAGGTGCTTTAACAATACCGTCAGGACTCTTTTTTAGGAATGCGTCCAGGAGTGTGTCACAATGCATATCTATGTATTCCATTTGCAGCCTCCAAATATGTTGGTGCCTAAATTGTAGCATAATTGATATAAAAAAGCAATGTACATATTTATAGGCTGTGCATCCTGCCGGGAGCTATCCGAGCAGCCTCTCGGCATGTTCTGATGCCAGTCGGATCACCCCGTCAAAGTCCACGTATGGGTTATACGCCTGCTCAAGCCTGTCGTGGATGGCCTTTGCGTTTGCAAGAGCCGAAACGGCCTCGGAGATAAGCGTATCCGAGAGTTTTGCCATGGAACGGGTCTCGGATTTTATGGCTGCGAGATGTCCCTTTTCCGGTATGGCGTCAAGTCGAAGGTGGCGATAGGATTGGCCCTTGTACGGGAGCTTTGAGGTCTGGCTTACGAAGGCCAGTTCAAGCTCCGGGATTATAAGATGCTCGGTTATGTCGGGAAAGAGCGGAGACTGGCACCGGATGACATCCCAGCCCTGCTCCTCAGAGGCTGAGGCGACCGCTTCGACAACAAAATGCGCAAGCCCCAGGTCGTTATCCAGCACATATACGCGCTCAGCAAGCTCCGGTATGGTATCGTATAGTGCTATAATGCCCTTGCAGGTCACCGCGCTTAGAAAGCGCCGCTTTGTTTTACCGGAGATCCTTCCGGAATCTTTTATCTCCCTGAAGATTATGCCGCGTGCCCGTCTGGCGGCGACTATAAGTGAGTCCTCCGATACCGCGCCTGTAACGGAGGGAAGCCCTGCGGCGCTGGAGATGAGCTTATAGGCGCGCGTATAGTAGGCTTTGTAGCCTCTTGTAAGGCGTATTATCTCCTCCTTTTTTTGAGAGAGCGCGTCCGTGTCATAAAATGCCCCGATATTTACATACGTCTCGGACACCCCGGCGTATTTCGGTTCGATTACATGGGGGGCGGTGCCATCCACATACCCGGTGTTCATTGTGGGGAAGTATACCCCGTCAAGAGAGTCGGGGTCGCCGGAGCAGTGTATGTATTCAACGGGCTGTCCGGCGTTATGCACCTTTTCCGCTATAGTGCGCATAAAGGTTGATTTCCCACTTCCCGGGCCGCCCTTTATTATATAAAGCATATCCGTCTCCGGATCGGTAAAGCCGTCGTAAAGTGAAAAAAAGCCTGTGGGGGAATTTGAACCAAGGAAGAAGCGAGCCTCAAAATTCTTTTCCATATATGTATACCCTTTCATATTTTTAATGAAGATAGCTTCAATCATAAATATGTTGAAGGACAGCAAAACGCTCCGGAAAGCCAAGACTTTCCGGAGCGAATGTTTATATGCCTTTGTATTTTCTCCGTGTGGCGAGACCGCCTCTTATGTGCCGTTCGGCTTTATTGAATTCCAGAATCTCCTTGACCTGAATGTAGAGCGTGGGACTTATTCTCTCAAGTCGTTCACTCAGATCCTTGTGTACGGTACTTTTAGAAACACCAAAGTGTTTTGCAGCGGTGCGAACTGTGGCTTTGTTTTCTATGATGTATTCAGCGAGCAAACATGCTCTTTCCTCAATATTATTTCTCACTATTACCACCCCTGCGTATGTCACTGTAATTTAATGATATGCGGCAGAAAAGATGGTTATGTTATTCGCTAAAAGTGGTTATGAAAAGAAGTTTACATATCTGGCGTACAGCCATTGGCTTCAGGGTAAAAGTTATTTCCTGATAATATCGGTATTATCAAAGATATATTTGCAGATTGGTCAGAAAGTTTTTGCCCCGACTATTTTCATTTGGATTTTACCTAAAGTTGTAATTTTGATTTGTATTTGTTATACTGTATATAAAAGCTCGCTTCATATAAATATTTCCTTATATGTTTTTTTACTCCATGATATCGTATTTTACAATTTTAAGCACTTAACAGCAATGTGTCTGTGATTAGATTATAGCTTGCTATATAAGCATGTATATACTTTTCAAGGAGGATACATGAATGCTCAGAAGTCCTGATTATAACAAAGCACGTGAATTGCTTTTCAATGCAACAAAAGTTATTGATACACGGACAATACCTATTGCA
This sequence comes from Oscillospiraceae bacterium, assembly GCA_051866775.1. GTDB lineage: Bacteria > Bacillota > Clostridia > Oscillospirales > Oscillospiraceae > RUG626. Next base: position 38,426 of record JBJDXR010000009.1, on the reverse strand, counting down.
GAATGCAGTGAACAAATACTTGCTGTAGACTTAATAGCTAAAGAAGATGTTCCGCCATTTGCTCGTTCTGCTTATGATGGCTATGCTTTTTGTGCTGAGGATACTATAAATACTGACAGAAAAAATCCGGTTACACTACAGATACTCGAGGAAGTACCTGCCGGTTCTGTTCCTACAAAGATGGTATTGCCAGGAACGGCGACTAAGGTCCTTACGGGATCGCCAATACCTGCGGGAGCAAATGCGGTAACTAAGTATGAAGCAACAGAATTCACTGATAAAACAGTTACTTTATTTTGCAGTCACAAAAGTGGAGACAATGTTGTTTCTGCCGGTGAAGATGTAAAAAAAGGAGTGATCCTTGCAAAAAGGGGACAAATTATCGATCCTGGAGTTGCAGGATCATTGGCGGCGCAGGGAATTGCGTTTCCAAAGGTATTTCGGGTTCCTAAAATAGGTGTTTTTTCAACAGGAAGTGAACTTGTTGAAATTGGAGAAGAACAGAAATTTGGGACAATACGTGACACGAACCGGTACAGCATTGAAGCAGCTCTGAAAAAGGCGGGGTTTGACACGGTTTATCTTGGAACAGCAGGTGACTCTATCGAGGAGATTTGCAGGCTTATTGAAGATGGACTTGAAAAATGCGATGCAGTAATATCAACGGGTGGGGTCTCTGCCGGAGATTATGATTTGACACCGAAGGCTATGGAAAAAGCAGGGGCGGAGATGCTTTTTCTCGGCGCAAAAATTAAACCCGGCATGGCTTGTGCTTACGGAGTAAAGGATGGTAAGCTTGTCTGCGGGCTTTCCGGTAATCCGGCTTCTGCTATTACAAATTTCTATGTTTTAGCGCTTCCTGCTCTTAAAAAACTAGCAGGATACAGCCGGTATATACCGGAGGAAATTGACATTAAAGTACAGGATGGATTTCCGAAAAAGAGTCCGGTAATGCGTTTTTTACGAGGATACATGATCCTTTCTGACGGTGAAGTCACGATGAGAATTCCGAAAGATCAGGGAAATGCAGTTCTTTCTAGTGTTATAGGCTGTAATGCCGTTGTGATGATTCCACCAGGAACCGAACGCCTTGAAGCAGGTACGATCCTGAAGGGGTTTGTCATCTGAAGTTATGTGATGCCGATTGTTACGGTTGAGTAATAAGCCATAGGAGGATAGTTGATGAAGAGCATACCTGTTTTAGGATTTGCTGCTTATTCCGGCTCCGGAAAAACAACGCTTGTTGAAAAGATTATCCCCATACTGAAAAGCAGAGGGTTCCGTATTGCGGTAATCAAGCATGATGCACATAGCTTTGATGTTGACTATGAAGGAAAAGACTCATGGCGATTTACTCAAGCCGGTGCGGATATATCTATTGTCAGTTCTGCGGAAAAGACTGCGGTTATTGAAAAGCGCCGCCTCTCGTTCTGCCAGGCAGCAGCTTTTGCTCACGACGTGGATATTATTCTTGTTGAAGGCTATAAAAATGAGGGCTTTACTCAAATAGGCATCAATCGTGCTGCAACAGGTAAGGGCTTTTCCGGCCCGATAGAGCGGTTTGCTGCGCTGGTTACGGATGAAGAAGTTAAGGCTCAAGGTATACCGTGCTTTGGGTTTAATGATTTTGAGGAGATTGCCGAATTTATTATTAATAATATGGATAGCTTCACCTGTATCAATATTTCTGAAAGAGATAGTGAGATTAGATAGCATTGATGTTTTAAATAGGAATTATGAGATTCACCTGCCCAGAAGAGAAGGTGACAAAAAATACATATGATGATATAAATAATATAAAAGAATATTGTTTATATTTTAGAAAACCCGGCGCTGGAGACTGATATAAGGTGGTTTGATTGAAATAAAAGAAAGGTGACGTGGATATGGGAGAAAGAACAACACAGCTTGCGATTTGCGGACTTTGCGGTTCAAGTTGTCTTATCGATGCGACCGTTGAAAATCAGCAAATTGTTGAGGTGCGGAAAGCGACGGGCCATCCTCACGTTAAGGGAAAACTGTGTGTGAGGGGAGCTGCGCTTAAACAGTATGTTCATCACAAAGATCGTTTGCAGTATCCAATGAAACGAACTGGTCCTAAGGGGACGCACCAGTTCGAGCGCATTACGTGGGAAGAGGCGTTTAAAATCATAGGCGACAGGCTCACAGCCACAAAGGCAGAAAGCGGCGCCAAATCCACAATATTCTATTGCGGCCATCCCAAGTGGTACAGGCAGTTTTATGCCGAGCTTGCTGCGCAGTACGGCTCACCCAATTACTGCACTGAATCCAGCACCTGCCGTCAGGCGGCCCAAATGTGTTGGGAGTTAGTGTATGGCGGAAGCTTTGCAACCGATTTTAAGGAGTGTTCGACCCTCCTTGTCTGGACGAAAAACAACGCCTATTCAGAGGGCGGCGATATGGGCGGTATTGCCGCAGTAAAAGAGCGCGGTGCAAATATCATTGTAGTCGACCCGCGCATCACGCCGACCACAAATATGGCGACTATCCATTTGCAGCTGATTCCCGGAACTGACGGCGCACTTGCATTGGGGATCGCCAATGTAATAATCAGTGAAGGTCTTGAAGATAAGGAATTCATTGAGAAATATACTTTCGGATACGATGAGTATAAGGCTTACGCGGCGCAGTTTACCCCGGAAAAAACGGAAGAAATCACCGGCGTCCCGAAGGAGAAGATCATAGCCGCGGCACGCATGATTGCTACCGCCGGTCCTTGCTCGCTGATGACATCCAGCTGCTCTGTGGTGCATTGCATCAATGGTGTGCAAAACTTCCGTGCTGTACTTATGCTTAGCGCGCTTACCGGTAACTTTGATCGCCCCGGCGGAAATCATGCCGCGGCCGTTCCGCGTGCTGTGCTTAATACCAGCCCCCACAATCTGGTGATGCGGCCGGACATTGATAATGATATTACCAACGGTATGTTCCCTGTGTGGCGTGATGTTATTAACAATGAATCCCAGTCGATCCGTTTGGCTGACAATATTCTCAATTCAGATCCCTATCCAATACGTAATCTCATATCTTTCGGTATGAACGCACAAATGTGGCCCCGTCCCGACAGAATTGTTGAGGCACTTAAAGCTGTGGAATTCAGCGTTGCAGCGGAACTCTTCTGGAACGAATCTTGTGAATATGCAGATGTGGTGCTGCCATGCACTGCAGCTTGTGAGCGTGATGATGTCTTAGCTTTACCGGGCAACTGGATAAGATACATTCCTCGGCTGTTGGATCCGGGTGAGAAGAAGAGCGATGTGGAGATCATTATGGGCATTGCACACGCATTGGAGCTTAAAGGAAAGATGATCAGCATGAAGAGCCATGATGAATATCTCGATTACATACTTGCTCCCACCGGCGTTACGCTTGCTGAATTGAAGGCTTCACCGGAGGGCGTAAAGGCAAAAAAGACGGTTACCGGAAAAATGTATAATTACGAGACCGGTCTTAAGACGCCAAGCGGAAAAGTAGAATTTTATTCCAATGTTATTGCCCGTTATGCAGACAGACCAAACTATGAGCCGCTGCCGGTTTACCATGACTGGCGTGACACGGTGGGAGACAGGGAAAAATATCCTATGGTGCTTGTCACGGGAGGGCGAAAGCCGCAGCTGTTCCATTCCCGTACTTATAGAATGAAGTGGATATCCAATCTGGAGCCACATACTCTCGCTGTTATCAGTATTGCTGATGCCCGGCGCCTGAACGTATCTGAGGGCGATGCTGTAACTGTTGAGACCCCGGTAGGAAAGCTGGATTATATGGTTTCCATAGATAGCGGCGTGCTGCCTGGCGTGGTACATATTGTACATGACGATGGGGAGCAGAATGTGAACCTTTTGCTCGATGATAAATACATAGACCCAATTTCCGGTTTCCCCGGCTTTAGAAGTTTCATCTGCAATATCCGCAAGTGTGATACGGCAGAATACGACCGGCAAAACTTAAAGAGAGGGGGAGGGAGATTGTGAGCAGAATTGTATCTGATAACAGCAAATGCATTGGATGTCTTGCGTGTGTGGTCACATGTATAGATTACCATTATGATCTGTCGGTGGAGAACGCAGTATCTCTAAGAAGATACAGCAGGAAAACGCAGCCTTCCGGTCTTACGCAGTATTACACCGAGAGCTGTTATCACTGTAAAAATGCGAAATGCATACCGGCTTGTCCGCGAAAGGCTTTATGGCGGGATGACAACGGATTTGTTCAGGTGAACAATGAGCTCTGCGTTGGATGCGGGCTGTGCATCAAGGCGTGTCCTTTTGGTATCCCTCAGATTGCACCGTGGCGCAAGATGGTAAAGTGCGATGGCTGCTCAGGGCGGGAACCTGCCTGCGTTGCTATTTGCCCGACAGGCGCCCTGAAAGTGGTGGATTAAAACAATGACTCTTGGGGGATTGATACTGGCTGGCGGCAAATCCAGCCGCATGGGAGGCAGAAATAAGGCTTTGCTCAAACTGGATGGTTTGACATATATAGAGCGCATAGCTGCGTCCATGAGCGGTTTGGACGAGTGTTTACTTTCTGTTGCACCCGGTTCATCGCTGCACCTTGAAGGCTTTACAAATGTAGAGGATGTTTATCCTGAGATGGGACCTATGGGCGGCTTGTATTCGTCACTTGCCACTGCAAAGAGCAGCGCGCTTTTAGTTGCTCCGTGCGATACACCTCTGTTTTCAAAACAGCTTGCACAATATATTATAGGCGAAGTGAAACAGGAAGACGATATCCTTCTGGTAGAGGATGAAGGACGTGTGCAGCCGCTTATCGGTATATATTCTCGCCGCTGCATACCGGTAATGGAACGTCAAATTCTTGCAGGTGATCTGCGTATGAGGAGTCTTGCTGAAAATCTTCGGTTAAGGACAATACCTTTGCCGCCTTATATCAGCAGCAGGACGCTGCTGAACATCAATAGTGAGAATGATGTGGCGAGTATTAATAATTGTACTCCGGACTGAATAGCCGCGGCTGCTGCCGACGTGGAGCTTCCAATACCGCAGCCGATCATTACCGCCCCAAAAGACATGCTCAAGCAAGATATAACGAAAAATGGACTGCCGCAGATGAGGATGTGCGGCAGTCCATTTATTAATGAAGTCTAGCATACAGTACTTGCAAGAAGCTCCATTGCCTTGAGATAACCGTCAAAGCCAAGACCCTTTATAGTGGCGAGGCAAGCCTCACGTATATAGGATATTTTGCGGAACTCGTCTCTTGTGTCGGGATCAGATATGTGTACCTCGACAGTCGGTATACCCACGGCCTTTACCGCATCCAGAAGCGCCACGCTTGTGTGGGTATAGGCGGCGGGGTTTATGACTATCCCATCAAATTTCCCATAGGCGGCCTGTATAGCGTCCACAATGGCTCCCTCGTGGTTTGACTGGAAAAACTCCACGTCCGCATTAAGCTCCTCCGCCTTTTTGCGGATAAGGTCCAAAAGGTCTGAGTATGTCCGCGAACCGTAAATGGCGGGTTCGCGGATCCCCAGCATATTTATGTTTGGGCCGTTAATAACGAGTATTTTCATTGAAATCCTCCAAAATCTTATCAACGGCAGAGCTTAAAGTGCCGTTATTATCGATGAGCACATCGGCGAAACCCTCATAAAGAGGCCGCCTCACACTGTACATAGCCTTAAGCCCCTCAAGCCCTGTGGACAGCGGCCTGTCAGCTGTGGCAAGCTTCTCAAGGGAACGGCGCAGACAGTAGATCCGACCGTTTTGGTGCAGAAGCGGGTAGTTTTCCGGCACAACGACAACTCCGCCGCCGGTAGTGATGATCTGGCCACCGACCTTTGATACCTCGCGAAGGGCGTCGTGCTCTATTTTCCGGAAGGCGGCTTCTCCGCGTGTTTTTATCAGATTAGAGGGGGAGACGCCGACTTTTTCGGTGATGTATTTGTCCATATCCACCAGAGGGCGGCCTGTTTGCTTGGAGAGAATCTTGCCGACTGTGGTTTTGCCGCTGCCGGGCATACCTATGATGACAATGTTGACAGCGTCCAAGAAAAGCTCTTTTGTAAGACGTTCGTTTTCACCGTCGTCAATGGTGCGGTCAAAAAACAGCTCCTCGGCAGCTTTGGCCTGCGCCGCCAGCATATAAAGTCCCCCGGAGCAGGGGATGCCCAGCCTCTCGGCCTCCATAGTAAGCCCAGTACGCAGAGGATTATAGACCACATCCATAACGCCGGAGCAGTTGGGAAACATACTCAGGCTCGCGGGAGCCGCCGGGCAGTTTGGAAACATGCCCACGGGAGTTGTATTTATAATGATCCCGGCGTCGCTGTGGCGGTCGAGGTTATCGTAATTATTTTCCCCGTGCCGGGATATAACGACTATCTCGCCGGCGCCAAGTGAGCGCGCGGCGGCTCTGGCTGTGCGGGAGGTACCGCCGGAGCCGAAGATGACGGCCTTCTTCCCGGAAAAATCTATGCCTGCCCGGCGGACGGCGTATTCAAAGCCGTATTTATCAGTATTATATGCGCAGAGCTTGCCAGCGCGGTTTACGATCGTGTTTACCGCGCCTATCTCCTCCGCTGCCGGGTCGATATAGGAGCAATAGGGCATAACGTCGCGCTTATACGGTATGGTAACATTAAGCCCGCCGATATCTTCCCGTGAGAGAAAATCCCCCAGCTCATCAGGACTAAGCTCGATGAGCTTATAATCGGTGTTTCCAAGGGAGTGGTGGAGGGGTACTGAGAAGCTGTGACCAAGCTTTTCACCCAAAAGTCCGTAAATTCTGCCGCTCATTCATACCTCCGTGTAGTTGCCGAGATATTTAAGGCTGCGGCAGGTGTGCTCAAGATTCTCAAGCATATCCACCACCTTCGGCTCAAGGACGCTGGCCTCAATCTCAAAGAAGAACAAAAACTCAAAATCATGCCCCACCATCGGACAGCTCTCCAGCTTTATAAGATTAAGCTCCAGTGCGGAGATCTGTGCCAGAATATCGTAGAGCGCCCCCGGCTTGTGGTCACAGGAGATGACCAGGTTTATCCTGTTTGCCCCGGGGTATACGGCGGGAGTTTTGGAAATACATATAAAGCGGGTGTAGTTGTTGTCGCTGTTTTGCAGACAGGCGCCTGTTATAGGCTCCAAGCCGTAGAGTGCCGCGCATCCGGAGGAGGATATGGCGGCGATCCCGCGGTCAGGAGACTGTGAGACAAGCTGCGCCGCCATAGCGGTGTTGTCGCAGGGGATTATTTTAACGCTGTCGCCAAGGGACTTTAAGAACTGGCTGCACTGTCCCAGAGCCTGCTGGTGAGAGTGGATCTCCGTGATCTCGGAGAGCTTTACACCCGGCTTTGCCAAAAGCTCGTGGCGGATGCACAGCCGCTCGCTGCGTACTATGCTGACATTTTTGCGCTGGAGAAGGTCATAAACATTTCGTACCGATCCGTTTGAGCTGTTTTCGATGGGCAATATGCCAAAATCGCACATTCCGTTTTCAACGGCATCGAACACTCCCTCAAAGGACTTGAAAAAAACGATATTCCCCCGGGGGAACATCCTGTCGGCTGCCATCTGTGAGTAAGCGCCTTCGACCCCCTGACAGGCTATCGTGCCGTTTTTGGGGAAGAGGCCGGGGGAGGATTTGAGCGCCTGTTCAATAGCGGTGCGCACATTGGATTTTGCTGCGCAAAGCCCAGCCTGATATGTACGGCTAAGCTCAAAAAGCACGGAAAAAAGCCTGTGGGCATAGCCTTCAAATTCGCCGCTTTCCTGTGATACGCGGCGCAGTATCTCCCTCTCGCGGCTCTTATTGAGTATAGGCATATTGTTGGCGGCCTTATACTCCGCCACCTGATGTGCAAGCCCCATACGCTTTATAAAGAGCGTAAGAAGCTCCTCGTCTATCTGGTCGATGCTCTCTCTGATCTCAGAAAGCTCCATTTATTCTTCCTCCAGTATTATGTCAAGAATGACTGAGGCGGCTACCGCCTCAATTACGGGAACGGCCCTCAGGGCTATACATGGATCGTGACGGCCATGGACAATAAGCTCCGCAGGCTGCATATTTGAGAGGCTCACGGTCTGCTGGGGCTTGGATATGGAGGCGGTGGGCTTTATGGCTGCCTTAAATATGACGGGCATTCCGGTTGTGATGCCGCCGAGGATGCCGCCGCTGTCGTTTTTTGAGGTCTTAACGGCGCCGTCTGAAATTATAAACGGGTCGTTGTTCTCAGAGCCGCGCTTTCCCGCTGATGAGAAGCCCGCGCCGAATTCCAGACCTTTAACTGCCGGGACTCCGAAGATCGCGGCTGCAAGGCGGTTTTCTATCCCGTCAAACATTGGGGAGCCGAGTCCTGCGGGAAGGCCGATGACGGAGCATTCGACAACACCGCCGACAGAATCGCACTCCTGCGAGGCATCTTCAATAAGCCGAGCCATCTTTTCCCCCTGCTTGTCGTCTATTACAGGGAAGCTCTTTTCAGCGACTGACTCAAAAAGCGCCGCCTCCGGCTCCATCGGGAAGGGTACGTCCTCGACATTTCCCACTGACATAAGGTGCGCGCCCACAAATATGCTGTGCTGGGCGAGAATCTGCTTTGCTATGCCCCCGGCTATACAAAGCGGGGCGGTGAGCCTACCGGAAAAGTGGCCGCTGCCGCGCATATCCACAAAGTCTCCGTAGCGCGCCCTTGCGGTAAAGTCCGCGTGGGAGGGACGGGGCTTGTCCCAAAGCTCGGAGTAGTCCTTTGAGCGGGTGTCGCTGTTTTCTATTATTGCACAAAGAGGTGAGCCGCAGGTTACACCGTCCTGAACACCTGAAAGGATGATGGGAACGTCGCCCTCACTGCGGGCTGTGGTGAGCCTGCTCTTACCCGGGCGACGGCGGTCCATAAACCGGTAAAGCTCCTCCATATCAAGCTTTATCCCCGTGGGAAGTCCGTCAACGACCACGCCGATAGCCTTTCCGTGGGACTGGCCGAAAACGGAGATTTTTAAGGTTTTTCCAAACTCAGATGACATCTGCCGTGCCTCCTAAAGCTCTGTAGTCGTCAAAAAATGTGGGATAGGATTTTCTTATGGCCTCAGCGCCGTTTATAATTACATCCTCTTTGCAGAAGGCCCCGGCTATTGCGGCTGACATGACGATCCTGTGGTCGTTAAAGCCGTCGACCCTGCCGCCGGTAAGCGCCTTGCCCTTGATAATAAGCCCGTCGGGCTGCTCCTTGACCGAGCCGCCGAGAGAGCTTATTAACGCCGCGGTGGAAGACAGCCTGTCGCTCTCTTTAATCCTTAGGCGCGCGCCGTTTATAAAGCGTGTCTCCCCGTCGCAGAAGGCGGCGGCTACAGAGAGCACCGGCAGAAGGTCCGGGATCTCCGATACGTCAACGGTACAGCCTGAAAGCCGTCCTTTACCGACCGAAATGCCCAGAGGAGAGTCAAGTGTTTTGGCTCCCATGCGGCACAGAACATCGATAACAGCCCTGTCGCCCTGAACGGAATCGGGACAAAGCCCGGAGACCGAGAGGGAGGCACCCAAGGCCCCGGCGGTGAGGAAAAAGGCGCTGTTTGACCAGTCACCCTCGGCGCTTATTTCACCGGGGGAGTTATAAAGCTTACCCGCGGGGACTGCAAAGCCGCTCTCCGTTCGGGCAACATTAATGCCGAATCGCTCCATAGCCGAGATGGTGATATCCACATAGGCGGCGGACTCAAGCTTCGTCGTGAGCCTTATCTCTCCTCCGCCGGCTAAGGGCAGCGCCATGAGAAGGCCTGATATATACTGGGAGCTGACATTTCCCGGGATCGAAAACTGTCCGCCGGTCATCCTGCCGCTTATCTCAAGAGGGAGAGAACCGGATGAGAAGGAGACGCCGTGCTCCGACATGGCGGAGACAAGCTCGCCGATGGGACGCTGTGGGAGCTTTCCGCTCCCGGTGAAGGAGGACTTATCGCACAGAGCCGCCGCCACCGGCAGGAGAAAGCGCAGCGTCGAGCCGCTCTCATTGCAGTCGATGAGCGGATTTGCGCCCACAGCTGTGATGGGACACACATAAAACGCCCCGTCCCTATATGATATGTCCGCACCCATGGCTGTCAGGCAGGCCGCCGTGGCGTCGATGTCGGCCGAGCGCTCAGCTATAACCACGCGGGTGGCCTTATCAGAGAGCGCGGCGCATATAAGCAGCCTGTGAGCATCCGACTTTGAGGCCACGGCCTTCACAGTTCCGGATAGCCGCGATGGGCTTATTCGAATGTCCATATTAATCTCCATTCTGCTGATCGCAGCACAGATTTAATGAAAACCTCCACCCGTGATGGAGATCTTGACAGTGTGCCGCAAATACGGCACGGTCTTTTGCCGGAGTAATAGTGTATTTTTTTCACAGTTATTCCTTGCTTAGGCTGATTATCTCCCCAAGCTCAGATACCGGGATGGTCTTGAGTATGCATTTGCCTATGCGCTCGGGGATAACTATTGTAAGCTCGCCGCCATTGCGCTTCTTATCCGACAGCGCAGCAGGCAGAAGCGCCTGTGCTGAGTAATCCACTGATGTGGGTAGGTCATTCTTTTTCAGCACCTCAGCGATTTTTTCGCTGGTCCCGGGCTGGGTTATCCCCATTTTTTCACCGGCGCGGGCTATCATGACCATTCCCACCGCTACGGCATGACCGTGCGGGAAGGTGTAGCCGCTCAGGTTTTCGATAGCGTGGCCAATGGTGTGCCCCAGATTCAGAAAGCGCCTGTCCCCGTTGTCATGCTCGTCGCGCTCGACTAAAGCGCCCTTGATGGATACACAGCGGGATATGATGTCGGTTAGGGAGCCTTGGACATCCCCACCGGCAAAAAACTCAAATATCCGCTCGTCTGTCAGAACACCGTATTTTATCGATTCTGCAGCGCCGTCTGCGAAAATATCCGGCGGCAGCGTTTTGAAGGTGTCTGTGTCGCATATGACGGATAACGGCTGCAAAAACACACCGGCCAGGTTTTTGCCTGCCGAGAGGTTCACCGCAGTCTTACCGCCGACAGAGGAGTCAACGGCAGCTAAGAGAGTAGTCGGTATCTGGGCATATCTCACCCCGCGCTGGTATACACCGGCGGCAAAGCCAGCCATATCCCCCGTTACGCCTCCTCCCAGGGCAACAACAAGGTCAGAGCGCGTCAGATGGTTTTCTGCAAAAAATTCAAGTATATCGGACAACGTGGATAAGTTTTTTGACCCCTCGCCGTGCTCAAAGACACAGCATATTGGGTCAAAGCCTGCTGCCTTAAGATTGTCCTTCACACGGTCAAGGTACAGACCTGCCACGACTGAATCTGTGACGACCGCCGTGCGGCGGGGGGACAGCACCCCGGATAATATCTCCCCGCAGCGGTCAATAAGCCCGCCGCCGATGTTTACACGGTAGCCCTGACCAACGTTTATATTTACGGTAGTTTCCTTCAACTTCAGTTCCCTCCGGCAGTGGCTTTAAGCTCCCGGCCGGTCTTAAGAAGCTGGCGGAGCTTATCCTGATCGTCGGCTTTTATGGCGTCAAGGTAGTCGGTAAGGTGCTTTATAAGCTCCTCAAGCTCCCCCACAAGATTGTCCCGGTTTGCGGAAAAAAGCTCGGTCCACATATTTTCGTCGAGCCTGGCGACGCGGGTCATATCCTTAAAGCTGCCGGCGGAGAAGCCCATGTGGGTCTGGGCCGTGGGGGATTTTACATATGAGCTGGAGCATATGTGGGCAAGCTGGGAGGTGTAGGAGATTATTCTGTCGTGCTCCTCAGGGGTGGTGAAGGTGAGTGTCTCAAAACCAATCTCAAGGAAGAAGGCTTTGAGCTTATCCAGCATCACGATATCTGTGTTTTTATCCGGCGTAAGTATCATAGAGGCGCCTGAGAAGAGGGCGGAGTCGGCACTTTTAAACCCGCTGACCTCCTTGCCGGCCATTGGGTGGCCGCCAATATAAGAGAAGCCGTACTTCTCTGAAAGCGGAGTGATGACGGAGCATATGGCGCGTTTCACTCCGCATAGATCGATCAGCATGGTGTGCTTTGCGATTTTCGGGGCGTTCTCAGTCACCCAGCGCAGGAGCGCCTGGGGAGGGAGCGCCACAAGGAGAAGGTCGCAGCTCTTGAGGTTATCGTCATCAAGGGGACTGTCGATAGATCCGGACATGATGGCAAGCTCCATCGTCTCTCTGTCGATATCTATACCGAGAACGGTGTGGCCGGTTCTGGCCTTAATGCTCTTGGCCATGGAACCGCCAATAAGGCCAAGGCCCACTATTCCTATTGTACTCATTTTACCGCCTCACTTTTGCATGTGTCAAAGATAACAGTGAGCTTCTTTGACAGGGAGTCGAATACTTCGGGCTTTATGGACTGTGGTCCGTCGCACCAGGCGTGAGCCGGATCGTTGTGGACCTCAATAATAAGACCGTCGGCGCCTGCGGCTACAGCGGCGCAGGAGAGGGGCGGTACAAGGGCGGATTTACCGGCTGAATGGCTGGGGTCGATAACAATGGGCAGATGTGTGAGCTTTTTGAGTACCGGTATGGCGGATATATCCAGCGTGTTGCGAGTGTACGTCTCAAAGGTGCGTATGCCGCGCTCGCACAGGACTATATTCTCGTTTCCGCCTGACATTATATACTCCGCACTCATGAGAAGCTCCTCGTAGGTTGCGGACAGGCCGCGCTTCAGGAGGATGGGCTTGTCAACCTTGCCGAGGACCTTGAGCAGCTCAAAGTTCTGCATATTCCTCGCGCCTACCTGGATCATGTCCACGTTTTCAAAGAGCGGGAGCTGTGAGGCGTCCATGATCTCCGTGACTATCGGAAGGCCCGTCTCCTCCTTGGCAATCTCCATAAGGCGCAGACCCTCATCCCTCAGACCCTGGAAGGAGTACGGGGAGGTGCGGGGCTTGAAAGCGCCGCCGCGGAGTATCTTCGCGCCGCTTTTTCTTACGCTTTTGGCGATGGAGCATATCTGCTCCTCGGTCTCAATAGAGCATGGGCCTGCGATAAGGGTAAGCTCCCCGCCGCCGATCTCCACATCACCGACCTTTACGACGGTGTTATCCGGATGAAACTTGCGGTTGGCCTTTTTGTATGGCTCCTGAATACGCCGCACGTCCTCCACTATGTCAAGTGCCGTAAGAAGGTCGATATCGATGGACGAGGTATCGCCCACAAGACCAAGGATTGTCTGATGGACGCCGACGGTCTCATGTATCGCTATGCCCTTGTCTTGAAGCCAGGAGATCAGACTGTCGAGCTGTGCTTGGTTGGGATTTTCTTTTAAAATTACTACCATTTTTAAATTCCTCCAATAATACGCGAAAAGACCTTGCAGCGGTTTAGCTGCAAGGTCTAAAGAGCGTTCTTTATAGTGTGTGCGGAACTCTTTTACCGTTATTCAGCCAAACCACAATAAGCCTTACCAAAATAATAGGTAAAGCTAAAGTAGAAGTTAAAATAACGGTATTCAGTTGTGCAGATCGGCTTAGTCATAACTGCGCTCCTGAAAGTTCTGATGTGATAGAAGGATAATAACACTTTATCATCTAAAAGTAAATGTCAGTATTGCTCAAAGAAAGCTAAAAAACTCGCGAATTTGAGACTATTTTGCACAAAACCGCAGATCCGTTAACGCGTGTGCCGGTACCAAGACATATACTGTGAGAAGCGCCTGTCAAAACCGGAGCTGCTATTTGGATAAACCGTCCTTAAGATGCTGCAGCTGACCTCTGTAAGGCTCTTAGTATATCCAAGAAGCTTTTGAGCTATGCGCAGCGCGCCGAGAAGGGAGGCGTGCTCGACGCTTACGACCTCCATGGGCATTTTGAATATGTCCGCCGCCATCTGAAGCCAGACAGATGAGCGGACGATGCCGCCGGATATAAGTATGTGCTCCGGCGGATTATCACCGCATAGGGCAAGATAGCATTGGTACATATTGAAAAGCACGCCCTCCAGAACGCTGTAGTAAAGGGCGGTTCGGCTGTGCGCACCGCTTAACTCCTGCCATCCGCCTGTACGCTTATCCTGCCAGCCGGGGCAGCGCTCACCAAACAGAAACGGAAGAAATACCGGTGCCTCCATAGGGCCTGAATAGACATTACTAAGCTCAAGATCAAGTTCGGAAAGCGGCGTACCCCCGCACAGCTTCTTGGAAAACCAGTCGAGGCAGCTTCCTGCCCCGTTTGTAGCGGCCCCGCATATCCAGCGCCCCTCGGCGCCGTAATAGCACCAATTTTTATCCTCCCCCTTTGATATGCTGGGAGAGGCGGAGCTGAGCCGCAGCGCGGCGCTGGTACCGACGGAAACGGACATTATTCCGGGCTTAAGCCCGCCTACGGCAATCTGATTGCAGGCTCCGTCGGCTCCGACTATAAGTACCGGTATACCTTCATCAAGTCCGAGAGCTTCAGCGGAGACTTTGTTAAGCGGCTCTGTGTGCTCGGGGGGGACTATCACCGACAGCTGCGGCTCCGTAATGCCGAAGCGCTTCATGATCTCGTCATCCCACTTGAGCTTATGTATGTTCATAAGTCCGCTTGCCGACGCGGTCATTGAGGAGACCATGCGCTTGCCTGTAAAGCGGTAGAAAAGGTAATCAGGCAGAGCCATAAGATGGGGGACGCGGCCTATATCCATACCTGCAGACGAGGCAAGTTCAAGCCACTTATAGAGCGCGTATATGCTGTGAGGAGGATTTCCCGTGAGGCTGTAAAGCCGGTCGTAAAGCTCCGGATTTTTCCTGAGCGACCCGGATATGCCGGAGCCTGAGGGGTCTGCCCATGTGCGCAGCCTGCCTATAGGGGCCATATTCGCATCAAAAAGTCCTCCGCTGTGGAACCAGATTGAGCTGAGAACCACCATTTCAATGTTTTGGCTCCCGTTAAGTATCTCCCGGCCAAGGGACAGCACAAAGTCCACAGCTCCCGGGGCATCCATTGTGACGGTGTCGCAGATCTCCGGGGGATAGGCTCTTCCGGCAACGCGCAGTATCTCACCGCTTTTAGGCTCAAACAGCATGGCCTTTGCGGATGAGGTGCTGGCTTCAAGTGCAAGGACAGCCATTGCAAAAACCTCTCTTTAAATGGATTACAGGGAAGGGGTTTGCCCTTCCCTGCGGTATATCAGTATTCGTATACGCCTTCATATACCAGAACGGCGTCGCCGGTAAGTATCACGCGCTCGTCTGTGTAATTGACCGTAAGATCGCCGCCCTCTAATTTAACGGTGATATCGCGGCCCTTTGTAAGAAAGCCGTTTTCCGTGGCGGCGATGACCGCGGCGCAGGCTCCGGTGCCGCTGGCCTTTGTTTCGCCGTTGCTGCGCTCGTAGACCCGCACGCGGAGCGTGTCGTCGTTTACTATGCGGATAAATTCAGTGTTAACACGTTCCGGGAATATATCCGCCTGCTCAAAGAGCGGGCCGAGCTTATTTAGGTCAAGAGAGTCGATCTCGTCGCAGAATACAGAGCAATGTGGGTTGCCGATAGAGGAACAGGTTATTCTGTATTCCTTGCCGTCAATGGTAACGGGGTGATCGATCACTGTGGGACTGTCTATTGTTGTAGGTATAAGGCGGGAGGAGAGGTTTGCCTTTCCCATGTGGACGCTGACGGTGCTGACCCTGCCGTTGCGTATAAACAGCTGCAGGGACTTTACGCCGTCGTCCGTCTGAATTGTCATGTGCTCCTGATGGACGATGTGTTTGTCGTAAAGGTACTTTCCAACACAGCGGATACTGTTTCCGGCCATTTTGCCCTCACTGCCGTCCTGATTGAATATACGCATTTTTGCGTCGGCTCCGGCCGAGTTCTCAATAAGGACTATGCCACAGCCGCCTATACCGTAATTTCGGTCGCAGACGGATACGCAAAGTGATTCAGGGCTTGTTATGCGCCCGTCGCGGTTATCGAAGAATATATAGTCGTTGCCGCAGCCGTGCATCTTTGCAAAGTGTACAAGCTCGCGCTTTCTGCGCATGTTATTCAGATTGACAAGCTCCGTGTTCTCGTTTGTAAAGCGGCTTTCCAGCGTATCTGCGACGGCCCCGGCTGTATCAAGTGAGGTTATGCATGGGATGCGGAGTTTTACGGCCCGGGAGTGAAGCTCGATATAGTCGCCCATGGTGTCGTCATAGAGCGCGCCTGTGTAGACGATGAAGCTTATCGTTCCGTTTTCCATAAGGCTGTAAGCGTCGCCAACGTGATCTATGACATTTACCTCAATGCCCAGGGAGCTTACGGCCTTAGCCGTGTCGGGAGTTGCGAAGATCCTCATGCGCAGGTCGTTCAGCTTTTTGGCAAGCTTTACAACATCGGAAAGCTCGTGGTTTTCAACTGAAAGCAGTACACCGTTCCTGCCGGGGGTGAGTGCGCCGGACAGATCGTAGCCTGCCGCGCGGAGTCCCTTGAACAGCGCCTCGTTGAGCGTCCTGCCGATACCCAGCACCTCGCCGGTGGATTTCATCTCAGGACCCAGCATGGAGTTGGCGTCGGTTATCTTCTCAAAGGAGAAGACAGGCACTTTGATGGCGTAATATGGAGGAGTGTTGCAGAGAACCTGATTATAGCCCATCTCCTTGAGCGTCGCGCCCATCATGACCCGGGAGGCCACATCCACCATTGGGATGCCGGTGACCTTGGAAAGATACGGAACAGTACGCGATGCACGGGGATTTACCTCGATCACGTAAAGCTCCTTCTTGTAGATGAGGTACTGGATATTCACAAGCCCCCGTGTACCAAGCTCAAGTGCCAGACGTGTGGAGCAGTCGACGATGATGCGCATCATCTTATCGGTCAGGTTGTACGGGGGATATACAGCGATGGAGTCGCCTGAATGGACGCCGGCGCGCTCTATATGCTCCATAATACCGGGCATGAGAACGTCTGTGCCGTCGGAGATCACGTCCACCTCAAGCTCCGTGCCGGGCATATACTTATCAACGAGGACTGAGTTATCCGCCTGCTTGCTGCCTGAGAGTATCAGCTCCATATACCGGCGCACATCGCCCTCGTCGTGGGCGATGACCATGTTTTGACCGCCGATAACATAGGATGGGCGGAGAAGAACCGGATAGCCCAGGCTCTCTGCGGCGTTGAGCGCCTCCTCAAGGTTATGGGTGCCGAAGCCGCGGGGGCGCTTTATGCCCATGCTCTCAAGAAGCGCGTCAAAGCGCTCACGGTCCTCAGCCAGATCTATGCCCTCGGCGGAGGTGCCGAGAATTTTTATCCCGTGCTTATCAAGGTATTCGGTGAGCTTTATTGCGGTCTGTCCGCCGAAGGCCACAACGACGCCGACAGGATTTTCAACAGCTATAACACCCATAACGTCCTCTGGGCAAAGCGGTTCAAAGTACAGTCTGTCGGCGGTGTCATAGTCCGTGGAGACAGTCTCCGGGTTGTTATTAATAATGACCACGTCATAGCCGAGCTTCTTCAGTGTAACGGCGCAGTGTACCGAGCTGTAGTCAAACTCGATGCCCTGGCCGATGCGTATCGGGCCGGAGCCAATCACGATCACGCTTTTCTTTGTGCGGGGAGCGGGGCGGGAGTCGCATGTATCGTCGTAGGAGGCGTAATAATACGGCGTCTCGGCCTCAAATTCTGCGGCACAGGTGTCGACCATCTTATAGACCGGGTCGCGGTGCGGAAGCTCAGACTGGCCTGTTATGGCGGAGAGAGCCTTATCGGTGTAGCCGTACTTTTTGCCCAAAAGGTAGCTCTCAGCGTCTATGCCGTTTTCTGTTATGTGCTTTTCATAGTCCACAAGGTTCTGGAGCTTGGATATGAACCAGTGGTCTATCATGGTTATCTCATGGATCTTCTCTGCGGGGAAGCCGGCTTTAAGCGCCTCAAATATAGTGAAAAGGCGCAGGTCGTCCATGGAGTCAAGGCGCTCCTCCAAGCTCTTGTCGTTTTCCGGTGCGCGGGTCAGGGTCTCCTGTCCGATCTCGGCGCCGCGGACGGCCTTCATAAGCGCAGCTTCGAAGGTGTGGCCTATGGCCATGACTTCGCCCGTGGCCTTCATCTGCGTACCCAGGCGGCGCTGTGCATCGTGGAACTTATCAAAAGGCCACTTGGGGAATTTCACCACAACATAGTCCAGAGCCGGCTCAAAGCAGGCAAAGGTCTTGCCGGTGATATCGTTCTTTATCTCGTCAAGCGTATATCCCAGCGCAATTTTTACCGCGACCTTTGCGATCGGGTAACCTGTGGCTTTGGAAGCCAGAGCTGATGAGCGGGATACACGGGGGTTTACTTCAATAACGGAGTACTCGAAGCTGGTTGGATTTAATGCAAACTGGCAGTTGCAGCCGCCCTCGATACCCATCTCGGTTATGATGCCCAGCGCGGCGGAGCGGAGCATCTGATACTCCTTGTCGGCAAGGGTCAGAGCGGGAGCTACTACGATGGAATCGCCTGTGTGTATTCCCACCGGGTCAAAGTTTTCCATGGAGCAGACGGTTATGACGTTGCCCGCATGGTCGCGCATGACCTCAAACTCGATCTCCTTCCAGCCGAAGATGTAGCGCTCCACAAGTATCTGGGTTATGGGGGAGGCCTCAAGGCCATTGAAGGCCACCTCGCGAAGCTCCTCCTCGTTATATGCGACGCCGCCCCCGCCGCCGCCAAGTGTGAACGCGGGACGGATGATCACGGGGTAGCCGATCTTATTTGCGACCTCAACGGCAGTCTCAACGTCGTTGGCTATATCGGACGGAACGGTGGGCTGGCCTATGCGGTCCATGGCCTCCTTAAAAAGCTCCCTGTCCTCCGCCTTATCGATCGCATCGGCGTTTGTGCCTATAAGGCGCACGCCGTGCCTTTCCAAAAAGCCCTCGTGAGACAGCTGCATGGCAATCGTAAGTCCGGTCTGCCCGCCGAGACCCGCAAGAAGGCAGTCGGGCTTTTCCTTTAAGATTATGCGCTTTACGGTGTCGGCGTTAAGAGGTTCAAGGTAGACAGCATCCGCCATGTCGCCGTCCGTCATGACGGTGGCGGGGTTTGAGTTTACAAGGACGGATTTTATACCCTCGCTTCTGAGAATACGGCAGGCCTGAGTACCCGCGTAGTCGAACTCCGCCGCCTGACCTATGACGATGGGGCCGGAGCCGATGACCAGAACTTTTTTTATTGTTTTATCAAGTGGCATCTTACCGCACCTCCATCATTTTAAGAAACCTGTCAAAGGCGCCCTCGCAGTCCCTGGGGCCTCCGTGAGCCTCGGGGTGGAACTGCATTGAGAAAGCGTCAAGCAAGGGGTAATCGACGCCCTCACATGTCTTATCGTTAACGTTTATATATCTAAGCTCCGCGCCGATGCCCTCAAGGCTCTCGCAGGTAACGGCATAGCCGTGGTTCTGGCAGGTGATGTAGACCCTGCCGGTTTTCAGATCCTTGACAGGCTGGTTTGCGCCCCGGTGGCCGAATTTGAGCTTTTCTGTTGCTGCTCCCGCCGCCAGAGCCATCATCTGATGGCCTAAGCATATGCCGAACATGGGGGCTTTGCCGAACAGCTTTCTAAGCTCGGCTATGGCCTCAACGTTGTCGGAGGGATCTCCCGGGCCGTTTGAGAGCATTATGCCGTCGGGCTTTATGCTCATGACCTCCTCAGCGGTGGCGCTGTAGGGGAATACCACAACCTTACAGCCGCGCTTTACCAGATTATCGGCTATGCTCTTCTTGGCGCCGTAGTCCATAAGCGCTACCGTGTGCCGAGCGGGTCCTTCGGGCATAAGAGTGATACACTCTTTTGTGCTGGTGTTTTTTACAGAATCAGTTATTCTGAAGGCCTTTAAAGCATCAACGGGATAATCGGGGTTTTCCGTAGTGATCACGGCGTTTATTACGCCGCGCTCCCTTATCATCTGGGTAAGCTCGCGTGTGTCGACCCCGGAGATGCCCACAACGTTGTGGCGCTTTAAAAAGTCGTTGACCGTTTCGTCGCAGCGGAAGTTGGAGGGAGCGTCGCAAAACTCCCTAACTACAGCTCCGCGGACATGGATGCCGGAGCTTTCCATATCCGCGTCTGCAATACCGTAATTTCCGAACTGCGGGAAGGTGAAAATAACAAGCTGCCCATAATAGCTGGGGTCGGTAAGACTCTCAGCACAGCCCGTCATACCGGTCGTAAAAACGAGTTCGCCAACACTTGTCCCGGAAGCTCCGAAAGAAGTGCCCTCATATTTTTTGCCGTTTTCCAATATCAAATATGCTTTCTGCATTGATACTCCTCCGCAATTTCGCGCCATGGCGCTTTTGTACTTAGAGCTTTTGCTGATCCTGTGATAAGCTCTCAGTTAAGAACCGTTTTGATACGCTCCACGGCCTCACAGGTGTTTTCAAAGCTGCCGAAGGCAGTGAGACGTATAAAACCTTCACCGGCCGGGCCGAAGCCGGCGCCGGGCGTTGTTACTATGCAGGCCTTGTGCAGCAGAAGGTCGAAGAACTCCCAGGAGCCCATTCCGTCCGGAGTGCCGCACCAGATATACGGTGCGTTGACCCCGCCGTATACGGTAAGGCCGGCGCTCTCAAGGCCATCCCTTATTACTTTGGCGTTATTGAGGTAGTAGCCGATGGACTCCATTATCTGCGCCTTGCCCTCAGGGGTGAAGGTGGCCTCGGCCGCGCGCTGTATCACATAGGGGACGCCGTTAAACTTTGTGCCCTGACGGCGGTTCCACATATCACGCAGGCTCACGCCAACCCGCACCAGTGCCTTGGGGATGACCGTATAGGCACAGCGGTTTCCGGTAAATCCCGCGGTCTTTGAGAAGGAGCGGAATTCGATGGCGCAGGTCTCGGCACCTTCAATTTCATAGATGCTGTGGGGGATGCCCGGTTCGGAGATAAAGGCCTCATAGGCGCTGTCAAAGAGTATGACGCTGCCGTGCTTGTTTGCGTAATCCACCCAGATCTTGAGCTGATCTTTTGTAAGTGCGGTGCCGGTGGGGTTATTGGGGGAACAGATGTAAATTATATCCGGAACACGCTCCGGAAGCGCGGGCGCAAAGCCGTTTTCTGCGGTGCAGGGGAGATAGACAAGGTTCGTCCATTTCTCGCCGTCGTAGTCTCCGGCGCGGCCGGCCATGGCATTTGTATCCACATATACAGGATAGACAGGGTCGCATACGGCGACCACATTGTCGGTGGAGAAGATGTCCCCGATGTTTCCGCAGTCGGACTTTGCCCCGTCGGATACGAATATCTCATCGTCTGCGATCTCAACTCCGCGCTCCTTGTAGGAGTCACGTATAGCGAAGCGCAGGAAATCATAGGCGCCGCAGGTCTCCTCACAGTAGCCGCGGAAGGTCTCCTTGTGCCCCATCTCATCCGTGGCCTTGTGCATCGCCTCAATAACAGCGGGGGCCAGAGGAAGCGTCACATCGCCAATGCCCATGCGGATTATCGGCATGGGAGGATTCTGTGCGGCAAATGCCCGTGTGCGCCTGCCGATCTCGGGGAAGAGGTAGCCGCCGGGAAGCTTTGTAAAGTTATTATTTATTTTTACCATTTAACAGCACTCCAGTTTGGAAGATTATTTAATAAAAATAAAATTTATAAAAAAAGCAAAGACATCAGCCCGCGGGCAGAATACCTTTGCATTCTTACCTATAAAATTATAACATTTAACTTCGGAAAGTCAACAAAAGTAAAGGCGAAACAGGTCATTTTTGTGCGCATTTGTGGGATTTACCAAAGTAAAATTTTTGTTGGCGGTTTTAAATTGTGCAGTTAGACAATATGAAGGACGGGCATATAATTTCCTTCATTTTTGTGTTGACAAAACCGCATTTGCGGATATAATATGAATGTAAAGTTGATAGGCAAATGCAATGATCGGGAAAAGTACGCAGGAAATCGGCCAAAGAGAGCGGGGGATGGTGAGAGCCTCGCGCAGGAGACTGTCGAAAGAACACCCGGGAGCAGCGATCCGAAAGCTTCGGCAAGTAGGGGAGACGTAGAAGCGGCACGTTACGCCGTGAGGGTTTATCGGAACCCGAAAAAGCGGCCGGTTTTCGGCAAATCAGGTGGCACCGCGGATAAGCAGCTATTCGTCCTGTAGAGGATGAAGGCTGCGTTTTTATTATCCGGAGGTGTTTTTTATGTGTTCAATAATCGGTTTTTCAAAGAGAAGTATCCCAAAGGCTCTCGCTATGGAGGGCTTTATGGAGACGGAGTCCCGCGGCCCTGATATGTCCCGCTTCGTCGAGACAAAGTCCGGCTGGCTGGGCTTTCACCGCCTTGCGATAATGGGCCTCCATCCGGAGGGGATGCAGCCTTTTTGCTTAGGCGGTGATATGGCCGTGTGCAACGGCGAGCTTTATGGTTTCAGGCCTGTTAAGAGGGCGCTTTCCAAAAAGTATACCTTTAAGAGCGACTCCGACTGCGAGATAATCCTTCCGCTGTTTAAGGAATACGGGCTTGATATGTTTAATGAGCTTGATGCGGAATTTGCCATGATAATCTATGATTCCAAGACGGATTCACTTATTGCCGCAAGAGACCCCATTGGAATCCGTCCGCTTTACTACGGTTATCTCGATGACGGGTCTATAGTATTTGCCAGCGAGGCGAAGAATCTGATAAAATTCTGCAAAAAGGTCATGCCGTTCCCCCCCGGGCATTATTACGCCTATGGTGAGTTTACGCGTTACTGCGATATCGCAGAGGTTGAGGGGGAATATGTTAAGGATGATGTAGATACCGTTTGTTCCAACATCCGCGAGCTTCTTATTAAGGGCATCGAAAAACGCCTTGACGCTGACGCGCCGCTGGGCTTTCTTCTCTCGGGAGGGCTTGACTCCAGCCTGGTCTGCGCCGTTGCGGCAAAGGAGCTTAAGCGGCATATCCGCACTTTTGCCATCGGCATGGACACCGATGCGATAGACCTTAAATATGCCCGTCAGGTGGCGGACTTCATCGGCAGCGACCACACTGAGGTGATAATGACCCGGCAGCAGGTTCTTGACTCCCTCGAGACTGTTATAAAGGCCCTCGGCACTTATGATATAACAACTATCCGCGCCA
This sequence comes from Oscillospiraceae bacterium, assembly GCA_051866775.1. GTDB lineage: Bacteria > Bacillota > Clostridia > Oscillospirales > Oscillospiraceae > RUG626. Next base: position 15,399 of record JBJDXR010000009.1, on the reverse strand, counting down.
GCATGGGTATGTATCTGGTATGCAAGGCGATACATGAGACTACAGACGTGCGCGTCCTTTTGACAGGTGAGATATCCGACGAGCTGTTCGGCTATAAGTATACCGACTTTGCGCCAAATGCGGAGGAATTCCAGAAGGAGGCCCAGAAGCGGGTAAGGGAGCTTCATATGTATGATGTGCTCCGCGCCGACCGCTGTATCTCCGTAAACTCTCTTGAGGCCCGCGTTCCGTTTGGAGATCTGGCGTTTGTGAAGTATGTCATGAGTATTGACCCGGCTATGAAGATGAACACTTATGATATGGGCAAATATTTGCTCCGTCACGCCTTTGAGAAGGATGAGCTGCTTCCGGAGTCGATCCTGTGGCGGCAGAAGGCCGCCTTCTCTGACGCGGTGGGACACTCCATGGTGGATGATCTTAAGGAGTACGCCGAGGGGCTGTACTCAGATGAGGAATTTGAGGAGAAGCGTGGAAAATATACCCATGCTCAGCCCTTCACAAAAGAGAGCCTTCTCTACCGCGAGATTTTTGAAAAATACTACCCCGGACAGTCTAAGATGGTTGTTGACTTCTGGATGCCCAACAAGTCTTGGGAGGGCTGCGATGTAAACGATCCCTCAGCCCGCGTTCTCTCAAACTATGGCGGCAGCGGGGAATGATATACCGACTGTTAAAGAGCCGATTCGATTTCGAATCGGCTCTTAGTGTATTTTGTATAAAATGAATAAATATTTGTTGATTATTGTTCTAAGAGATGGTATTTTATCATATGAGAAAATATAACTGGATTAAGGAGATACGATTAGATGAATAAGGAGTACAGCTGCCCAAATGCTGATGAACTGGACGCCGAGAATTGCAGAACCGGAAGCGCTGCGTCGCCGGTACATACCCTTGCAAAGTTCATCGGCGCCATCGAGGCTGACAGAAAGGGCGTAGACGATAAGCCGGAATATAAGTTCACCTGCCAGGAGGTGGAGAACAGGGAGGGCTATAACTTTAACTCGGGAAGCATGGATATCCCGGAGGTCATCGAATACTGGAAGAGCCGCGGCGTTCACGTTGAGACCCGCGAGACAGGCGGAGGACGCTGGGTTGCGATGGTCCCGCAGGCGCAGTATGAGCGTTATACGGAGCCTGACAGCAAGCTGCCCTTGGTCATAGTATTCAACAGTGAGTCCTTCGCCGATCCTTTCTGGGCAATGAAGACACTTGATATTTTTGCAAACCACATTGAGCGCTTTGCCAAGTCCCTTGATCATATGCTGGTGTTTCAGATATCCGATGACGGCCCGGATAACAGCGGCGCCTATCGTCACATGATACGTGAGGCCACCCAGATGTTTCCGGGCGACGAAAACCGCGTATATATCGACGTCACAAAGGCTGTTATCCACAGCATCAGCCTTAATTCAATAGAGGGCTTTTCCTATATTGATGACAACGGCAGCAAGGTTGAGGATCTCGACTCCCTGGTTGAGAAGAAATTTGGCGCATTCGTTGTCAATGTCACTGACCGATGGGCCTGATAGACAGTGGTCTGAGCTAAAATGAGAGGAAGCCTTTGGCTTCCTCTCATTTTAAAGCACATGGTGATATTAAAGATATTAATGGGGTGATGCCGTTTGAAAAAATACATAATGGCGATGGATCAGGGGACCACCAGCTCACGCTGCATGCTTTTTGATGAGGATGACGGCATTGTGAGCATGGCGCAGAGGGAGTTTGGCCAGATATACCCGAAGCCCGGCTGGGTGGAGCATGACCCGATGGATATATTAAACAGTCAGCTGGCTGTGGCAAGGGAGGCCATGGATAAGGCCGGGGCCGGGCCTGGAGATATCGCGGGGATAGGCATAACAAACCAGCGTGAGACCTCAATTGTCTGGGAAAAAGCGACGGGCAGGCCTGTATATAACGCCATCGTCTGGCAGTGCCGCAGGACGTCGGATATGATAGACAGGCTCCGCGCCGACGGGCTGGAGGATCTGGTTCGGGACAGCACTGGACTTATACCGGACGCCTATTTTTCCGGCAGCAAAATAGCGTGGGTGCTGGATAACGTACCGGACGCCCGGGAGCGGGCAAAGCGGGGAGAGCTGCTTTTTGGAACGGTGGACAGCTGGCTTATATGGAATATGACAGGCGGAAGGGTGCATGTTACGGACTACACCAATGCGTCAAGGACCATGCTGTTTGATATACACAGCCTGCGCTGGAATAGTGATATCCTAAGATATTTCGACATCCCGGAGGTAATGCTTCCGCAGGTGAGACCCTCCAGCAGCGTATTTGGATTTACAGACGAAAAAATATTCGGAGGGGCGATACCAATATCCGGTGCAGCCGGGGACCAGCAGGCGGCGCTCTTTGGGCAATGCTGCTTTGAGGCAGGGGATGCCAAGAACACCTATGGTACGGGATGCTTCCTGCTTATGAACACAGGCGATAAGGCCATACGGTCTAAAAACGGGCTGATCACGACAATTGCTGCGGGAACAGGTAAAGTCCGGTATGCCCTTGAGGGAAGCGTTTTCGTGGCGGGAGCTGCCATACAGTGGCTGCGCGACGAGCTGCACCTTATTTCGACTGCCGCGCAGTCTGAGGAGTGCTGCCGCGCGGTGGAGGACACGGCCGGGGTCTATGTTGTGCCGGCCTTTGCGGGGCTGGGCGCGCCGTACTGGAACCAATATGCCCGTGGGACAATAGTCGGCATTACCCGCGGGGCAAGGCGTGAGCATATTGTAAGGGCAACGGTGGAATCAATGGCCTATCAGACCGCGGATATAATTAATGCCATGTCCCGTGACGCGGATATGCCGATAAGCTCCCTAAAGGTGGACGGCGGCGCCAGTGTCAATGATTTTCTAATGCAGTTTCAGTCTGATATACTTGGTGCGGATATTATCCGCCCTGCGTGTGTTGAGACAACGGCCATGGGGGCGGCGTTCCTTGCAGGACTTGCCGTAGGCTTCTGGCGTAGCACTGATGAGATAAAAACCAAATGGAAGGTGGGGGAGCGCTTCGCGTGCCGTATGGATAGCGGTGAGCGCAGCAGGCTGCTTTCCGGCTGGGGACGGGCTGTAAAGACCGCGATGAGCTGGCAGGCCGAGTGAGCTTTTTTGTTTTTCTCACTGTTTTGGAAAATTTCCTGCAAAATTTTTTCTCTTGAAAATTTTAAGACAGAATAAATCAAGGCTTTTAAAAATCCATTTTATAAGAAAAAGCAAAAGTGCGGCACAAGCAGGTGCCGCACTTTTGTTTATATTAATAAGGAAGAAAGAACGATTTGAATTATACGCAGCCCTGAGCCTTCATTGCCTCGGCTACCTTCAGGAAGCCTGCAATGTTTGCGCCGGCCATGTAGTTTCCGGGCATGCCGTACTCAGCGGCGGCAGATTCGCAGGATGCGAAGATGTTCTGCATGATGCCTTTGAGCTTTGCGTCGACCTCTTCAAAGCTCCAGCTAAGACGCTGCGAGTTCTGGCTCATCTCAAGACCGGAGGTGGCAACGCCGCCTGCGTTTGCGGCCTTGGCCGGGCCGTAGAGCATTTTGTTTGCGAAATAGACCTCAATAGCCTCAGGAGTGGAGGGCATATTGGCACCCTCAGATACGCAGAAGCAGCCGTTCTTTGCAAGAGCCTCGGCGCTCTCCTTGTTTATCTCGTTCTGGGTGGCGCAGGGAAGCGCGATGTCGCAGGGGATAGTCCAGATACCGGAGCAGCCCTCGGTGTAGGTGGCTTCGGGGTGAATATTCAGATACTCCTTGATGCGCTTGCGCTCAACCTCTTTGAGCTGCTTGATGTCGGCATAGTCAATGCCGTTGGGATTATAAATGTAGCCGTTTGAGTCGGACATGGCGACTACCTTTGCGCCAAGCTGCGTAGCCTTCTGGCAGGCATAGATCGCAACGTTTCCGGAGCCGGAGATAAGTACGGTCTTGCCCTCAAAGCTCTTGCCGTTGGCACGGAGCATCTCATCGGTGAAGTAGCACAGGCCGTAACCGGTGGCCTCGGTACGCGCAAGGGAACCGCCGTAGGTGAGGCCCTTGCCGGTCAGGATGCCGCCGAACTCGCCTGTTATCCTCTTGTACTGGCCGTAAAGGTAGCCTATCTCCCGGCCACCTACGCCGATATCTCCGGCGGGAACGTCGGTATCAAAACCGATGTGGCGGTAAAGCTCTGTCATGAAGCTCTGGCAGAAACGCATGATCTCGTTGTCGGACTTGCCCTTGGGGTCAAAATCGGAGCCGCCCTTACCGCCGCCCATGGGAAGGGTGGTGAGGCTGTTTTTAAAGACCTGCTCAAAGCCGAGGAACTTTATTATTCCGATGTATACGGAGGGGTGCAGTCTAAGACCTCCCTTATAGGGGCCGATGGCGGAGTTGAACTGTACACGGTAGCCGCGGTTTACCTGAATCTTGCCGTTGTCGTCAAGCCAGGGCACACGGAATATGACCTGCCTCTCAGGCTCCACGATGCGCTCAAGAATATTGGCCTCTACAAGATCGGGCCTCTTCTCAATGACCGGCTCGAGGGTCTCAAGGACCTCGGTGACGGCCTGTATAAATTCCGGCTCATTGGGATTCCTGCGCTTGACGGTCTCAAGCACGCTGATGATGTACTCGTTTTTCATTATTTGTACGTCCTCCAGATTATTAAAATACTTTTTAAAAGACAAATAAAAAACGGCAAAAACTACACAGAGCTAATCTGCGACGTCCTTGCCGTAAATTTCTTAATTATTCTATAGCACTGGATTCATTTTGTCAAGCGATAAAATGCGTTAAAACGCTAAATTTTGCAGGAAAGATTTTTGAATCCTGCACATTTATGTGCATTGCCACGTTTGGACGGCGTTATGTTAAAATAAATAAGTTAAGCCTTGAGGTGCTAAAGGATCCGTAATTTCCGGTGAAAGGGGCTTTTACGGTTGACAAGTATTTTGGCCGAAATTATAATTGTCAAGTAAGATGCTGGGCTTTATGAGGGAGCCTCCGCGGAGCGTGATGCTCAATGCTGCGCGGGGCGCCGGTTTTTTATTATACGGAAGGAGCATAGATATGTACTCATATGAAGATGTGATGTCATATATAGAGGAGGAAAATGTTAAGTTCATAAGGCTTGCCTTCTGTGATATCTTCGGACGCCAGAAGAACGTCGCTATAATGCCTGACGAGCTTTCGCGCGCCTTCACAAAGGGCGTGTCCTTTGATGCGTCATCCATATGTGGTTTTGGAAACGAAATTAAGTCGGATATGTTCCTGTATCCTAACCCTGAGACGCTTGCAGCGCTCCCATGGCGCTCAATAAACGGCAGCGTTGTGCGTATGTTCTGTGACATACGCTACCCTGACGGCAGGCCGCTTGAGATGGACAGCCGCCATATCCTTCGTAAGGCCATAGAGTATGCCGAGAGCAAGGGGATAAGCTGCTACTTCGGAGCGGAGTTTGAGTTTTACCTGTTTGAAACGGACGAGAAGGGTGAACCGACAGACGTACCCTTTGACAAGGCCGGATATCTGGATATTGCACCAGAGGACAGGGGGGAAAACGTCCGCCGGGAGATATGCTCAACGCTGTTTGAAATGGGGATCCGTCCCGAGAGCTCACATCATGAGCACGGCCCCGGACAGAATGAGATAGATTTCCGCTACAGCGACGCACTGTCGGCGGCGGATAATGCGGTAACATTTAAATCTGTCGTAAGGACCATTGCCAAGAGAAACGGCTTATATGCCAGCTTCGACCCAAAACCGATAAAGAATCAAAGCGGCAATGCAATGCATATAAATATATCCCTGCGCTCAGATGACGGAAAGGATCATATTTACAGCTTCATGGCCGGAATAATGGAGCACATTGGCGAGATGACGGCCTTTTTAAACCCTACAATCGAGTCCTATCAGCGCTTCGGAGAGATGAAGGCTCCCAAATATATAACATGGTCGCCGGAGAACCGCTCACAGCTTATACGCATACCCGCCTCGCATATCGATGGGACCAGGATAGAGCTTCGCTCACCCGATCCGGGGACGAATCCGTATCTTGCCTATGCGCTGCTTATTTACGCAGGGATTGACGGCATAGAGCGCGGGCTTAAGCCGGATGAACCGGTGAACATGAATCTTTACTCGGCGCCGGAAGAGGTAGTTAAGAAGCTTAAGTGTCTGCCGTTGTCCTTTAAGGAGGCGTCGGAGACCATGGAGAAGAGCCAGTGGATACGCGGTATACTGCCGGAGGAGTATATAAGGCTCTACAGATAAGACTGCTGAATCAAAAGAGAGGGGGGAGCAACAGTGCTGACCGAGGTCGGAAGATCAAGCGTCATGCTCGTTTCAAATTCCGAGAAGGCCGCGCAGATATTGACGTCAATACTTCCTCAGGACCGTTTTTCACCAGTGCGCGTGGTCACAAGCGCCGGGGAGGCAAAAAGGACAATGATCGATTCGCCGTCGGATATAGTGATAATCGACACGCCGCTGAAAGACGATTTCGGTGTTCAGCTTGCGGCGGACCTTTCACAGAACGAGATGACAGGGATCGTGCTGCTGGTGAGGGCTGAGCAATACGATCATGTAAATTATAAGACCGAAAACTACGGTATACTTACGATATCAAAGCCGCTTGACAGGCGCTATATGCTCCAATGCCTCGGTTTTCTTGCGGCTACCAGATATAAGCTTCTGCTTATGAAAAACAAGACCGATTCCCTCCAGAAAAAAATGGAGGAAATAAGCATAGTTAACCGTGCAAAGCTCCTGCTTATCGAAAAATACAAGATGAGCGAGGCGGATGCGCACCGGTATATTGAAAAAAGCGCTATGGATCACTGCGTGAAGCGCCGTGAGATAGCCGAGAGCATAATAAAAAATGCACAAAAGGTGAAGGGGTAAATTATGACAAAAGAGACGGTAATAGTTCTGGATTTCGGCGGACAGTACAATCAGCTCATAGCGCGCCGCGTCCGTGAATGTAACGTGTACTGCGAGATCTATTCATACCGCACGGATCTGAGCAAGATAAAAGAGAAGAATCCAAAAGGCATCATCTTTACCGGAGGGCCGAACAGCGCTTACCTGCCCGATTCCCCGACGATAGACCCGGATATCTATAGCTGGGGTGTGCCTATCCTCGGCATATGCTACGGCAGCCAGCTTATGATGCATATGCTGGGAGGCAAGGTCTGCAAGGCGCCCGAGCGTGAATACGGTAAGACTTTGGTGAATCTTGACACCGCCAGTCCGCTTTTTAAGGGGCTTGAGAGCGAGAATATATGCTGGATGAGCCACAACGATTATATTGAAAGCGCCGCGCCCGGCTTTGAGATAACAGCATGGACGCCGAACTGTCCTGTGGCGGCGGCGGAGGATAGCTCCCGTGGGCTATACTGCCTCCAGTTCCACCCGGAGGTGCTCCATACGGATAATGGTACAAAGATGCTGCACAATTTCGTATATAACGTCTGCGGCTGCTCAGGCGACTGGAAGATGGACTCCTTTGTTGAGCAGACGGTCACCGCCCTCAGAGAGAAAATAGGCTCCGGTAAGGTGCTCTGCGCGCTCTCCGGCGGCGTTGACTCCAGCGTCCTTTCAGCACTTCTGGCGAGGGCTGTGGGAAAACAGCTGACCTGCGTCTTTGTTGACCATGGACTTCTCCGGAAGAACGAGCGGGAGGAGGTCTGCTCCGTCTTCGGGGAGAATGGGCAGTTCGACATAAACTTTATATGCGTCGATGCCCGTGAGCGTTATTACAAAAAGCTTGCAGGCGTCACTGAGCCGGAGCGCAAGCGCAAGATAATCGGCGAGGAGTTCATCCGCGTGTTTGAGGAGGAAGCCAAAAAAATAGGCGCCGTGGACTTCCTTGCTCAGGGCACCATATATCCGGATGTTGTTGAGAGCGGTCTGGGCGGGGAGTCGGCGGTTATAAAGAGCCACCACAATGTGGGCGGACTGCCGGATTATGTTGATTTTAAGGAGATCGTCGAGCCGCTGCGGGACCTGTTTAAGGACGAGGTCCGTCAGGCGGGAAGGGAACTGGGGCTTCCGGAGTATCTGGTCTCCCGTCAGCCGTTCCCCGGCCCGGGGCTGGCTATACGTATAATTGGCGATGTAACAGCTGAGAAGGTGGCTATCGTTCAGGATGCCGATGCCATTTGGCGTGAGGAAGTGGACAAGCTCCCTATGGATAAGCGTCCCAGCCAGTATTTCGCCGCTCTTACAAATATGCGCAGTGTGGGAGTCATGGGAGACGAGCGCACCTATGATTATGCAATAGCCCTGCGCGCCGTGACGACCACTGATTTTATGACAGCTGAGGTGACGCCGCTTCCCACGGAGACGATAACCACAGCAGCGAACCGGATCGTCAACGAGGTCAGGCATGTTAACCGCGTGATGTTCGATTTCACCACCAAGCCTCCCGCAACGATTGAGTTTGAATAATTTCATTCCCACAAAAAGTCCGTAATTATAGGTTTTCGCCGTTTTGACGCCCCCTGCAGCAACAGAATGGCAAGATTTTAGATTATTCAAGAATAGAGAGCTATCTAATTTCTGTTAAAGAAGTTAGATAGCTCTTTTCTTTATAAAAATGAAAGAGACAATTTTGAAGAAATGGGCGGCATTTATATATGGCGAGGGGATTATTTACCACTGACATACCTTACCCGCTGAAAAAGAAACAAAGCCTATCGGCGTGTGGGGACAGCGGAATGAATGCTATCTGCAAGAGCATAAAATAGTAACCTATACTACACTTCTCATAAGCTAAAAATTGAACAGCCACCTTGCTGATATTGACAAACAGGCAGAGGAATTGTTTTATCGGTTGATAAAACTGATAGCAGAGCGTGAGGGCGTGACCGAAGAGCTTAAGGCAGAAAATCAAATGCTGTGGGTTGGTGCGATGAACAATATTCAGAGCAGAGCAATGGAGATTGTGGATATAGAATTGATTTTCTCATAACATATTGGGCGGTAGGGAGTGTTTCCTTACCGCTTTTCTTTTTGAAAATTTCAAAAAACATATTGACATTCTTCTATGTGATGCATATAATAACATATAGATGATTGTCTATTGGAGGCGGTTTTAAAAGATGGATGAAAAAAGAATTGCGGCAATCTTCAAAGCGTTTTGTGATGAAAACCGCATTAAAATTATAAAGTTACTGCGTTCAGGTGAAAAATGTGCCTGCAAGCTGTTGGAAGAAATCAATGTGACACAGCCTACGCTTTCACACCATATGAAAATACTTTGTGACGCTGGAATTGTTGTTGGTCGCAAAGAGGGAAAATGGACGCACTATTCCATTTCAGAAAAAGGTGTGGCACAGGCAAAGGAATGTTTAGAGCAATTGACAACACTTGATGTAGAATGCGAAAACAAGTCGTGCTGTGAAAAGTAAGAAAGATTATAAGTTACTTTTCCGCACGACTTATATCAAGACTATTAAATAGATATATTTCAATATAACTATATGAAAGGAGCTTTCTATGGAAACATTAAAAATTGTATGTGACTTTTTTCAAAATGAAGTCCTCGGTATGGGTTGGCTGAGTAGGCTCATATCAACTATATTGAACGCCTGTGGTTTAGACACTACAAGTAGAATTGGCGGCAGCATTAAGTTCTTTATTTACGATACTATAAAAATTATGGTACTGCTCGGTGTGTTGATTTTGATTATTTCCTATATTCAAAGTTATTTCCCACCCGAAAGAACAAAAAAGATACTTGGCAGATTTCATGGAATATGGGCAAATATCATCGCCGCATTACTCGGTACGGTAACGCCGTTCTGTTCGTGTTCCTCAATTCCGCTGTTTATCGGATTTACAAGCGCAGGTTTGCCGCTTGGAGTTACATTTTCCTTTTTGATTTCTTCGCCAATGGTTGACCTCGGCAGCCTTGTTTTGCTGATGAGTATTTTCGGTTGGAAAGTTGCAATTTTGTATGTTGTTCTTGGTTTGGTAATTGCCGTTGTCGGCGGTACGCTGATTGAAAAATTTCACCTTGAAAATCAAGTGGAAGAATATATCCGAAACGGTCACGCTATTGATGTTCCACAAGAGGAACTGCATTTCAAAGACCGTATGAAATATGCTTGGGAACAGGTAGTTGCAACAGCGAAAAAGGTTGCGCCTTATGTGTTGATCGGTGTAGGTATTGGTGCAATTATTCACAACTGGATACCCGAAGATTTCATTGTTAAGGTTCTCGGCGATAACAACCCATTTGGCGTTGTGCTTGCTACTATTGCAGGTGTTCCGATGTATGCGGATATTTTCGGCACAATCCCGATTGCAGAAGCATTGCTTGCCAAAGGCGCACTGCTCGGCGTTGTCCTATCCTTTATGATGGGTGTAACTACCCTTTCTCTCCCCTCAATGATTATGCTTCGCAAGGCGGTTAAGCCAAAGCTGCTCGGCATTTTCATTGCAATATGCACAGTCGGTATTATCGTTGTAGGTTATTTCTTCAACGCAATACAATATTTAATTGTTTAATTTTAGGAGGTTATCACTATGGCATTATTTAATTTCGGAAAGAAAAAAGAAGAAGAAAAGAAAGCACCTGCTTGTGCTTGCAGTTGTGGCTGCCCTACAAGCGAGGCAGAAGAAATCACAAATGATTGCTGTTCTGAAGCAGAGAACGGAATTTGTTGTATCAAGGTGTTAGGTGCAGGTTGTAAATCCTGCCACGAACAGTATGAGAACGCTAAACAGGCTGTAAAGAATATGGGGCTTTCCGTAGAAGTCGAATACATCACCGATATGCAGAAAGTAATGGAATACGGTGTTATGAGTATGCCGGCCCTTGTTGTCAACGAAAAGGTTGTTGCTATGGGCAAAGTGTTAAAAGTAAATGAAGTCGTGGCTTTATTGCAAAAGTTAGGGTTTTAAAAGTGGAAAAGGAGATGACAGAATGGGTAAAATGCCCCGTTTGCGGCAATAAAACTCGTGATAAAATTAGAACAGATACGGTCATTGAAAATCTTACGCTCTATTGTCCTAAGTGTAAGCCCGAAGCTTTAATCAATGTGAGGGATATGACCGTATCCGTACAGAGAATAAACATTAAACAAAATTAGTTAATATTGGCCGAGTTTGAATAATGAACTGGCTTCGAAAAGGCGTGTATTTATGCCGTTTGTGAGGCCTTAGAAATATAATTTGATAACTGTTTTTGAGAGAACCATTATATACTACGCATGCCTGCAGATTATTGGAATTAATGGCTGCCGGAAAGATCGTATTGGACGATGAAAGCCCATAGCTGTGTATTCCCACAGCTATGGGCTTTTGTAAACTTTCTTTTAATCCGCTTGACATGGCATCGGCAAAGAGTTACAATATGTAGCATGCTACACTTATGACAGGGGGGCAGGATACTATGGCAAAAAAAGACGTCGGTTATTTTATAAAGAATATAAATGACAAGCTGAAAGTAAAAGCGGATGCAGATTTGCGGAATTATAATCTTACTTTGGCACAAAGCCGTGTTCTTGCCTTTTTAAACAGCAGAGGCGGAAAAGCTACTCAAAAGGAAATTGAAGTTTTTTTGGAAGTATCTCATCCCACAGTAGTCGGTATTGTTTCCCGAATGGAGCAAAACGGTCACGTTATAAGTTGGATTGATGCAACAGACAAGCGGAACAAAATCGTCAAGCTGACCGAGCAGGCGGAAGCGATGGGGATGGATATGGAGCAGAATATTCTGGCCAATGAGAAGAAAATGCTTGCCTCTCTTTCTGATGAGGATATTGAAAACTTAAGAAGGATGCTTATGGTCATATACAAAAATCTTGAATAAGTAAGCCGGACAGCTCCGGCTTTTACTTAGGTATAAAGTGTAGCACGCTACATAGAAGGGAGAACATCTATGATTAAAACATTGATGGGGAGCCTGCGCGAATATAAAAAAGGCTCTCTGATTACGATCCTGCTGTCGATTCTTGAAGCGGCATTTGAGATACTGATACCGCTATGTATGGCAAAGGTGATCGACGACGGTATCGATTTGGGAGACATGGGAGCAGTATGGAAATACGGTATTGCCCTGCTTGTTTTTGCTTTCTTCCAGCTTATTACCGGAGTACTTGCCGCACATATTGCCGCCCGTACTTCGGTAGGCTTTTCTGCCAATCTGAGGCAGGATATGTACGATAATGTGCAAACCTTTACTTTTTCCAATATTGACAAATTTTCCACCGCATCCATTGTTACCCGGCTGACTACAGATGTAACCAATATACAAAACGCTTACCAGATGCTGATCCGTATGGCGATCCGTGGTCCTGTAATGCTGGTGTTTTCAATGATCGTATCATTTCGACTGAGCAGCACGATTGCCTGGATATTCCTTGCGGTTATACCGGTCATGGCGGTGCTGCTCCTGATTATCATAAAAAGGGTCAATCCGATATTCAACAGAGTTTTCCATACTTACGATCATCTTAACAATGTGGTGCAGGAAAATGTTCGCGGTATTCGTGTTGTAAAATCCTTTAACCGTGAGGACTATGAGATCGGGAAATTCAAAGGGATTTCCGAAAGCATTTACAGAGATTTTGCTAAAGGGGAGCGTCTGCTCGCGTTCAATTCTCCGATTATGCAGTTTTTTATGTATGCCTGCACGATACTTATTTCTTGGATCGGGGCAAAGGCCATCATAGCAAGCGGGAATAACGCCGCACTCGGATTGACGACCGGCGATTTGACGGCGTTGCTCTCTTATGCGACACAGATACTGATGAGCCTTATGATGCTGTCAATGGTATTTGCCATGATTACAATATCCATAGCTTCTGCCCGCCGAATTGCAGAGATACTTGAAGAAAAAACAGATATTGCAAACCCTGAAAATCCCGTTATGACCGTTAAAGACGGTTCTGTCTGCTTCGACGGTGTGGATTTTGTTTATGCGTCCAAAGCTGACAAAAAAGTTTTGAATAATATCAGCCTTACTATAAATTCAGGTGAAACAGTAGGTATTATCGGGGGCACAGGCTCTTCCAAATCAAGCCTTGTCCAGTTGATCCCGCGGCTTTACGATGTAACCTCGGGAAGCGTTACGATAGGCGGTGTTGATGTTAGAAATTATGACCTCGATACTCTTAGAAACGCCGTTGCAATGGTGCTTCAGAAAAACGAGCTGTTTTCCGGAACCATTAAAGATAATCTGAGGTGGGGCAATGAAAATGCCACGGATGAGGAGCTTGAACACGCCTGCAGGCTCGCCTGTGCCGACGAGTTTATCCAGACCTTCCCGGATAAATATGATACCTACATTGAAGAGGGCGGTACCAATGTTTCCGGCGGACAGAAACAGCGCCTCTGCATTGCCCGGGCGCTTTTGAAAAAGCCGAAGGTGCTGATCCTTGATGATTCCACAAGCGCCGTGGATACCAAAACCGATGCGCTGATCCAAAAATCCTTTGCGGAATACATTCCTGATACCACAAAGATCATTATTGCTCAGCGGATCAGCTCAGTGCAGCACGCCGACCAGATCGTTGTTTTGGATGACGGCAAGATAGCGGCGGTCGGCAAGCACGGTGAGCTGCTTGACACCTGTTCCATTTACCGTGAAGTATATGAGTCTCAGCGGAAGGGGGAGAAATAAGATGAGTAAGAAAGACCGGAAGATGCCGCCCATGGGCGAGATGCCCGCCGGAGCACCGCCGAAAGCGCAGTTCGATTCAAAAGCCCTTCGCAGACTGCTGTCATATATGAAGGAATACAAAGGACAGCTTATCTTTGTTGTCGTCTGTATTCTGCTCAGTGCTGTCGCAAGCGCGGCCTCCTCTTTGTTTCTGCAGGTTTTGATCGATGACTATATTGTTCCTCTGCTTGGGGAAAGCAGCCCAGTATTTACGGGACTTCTAAAAGCACTCATCGTTATCGGTATCGTCTATCTGATCGGTGTGTTTTCCACCTTGTTCTATAACCGTGTAATGGTCACGATCGCACAAGGTACTCTCAAAAGAATCCGTGACGATATGTTTGAAAAAATGCAGAGGCTCCCGATCCGCGCCTTTGATACCCGCACTCACGGCGATATAATGAGCCTTTATACCAACGATACTGATACGCTCCGCCAGATGATAGCACAGTCAATGGCACAGCTGATTTCCTCAGTGTTTACCATAGCAGCGGTGTTTATTTGTATGCTGTATATCAGCGTGTGGCTGACGCTTGTGGCCGTGGCCGTGATGTTCCTCATCCTGCAGATCGTGAAAGTCGTCACAGGCAAGATAGGCATATATTTTATGATGCAGCAGAAAAATCTTGCCGATGTCAACGGTTACGTTGAGGAAATGATAAACGGTCAAAAGGTTATTAAGGTGTTCTGTCACGAGGAAAAATCCAAAGAAGAACTGCGTGAAAAAAACAAGGCTTGGGCGATGAGCGCCGCAAGTGCCAACGGTCACGCAAACTCCATGATGCCGATGATGAATGCCCTCGGTTATGTACAGTATGTTATCATAGCGATTCTCGGTGCGTATATGGCGATTGCGGGTATGACCAACATCGGACTTACCGGAACGGGTACTCTGACACTTGGTATGATCGCATCATTCCTCACGCTGTCAAGAAACTTTACCAACCCTGTGTCACAGATATCCAATCAGTTTAACTCCATCGTTACTGCCCTTGCCGGCGCTTCCCGCATCTTCGCCTTTATGGATGAAGAACCCGAGACCGACGACGGTTATGTGACTCTTGTTAATGCCAAAGAGGAAAATGGGGTTATTGCGGAAACAGCAGAACGCACAGGAATGTGGGCTTGGAAACATCCCCATCATGACGGGACTACCACATATACGAAACTCGAAGGCAGAGTTGTATTTGACGGAGTGGACTTCGGATATGTCCCGGAAAAGCAGGTCCTGCACGACATAACACTTTATGCCGAGCCAGGACAAAAGGTCGCGTTTGTAGGCGCTACGGGCGCAGGCAAGACTACCATTACCAACCTGATAAACCGTTTCTACGATATTGCAGACGGAAAGATACGCTATGACGGTATCAACATCAACAAGATCAAAAAAGCAGACCTTCGCCGTTCTCTTGGTGTGGTTCTGCAGGATGTTAATTTGTTTACCGGCACGGTCATGGAAAATCTGCGCTACGGCAATCCCGACGCCACGGACGGGGAATGTATCGCCGCAGCAAAGCTTGCAAACGCCGACAGCTTCATCCGTATGCTGCCGCAGGGATATAATACCGTCCTTAAAGGTGACGGCAGCGGCCTGTCACAAGGACAAAGGCAGCTTATCTCCATTGCCCGTGCAGCCGTGTCCGATCCTCCGGTGATGATCCTGGACGAGGCCACCTCCTCCATCGACACCCGTACCGAAGCACTTGTGCAGGACGGCATGGATAAGCTGATGAAA
>JBJDXR010000008.1:0-65519 GCA_051866775.1 Oscillospiraceae bacterium | reverse complement strand
CCACACCGCTACCCCCTTGTCAATACCTTTTTTTCTTTTTTTCTCTTTTTTTATATTTCAACAGGCATATAACATGCTTTCCACATTGTTTTCACAGGTTTTCCATACTTTTCTTTGTTCTATAGCTCTATCTTGGCAACGGATAGCCTATATAGCTTATATAATAGAATAACACGCCGGCTGTTTACCGGCGTGTTATTCTATTATATATTATTCTTCAACTCTGCGCATAAGAACCGTGGCCAGTTGTGCTCGTGTTACAGCCATCTGAGGGGACATCTCAGTCTTTGATGTGCCGGTTATCAGTCCGATGGCATTTGCCCAGCACATCTGGTCATATGCCCAACTGCTTATTTTATTTGCGTCTTTAAAAACTGACATATCCGATGTCACATTAACATTTTCCCCGCTGTATTGTGCATAACGGTACATTATTGTGGCAAGCTGTTCACGTGTCAAGCTGTCATTTGGCTTGAATGTGTTGTTCTCCGCTCCATTAATAATGTTATTCTCCACCGCCCAGGAAACAGCGGCCATATACCAGCTCTCATTAAGATCTGAAAAAGCCGCTGTAGTACTGCTCGCCGGAGCGCCGACCGCCACCCACAGCGCATAGACGGTTTCAGCTCTGGTGGATGCGCTGTTTGGACGAAAACTTGAGCTGTCATAGTCACGGAATATCTTGCTGTTACATGCATAGACCGCCGCATCATAGAACCAATCCGTAGCGGAAACGTCAGTGTACTTAGTGAAAACAGCTGTGACGCCGCTACCGGGAGTATAGCCTCCGTTCACCGCACACACGGATACCTCTGTGGCAGTAAACACCGCCTTAGTATCCTCCGCGCAGAAGTAGCGTATATTCTTTGAAAGTACCGTACCCGAGGGCACCTCCTCGGCGGTGCTGATATTTATGACCGCACCGGACGATACACTCACGGACACCGACCCGCCTGTAACTATAATACTGGAACCGGTTGTTAACGTAACCGAGGATCCCGAGGGCACAGAAAGGTAATCATTCGCCTGAGCTACGGAAACTCCGCCGTCAGTGCCTCCGCCTAGCTGTGATACAGCGGAGTTATATGCGGCCTCCAGCCCCTCCTTTATCGCTGTCTCTCCGGCGGTGATAATACTATTATTATATGTAGTATCAATATATGTTCTGGATATAAGGGGATCCGAAGCCGACCCCGCGGTGCCCGCGTAAGCCGACGTCAGGCAGACGAGCAGTGCCAGAACTATACCCGCCGTCACAAATTTTTTCATATAGCCTCCATTCATATACATGCCTTATAGAGTATCTTAGTCGGGCATCCGGAATATCAAAAAGTGCTGTGTTCAGGCCTCTGATCTCCGCCATGGTCCCTAAGGTAATAGCCCAGATTCAAAAGGCTGTCTGACAGATGGACATTCTCTACAATGACATCGCCGAGATCTGCATCAATGTCCACGCCGGTAAAGTTCCAAATACCCCGAACGCCAGAGGACGCCAAGAGCTTCGCAGTGTCGGTGGCATGGATTTTCGGGAGGGTCAATACCGCCACATCAGTTTTATTCTCCTTAAGATAATCCTCAAGCCCAGCCACATCAAGAACGGGTGTGGCGGCAATACTTGTGCCTATTAGCCCTGCCGCATTGTCAAAGGCCGCCTTAAGCTCAACTCCGCACTCGTCAAAGTGGAAGTTTGCTATAAGTGCATGGCCCAGATTTCCGGCTCCGATCACTATGGCCGTAAGGGTCTGCTCCATGCCGAGAACCCCCGCTATCCCGCTGCGCAGCTGATGCACGTTGTATCCATAGCCCTGCTGGCCAAAGCCGCCGAAGCAATTAAAATCCTGACGTATCTGCGAAGCCGTCAGCCCCAGCTGTCGTCCCAGATCGCTTGAGGAGACCTTCTCAATCTTTTCCGCGGTGAGCCAGTCCAGTCTGCGGACATAACGCGGCAGCCGTTTTATAACATTTGCCGAAACCTTATATTTCATTGCTTTTCTTCCTCACTATATGTTGCAAGATCACAGGCAGCGCTGCCCATGATACGCCTATTTTGTATCATTTTATCACGAAGCTTGTTCAATAGCAACTATAGCTTCATCACAAAACTTTGGTATTTGCCTATACCAGGCTTTGGCGCGGGTCTATACACTTTCAAAAAACCTACTAATCCGGTGGGAAATATTTTTCGGAATTATTGACAAACAGCCCACCGTGGTGTAAATTTACCTTAAGCTAACTATATTAATTGGAGCGAAGGAAAAATGTCAAACAGAATCGTTTATGCAGACAACGCCGCCACTACCGCCATGAGTCAGGCGGCCGTTGAAGCGATGCTTCCCTATATGACGGAGAACTACGGCAACCCCTCCAGCCTCTACAGCGTAGGCCGCTCAGCCCACCGCGGGCTGGATGAGGCTCGCGAGAAGATCGCCGCGGCCATCGGCGCTGCCCCCGCCGAAATTTACTTCACCAGCTGCGGGACAGAGTCCGACAACTGGGCGCTCAAGGGTACGGCTGAGGCCCTCTCGAAAAAGGGTAAGCACATCATTACCTCCTCAATAGAGCATCACGCCATAACCCACACCCTTGAATGGCTCAAGAGAAAAGGCTACGAGGTCACCTATCTCAAGTCCGACGAGTACGGCGGCATCGACCTGGATGAGCTTAAGGGCGCCATCCGCGAGGACACGATCCTTATAACAATAATGATGGCAAATAACGAGATCGGCACGATCCTCCCCGTTAAGGAGATAGGCGCCATCGCCCACGAGCACGGCATTGTGTTTCACACCGACGCCGTGCAGGCCACAGGGCACATCCCCATCGATGTGAAGGACATGAACATCGATATGCTCTCCATGTCCGCCCACAAGTTCCACGGTCCAAAGGGCATTGGAGCGCTGTATATCCGAAAGGGGCTTAGGCTTCCCCAGCTTCTCCACGGCGGCGGGCAGGAGCGGAACATGCGCTCAGGCACCGAAAACGTCCCTGAAATAATCGGAATGGCCGCCGCGCTCGAGGATGCGGTCAAGAACCTTGAGGAAAGCTCAAAGCGCGTTTCAGCGATGCGTGACAGGCTCATAACGGAGCTTACAAAAATCCCATACTCCCGCCTTACAGGTGATCCCGTAAACAGGCTCCCCGGCACCGCCTCCTTCGTATTTGAGTGTGTTGAAGGCGAATCTCTCGTTCTGTCCCTGGATGCCAAGGGCATCTGCGCCTCGTCAGGCTCCGCCTGTTCTTCGGCGTCGCTTGATCCCAGTCATGTGCTTCTTGCCATCGGCCTTCCCCACGAGGTGGCCCACGGCTCACTGCGTCTGTCGATCTGCGACACCACCACAGATGATGACATCGACTATATAATTGAGACGCTGCCGCCTATAATCGAGAGGCTGCGCAGTATGTCTCCCCTTTGGGAGGATAGGCTAAATGGCAAGTTTTAATGAGATACAGCAAAAAATACTGAAGCTCAAAAAAGAGAAGAACGCCATTATCCTCGCTCACTATTATGTACCCTTAGAGGTACAGGATGTGGCCGACGTTGTAGGCGACTCTTTTGAAATGGCAAAGCGCGCGGCTACGGCCGATGCGGATGTCATAGTCGTATGCGGCGTTACCTTCATGGGTGAGAGCGCAAAGATCCTCTCCCCAAACAAAAAGGTCCTCCTGCCGTCCATGGACGCCGGCTGCTACATGGCGGAGATGATAACGCCGGAGCAGGTACTTGAATATAAAGAGCAGCACCCCGACGCCGCCGTTATGTGCTATGTAAACTCCTCCGCCGCAGTGAAGGCCGTCAGCGACGTGTGCTGCACCTCCTCCTCCGCCCTCAGGATAGCAAAGGCGCTCCCCAACGATGAGATAATCTTCATACCCGACCAGCATCTCGGTGACTTTACCGCAGCGAATGTCCCTGATAAGAAGTTTTATATACACAAGGGCTTCTGCCCGACCCATCACCGCATCGTGGAGAAGGATGTCCTTGCCGCAAAAAATGCCCACCCTGACGCTGTTTTTGCAGCGCATCCCGAGTGCCGCGATGAAGTCCTGAAGCATGCCGACTACATTGGCAGCACCTCCGGTATTCTCGATTATGTCAGGACTTCCGACGCCCGTGAGGTCCTTATCGGCACGGAGATCGAGATCGTGGAGCGTCTGCGCCGGGAGTGCCCCCAAAAAAACATTTACAGCATCGGCTCCACCTTCACCTGCGTAAATATGAAAAAGATAAACGCCGAGGCACTTCTTAATTGCCTTGCAAGTGAGCAGTACGAGGTGACGCTCCCTGAGGACGAGTTAAAAGCGGCAAGGGCCTGTCTTGACCGCATGGTAAATATGTAAAAGGAGAATAAAAATGTATTCCGAAAAAGTTATGGATCATTTTTCAAATCCCCGCAATGTGGGCGAGCTTCCCGATGCCAACGCCATCGGTCAGGTGGGCAACCCCGTCTGCGGCGATATCATGAAAATTTACATGAAGATCGAAAACGGCATAATAGAGAAGGTCAGCTTCAAGACCTTCGGCTGCGGCGCCGCCATCGCCACAAGCTCAATGTCCACTGAGCTTGTAAAGGGCAAATCCGTTGAGGAGGCCCTTAAGCTTACTAATAAGGCCGTCGCTGAGGCCTTGGATGGTCTGCCCCCTCAGAAGCTCCACTGTTCCGTCCTCGCCGAGGAGGGCATAAGGGCCTGCATCGCCGACTACTACAAGCGTCAAGGTATCGAGCCGCCCTTTGACGTCGCCGATTGCACCGGCCACTGCGACACCTGCGAAAAGGCCGGAGCAGAACACTGATCATTAAATATTGATAAAATTCTAAGGACAGCCGACATTGGCTGTCCTTTTTTGTATACGGTCAAAGGATTTCTGCTGACAAATAAATACATTATATATTATAATGTAAAAGTACATTATACGTCTATGTCATGAAAAAGAGGATCACTGCATGAGACAAAAGATAGAGAAAATCACCGCCTTACTCATATTGCTTGCCGCTTTCATCACCGGCTGTTCTTCAGGAAGAGCGCCGGAGGGCGCTGAGGAAGGCTCATACAGCGGCGCTGTAACTGGCACAGATATTGTGGAGGGGACAGAACGCGTCAAGTTTGTGCGCGAGGATATACTTGACTCGCTGGAAATTGCCGTAAGCACAATTCACCTTACAGAGCACAACGGAACATTTTACTGTGCAACAGAGGATGGTCACGCCGTTGCAGCCGTATACCCGGAATGTGAACTGGTTTATGATGCAAGCCCTTTTTATATAAAAGGGCTTGCCGCGGTGGAGGACGGACTATGGGTGCTTGAAACAAGCTCAAACTTCGAGGATGCTCAGGCTCCGTTGCTAAAAAAGCTGTCCTATGAATGGGATGAGCTTTTAGCAGTCGAAATAAACGGTGAAGAGAATATATCCGGAGCCGGTGTCGTGGCTGACAGCGACGGTTATGCCTATGTGGAAACCTATAGCCGCGTCGATACGGAAAGCGAGCATTTTTGGTACACCAGCATATCTGTGGTATCTCCTGACGGGGAGGTCTCCGAAATAGGCTTCGACTATGCCTTTTCAAATATGTTTACCGGCTCAGACGGCGAGGTGTTCGGCTGGGCGATAGGCCCCAGCAGGCTTTACCGGATAAGCAGGGAGAAGGGGAGTGTAGATTCAGAGGATCTTATCGAGATCCCCAGCTTCGGCGCAAAGGACGGAACCAGCTATGTATGCGACGGAGTAAACGGGGCTGCAGCGACACTCTGCGACAGCTCCGGAATATACTCGCTCTATGAGGATGGAAGTGTTGAGCTGATTGCAGGCTGGACGGAAAATAAGCTTGCAAACAACACGGTTTTTAAGATTTTTACACTGTCTGACGGCAGTTATATGTGCGCGGGCATGAGCAACGGCTTTGGCGTAAGCTACAGTCTGTTTATTCTCACGCAGACAGACTCAGCAGAGGCCGCTAAGGAAACAATAACGCTTGCCCTTTTTCAAGATGCAGCCTCCATGAACTACGCTTCAGCTATTACTGAGTTCAACGCCGAAAGTGACAGATATTATGTTGAGGCAATAAATTACTGCGAAGACAGAAGCTTTTACGACGCGCTCACACTGCTGAACACTCAGATTATAAGCGGCAGCGGACCGGATATCATTTGTTTTGACGGACGAATTTCACCGGAGCGCTATGCGGAGAGCGGATGGCTTTATGACCTTTACGGCTTTATGGAGGATGACGCGGAGTTAAAGGCAGATGATCTGGTTCTCACGGAATTAATGGAAAACAACGGGGGCCTTTATGCCGTGGCGGCAGATTTCATGCTGATGACGTGGTACACGTCACTTCCGGAGCTTAGCGGGTGTGTCGGATGGACATACAGTGAGTACAAAACAATGGCTGAGGCTCTGCCCAACGGGACAGTGCTTGCCAACGCCAGTCAGGAGAGCTTTTTGAAAAACTGCCTGCGCTGTTACCTGCCGGATGCTGTGGACTGGGAGGCTGCGTCATGCAGCTTCAATACTGATGAGTTTATTGAAATATTGGAGCTTTCCAGTATGGCTCAGGAGGATGAGGCTCTTGATGCACGCCTTGGCTATTTGACAATAAGCTCTCCGCTTGATCTTGCGAAGCTCGAGGAGCGCATGGGGCCGGATGTAAATATAATCGGATGGCCTACGGCTGACGGAGGCAATGGCACTGTCGTCTACTTTTATGAGCGGTTCGGCATTTTGTCCCAGTCCGGCTGCCCGGAGGGGGCATGGGAATTTATAAAAACCGTCCTGAAATCCCAGCGTGCCACGCAGCTCGGGTCTTGGTCGCCTGTTTTAAAAAGCGCAGTTTATGAAAATATTGATATCCTGCAAAACCCCGGAAAAATTTATGAGGACAGCGAGATAACGACGGACAAGGCCGGCAGCTACTATATTGACGGCGCGTTATATGAAGGGGCGGGCGACCCCAGAGAGCAGGAACCGATTATAGCTCAGGAACAGGCGGACAGGTTCTTAAAAATGCTTGATGATGTGAAATATGTCTACGCTGTTGACCCTAATATCCTGACTATTATCATGGAGGAATCTCAGGCCTTCTTCGCGGGGGATAAGACCGCGGAGGAGACGGCAAAGCTGATCCAGAGCCGCGCAAGCATTTATATCTCCGAGCAGCAGCGATAATCAGATAATCATAGCTGCCGGACAAAGCATACCCGCCCCAGTTGGGGCGGGTATGCTTTGTCCGGCTCAGCATCCCGACAGGGATGCTTTTTTACTTCAGATAGGTCTTGAGCCTGGTTATATTGTCATTCTCCGTGGTTATGAGCTTTTGGGCAAGGCCGAGGGTCTCCGGAGAGGCCTGCTGGTAGCCGTTTACCACCTTTGTCATGGTGATGATCCCCATGTTGCTCCCCTTTATGACAAGCTCCGCCAAATGGTTTGTCTCGTCATTTGTCATGGTGTTCATGGTAACGCCCACCTTCATGCCGAGCTTTTTCATCTCGCCCACAGGCTCAGGCTCGGTGCCCATGTTGACAAGCCGGGTTGCGGCCTCCTTGCTTATCGTCACATACTCGTCCCTCTGGGTCTCAAGGTCCGCGGTAAATGCCCTGTCATCGGTCTTTGGGAGCATATCGTTTATCGCCTGCTCACCGGTCTTTGCGCCTCGATAGATCGAGTTGAGCACGGCTACATCTGGATTTTCCGCCATATAGTCTTCCTCCTTTGATTGTTTTCCAATCTAGTGTGTGATAAAATAATCGCAAATAAACGGTCATACAAAAAATTTTTGATTTCCATGGGGGACAATATGCAGTGGCTTGAAATTACCGTAAACACCCACCACGACAAGCTGGAGGGTCTCACAAACTCGCTGGAGGACCTGGGCGTCGAGGGGCTTATAACTGAGGACGAGACCGAGGTTGCGGATTTTCTTGAAAACAACAAAAAATACTGGGACTACGTTGACGAGGGGTTCGCCGCCTCCATAAAGGGCGTGTGCCGTGTAAAATTTTACTTTGAGGATTCCGACGACGGCAGGCGCGAGCTTGGAAGGATCTCCGCGGCGCTGCCGGACTATGAATTTATCTCCGCCGTTGTTAAGGACGAGGACTGGGAGAATAACTGGAAGGAATATTACAAACCCATACCCGTGGGCGAAAGGCTCATAATCGTGCCGGAATGGGAGGATGCGCCGGAAAGCAACGGCAAAACCGTTTTGCGCCTTGATCCCGGTCTCATTTTCGGCACCGGCGCCCACGCAACGACGCAGATGTGTCTTGAGTCCCTTCAGGAATACGATTTAAGCGGCAAAAATGTCCTGGACTTAGGCTGCGGCAGCGGCATATTGGCGATAGCCGCGCTGCTTCTCGGCGCCGAGAGCGCCGTGGGCTGCGACATAGACGAAAAAGCGCCCGCCGTTGTTATGGAGAACGCCGCTTTAAACGGCATAAGCGGCGATAAGCTCTCCGTTTTCGCGGGCGATGTGCTTTCGGATTCAAATTTCTCCCGGAAGCTCTCCGGCGGTAAATTTAATATTGTCCTTGCCAACATCGTGGCGGACGTTATAATCGCACTGGCGCCGAAAATAAAAGACTTTCTCTCCCCCGGCGGCGTCTTTATCTGCTCCGGGATAATCGACGGCAGAGAAAACGAGGTAGCACAGGCGCTTATGGCAAACGGCTTTAAAGCCGCACGCCGCCAAAAGGACAACTGGAACGCATTTATATGTACTATGGAGGAAAAATAAAATGAACGATATTAAAGCTGTCGTCTTAGCTGCCGGAAAAGGCACCCGCCTTCGCACAGAGGGCATAGATCTTCCCAAGGTAATGCGCGAGGCACTGGGCAGGCCGCTTTTGGAATATGTTTTAAAGGCGCTTCCCCTCAAGAATAAGAAGGACGCCATAGTTGTCGTGGGCTACAAGAAGGAGAAGGTCACCGCCTTTTTTAACAGCTGCACCTTCGCGGAGCAGACGGAGCAGCTGGGAACGGGTCACGCCGTCATGTCCTCGGCAAAAGCGCTTGAGGGTTATGCCGGCGACGTTCTCGTCTGCTGCGGGGATATGCCCCTTGTTAAGGCGGAGACCTACAAGGCGCTTTTGGATTATCACAGGGAGCAAAGAAACGACTGTACTCTCCTCTCCGGGCGGTCAGACGAGCCGCTTCCTTACGGACGCGTTATAAGAGATGAAAACGGCAGCTTCGTAAGGATAGTTGAGGACAAGGACTGTACCCCTGAGGAGGCGCAGATCCGGGAGCTGAACGCCGGAATTTACGTTTTTAACGCGCCGAAGCTGCTGTCCGCCCTGTCGGGCTTAAGGACCGACAACGCCCAGGGTGAATATTATCTCACCGACGTGCCCGATATTATGCTGCGCCGGGGCGACAAGGTGGGCGTATACGTCCGTGACATGGGCTATGAGCTTATAGGCGTAAACACTGTGGAGCAGCTTAATCTGGTGGAGAAGATACTCTCCGAGAGGGCATAAGAAAAAGATGGCGGGAGATCTCCCGCCATCTTTTAGTTCATGAACTTATCAACAAGCGATCTTATGGCCAGAGCGTGCCTGCGCTCGTCTCTTGCAAGTTCAAAGAGCATCGCCCTGAGCCTTGGCTCCTCTGTCTTTTTGGCGGCGCTCTCGTAGTTCTCCGCGCCCTTCTGTTCCTCTATATACCGTTCCCTCAACGCCGCCAGCAGATACGGCGCGCTGGGCTGGCGCGTCCGGGGCATCCATGTGTCGCCCGTCAGCATGAAATATTCCGTCTGAAGGCGCTTTTCGTGGTGTCTCTCGTCCGCTGCGATCCTCCGCAGCACGCGCTCGGCGCTGCTGCCCTTCGTCTTAAGCGCCAGCAGGGTATACATGGCCGCGTCCGCCGCCTCGCCGTCGATAAAGTTCCTCAGCCACCCGGCAGTATCCGGGGCGGACTCCGGTGCGCCGGTGCTATCCGGAGGGGATACC
Organism: Oscillospiraceae bacterium; assembly: GCA_051866775.1. Classification (GTDB taxonomy): domain Bacteria; phylum Bacillota; class Clostridia; order Oscillospirales; family Oscillospiraceae; genus RUG626. The sequence continues at coordinate 55,576 of JBJDXR010000008.1, read as the reverse complement.
CTCTCCCATACCTTGCCGAGGTTTTCAAGGTCAAAATTTTCCATATCAGCACTACCTTATAATATGAATCGGGTGCCCCCGTACCATATTATATGCGCCGGTATGCGCCAGTTGCGCCTGCTTTTCACATATAAAATATATACAGCTAGAATAGTTTAACATATTAAAATGTATCAATAAAAATGGACAGCTGAAATCTTTCAGCTGTCCATTTTAAGTTTTTATCAGGTCACAGTAAGCCCACTATTCGCCGCTTGTACTCCAAAAACTCCGGCGTCAGGGTAAAATCCCCATCCCTCGGCCTCTTCGGGGATATGACAATCTCCTCCGTTATTTTGCCGGGCTTTCCGTTTAATAGGTATATCCTGTCGGATAAGAGTATGGCCTCGTCGATGTCATGGGTTATAAAAAGCGTGGAGAGCTTTATCCGCTCCATTATGTCAAGATACCACCTGTGCATAGCCGTTTTGGTGAGCGTATCCAGCGCGGAAAACGGCTCGTCCAAGAGCGCCACATCCTGAGAAAATAGATACGTCCTCAGAAGCGCCGCCCTCTGGCGCATTCCCCCCGAGAGCTGCGAAGGCCACTTTTTTCCCGTGCCCTCAAGGCCGAACTCCCCAAGGTGCTGCCGCACAGTCTCCCGGGCCTGTTTTTTAGGCACTCCCTTTATGAGCAGCGGCATGGCGGCGTTGTCCTCTATCGTCCTGTACGGGAGCAGCAGATCCTTCTGGAGCATATAGCTTATGTGGCCTGGCTTTGCCGTCACATCCTCGCCTTCCAACAGGACCGTACCTGAGTCCGGCTTTAACAGCCCGGAGATAACGTTGAAAAGCGTGGTCTTACCGGAACCAGATATGCCCAGAAGACACACCAGCTCCCCTTCTCTTAAGGTAAGGGATACATCCTCAAGTATAGGCACCCCATCAAAGGAGACGGAGATGTTTTTTACCTGCAGCTTCTCCATGATTATGACAGGTAATCGTTTGTAAAGCCGGTGTTCTCCGGTATCTCCTCAGCGGAGAGGCCGTTATCATTGAGCCAGTTATAAAAGGCGTTCCAGCGCTGGGGATCAATATATCCCCACTGGCTAGCCTCGGCCTTGTATTCCTCCGCCAGATACTTCTGGCTTTCAACTACCAGCTCCTCGCTGTCCTTAAGCTCCGGTACCTGGTCCATAAGTATCTGTGCCGCATCCTCGGGGTTCTCTATGGCGTATTCATAACCCTTTGCCGTGGCGGCAAGGAACGCCTTCGCCGCGTCGGGATTATCTGCCAAAAAATCATTGTTTGCGATTATTACCGGTGTGTAGTAATCAAACACCGGGTCGATATCCGAAAATGCAAAGTAGTCTATGTCCAGTCCCGCCACTTCGCAGGCCACGCCTGCCCAGCCGTAGAATATCCAGATAGCGTCTACGGACTTTGACTGGAGGGCGGACACCTCGTCAGTTACAGTTGAGGGGATAAGCTCGACCTTGGAGAAATCTCCCCCATCAACCTCTACGACCTGCTTTAATGTGGCCTTCTCAACATCCAAATCCCATGTGGCGTACTTATGGCCCTCAAGACCCTTGGGTCTGTCCATGCCCTCTCCCGCGCGGGATACGATGCCGGAGGTGTTGTGCTGGATTACTGCCGCAACAGCCGTTATCGGCAGGGCGTCCTCGCCCACAAGAGCCGGGGACATGGTATCCTGAAAGGATACGCCGAACTGTGCCTTGCCGGAGGCAACAAGCACCTCCGCGCCGTCATCTGGCGGCTGAACAACGGTCACGTTAAGTCCCGCTTCCTCATAATAGCCGTTTGCCAGTGCCACATAAACTCCGGTGTGGTTGGTGTTCGGTGTCCAGTCAAGGACGAAAGAAATATCCGTAAGCTCCGCAGAGTCCTTTCCGTCATCGCTCTTGGCACAGGAACCGAGAGCCATGACCATAGCCAGCGCCAGCAGAAGCGCGGCAAGTCCTTTCATTCTCTTCATGTTTTCATTTTCTCCTTTGTTTTTTCTTTTGTTTTCGCCGGATAATTATACGGCGTCAGCTTTCTCTCCAGCACCCCTATAAGCCACATAAGCACAAGGCTTATGGCGGATATGAGGAATATGACGGCAAACATCTTGTCAAAGGCAAAGGCCTTCTTTACCCGCGTCATATAAACTCCAAGCCCCTTAAAGCCGCCCAGCCATTCGGAGATCACCGCCCCGACCACGGAGTATGCGGCGGCAATTCGCAGTCCGGAAAAAAACTGGGGCAGTGCGGAGGGGCACTTTATATACCGGAATATCTGCACACGGCTTGCACCCATGGCGCGCATAAGATTTATGGCGTCCTTATCAGCTGCCCTGAAGCCGTCAAGAAGCCCCACCGTCAGCGGGAAAAAGGTCGTGATAACGATAAGTATGATCTTCGGCGTCATCTCATATCCGAACCACAGGACCAGAAGCGGCGCTATGGCAACAGTGGGTATCGTCTGGGTTATCACCATAAGCGGGTAAAACGCCCGGCGCAGCCATTCAAATGCATCCATCATCACCGCAGAGAAAAATCCCAGCGTCACTCCCACAAACAGCCCCAGAAAGGCCTCCTGAAGCGTGGCCCCGGCGTTCTGGCACAGGATTGAAAAATCACCTATAAAGGCCTCCACCACATCCACCGGCGATGGAAGCATATAGGAGGGTACGATCTCAAGCATCGCAGCACCCTGCCACAAAAGAAGCAGCACTGCAATGGCTATGACCGCCGGAAGCTTACTCCTGATGGTGCTTCTTTGTCTTTTTTTCAATGGTCAGTATCTCTCCCTCCGGTCGATAGGTCACCTTGATATAGGCACTGACTGACGGCGCCCCGGCCTTTATGGCTATGTGCTGGCACTCCTTGACTATGTCCATAAGCTGGTCGTAATCGTCGCCCTCAATAGCAGTCTCAAACGGCCCCACATAGCAGTTCAGTCCCGTGCTCTTAATGTAGGCGATGACCTCATCTACTATCCTGACAAGCTCCTCGTCGCTGTCCGCCTGGGGAAGTGTCTGTATAGCAACGCTTGCTCTCATATCTTTTCCTCCTAAAACAAAAATAAGCGCCCGGAAACACCGGACGCAGACGACCTTTGTCCTGATAAGCGCCAATACGCCTATCAGAGCAAATATTTCCCTACGCTGGCATTATCCAGATCAGGTAAAGGGTCACAGAAAAACATCTGAATCTCAGCCCGTATCTCGAGCCCCCCTGTTTTACGTGTGTAATTGTAACACTGTTTTTCGGCTTGTCAAGTGATTTTTTCTTTTCACAGAAAGACTGACCGGCAAAGCTCCACCGGTCAGTCCATGTATATAGATTCTGCAGTTTTCAGTTTTTAAGGCTGTGAAGAGGCGCGGGGATGCGTCCACCCCGGGCAATAAATTCCGCGCTGGAGCAGCGGTTTACAGGCATGATCGGCGCTGTTCCCAGAAGCCCTCCAAAGTCAACTATGTCTCCCACATCCTTTCCCGGTACGGGGATTATGCGCACGGCGGTTGTTTTATTGTTTATCATTCCTATAGCCGATTCATCCGCAATTATGGCGGAGATGGTCTCGGCGCTTGTATCACCCGGCACGGCTATCATATCAAGTCCCACGGAGCATACACAGGTCATGGCCTCAAGCTTCTCTATCGTGAGCTTCCCGGCGGAGGCGGCGCGTATCATGCCGGCATCCTCTGAGACGGGAATGAAGGCGCCTGAAAGTCCGCCCACATTTGACGAGGCCATAACTCCGCCCTTTTTTACAGCGTCATTAAGCAGCGCCAGCGCAGCGGTGGTCCCCGGCGCTCCCACGCTCTCAAGGCCCATCTCCTCCAGTATATCTGCAACCGAATCCCCTATTGCCGGTGTTGGCGCAAGAGATAAGTCAACTATTCCAAACGGCACGCCCAGCCTGTGGGACGCCTCCTGTGCAACAAGCTCGCCCATGCGGGTTATGCGGAAAGCTGTCTTTTTAATGGTCTCCGCCACCACGTCAAACGGCTCGCCCTTGCATTTTTTAAGGGCGTGATGAACAACGCCCGGACCGGAAACGCCCACGTTTATTACGCACTCCGGCTCCCCTACCCCGTGGAAAGCCCCGGCCATAAAGGGGTTATCCTCCACCGCGTTAGAGAACACCACGAGCTTTGCGCATCCCATGCCGTCGGATATCTCCGCCGTCTTTTTAACAATGCTGCCCATGAGCTTCACCGCGTCCATGTTTATGCCCGCGCGGGTAGAGGCAACATTTACACTGGAGCATACGCGCTCGGTGCTCTTAAGCGCCTCGGGTATGGAGCGCACAAGGCGCATATCGCCCTTTGTGAAGCCCTTCTGCACAAGGGCGGAAAAGCCGCCGATAAAATTGACTCCCACCTCTTTGGCGGCCCTGTCAAGGGTCTGCGCGAAAACAGCGTAGTCCTCGGTATCACAGCACTCACAGGCTATGGCCACCGGCGTCACGGATATGCGCTTATTTACGATAGGTATTCCAAATTCGCGCTCAATGCTCTCCCCGGTTTTCACAAGCTTTTCGGCACGCTTTGTCACCTTGTCGTATATCTTATCGCAGCAGCGCTTCGGGTCAGGATCACCGCAGTCGCGTATGGAAATGCCCATGGTGATGGTGCGGATGTCCAGGTGCTGCTGGTTTATCATATCTATGGTCTGCAGTATTTCACTGGTATTAATCATAAAAAAACCGTTCCTTTCGGATTCCCCGTCACCTTATATGCGGTGCATGGCCTCAAAAATATCCTCCCGCTGTATGCGTATGTCAAGCCCCTGCTCACGTCCGGACTGGCTGAGCGTCTCGGCAAGCTCCGCAAAATCCACATTAGAGCCGGACACGTCAACCATCATTATCATGGTGAAGTAGTCCTGCATTACCGTCTGGCTTATGTCCAGCACATTTACACCCTTGCCTGCAAGGATGGTGCAGACATTGGCAATTATTCCGACAGTGTCTTTTCCTATAACCGTTACGATTGCTTTCATTTGTGACCTCCCGCGCCGTGGCGCAACAGAAAAATTTTTATATGCTCAGCTCATCAAGTGTCATTTCAAAGGCGGGTATGAAGTTTTCAATAAAATACCGGACCTCCGGCATATCCATCTCCTGGAGCTTTTTAAGTGTGGACTGTGCTGCGGAGCGGAACTCCTCGTTTCCGGTCTTAAGCTCCTCAAGGCATTTTATGTAGGCGGACAGCTTATCCGCCGCCTTTACCAGATCTTTTTCGCCGATGTCCTCAGACAGGAGCCGCTCATACTCCGGGCGCATCGCCTCCGGAAGCGCCTCCGAGAGCTTCTTTGCCGCCATGCTCTCCACACGCTTATACGCGGCGATCATCTCAGCGTCGTGGTATTTTACAGGCGTGGGCATATCCCCGGTGAGTATCTCGGGGGCGTCATGAAAAAGCGCCGCGGCCGCGGCGGCCTCCGGCGAGCAGGGCGTACCGAAAACGTCACGCCGTATCACAGCTAAGGCATGGGCCAGCACCGCCACCATATGGGAATGCTCCTGAACGTTCTCCCTGTCGGCGTTGCGCATAAGCGCCCAGCGGTCTATATTCTTCATACGGGATATCAGCGCGAAAAAGCTGTATGACATCTGAAAGCCTCTTTTTAAGAATTTGCCCTTGCTGAGCTTTCGCTATCATACCATTATATGTGATAAAACGTCAAGTGCGGAACGAAAAGTACGGCGTTCCTGTATAAGCAAAATCCCATCATCATAAAAGTTAAATTGATCATAGTCAAGGGCAAAGCTCTTTTTTGGCGGCACGAAAGCATTTATCCACCCTCCATTAATATCCTGTTGGATCCAATATTGACGGCAGTGACGCTGTCCGGATCAATGACAGAGGACGCCCACCATGTGAGCTTGAATGAACTCTCATCCATCCGCACACCGGCAAAGCTCTGGAGTTCAACATCGCCATCTGTGGTCTCAAGATATGTCCTCGCCCCCATAGGCGCGGCATAGACTGCCTCCAGCGGGCAGTTTCCCGTGAGGGTCATGCCAAAGGGATTTATCTCTATCACCACATTCTCAAGCCTTACCTCCCCCATAGAGACATCAGTTTTGATGCTGCGTGTCTGATTCTTAAGGCTGTCAAAATTTATATTAAGATTCCATTCCCCGGAAACCACATTCCACACAGAGCCATCGAAGCATAGGGTGAAGCCCGCCAGAGCCTCCGTGTCCACGTCAAAATATACCTCCATGAACTCATACGCCGCCGTCTCCCCCACATCAGCAGTCTCCAACTGTTCATCTGTTTTGAACGTCACTCCGCCGGGGCCGTTCCAGTCAATTCTGTTTCCCTGATCATCAAGAAGATATGGTCTCACGCTGTTGGCGTTCATCAGCCTTCCAAGCCCGACGGGCTGGGCGAACTGCACCGCCAGATACCCGTGATTTATTCCGATGGCCGAGATCCATGCCGAGTCTGTTCCGGGGATTTCGGCAAGATGTCCCGGCGTAAGCTGTTCGCTGGGAGCCTGACTGGGGTCGGAATACGGTTGTCCGATGTGTTCACCCTGCGCGGCAGCCTGTGCAAGGTCAATCTCCACAGGGACCTCTCCAAGTGCCTCCCTGCCGTATCTGATACCGGTCATTTTAAGCGTAAGTGATTGTCTGTCAAAAGTATCGGGTGCTCCCAAACGGAGCTGATACGCCGCGATACCTGTTTCGCTGTCAAAAAATATCTGCTCCGCTGACATGCTCTGCACCCCTGAATTTGAGGAAAAGCAGATTTCTGTATCCTCTGACACCCGGCCCAATTGCTCCGTGTCCTCAAGAGTCACATACAAAACCGCCTTATCACCGGAGCTGCCCGCCGCGGCCGCCGTGATCTTTATTCCCTGTGATACCGCGCTCTGCTCAACAGGCGAGACGGCGCCTGCAAATGGCGGATCCGCATTCTTTAAAAGCCAGTCGAAGCCTCCAAGAGATATGGCGGCTGCGGTGAGAGCCAAAGCGAACACGATGACTGCAGCGACGATCATAAATCGCGCGGCTTTTCGCTTTGTCTTAACAGCTGGGTGACCCATGTCCAGCTTGCGCCGGATGCCCGGCATCAAATCAGGTATTGTAAGTTCCTGGTCTAATACATCAATTGCGTCGGAAATATATTTTTCATCTTTGTCAAAGCTGAACATTTAATAAACCTCCCCCTCCAGTTCCTTTAAGTACTCCGTCAGCTTTTTCTTTGCCCTCTCGTATCGCTTGCGCAGCGCAGGTTCGGAAATATTCAACCGCTCTGACAGCTCCTCATAGCTCAGTGAGCCGGAGATACGGCCAAGGACTATTGCACGGTCCTTGTCGGTCAGCCGCTTCAGCGCACGGATAACGTCCGGGCTGTACCCCGTGTCAAAGTTCTGTTCGGTGCAGAGCCTGTCCTCCCGCAGCTCCTGGAACGACAGGATTCTGTGCCGCCGCATATGGTCTACACACTTGTTATAGGCAATCTTATAAAGCCACGGGGATATATCATCGCCCTCAAAGCGTTCCCGCCCATTAAAAGCGGCAATGAATACGTCCTGAACCACATCTTCCGCATCCTGATAGTTGCATAGGATGGTGTATACATAACGAAACAGCTTTGCGCCATAGCTACGCACCACATCCTCCAGGTTAAAATTTTCCATTATATCAAATATCCCCTCTCAAAACTGCGCCTCTGCCAATATAACGAATAATCGACGGCTTTTGTGACATCAAAAGATTGATTTTGCGGATTGCCTGTCACATTTTCATTAGCTTGCATAAAACAGATGAAAACAGGGCCGGTTGTCTGTTTGCACAGCAATCCTGCCCTGTTCTCTGAATTTTAACTTGTTTGCAAAAAATTACAAGTATGTATTATTTGAACTTAAAAAAATATGCAGAACGCCTTTCGGCCTTCTGCATACCTGTCTATTCCAAATTCTCCTTTGAAAACATCGAGGGCAGGAGCTGGCGCAGGCGGTAGCTGACGTACCGTCCATCGGCACGCACACACAAAACCTCGATCTCCGGCGCAAATTCCGACAGCACCTGACGGCACACGCCACAGGGGGTGCAGTAATCGGAGCTTGCCGGGGAATAGACGGCTATGCGGCGGAACTCACGCTTACCCATGGACACGGCCTTTGTCACTGCCGTCCTCTCGGCGCATATGGAGCAGCCCAGGGCGGCGTTTTCCACATTGCAGCCAAGGCAGACAGTGCCGTCCATACACTCGAGCGCCGCTCCGACTGCGAACTTGGAATAGGGTGCGTAGGCATTTTTCGCGGCGTCGATGGCCATGTTTATAAGTTCCCTGTCCGTCATAACACATTCCTCCCGCTAAAGTAAATTACTGCAGGTTGAAGCTCCATCCGGCGGCGCCGCAGTATATGCCCGACTGCGACGGCTCCGCGCCGGACACCACACCGACGTGCGACAGCACGGCGTATTCCTTATATGCTATGGGAATTATGGGCGCTTGCTCCTTCACATAGCTGCACAGGGCGCACGCCGCGTGGGCCCGCAGGCCGGCGTCTCCGGCGCCCAGAAAATAGGATATGAGCGTACCATAATTTTCATCGTTGATGCGGGTATAATTGAGGGAGCCGCCCTCAGTCAGCAGCGATGTAAGATCAAAATCCGCCCGGAGCTTCACCTCTCCAAGGAACATTGAGAAGTTTCCGCTGCTCAGAGCTGCGGAGTAATCCTCCCAGCTAAGTACATACAGCTCCACGCTTACGCCCATATTCTTCATATCGGTTGCGATACGCTGGGCCGCGGATACCTTAAAGCTGTTCTCGCTGTTAACGATAAATTTCAGGGTGAAATTGCCGTTAAGCTCATAATACCCGTCGCCATCTGTATCGGCCATCCCAAGGTCTGAGGCGGCGGACAAAAATTCCTGACGGGAGTAGCCTGTTCCTGCCTCCCATTCCTCGTCATATACGTCCAAAACCGGGCTGAGTATAAGCGGAGACTTTAAAACGGCGCTGTTAAAAATACTTTCGCAAATGGTATCCGTATCAATAAGATAACCCAGCATCCGCCGCACAGACGCGCTCTGGGTGACGCCGGAGGCCGTATTAAAGCCCACGTAAATCAGATTTGTCGTCTCATAATACCGGGTCTCATGGACCATATGTATGTTAAATTCCCCAATGCCCGTGGGGTCATAGCCCACAACGTCCACATCCCGGCAGGAGAAGGCCTCGGCAAGCTTCTCAGTCTCTACCTCCTGAAGATAGATGGTTTTAAGCCCCATGGTACCGTAGTCACGATATCCCGAAAACGCCGTAAGCCTCGTACCCGAAAGCCTGTATGGTCCGGTGCCGCAGGGCTGCTCCTCCCCCGCCGTACCATAGGGGACGATAGGCGTATCAAGAAGCGACGGCAGACTGTAGTTTGACGAGTAGAGCGTAACCGTCACCTGAAGCTCACCGCTTGCCGCTGCCGACTTGATGCAGGAAAGGCGGGAAGAATATTTTGTGCTTGTACGTGCGGCGTTAATGGAATAAGCCGCATCCTCAGCTGTCAGCTTACTTCCATCGTGAAAAACCACATTAGGCTTAAGCGTAAAAATATATGTTACTCCATCGGAGGTCTCAAAGCTGTCGCACAGCACATTCCGCGGATTAAGGCCGCTGTCCAGTGCGAAAAGCCCCTCATAGACAAGACTGAAAAGCTGGTCATTGTAGATATTGGTACCGGTAAAGGGATTTAAGGAGCTTGAAGCGGAGTAGTTTATGGAGAATATACTGTCAGCCTGAGAATAGCCTTTGGGAAGCTCCTCCGGCTCCTCAGCCGTATCAGCCGGCGTCTCCTCATCTGCCTCGGGAAGCTCCTCGGAGCAGCCCGAAAGCACCACCATCAGCGCCGCCGCCAAAAGCGCCGCTATTGACTTTTCAAAAAAACTGCGGCGCACTTAACTCTTTCCTTTCAGCATGATAACGGAAGCCTGACTTCCACGCTCTCCCCGGGTAAACCTGTGGGACCAATATTTGTCATGAAGACACATGGTACACTCATCCGAGACAGCTATATTCTCCGCCCTTACACCAGCCCGAATAAGAAGCCTGCGGTTCACGCCCTTTAAATCGACCATAAACTTCTGAGAATTTTTTGATGGGCGGATAAAGTTTTCCCCATCTTTTCCGAGAAGGTTAAAAACCGCCTCCGAAACATCTTCCCCTGTCTCAAAGCAGCAGCGTCCGATGCCCGGACCTATGGCTGCGCGGATATTCTCCGGCATGCAGCCGAATTCCCGTTCCATACTTCTTACGGTCACCCCTGCAATATCTGCAACAGTCCCCCGCCAGCCCGCATGTGAGGCCGCGACGGCCCTTTTAACAGGGTCAAAAAACAGTATTGGTATACAGTCGGCGGTAAATATAATAAGCGGAAGCTCAGGAATATCCGTCATAAGGCCGTCGGCCTCATATTTTAAAGGCTCAAACGGCTCCCGGAGATCCTCCCGCGTCACACGGCGCACCTCGGTACCGTGTACCTGCTTTGTAAATACAAGCCCTCCGGTTATACCAAGAGCTGCTTTAAGACGCCTGTAATTTTCTATAACGTTTTCCGTCTCATCTCCCCGGTTTTCCCCAAGGTTTAAACTCTCAAATATACCGGTGCTCACACCGCCTGAGCGTGTGGTGAAGGCGTGGACGGTATTTATATTGGATGCGGTCATGTACGACACGCCGCAGGTTTTATTCTGTATAAAAGTCATTCTGCCTCCGTGTCTCTCACGCCGTATTCCACGGCTTTACTCGTTCCGTCCGCAGCACTCCTTATATTTAAGGGGCCTCGACCCATCCGCCTTCCACTTTCCGCAGGGGCATGGGTCGTTGCGTCCGGGCTTCTTTGCCGCGCGGACAGGCTGCTTTTTAACGGTATTATCCCCACCTACTGCGGCGGCTGTGGAAACCGTGCGGGAGACGCTCTTTCTCTGGAGGGTATTTTCCTTTGTCACACGGACGATAAACATCCGGCGGACGACCTCCTCCTTTATACCGTTTATCATGGCCTCGAACATCTCAAAGCCCTCTTTTTTATACTCATCCACAGGGTTCACCTGGGCGTAAGCCCTTAAGCGTATCCCCTGACGAAGCTCCTGCATGGCGTCAATGTGATCCATCCAGTACTCATCCACAACGCGCAGCAGGACTATCCTCTCCACCTCGCGCATTATCGGTAAATCGGAGCCTTCAGCAGTACCCATAAGGCGCTCCCTGGCCTCATAGACCTTTGAGGCCTTGTCTTTAAGGAGGTCTATGACCTGCTGCTCATCCATGGCCGCAAGCTCCTCATCAGACAGGTCGACATCCTGCTTGCCCAGGAACAATCCCATAAATGGCTTGCATATTTCGGCAAAGCGTTCCTTATTAAGAACTCCTCCCTGCGCCTTGTGGTGTCCTGTTTCGTCGGATGCCGGTACCATCCCGGAGACCACCGCGGAGGTTATGACGTCCGTTATCATCTGATCGATATTTCCGCGGATATCCTCCCCGTCAAGCACCCGGCGGCGCTGCTCATAGATCAGGTTGCGCTGGGTGTTCATGACGTCGTCATATTCAAGCACGTTCTTACGTGACTGGAAGTTGCGGCTTTCAACCTTTTTCTGAGCGTTCTCTATGGCATTTGACAGTATCTTCTGGTCGATCGGCGTGTCGTCGTCTATTCCCAAAGTGTCCATCATTCCCATAACGCGCTCGGAACCGAAGAGGCGCATGATATCGTCAGTCATTGCGATATAAAAGCGCGTCTCGCCGGGGTCGCCCTGTCTGCCGGAGCGGCCTCTAAGCTGGTTATCTATCCTTCGGGCCTCATGGCGTTCCGTGCCAAGGACGAAAAGTCCTCCCGCGGCGCGTACCTTTTCAGCCTCCTGTGCAGTTACGGCGCGGTATTTTTCCAAAGCCTGCGCATATTTACCGCGCGCCTCCAAGATAGTCTCATTATCTGTCTCGGCATAGCCTGTGGCCTCTGCGATAACCTCTTCGTCAAAGCCCGCGCGCTTAAGATCTGCCCGGGCCATGAATTCCGCATTGCCTCCAAGCATGATATCCGTTCCGCGTCCGGCCATATTTGTGGAGATAGTGACGGCTCCAAGCTTTCCGGCCTGAGCGATTATTTCCGCCTCGCGCTCGTGATTCTTGGCGTTTAATACGTTGTGCTGTATGCCGCGCTTTTTTAGAAGTGAGGATATATATTCGCTCTTCTCAATGGACACGGTGCCCACCAGCACCGGTTGGCCCTTCTCGTGGCAGGCGGCTATCTGGTTTATTATGGCGCGGTTTTTACCGTTGTCGTTTTTGTAAACCACATCGGGGTTGTCTATACGGGCAAGGGGCTTATTCGTTGGTATTTCCACTATATCAAGGTTGTAGATCGCACCGAACTCCTCCTCTTCCGTAAGCGCCGTTCCAGTCATACCGGAGAGCTTATCATAAAGGCGGAAGAAATTCTGGAAGGTGATGGTGGCGAGAGTCTTGTTTTCGCTTTTTACGTCCACGTGCTCCTTAGCTTCGATGGCCTGATGGAGTCCCTCGGAATAACGGCGGCCGAACATCAGACGTCCCGTAAATTCGTCGACAATTATTATCTCCCCGTCTTTTACTACATAGTCCACGTCACATTTCATAATTCCGTGGGCCTTGAGCGCCTGATTTATATGATGAGATAGCGTGGCGTTCTCTATATCAGAGTAATTGTCAAGTCCGAATGTCTGCTCCGCCTTTGCGATACCTGACGCGGTGAGCGTGGCACTGCGGGATTTCTCATCAACGATATAATCCGCATCCACATCCGACATATCCTGTTTTTCATCCGTAGTGGCGAAAACAGCTTTCCGGAGACGGCGCACAAAATCGTCAGCCTGGCGGTAGAGGTCGGTCGATTCATCACCTTTTCCGGAAATTATAAGCGGCGTACGGGCCTCATCAATGAGAATGGAGTCCACCTCATCGACGATCGCAAAATGGTGTCCCCGCTGAACACGGTTATCCTTGTAAATAGCCATATTGTCACGCAGGTAGTCAAAGCCCATCTCATTATTTGTGCCGTAGGTTATATCGGCATTGTACGCCTTGCGGCGCTCGTCGTTAGTAAGGCCATGGACGATAAGCCCCACCGACAGCCCAAGGAAACGGTAGACCTTTCCCATCCACTCGGAGTCACGCTTTGCGAGATAGTCGTTTACCGTAACGATGTGCACACCCTTACCGGCGATGGCATTCAAATATGCCGGCAGTGTGGCGACCAAAGTCTTACCCTCGCCAGTCTTCATCTCGGCTATTCTGCCCTGATGGAGCACTATTCCGCCGATAAGCTGGACCCTGAAATGGCGCATCCCAAGCACCCTGTCGGCAGCTTCCCGCATGACTGCAAAGGCCTCCGGCAGTAAATCGTCAAGAGTCTCTCCTGCGGCGTAGCGGCTTCTAAACTCCTCTGTCTTTCCGCGAAGCTCCTCATCCGTAAGCTTGCGGCAAATCTCCTCAAGGCTCTCTATTTTATCTATGACCGGCTTAAATTTCTTTATCTCACGGTCGCTTCTTGTGCCGAACATTTTTGTAAAAATACCCATAATGGAAAAGTCCCGGTCCTTTCGTCTGTACGCGTCTTATACTTAAATAGGCCTATATGCCCATGATTTAAATTATTTTACCACAAATAGATATATAAAAAAAGAAGAAAAACAGAAAACCGCGGAGTATCAGCTATGCCAAACATTGTTGTTCACATTTTGTTTACATTTTACTTTCCGTGTTACTGTATAATACTTGAATCACTTTGACATTGAAAGGCAGACGCTATGAATATCCGAAAATTTTTATGCATTGTTTTGGCTCTCACTTTGATAGTGGGAACTTTGGCCGGCTGCTCCGGCAGCAAGGGTGAGGACGTTCCTGATGATGACAGCTCCGCCGACCAGCCTCAGGAGGATGGTACCGGCGATCAGGATAACGGAAACGAAGATAATTCAGACAACACAGACAGCTCCTCGGAAACAGTCCTGTCATCCTACAGCGATGGACTTACAGACCAAGGCTTTTTTGAGGGCGTAACTGCATCCGATATCGTCACACTACCGGATTACAAGGGAATATCGATCCCCGCCTCTACTCTTACCGCCAGCGAGGATGACATTCAGGCGGAGATTGATTCTATCCTCTCAAATTATACCTCATACGAGCAGGTGACAGACAGGGCTATAGTTGACGGCGATACCGTAAACATCGACTATGTCGGCTCGATCGACGGCGTTGAGTTTGAGGGCGGCAGCACCCAGGGCGCCGGAACCAATGTTACCATTGGAGTGACTCAGTATATCGACGACTTTCTTGAGCAGCTCATCGGCCACACTCCGGGAGAAAATTTTGATATTGAGGTGACTTTTCCGGATCCGTACGAGAATAATCCTGATCTTGCCGGCAAAGATGCAGTCTTCAATATCACTGTAAATTATATACGAGGCGACCTCATCGAGCAGGAATTCAATGACCAGGTTGCCGCCGATAACGGCTACAGCTCCGCTGACGAATTCCGCAAAGCAATAGAGGATTCAATAATAACATCTCAGAAAGCAAATTTTATAAATAATCTTCTTGCCCAGGCGGTCTGTGAGGATGTCCCTGAGTCTGTTATGGACTTTTTAATAAACGTCGAGCTGAATACCATTAATATCTACGCCTCATACTACGGATTAAGCTCCAATGAGTTTATTTCCATGGTCTACGGATACGCCACCACCGATGAGTATATTGAAGCTTCGACCGAGGAATTTAAGGAGCTTGCCTCAATGTATTTGGCCGTTCAGGCGATAGCGGAACTGGAGGGACTGGAGGTTACAGTCGACGATATTGCGGCTGCCGGCTACGAACAATATGCTGACTATTATGGTGAGGAATACATCAAGCAGACCCTTCTGTGGGATCAGATAATACCGGATTTCATAATCGGAAACGCGGTAATCGATAACGCATAAATTAAATGACTATTATCCCCCGCCTAATGGCGGGGGTTTTTTTTCGACATTAAGAAATGTTTACCAAATAAATTTATAAGCTTACATACACATATATAAAAAGAAGTTTCTTTTTTATATATGTGTAGCCTTGCAATAATACGGTAATTTTGATAAAATAAGATGATTTAATGTATGATGCCAAGAACCGCCCTTTGGGCGGATGTATCGTCTCTGCATATCTTGAAAGGAATGAACTGAATGAACTCCGTGGGAGATATATGGTCAAGCATATTGGAGCTTCTGAAAGAGAATCTCACACCCGTGGCTATAAACACTTGGTTTGACGAGTGCCGCATAGTAAATATCACTGAAAACAAAATAATCCTGCTGGTGCCGTCGGACTTTAAGCGCGGCGTCATAGAAAGCCGGTTCATCGGACAGCTTAAGGACGCAGTCAGGCAGATATTTGCCGGAGATATGGACATACAGCTCGTCAGCGGAGCTGAATCTGAAGTTATTGAAAAACAGGCATCCGACGACGGAGATATGATAGACAGCGACGAGTACACCTTTGATAAATTCGTTGTCGGGCCCTCAAACAAATTTGCACACGCGGCCGCTATGGCTGTTGCTGAGGGCCAAACAAAGGCCTTTAATCCGCTATTTATCTACGGTGAATCAGGACTTGGCAAGACCCATCTTCTTTATGCCATACGCCATGAGGTCAGAAAACGCCATCCTGAGTACAATATCGTCTTTGTGCGGGGCAACGACTTTATGAATGAGCTTATCTCCGCGATTCAGGCTGGAAGAAATGTTGACTTTCGTGAGAAATACCGTTCAGCCGATCTGTTTCTTATGGACGATATTCAGATAATCGCCGGAAAAAACTCCACTCAGGAGGAGTTTTTCCATACCTTCAACACCCTGCATGAGGCGCAGAAACAGATAGTCTTTACCTCAGACCGGCCGCCATCTGAGATGACCCTGCTGGCAGACCGCCTCCGCACCCGGTTTGAATCAGGACTGCTGGCTGATATCCAGCCCCCTGATTACGAGACCAGAACGGCAATAATAAAGAATAAGTCGATACAGCTGGGACTCGTACTTCCCGATGACGTGGTAAATTACATAGCCACAAACATGACCTCAAATGTCCGGCAGCTTGAGGGCGCAGTAAAGAAAATCCGGGCGTACAGAGATATGATGGACGACAACATATCCGTCACATCTGTCGCAAATGCCCTTAAGGCGCTGTTTAAAGAAAAGACGGCTTATGTCCCCACACCTGACGACATCATTGAGGAGACGGCAAAATATTTTAACATTTCCCCCGAGGATATTCGCGGACAGCGCCGTACAAGAAACACCGCCACAGCTCGTCAGATAGCCATGTACCAGATAAGGATCTTAACCACACTGTCACTTCAGGACATAGGAAATTTCTTTGAAGGGCGCGACCATACAACAGTCCTTGCATCGATACAAAAAATCGAAAAGAGCATCGCTTCTTCTCCTGAATTTGCCCAGATGGTCAAGGATATAACGGCAAATATAAACTCCAGAAATTAAACACATTTTTACACAATCTGCACTTTTACACTGTTGATTTCTGTGAAAAACTTTTCTTCTTAAAAATCCTGTTGAAAACTCAGAAAATCTTTCCACTGGTTGCCCTTTACCGCAAAGTCCCGTAAATTCTGGGTTTTTTAAGGTTTTCCACATAAATTTTTACTACTGCTTCTACTGCTAAAAAATAATAATACTGTCTTTTCTTAAAAGAAAACATCGAAGGACAAATAAAACTACTCATAGGAGGCTGGGATAATGAAATTTTCCTGCGAAAAAGGGCTGCTTTTATCGGCCGTCACCACTGCGTCAAGAGCTGCTGCGGCCAAAAGCGCCGTTCCATCCCTTGAGGGACTGCTTATAGAGGCCGGCTCAGATGTAGTTATTTCCGGATACGATCTGAAAACCGGTATCAGATGTACGATCGCAGCCGACGTAGCCGAGACCGGAAACGTGGTTATAAATGCAAGGCTCTTCGGAGATATAATCCGCAAATTGCCGGATGATATCGTTTATGTCAACGTGGATGAAAAATTCATGATAAACATCAAGTGCGGGATGAGTGAATTCAACATCATGGGCATCTCAGCAGAGGAATATCCGGAGCTTCCCTATGTTGACTATCAAAATTCGGTATATATGATGGAAAAGGACCTGAAAGCAATGATAGCAGAGACGAACTTTGCCGTCTCTGACAATGAGGCTCGTCCTATACACACGGGGGCTTTGTTTGAGGTAGAAAACGAGATACTTACAATTGTGGCCGTAGATGGCTACAGGCTTGCACTTAGGCGTGAGCGTGTAGCAAAGACGGAGGTCGGAAAGGTGGACTTTGTCGTTCCGGGTACGGCTCTTTCCGAAGTGGAAAAAATTGCTTCAGACAGCGAAGAGCTGGTTAAAATAACATTGGGTTCAAAGCACATCATGTTCACCATAGGCAGCACCATGCTCATATCGCGCAGACTTGAGGGAGAGTTTTTAAACTACCGCAATTCCATCCCCCAAGCCAGTAAGTACAGCATTGAGGCGGACAGAAAGGCACTTATAGAATCAATCGAGCGTGTCTCACTCATAATCAGCGACAAGTTTAAAAGCCCGGTGCGCTGTGTTTTTGACAGCGGCATACTTAAGGTTTCTACCGCCACCACGCTTGGTAAGGCGAACGACGAATGTCAGGTTTCCGGAGACGGCGAGGGGCTTGAGATAGGCTTTAACAACCGCTATATTCTTGAGGCACTGAAGGCGGCCCCTTCAGACAGCGTAAGGCTTCAGCTGTCCACCGGTGTATCTCCGTGTGTCTTAGTCCCGACAGACGGGAACAAGAATTTTATTTATATGATCCTTCCTGTGAGGCTGAGGGCGAATGAAGGCTAAAGTTGTTTTAAAATCGAAAAACAAAAAAGAGAAGAAGCTTCAAAATATCACCATAACCACCGAATTTATAAAGCTCGACGCGTTTTTAAAATTTGCAGGCATCGTACAGACCGGCGGCGAAGGAAAGCTGCTTATTGAGGATGGAGCCGTTTTGATAAACGGTGAGACCTGTACCCAAAGGGGAAAAAAGCTGCGTCCGGGCGACACCGTCAGTATAGACGGAGAGCTTTTTAAGATAATTGGTGAGGGCAATGGTGATTGAATCTCTGGAGCTTGAGGGCTTCAGAAATTACAGCCGCACAAGGGCTGAATTTTCCCGGAGTGTAAACGTCATAATCGGCGGTAACGCTCAGGGAAAGACCAATATGCTTGAGGCGATATTCGCAGCCTGTACAGGGCGCTCCTTCAGGGCAAGATCCGACAGGGAGCTTATAGGTTTTGATAAAGACTTTGCAAGAATATTGGCCGAAGGTGTCTCTGACGAGCGCACAAAAAAAGTGGAGCTGGTCATGCGCCGGGGACGAAGGAGACAGATGTCTGTAAACGGCGTAAGGCTTAAGACCTCAGGGGAACTTGCGGGAAATTTTTCCGCGGTATTGTTTTGTCCGGAGGATCTGGAGCTTATACGCGGGGGAGCTTCCGTCCGCAGGAAGCTTATGGATATGTGTATATCCCAGCTCCGTCCCAGATACGCCGCTGCGCTGCACGAGTTTAACAAGGCATATGAGGGTAAGACCCGTATACTGAGGGATTTTGAGGAAAAGCCTTCGCTCCTTGAGCTTTTGGGAGAATATGATTTCAGGCTGGCACAGATGAGCGCGGAGCTTATACATTACAGGGCAATATTTGTAAAGCGTCTTGCGCCGGAGGCAGCTAAGATACACGCTGATTTTTCCGGCGGCGAGGAGCTTAAGATAGAATACAGGACGATAAAGACCATAGACGACCCTGAAAGGCCGGCGTCGGAGCTGCTTCCGATGATACTTGAGCATCAGGAAAAACACCGTGCCGCGGAAGCGGCGTCAGGGCTGTGCCTGACGGGGGCACACAAGGATGACCTTGCAATCGAGATAAACGGCACGGAGGCCAAGAGCTTTGCCTCTCAGGGACAGACCCGCACGGCCGCGCTCTCAATAAAGCTTGCGGAAAGGGAGATTCATTATTCCAGCCGCGGAGAATACCCTGTTCTGCTTTTAGATGACGTCCTTTCCGAGCTTGATGCCGGGAGACAGGATTTTATTTTGAACCGCATCGGCGGCGGACAGGTGTTTATTACCTGCTGTGAGGATGACAGGATCGCCGCCCGCACGGGGGGAAGGGTCATCAACATCGCCGGAGGCCACGTGGTGTAAGGCAGCGAAAAATTAGGTTGTCAGAGAGCAGGCCTTAACGGCAGGGCTGCGGACAGTTGAGAAGATAAATATCCCATTTTGAGGAGGTAGAATATGTATCTGCATATCGGTCAGGATACCGTACTTAACGACAACGATATAATCGGAATATTCGATCTTGACAACACGACCTCTTCAAAGGTATCCCGCGAATTTTTAAATTCCGCCGAGAAAAACGGCGAGGTAACTATTGTAGGAGACGACATTCCAAAATCCTTTGTTCTGTGCGAAGGAGAAGGAGCACAGTCTGTCTATTTAAGCCAGCTTGGCACCGCTACACTTAAGCTAAGGAGCGAGACCTTTACCATAGAGTAAGCGGATGCTTTTATATATAGGCCGTCTCAGGGGATGGAATATACGGAGGGAATGAGACAATGGAAGATATAACTGAAGCAACAGGAATAACCGGAAAAATAACTGAGGAGTACGATGCAAGCCAGATCCAGGTGCTGGAGGGACTGGAGGCAGTCCGAAAGCGCCCCGGTATGTATATCGGTTCAACAAGCATCTCGGGACTGCATCATCTTGTATATGAGATAGTCGATAACTCTATAGATGAGGCTCTTGCAGGCTACTGTACGGAAATAACCGTCACTATAAACAAGGGAGATACGATAACTGTCACCGATAACGGACGCGGTATACCCGTTGACATCCAGCAGCAGACCGGAAAATCCGCCCTTGAGGTGGTCTACACTGTCCTTCATGCAGGCGGCAAATTCGGCGGCGGCGGCTATAAGGTCTCCGGAGGTCTTCATGGAGTAGGTGCATCTGTTGTTAACGCATTATCTGAGTGGCTTACTGTTCAGGTGCACAAAAACGGCAGCATATATGAGATGAAATTTGCCAGGGGAGAGATAACTGAGGGAATAACTGTTATCGGTACCACAGACCGCACCGGTACAACTGTCACCTTCAAGCCCGATGGGGAAATATTTGACGAGACGGTATTTGATTTTGAGACTCTGCACAAGCGCATGAGGGAGCAGGCCTTCCTGAATGCGGGACTTCGTATAACGATAATGGACGACCGCGGCGATGAGCCTGTATCAGATGTTATGCACTATGAGGGCGGAATACGCCAGTTTGTTGATTACCTCAATATCAATAAGACGCCTATAAACGATGACGTCATATATATGTCCGGGGGAAGACAGGACTCCGTCGCGGAGGTTGCCTTCCAGTATAACGACGGCTATAACGAGATGATAGTCTCCTTTGCCAACAACATACATACCCCTGAGGGCGGTATGCATGAGACGGGCTTTAAAACTGCGCTTACCCGGGCATTAAATGCCTATGGTACAAAAACCGGCCTTTTAAAGGGCGAGGAGAAGCTCTCCGGTGAGGACTGCCGTGAGGGACTTACCGCCGTTATTTCCGTAAAGCTGGTGGATGCCCAGTTTGAGGGACAGACAAAGACGAAGCTTGGAAACGCCGAGATACGTTCTCTTGTTGACGGTATAGTTTCCGAGCAGCTTGAGATATTCCTGGAGGAGAACCCGGCCGCCGCCAAGGCGATAATCGACAAGGCCATGACGGCCTCCCGCGCCAGAGAGGCGGCAAGAAAGGCCAGGGAGTCGGTCCGCCGCAAGACCGGACTTGAATCCGGACAGATGCCGGATAAGCTTCAGGACTGCAACGAGCGCGACCCATCCCTTTGCGAGATATATATAGTTGAGGGAGACTCCGCTGCAGGCTCTGCCATACAGGGGCGTGACAGCCGCTTTCAGGCGATACTTTCCATGTGGGGCAAGATGCTTAATGTGGAGAAGGCCCGGGCGGACAAGATATACGGCAACGATAAGCTCTATCCGATGATAGTGGCTCTCGGGGCCGGTATAGGCGAGGAGTTCAATATTGACAAGCTTCGCTATCACAAGATAATCATAATGGCGGATGCCGATGTGGATGGAAGCCACATCCGCACACTGCTTCTTACCTTCTTCTTCCGTTATATGCGTCCTCTCATTGAGAGGGGATATGTATATTCCGCCGTGCCGCCGCTGTACAAGCTCACTCGGGGCAAGACCACAAGGGTGGCTTATTCAGACCCTGAGCGCGACAGGATATCCGCGGAGATGCGGGGAGATAATCCCAACGCGAAGATAGATATATCCCGCTACAAAGGTCTCGGTGAGATGGACCCCCATGAGCTGTGGGAGACCACTATGGATCCGGAAAAGCGCACACTTAGAAGGATTACCCTTGACGACGCCGTTCTGGCCGATCAGGTATTTACGGTTCTCATGGGCGAGGATGTTGAGCCGCGCCGTGAGTGGATAGAGACAAATGCCAAGTACGTCGTCAATCTTGATATATAAAGGGGGGAGCACAGATGGCACACAACAGAGATTATAAGCCCGAGGATATAGCCTTTCCCGAGCAGGTGATAACAGAATCCGAGCTGGTTGAAGAGATGAAGACCAGCTATATAGACTATGCCATGTCCGTCATTGTCGGAAGAGCTCTCCCGGACGTGCGCGACGGTCTTAAGCCGGTACACCGCCGCATACTTTACTCCATGTATGAGGGCGGCCTTACACACCAGAACGCCTACAAAAAATGCGCCACTGCCGTCGGTGACGTGCTGGGACATTACCATCCCCACGGCGACGCATCCGTATATGACGCGCTTGTTCGTCTGGCTCAGGACTTCTCAATGCGCGAGCCGCTTATTGACGGGCACGGAAACTTCGGCTCCGTTGATGGCGACCCTCCGGCCGCATACCGGTATACGGAGGCGAGGATGTCCCGCATTTCCGACGAGATGCTCAGGGACATCGACAAGGACACGGTGGACTGGGATCCGAACTTCGATGAATCCCGTAAGGAGCCGAGAGTGCTGCCCAGCCGTTTTCCCAACCTTTTGGTCAACGGCTCATCGGGAATCGCAGTCGGAATGGCGACTAACATACCGCCTCACAACCTGCGTGAGGTTATAAACGCCTGCATATGCGTGCTTGAAAATCCCGACGCCACGCTCTCAGACCTTATGCAGCACATAATAGGCCCGGATTTTCCAACAAAGGGTATAATCATGGGCAGGAGCGGCATCCGTCAGGCCTATGCCACCGGCAGGGGCAAGGTTGTCGTCCGTGCGCGCACGGAGTTTGAGGAGTACGGCAGGGATAAACGCACACGCATTATAGTTTCCGAGCTTCCCTATCAGGTAAATAAGCGCCAGCTTATACGCAACATTGCCGAGCAGGTAAAGGACAAGCGTCTTGAAGGGATCTCCGATCTCAGGGACGAATCCGACCGTAACGGAATGCGCATGGTGATAGAGCTTAAACGGGACGCAAATCCCCAGGTAGTCCTGAATAAGCTTTTCATGCAGACTGCGCTGCAGTCCAGTTTTTCGATCATTATGCTGGCACTGGTCCAGAACCAGACCCAGCCGAGGATCCTCTCGCTGCGGCATATCCTTGATGAATACCTGGTATTTCAGGAGGATGTCATCACACGCAGGACACGCTTTGACCTTAAGAAGGCTCAGGAGCGCGCACATCTTCTGCGTGGACTTATTATCGCTCAGGACAATATTGACGAGGTAATCCGAATAATCCGCTCAAGCTACGACGACGCCAAGGAAAACCTTATGGCACGGTTTGGCTTAGACGACGTTCAGGCACAGGCGATACTCGATATGCAGCTCAAACGACTGCAGGGACTTGACCGGGAAAAGCTTGAAAATGAGTATGCGGAGCTTCAGGAGAAGATAAAATATTATAACGAGCTTTTGGCTGACCCGGAGAAGATAAAGGGCGTCCTTAAGGACGAACTTATCGCGATCAGGGATAAATTCGGAAGCGACCGCAAGACGGAGATACAGGATGTTGAGGACGAGATTGACATTGAGGACCTTATTGAGGAGACCGACAGCGTCTATACTCTCACAAACGCAGGGTATATAAAGCGTATGCCAGCCTCGGAATATAAGGCGCAGGGACGGGGCGGCAAAGGCATCCGCGCCCAGAGCCTTAAGGATGAGGACTTCGTACACACAGTGTTTACCGCCTCGACCCACGATTTTATACTGTTCTTTACCAGCTCCGGCAGGGTGTACCGCAAAAAAGGCTACAATATCCCCGTCGCCGGAAGAGCATCAAAGGGCACGAATATAGTAAACGTCCTGCCGCTCGACCCAGGTGAGAAGGTCACGGCAATGATACACACCAGGGATATAGAGACTGACGACAGAAACCTGTTTATGGTCACCTTAAACGGAACGGTGAAGAGGCTCTTGGGCTCTGCCTTCCGCAATATACGCCAGAGCGGCATCAGGGCGCTGTCCTTGGATGAGGGAGATATGCTCATGTCCGTCTGCGAGACAAGAGGGAACGACAACATCATCATCGCTACCCATGACGGCTACGCCATATGCTTTAATGAAAACGACGTCCGCCCCATGGGAAGAGATGCTGTGGGCGTAAGAGGAATAAGGCTGCGTGAGGGCGACTTCGTAGTCGGTGCGGTGAACGCCGAAAAGGACGGAAACCTTCTTTCTATAACGGAAAACGGCTACGGCAAGCGTACGCCTGTCATGGAATATGTCCGCGGTAACGACGGCATACCTCAGAAGCGCGGCGGCAAGGGAATAAAGAACTACAACGTCACCGAGAGGACCGGTAAAATAGCCGGCATAAAGATAGTCTCGGACGATGACGATGTGCTGCTCATATCCGATGACGGAACTATGATACGCACCGGGGCCGACAGCATCTCGGTCCTTGGCAGAGCGACCCAGGGAGTGAAGCTGATGCGCGTGGCAGAGGGCGCCCGGCTTATATCCGTCGCGGTAACAGACCGCGCAGCGGAGGAGGAAGCGGAAGCGGAAACGGACACTCCTGAGGAGTAAGACAAAGCTCACATTCTGCCCCGGCTTTACCGCTCCCTGTGTACAAAAAGAATATGATACGATCCGTATCGCCCCGTTAGGGGCGTAAACCGGCGCAAAACAGGAGGTTCCACATTGGAACAAGTAACGATTTACACCGACGGAGCCTGCTCAGGGAACCCCGGACCCGGAGGCTGGGCCGCCATACTCTCCTCAGGTGAGCATATTAAGGAGATCTCCGGCGGAGAGCGCTCCACCACCAACAACCGTATGGAGCTTATGGGCGTTATCTCCGCGCTGGAGCTTTTAAAGCGCCCGTGTGAGGTGAGGCTTTTTACTGACTCACAGTATGTGGTCAACGCCATAAACAAGGGCTGGCTTCGCTCGTGGAAGCTGAAGGGCTGGAGGCGTAAGGACGGGGAGCTTAAAAATCCCGAGCTTTGGCAGCGTCTTGATGAGCTGCTATCCACCCATAAGGTTGAATTTAACTGGGTAAAGGGTCACGCGGATAATAAATATAATAACCGCTGTGACGAGCTGGCCGTCATGGAACGGGAAAAGTTCGCACGTTAACACTTTACTTTATTGACAGATCCCTGTTGATGGTTTATCATTCGTGATTAATGGAAAGTGAAGGTTTTTTGGAGGTACTAAATGAAGAATACGATTTTCAAGGGCATAGGCACGGCTATGGTCACGCCGATGAACGAGCGCGGAGTTGACTACGACGCCATGGAGCGCCTTGTTAATATGCAGCTTGAGGGAGGCGTTGACGCCCTTATTGTCTGCGCGACTACAGGTGAGGCGCCTACACTTACTGATGAGGAACATATTGACACAGTCAAATTTGTTGTTGACCGGGTAAAGGGTAAGATCCCCGTTATTGCAGGAACCGGCTCCAACTACACTGACCATGCCGTTGATATGAGCCGTAAGGCGCGGGATGTTGGAGCGGACGCGCTGCTCTGCGTTACTCCATATTACAATAAATGTACACAGCGTGGAATTGTGGAGAGCTTTTACAAAATTGCGGATTCCACTGAGCTTCCGGTGATCGTTTATAATGTTCCCAGCAGGACGGGAGTGACCATAAAGCCGGATACATATGTAAAGCTGGCTGAGCACGACCGTATAGTCGGCATAAAAGAGGCCGGAGGCGACATATCGGCTGTAGTCGAGACTGTGTCAAAGTGCGGTGCGGACATAGATATATACTCCGGAAACGACGACCAGATAGTCCCGATAATGGCGATGGGCGGCGTGGGCTGCATCTCTGTGCTGTCAAATATCCTCCCCAAGGAGACCCGTGAGATCTGCACACGCTTTTTTAACGGGGACATTCAGGGAGCCGCAGCGCTCCAATGCCGCTACAAGGCGCTTATAGATGCGCTGTTTTGTGAGGTAAATCCGATCCCGGCCAAGGCTGCGCTGGCGGCGATGGGGATAATTGAAGATCACGTGCGCCTGCCGCTGACAAAAATGGAGGAGCAGAACAAGGAGAAGCTGCTCACCCTCATGCGTGCGGAGGGCATAAAGGTATGAAGGTCCTTGTAAACGGCGCTCTCGGGCGTATGGGCAGTATAGTTGTAAACCAAGTGGAAGCTGCTGGGGATCTTGAGCTTGCCGCAGCTGTGGATGTATTTTCTTCGGGCGGCGCGGTGCTCTCATCGCTGGAGCAGGTCGCGTCTCCTGTTGATGTGGTTATAGATTTCTCACACCATACGCTGACCGCAGGGCTTTTGAACTGGGCGGCAGACAGGAACATCCCCGTTGTTCTGTGTACAACAGGACATGACGATTCGGAAAAAGCCGCTATAGCCGCTGCGGCGGAGAAGATACCTGTTTTTTATTCCGCAAACATGTCCATGGGCGTTGCGCTTCTGGCTCAGCTTGCCAAAAAGGCGGCCTCTGTATTCCCAGATGCGGATATCGAGATAGTTGAGACCCACCACAACCGCAAGGCGGACGCACCCAGCGGTACGGCGCTTATGCTGGGTGAGGCGATAAAAGAGGTAAGGCCCAACGCAGTATTTAAGCTTGGCCGCTCCGGAATGGGCAAGCGCTCCTCCGACGAGATAGGCTTTCATGCCATACGTATGGGCAATATACCAGGGATCCACGAGATACATATTACTACCGACACGCAGAGCATCACCCTTAAGCATGAGGTTTTCGACAGGGCGCTGCTGGCGGAGGGGTCCGTTTCCGCCGCGAGATTCTTAATCGGAAAGCCCGCCGGTATGTACGATATGCAGGAACTTATAAGCTGATTATTTCCGCTCAATGGGGGACGGTTTTCCGTCCCCTGTTTTTATTGTCAGGCGCATTAAAAACACGGCTTTGGACCATTTCTGCGCTCAATTTATGTTACTTTTTTTAGTTTGTTAAATAAATCGCGAATTTTTATTGCAAATGTTTAGATTTGGTGATATATTTTATTCTGGTTAAGGTTCGGGAATTTGAGAAAATTTTTGTACCTTACAGGAAATATCCGTAATATTTTAAGCGCTCTATTGAAGCGTTGTATTGCACGGAGGGTAAAGCCGTGTAAAAATCCCGCAAATAAAAACAGGAGGTACCAGCTGTATGAAGAAAGTCCAGTTTACAGAAACAGTCCTAAGAGATGCGAACCAGTCGCTGATGGCTACCCGTTTACCGTACTCCGATTATGCCGACATACTGCCTACTATGGACAAGGCCGGCTATTATTCCGTTGAGTGCTGGGGCGGAGCTACCTTTGACTCCTGCCTGCGTTATCTGAATGAGGATCCCTGGGAGCGTCTCAGGAACATCCGCGCAAATATGCCAAACACAAAGCTGCAGATGCTTCTCCGCGGCCAGAATCTTTTGGGCTATAAGCACTACCATGACGACGTTGTTGAAAAGTTTGTTGAGCTTTCCATTAAGAACGGTATTGACATAATCCGCATCTTCGACGCTCTTAACGATTTCCGCAACATTAAGACCGCGCTTGAGGCCACGAAAAAGTACGCTACGAAAAATACCGTTGCATCCGGATGCATCTCATATACCCAGAGCCCGGTTCACACTGTGGAAAAGTACGTGGAGATGTGCAAGGAGCTTAAGACCATGGGCTTTGACACGATCTGCCTTAAGGACATGGCCGGAACGATGAGTCCTTATGAGGCTGAGAACCTTATAAAGGGCATTAAGGATGCTATAGGCGATATGCCGATCATCCTTCATACCCACTGCACCACCGGCATGGCTTATATGACACTTACAAAGGCCATCGAGTCCGGAGTTGACGTTATAGATACGGCCTCCTCCTGCTTCTCAAACGGCACCAGCCAGCCCGCTACGGAGACCATGTTCTATGCCCTTCAGCAGTACGGCATCCCCACGGATCTCAATGAGGATGTTATAAACAAGGTCAACGATTTCTTCAAGCCCATAAAGCAGAAGTACATCGACTCCGGCCTTATTAACCCCAAGAGCATGGGTACTGACTCTCAGGCCCTTGTATACAAGGTGCCAGGCGGGATGCTCTCCAACATGATAGCGAACCTCAAGGATATGAACGCCATGGATAAGTTCGACGAGGCGCTGGCCGAGATACCCGCCGTGCGCAAGGATTTGGGATATCCCCCGCTGGTAACGCCCCTCTCACAGATGGTGGGCAATCAGGCTGTCGTCAACGTCCTGATGGGCGAGCGCTATAAGCAGATATCCAACGAGGTTAAGAACTATTTTAAGGGTGAATACGGTATCGCCCCCGCCCCGGTGAACAAGGAGCTTGAAGCGAAGATCCTTGGCGAGGGAGGAGAGCCTGTGGATTGCCGTATCGAGGACTCCAAGCGCACCGGCAAGGATTTTGAAAACGCAAAAGCCGCTCTCGGAGAGCTTGCCGAGTCCGAGGAGGATATCATGAGCTATATCTGCTATCCCGACCAGACGGAGAAGTTCCTCAAAGCCCGCAAGGCCAAGGAAGATAACTGCGTTAAGTACTCGATCGTAAAACTTTAAGGAGGAAGAATAATGCCTACACTTACAAATGTCGCGGCTTCCGGCACGAAGATGGCCATAGGCGATGCGGGCGTCGCCGCGGTTCTGGGATATGCCGTTGTATTTCTGGGACTTGTCCTCCTCATGGCGGTCATAATGATCATGGGAAAGATCATGGTCGCCAGAGGAAAGAAGGCCTCAGCGGCCACTGCTGAGGCAGCTGCTCCAGCCGCGCCTGCTGAGGAGACTCAGGTCTATGAGCCGCAGGCTCCCGGTTCCGCCGGAGATATCAAGCTCTATGATACGGATCCCAGAGACGCCGCTATTATCATGGCTATCGTCGCAGAAGAGATGGGCAAGCCCCTGAACGAGCTGCGCTTCATATCTATTAAGGAGGTCAAGTGACATGAAATATAAAGTAACACTTAACGGAAAGACATACGAGGTAGAGGTAAATTCCGGTGAGGCTATGCTCGTTAATGAATACGAGAACAAATCTCCGGTCCCCGCAGCCGCTCCTGCTCCTGCTCCCGCCGCAGCCCCCGCAGCCGCTCCTGCTCCCGCTGCCGCACCTGCGTCTGCAGCTCCCGCTTCAGTTGCCGCGGGAGAGGTCGTTGCCGCGCCCATGCCCGGCAACATAATCAAGGTGAACGTCGCCGCCGGTCAGGCTGTAAAGGCCGGTGACGTCCTCGTTATACTCGAGGCTATGAAGATGGAAAACGAAATCGTCGCTCCCCGTGACGGTTCTGTAGCACAGGTGGTTGTCAGCAAGGGCTCAACCGTGGAGACCGGCTCTCCGCTGATCGTCCTCGCATAAGGAGGAGCACAGATGGATGTTTTAGGTACTCTCCAGGGCCTGTGGGAGGACTCCGGTTTCTCCGGATTCTTAGCTGAGGGCGGCTGGAAATCACTCATAATGATAGCTGTGGCCTGTGTGCTGCTCTATCTCGGCATTGTTAAGAAATTCGAGCCGCTGCTCCTTGTAGGCATAGCCTTCGGCTGCCTGCTGACGAACCTCCCCGGAGCTTCCCTCTATACTCCGGAGCTTTGGGACGCCTTCCTTGACGAGAGCAGTGAGTTTTATCACAGCTACGGCCACATACTCTCCCACGGCGGACTTCTCGATATTCTCTATATCGGAGTTAAAGCGGGAGTTTATCCCTCGCTTATATTTATCGGAGTTGGTGCGATGACCGACTTCGGCCCGCTGATAGCAAACCCCAAGACACTTTTGCTCGGTGCCGCCGCGCAGTTCGGTGTTTTCTTCGCCTTTTTCGGAGCGATTCTCTTGGGCTTCACCGGCAATCAGGCCGCGTCCATCGGCATTATCGGCGGCGCGGACGGCCCGACGGCCATCTTCCTCACCACGAAGCTTGCGCCTGAGCTTCTCGGAGCCATCGCCATTGCGGCTTACTCATATATGGCGCTCATACCAATGATCCAGCCGCCTCTCATGCGTGCTCTTACAACCGAAAAGGAGCGCTCCGTCAAGATGGGCCAGCTCCGTGAGGTCTCAAAGACAGAGAAGATAATATTCCCCATCGTTGTGGCCGCATTTGTTATCCTGCTTCTGCCCTCCACCGCTCCCCTTATCGGATGCCTTATGTTTGGTAACCTGCTGCGTGAGACCGGCGTAACAGAGCGCCTCTCCGACACCGCTCAGAATGCCCTCATGAACATAGTCACCCTGTTCCTCGGCATCTGCGTGGGCGCCACCACTGTCGCCTCCCGCTTCCTGACTCTTGACACTCTTAAGATCGTCGCTCTCGGCCTTATCGCTTTTTCGTTCTCCACCATCGGCGGACTGCTTGTAGGAAAGCTTATGTATAAGCTCTCCGGCGGCAAGATAAATCCCCTCATCGGCTCCGCCGGAGTTTCCGCAGTACCTATGGCCGCCCGTGTCTCTCAGATCGAGGGCCAGAAGGCCAACCCCTCAAACTTCCTGCTCATGCATGCTATGGGCCCGAACGTGGCCGGAGTTATAGGCTCCGCTATAGCGGCAGGCTTCCTGCTCAAGGTATTCGGCGGCTGATTAAGCTAATTATCTCCGTGCTGCACAGTTCATCGGAACAAAAAAACTCCCTGCCATGGCAGGGAGTTTTTTGCTCTGTTTTGTTACCGATGTCTCAGGTTAGAAGATATCTCCGAAAGAGCCCTTGCCGCCTCCATATCACAGGTGTAGCTGCGAGCCATATCACCAAGGGCCAGCATGCCTACGAGCTTTCCATCCTCCGTCACCGGAAGCCTGCGGACCTGTCCGATGCTCATAAGCTCAGAGGCGCGGTTTATGTCATCCTGCGGGGAGATTGTTATAACACTGCGAGACATTATCTCGCTTACAGGCATGATGTCGGGATCCTCGTCCACCGCCACACAACGCAGGACTATGTCGCGGTCGGTTATTATTCCGCGCAGCTTGCCGTCGCCGCCGCATACCGGCAGTGAGCCTATATTGTGTCTGGAGAGCAGCCGTGAGGCCAGAGCTACGGACTCCTCAGGGGACACTGATACGATTTCTTTATTCATAATATCTGAAACCAGCATAAATAACCTCCAGTAAAATGATTAGATGTAACATCATTTTTGACAGGAGGTTTTGCCTTTATTCAAAGCGGGAAGATATTTTATTATTTTGTGATGACAGCCTCAAGCAAAATTTTCAGACCGATAGCCGACAGGATTATACCACCCAGCACCTCAGTGTGGCTTCTGAAATGCCGTCCAAGCTTTCCTCCGGCAGTCCCGCCCAGAAAGGAAAGCCCAAAGGCCACGGCGCCTATTATCGCCGCGCATATAAGTATATTTTGCTCCATAAAAGCGAAGGACACGCCGACCGCAAGGGCGTCTATGCTTGTGGCAACGGCAAGAGACAGGAGCCGTCCGTGGGTGATCTTACAAGCGCCTGATTCATTTTCCTGCGGGTCCTTGGCACTTATTATCATGCGCACACCTATAAACTCCAGCAGCCCAAAGGCCACCCATGGGCTGAGAGCGGATATGAAACCCGCCACTGAACGTCCCAGCGCCCAGCCCAGCACGGTCATTAAAAACTGGAATGACCCAAAGTAAGCACCCATCATAAGCGGCAGGCCGATACCGCGCTTTTTTGCGGAAAGTCCGCAGGAAACGGACACCGCAAATGCATCCATGGCTAAAGAAATGGCGATAAGAAAAATATAAACCATTGAGTTTCTCCTGAATTTGGGATAAAATCTTATTAAAGAGGACGCGCGGAGGATATTGTCTTGGATATCGAATTTTACATGAGACAGGCGCTTATACTTGCTGAGGAGGCGGCGGACGCCGGGGAGACGCCGGTGGGATGCGTCGTAGTAAACTCCGAGGGAAGCATAATCGGCAGGGGAAGGAACCGCACGGAGGAGCTTGACGCCACCTGCCATGCCGAGATGGAGGCCATACGGCAGGCAAGCGGTGCCGTCGGTGACTGGCGGCTTTCCGGGTGCAGCCTTTTTGTGACGATGGAGCCGTGTCCTATGTGCGCCGGCGGGATACTTCTGTCGCGTATTTCCCGCCTCTATTACGGGGCTCGGGATAAAAGGCTTGGATCCTGCGGGAGCGTGATCAATTTATTTATGGAAAATTACGGCCGATCGCCTGAGATTTACGGCGGGATTCTTGAAAAGGAATGTATTCAAATCCTCAACGCCTTTTTCAGGAAGCTTAGATGAGCGCTGCAATAGAATACTATGATTCCAGGAGGACATATTATGAGTACAGAAATGAAAGCTGCACCGGCGAGAGAGCGCAGCCGTCTGCCGGTCCAGCAGCGCTGCCCCCAGAATGCCCCTATAAGGACGCTTATGCGCGACAGAAGGGTATATGAACTGGAGCCGATAGATGCCACCTGCTGGGCCTATATGAAGCTCCTGCGGGAGGGCAGCGAATCAGGTCGCGTCTACGACGTGGATCCTTTCGCGGAGGTATATAAATTCCGTGATAACGTTTATGGAATCCTTACTGAGAGTGCCGATGGTATGGGAGATCCGTGGTCATATCTGGTGATGGGTCCGGAGAAGGCGATGCTCATAGACACGGGCTTTGGAATCGGAGATCTGAAGGGGCTTGTGGACGAAATAACCGGCGGGATGCCCATTATAGTGGTAAACACCCACTGCCACTTTGATCACGCTTACGGAAACAGCCAGTTTGATAAGGTCTACGTCCATGAGTATGAGGCGCCTGTGGTGGAGACTCTTGATGAGCATATATGGGACTACCTGTTCGACGACAACGGGCAGGGGATATGGTTTGATTTTGA
The DNA here is from genome assembly GCA_051866775.1 of Oscillospiraceae bacterium. Lineage (GTDB taxonomy): Bacteria > Bacillota > Clostridia > Oscillospirales > Oscillospiraceae > RUG626. The sequence continues at coordinate 23,205 of JBJDXR010000008.1, read as the reverse complement.
GCGCGGGGATATCGTGCCGTTTAAGAAGTACGAGGTAGTCCACTGCCCTGACGGGTACACCTTTGACCTGGGCGGCGGACATGAAGTTGAGCTTATACATATGGGCGGCCACACCGCCGGACACGCGGGCTTTTTGGATAAAAAGGACCGCATATTCTTCGCGGGTGACGACCTTATAAGCATGCGCGTCGGAATAAACGGCCCAAAGCCCGGCACTTTCCACGGCGAGTGCGCGTCAGTAACCGAGCTTTCAAAAAATTATGAGCGCCTTGCGTGCCGGTTAGGGGAGTTTGACCATGTATTTACGGGGCATTTTGTAACTGACATCGAAAGCTCCGCTGTGCTGAGTATGTGCAAGGCCCTGAAGCTGATTCTTGAAGATCCCACCGGAAATGCGACGATGATCAAAGACACCCCCCGCGGGAAGCAGTACCATCGCTACGTTGAAGGGCTGGGGACGATTGCCTACAAGCTTGAAAGCGTGTAAGAAGCTCACTCACCCCATACGGGTGTAAAAAAGAAGGCCTCCGGATTTTCCGGAGGCCTTCTTTTTTTTATGTAATCAATCTATGGGATGACCCTCAGAGTCAAAGAGCGGCAGAGGCTCAAGGAAAATTATATCGTCACGCTTTGAAGCGCCGCCCTCTGCCAGTACCGCCATGCGGCCAACAATGACGCCGCCCGCCTGATTAACCAAGCTCTCCACAGCATGCAGGGAGCCTCCGGTGGATATAACGTCATCAAGGATGAGTATGCGCTTTCCCTTCATCTTTTTCGCGTCCGCGCCGTCCATATAGAGCTTTTGCTCTGCCTCGGTGGTTATGGACTTGTCCACAGCCTCGAAGACTCCATCCATATATAGCTTTGGGGCTTTGCGTGCGACAAAATACTCATTGCGGCCGCTCTGGCGGGCCATCTCATGGATGAGGGGTATGGCCTTGGCCTCAGGAGCGATCATATAATCAAATTCCGGAGCCTTTTTGAGCAGCTCGCCGGCGCAGGCACAGGTAAGCTCTACATCGCCGAAGATAACAAACGCCGCTATCATCAGCTTGTCGTTAATCGGGCAAAGGGGCAGATCACGGTCTACTCCTGCGATGGTCATCTTATATGTCATTGAAGCTCATCTCCAAATATTATTTGTACAAACGGATTATACTATTTAGCACTTCTGTTGTCAAATTCAAAAAAAGTTCATAAATTTTAAAAATGTAGTGGAATTTTGTCGCAGGTTGTGGTAATATCCCTTTGTAAAACTTTATATTTTCGGTATAATTGGGGCAAAATGGGCCTCAAGTTTCTACTGGCGGCCTATCCGGCAACTACCGTAAAAATAATATAGATGCGGAAATTATACTTTCCGCGTCATTTGTTTTTCAGAAGTCTGCCCACCGATTTTTCCGGAAAAAATAAATTATGGAGGGGACTTATGGAGAAAATTTTTAAGCTCAAGCAAAACGGTACGACCGTGCGCACTGAGATAGTCGCCGGACTTACCACGTTCATGACCATGGCTTACATCATTGCTCTGAATCCGAACCTGCTGACCAATTTCGGTGCGGAGGGATCAAATCTCTGGAATGGTGTTTTCATGGCGACCTGTATTGCTTCTGCTATCGGCATGTTTGTTATGGCCTTTGCTGCCAACAAGCCGTTCGCAATGGCACCCGGCATGGGACTCAACAGCTTCTTTGCCGTCGTTGTAGCGAATATTGCCGGAATCACCGGCCTTACTTATCTGGAATCCTTCCAGGCAGCACTCTGCATCATTCTTATTGAGGGCATTATCTTTGTAGTCCTCTCCGTTCTCAACGTTCGTGAGAAGATAGTTAATGCCATTCCTCTCGGCGTCCGTCTCGGAATCGCCCCGGCCATCGGCCTCATGCTCATGAACATCGGCCTCGGCTCCAACGTGGGTATCTATTCGGAAAACGGCGGCCCCTTCTATGTGATGCGGGACTTCTTCGGCGCTCTTACCGCCGGTGCGGCCAAGGACACCATCGGCTCGGAGTATCCCACCATGGTTCTGACCGTCGTTACCATGTTCGTTGGCCTCTTTATCATAGTTCTCCTTGCAAAGAAAAAGATTAAGGGCGCCGTGCTAATCGGTATGCTTTCCGCCTCCGTCATCTACTGGGCCGGCGAGGCCATTTTCCTGGATATCAACCCCTTTGCGTCCCTCAAGACGGCCTCCTTCCTGCCGCCCTTTGCCGACATGGCGGAGACCACGCTCTTCAAGTTCAACTTTAAGGGCTTCCTTGATATCGGCTGGTTTACCGTTATCACCCTTGTTATCACCTTCTGCATGATCGATATGTTCGACACTATCGGCACGCTGGTGGGCACCGCCTCCCGTGCAGGTATGGTCGATAAGGAGGGCAATATGCCCAACATGAAGGAAGCGCTCCTTGCTGACGCCGTCGGAACCGTCGCCGGCGCCTGCACCGGTACTTCCACCGTCACCACCTTTGTTGAGTCCGCTTCCGGCGTCGAGGCCGGCGGCCGCACCGGACTTACCGCACTCGTCACCGGTATCCTGTTCCTGGCCTGCATGTTCATCGCTCCCATCGCTGCGATCATCCCTGCCGCCGCCACCTCCTCCGCGCTTATCTATGTGGGCGTGCTGATGCTTTCCGGCCTTAAGAACGTTAAGTTCGATGACATTGACCAGATGGTTCCTGTGGCGCTTATGCTCATTGCCATGCCGATCTCCGGCTCCATCGGACACGGCATTGGCCTTGGTCTTATCGCTTACACCGTTATTAAGGTATTCAGCGGCAAGGCGAAGGAGGTCTCCATCCTGACCTATGTGATCTCCCTGCTGTTCCTTGTGAAGTTCTTCCTTGTCGTTTGATCGTTCTCGCGCACAGAAAAAGAGGGAATTTTATATAAAGCCAAGGCGCGGTCAAATGACCGCGCCTTGGCTTTTCCGTTTATCAGCGATTACGGTACGTTAGATAGAAACGGTTAATATGATCACCGTTCGATTGGCCCGTCGTACCAGCCGCATATTCCATCCTTTTTAAGCAGGTGTCTTTCATCCACCGACAGCACAAGGGAATAATGTCCGCCCGCTGCCGTTTCAATACAATAATCTGATATGCCCCCGCAATAAACCTGCCCATTCTTTTCCCACAGCTTTTCCGTGGGAACTTCGATTTTGTAACCATCGCTAAGGCGGCAGCTTGTAAACCCGCCTTCTGAGCTTTCCGGTAGGAGCGCGTCCTCATAATATACTGCACGGGAGTCCGTTGATGCAGGCCGGCTCTCCAGCGCAGTTATATTGGGGAAGCCATCCTCATATGACCAGCTTAAGCAATCGGGGTCGTTGAGATTCTCAATTATCAGGGCGTTAAGCTGGCCGTACTCGTGGATGACGTTTGCTCCGTCTATGCTTATTATATGGCGCTCCCGGTCCACGACCGGGTTGTAGTCAAGGCGCCTGCGGTTATATAGAGTCGTCGGCCAGTGCCCCACGACTACGTATTTTGAGAAGCTCCCGGCCCGCGCCATAAAGTTATCAAGCTTTAGGCACTGCCTTAAGTTCCACTCGCCCGGATCATCCGAATTAAGTCCCGCGTGTACAAAGCGGAACTGCCCGGCCTCAATAATATAGGGTAGACCGTCAAGAAACTCCAGCTCCTTGGAGAACTCCCGCAGCAGCTCTTTCCGCATGGCGGAAACATCCATGTTCTCCACAACGTTTATGTTTAGCTCACGGCACATCTCGCATATCAGGGAATTTTTGCGGAAAAGCATATATTTTAGAAGCGCCTCATCCTGAAGGCTCTTGTCCCGCAGATCCCCGCCCGTGAAATCACAGTTTCCCAATACAGCCAGTGCCCGTCCCTCAAGGCAAAGTTCCATAATAAGCCTGATAGTTCCCAGACTGTCCGGACCTTTTTCAGTCATATCCCCCAGGAATATGACAAGATCCTGAGGCCGCAGCACCTTATTTAAAAGGGCCTTGAGCCGGGAGCTGTTCCCGTGAACGTCGCTTATGACTACAGTACGCCTTGATGGCACCGGTTCTAGGATCCTGATCCGCTGGTTCATTGCTTTCTCCTTTTAAATAGAAATAAAACCGGAGGCTCATGCCTCCGGTTTTCTAAAGTCAGTTCAGTTTGCCATGCTGTTAAGCTTGGCGTCGATGCTGCTCTTCTTGTGGGCTGCATTCTTCTTGTGAATGAGGCCCTTGGAAGCTGCTTTATCAACACATTTGACGGCAACTTTATAGGCGCTCTCGGCCTCTGCACGGTTGCCATCGGCCACGGCAGCGTCAAACTTTTTAAGAACGGTCTTAAGCTCGGATTTATCAGCCTTGTTGCGGGCATTGCGAACCTCACCGATCATCACGCGCTTCTTCGCGGATTTAATGTTGGGCATTAATTGGCCACCTCCTCCTATAAAGTCACGACTCTCGTGCGGTATAGTATTTTACCATCGATTTTAAAAAAATGCAATAGGTTTTGGAAAAAATTTATTAAACTTTGTACTTTTTTTACTTGATATGTAAATACTATTTGTAAATCACAATACATGGGGGTATCTCATGCTTTCAAGACGTACTGATCTGGCACTTGAGGCCAGAAAGATTTGGAGTGAGGACAATTCCCGGGAGCTCCCCGGAGTAACTGAGGAGCGGAGGCTTGTTAAAGGCTTTCCGGTCACTGCCGTAAAAATTGACAGTCAGCTCGCCGCGGAAGAATTATGTAAACCTATCGGCACATATCTCACAGTCGAGCTCGGCAGATTTATGCGCCGTGAAGATGACGCGTTTGCTGACGGTGCGGAGGCCATAGCAAATGCTTTAAACGAGGTTATTTCAGATTTGCATGGAACGGCGCTTATTGTTGGACTGGGAAATCCTGCCATAACGCCTGACGCGGTGGGCCACATTGTCATTAAAAATACTCTGATCACGCGCCATCTCCACCGTGAGCTTCCGGAGCAGTTTACCGGATTTGGTGACGTCTGCGCGCTTGAACCTGGTGTTCTTGGAACCACCGGGATCGAGAGCGTGGACACTGTGGGCGCTGTTGTTCGGGAGCTTTCGCCGTCTTATGTAATCGCTGTGGATGCACTTGCCTCACGCAGCATGGATAGGGTCTGCCGTACTGTGCAGGTATGCGATACGGGAATTATTCCCGGCTCCGGTGTTGGCAGCGCCCGAAAGGCTCTGAGTCAGGAAACTCTTGGAGTGCCTGTAATTGCCATTGGTGTCCCTACGGTTGTGGATGCTGCGACGCTTGCGCTTGATATGGCTCATGATGCCGGTGTTGAGCTTGATCCCGATTCCCTTCGCCGCCATCAGGGTGCTATGATCGTCACTCCTAAGGAGATCGATTCAAATGTTAACGACATCTCCCGATTAATTGCCTATGGACTGAATTTGGCACTCCACAAGGGACTGACTGTACAGGACGTTGATATGATGCTGGGCTGACCAGCTTTGTTTCACGTGAAACAAAACCTTTTCCCGACAACAAAATGTTTCACGTGAAACAAAAAATAAGGTTGAAATAGACGGGTACGTGAGATATAATAAACCACACCGGCAAAACCGGTTTTTCGTATCTATAAAGGCAATCAACGCAAGGAGAGCATATGGGAAAAATAATAGCCGTTGCAAACCAGAAAGGCGGCGTTGGAAAGACCACGACCTGCGTAAACCTGTGCTGTGCGCTGCACAGAGCCGGAAGACGCGTGCTGCTGTGCGATGCTGACCCGCAGGGTAACGCCACCTCGGCGATGGGTGTCGACAAAAAAAGGCCGCGAAACGGCACCTATAACGTGCTTGTGGACGGAACCGAGCCGGAAAAGGCCATATTAAAAACTAAATACGGAGACCTGCTTCCGTCAAATAAATCCCTGTCCGGCGCAGTCATAGAGCTTGTGGATATGGATGAGCGCGAGTATGTTATGAAAAAAGCCCTTGAAAATGTGCGGCACAGCTACGATTACATAATTATTGACTGCCCGCCATCCCTTGAGCTGCTTACTCTGAACGGCCTGGTAGCGGCGGACACGGTGCTGATACCGGTGCAGTGCGAATATTTTGCGCTGGAGGGGCTGTCGGATCTAATGAACACCATACGGCTTATTAAGCGCAAGCTGAACCCGGCGCTTGACGTGGAGGGCGTTGTGCTTACAATGTACGACGGGCGTACGAACCTGTCCCTTCAGGTTGCGGCTGAGGTAAAAAGATATTTTAAAGACAAGGTCATGGGGACGGTGATACCGAGGAATGTGCGCCTGTCGGAGGCGCCAAGCCACGGAAAGCCTGTGATGGCCTATGATTTTGCGTCGAAAGGCTCACAGGCGTATATTGCTCTTGCCGAGGAGATAATAAAGCGAAATGAGACGAAAGGTAAGGTGAAATGATGGCCAAAGGCTTAGGCGCAGGGCTGGGAGCTCTGTTCGGAGATGATATCATGGAACAGTCGGAGGGCGGCACATACCTTCCACTGAGTAAAATAGAGCCGCGGGCGGATCAGCCGCGATCAAGCTTTGATGAGGAGGCGCTTTCAGAGCTTGCAGATTCAATAAGCGAGCACGGGCTTATCCAGCCAATAACAGTCCGCAAGCTTGACGGCGGCTATTATCAAATAATTGCAGGAGAGCGCCGCTGGCGGGCGGCAAGAATGGCGGGGCTTAAAGAGGTCCCGGTCAGGATCATGGAGGCTGACGATCAGGAGACGGCGGAGCTTGCACTTATAGAAAACCTACAAAGGGAGGACTTAAACCCAGTCGAGGAGGCAAAGGGATACAGGTCGCTGATGGACAGCTACGGCATGACTCAGGAGAAGGTCGCCGAGCGTGTGGGAAAATCAAGACCGGTGGTTGCAAATTCCCTCAGGCTATTGAACCTCCCGGAAGAAGTTTTGAAAATGCTGGAGGATCAGGAGCTGACCCTCAGCCATGCTAGGGCGGTGCTGGAGCTCAGCGATAAGCAGCAGCAGCTGGATGCCGCGCGAGAGACCGTTCAGCATAATCTGTCCGTACGGGAGACAACGGCGCTCGTAAAGCGCATGACCTCAGGGACAAAAGAAAAAACAAAGAAAAATTCCAGAATAGCAGCCGACGGAGTGGATTATATTGCGGAGGCGGAGCGCCAGCTCACCGGCGCCATGGGCCGGAAAGTGCACATAAACCAAGGCGCAAAGCGCGGCAGGCTGGAGATAGAGTATTACGATTCAGACGACTTTGAGCGCCTTTACAGCGCCCTTATGGAGCTTAAACCGGGCGCGGGAGGAACCAGAAAATGAAATTTGAAAAACGCGGCGAGATAACGCCGGAGGAGCAGGAAAAAGAGCAGGAGCTGATGGACGCCAGGGAACAGGAGGACAAGTCTCCAAAGGCAATGAAAAAACGCCAGCAGGCCGTCCTGATATACGTAGCCGTCATGTTTATTGTGGCTCTGGGGCTTATAGTCCTGTCATATTTTATCCAGCAGCGCAGGACAAGCGACACGATAAACAGCCTGACGGAACAGCACAGCCAGTTTTCAACACAGGCCCTCCAGAATATCGAGGAGCTTCAGAACAGCAACATTGAGCTGAGAGATCAGCTTGAGGAAAAGGAGGACGAAATTGAACGGCTCACTCAGGAGCTTGAGGATACAAAACAGCAGTGGGCAGATGATGTAAAAAGCGTCACCGATGAGATGAAGGAGGACGTAAACGATCAGATGCTTATAAACTCCGCGCTTGAGGCCCTTTTAAACGCCCGCATAGCGCTCGATGACGGTGACAAGGATACTGCAAAGACAGAGCTTGCGCTGGCAGAGCCGCTTTTTGACAGGCTTGAGGCCAAATGGCAGGAGTATTACAAGACACTGATTGACCGCGTGGACTAAAAAAGGAGAGGTTAAAATGATAGATATAAAGCTGATAAGAGAGAACCCGGAGCTTGTAAAAGAGAATATAAAAAAGAAATTTCAAGACCAGAAGCTTGGCTTGGTAGACGAGGCCGCAGAGCTTGATAAGCTGAACCGCGCGGCGATAAATGAGGCAAACGAGCTGAGAGCCTCCAGGAACGCCCTCTCCAAAAAGATCGGCATGCTGATGGGCCAGGCAAAGAAGGATCCGTCAAAGGCAGCTGAGGCAGAGGAGGTCAAGGCGCAGGTTAAGGCAAACGCCGACCGTTTGGCTGAGCTTGAAAAGCTGGAGAACGAATATGCTGATAAACTCAGACAGGTCATGCTCCAGATACCTCAGATCATTGACCCGTCAGTCCCCATAGGGCCTGACGACAGCTGCAATGTGGAGGTTCAGCACTTTGGCGAGCCTGTTGTGCCTGATTTTGAGATCCCTTACCACACGGACATAATGGAATCGCTGGGCGGAATAGATCTTGACGGCGCCCGCAGGGTGGCAGGCAATGGCTTTTATTATCTGATCGGCGATATTGCGCGGCTCCATGAGGCGGTTCTGGCTTACGCAAGGGACTTTATGATAAACAAGGGCTTCACCTACATGATACCGCCCTTTATGATGCACGGCTCCGTGGTGGAGGGAGTCATGTCCTTCCCGGAGATGGACGCCATGATGTACAAAATAGAGGGCGAGGATCTTTACCTCATTGGAACCTCCGAGCACTCCATGATCGGCCGATATATCGACCAGATAATCCCTGAGTCGAGCCTTCCCCACACGCTTACAAGCTATTCTCCATGCTTCCGCAAGGAGAAGGGCGCCCACGGACTTGAGGAGCGAGGGGTTTACCGTATCCACCAGTTTGAAAAGCAGGAGATGATAGTAGTCTGCCGGCCCGAGGAGTCCATGGACTGGTACGAGAAGCTTTGGCGCTATTCTGTTGAGCTTTTCCGCAGCCTTGATATCCCCGTGCGCCAGCTTGAGTGCTGCTCCGGAGATCTTGCGGATCTAAAGGTCAAGTCCTGCGATATTGAGGCATGGAGCCCCAGACAGCAGAAGTATTTTGAGGTCTGCTCCTGCTCCAATCTCGGTGACGCACAGGCACGCAGGCTGAAAATACGCATAAAGGGCGAAGATGGAAATATTTACCTTGCACATACCCTCAATAACACCTGTGTAGCTCCGCCCCGTATGCTGATAGCATTTCTTGAAAACAACCTTCAGGCGGACGGCAGCGTCAGGATACCCGAGGCCCTCAGACCTTATATGGGTGGAAAAGAGCTGCTTGAAAAGACCAGAAAGCTGTAAAAAACGTATTTTCCCGCCGAGGCGGCAGCAAAAGCTTCAATATAATAAATTAAGGAGGAAAAACAATGGCTGAAAAAAAGGGGTTCTTTAAAGAATTCAAGGAATTCATAACAAGAGGAAATGTCCTCGATATGGCAGTCGGCGTCATAGTTGCTACGGCCTTCGGCAAGATAACGACCTCGCTGGTCAACGACGTGTTCATGCCTGTTGTAGGCTGGATCTGCGGCGGGGTCGACCTGACGAAACTGAATATCGTACTTAAGGAAGAGGTTCTTGATGAGGCCGGAGCAGTGGCGGAAGCCGGTGTGACGATCGGCATCGGTACGTTTCTCGGTACGATAATCGACTTTATCCTTGTGGCGTTTATTGTTTTCCTTGTTATCAAAGCCTTCAATAAGGCACATGAGCTTGCCGAGCGCAACAAGGCCAAGGAGGAGGCCGCGGAGGCAGCGGCTGAGCCGGAGCCGGCACCGTCCAAGGAGGAAGTGCTTCTCACCGAGATCCGTGATCTCCTGAAGGAAAAGAGAGATGTTTGAGGAAATAATCGCCTCCGGCGCCGGTGATATGGGGCTTAAGCTTCCAGCGAGGGCGCCGGGGGCCTTCCGTGAATATTATGAGCTTCTTATGGAGCGGAACCAGGAGTTTAATCTGACGGCCATAAAGGGTGAGGAGGATGCGGCGCGGCTGCATTTTCTCGACAGCATAGCCCTCCTTAGGGAATATGATTTCAGTGGAAAAAGGGTCATTGATATCGGCACCGGTGCTGGCTTTCCGGGGCTGCCGCTGCTTATTGCCGGGCCGGATATAGATCTTACCCTGGTGGACAGCACAGAGAAGAAGGTAAATTTTCTTCGTGAGGTCTGTGAGAAAACGGCGCTCACGGCAAGGTGCATCCACGGCCGCGCGGAGGAGCTAGGAAATGACCCGGAATACCGGGAGCGCTTTGATATCACAGTCTCACGCGCGGTTGCCCGGCTTAATATGCTCACCGAGCTGTGTATGCCGTTTGTTAAGACGGGCGGCGCGTTTATAGCAATGAAAAGCGCGGACTCCGAGGAGGAGATCAATGAGGCAAAGAGCGCGATTAAAACGCTGGGAGGAAAGATCTCCCAAGTACGTGAATATACTCTACCGGGAACAGATATATTAAGACGTGCGGTGGTCATTGAGAAGACATCTCCCACACCGGGTAAGTACCCCAGGCGCTTTGCGAAGCTGTCAAAGGCACCCCTTTGAGGGCCGGTACGTTTATAGCCCGGCTTGACGGTACGCTCAACCACTTTTGATAGCTATCCTGGGAGGATTTTGCCCTGGTGGAGTGTGGCGGTACGGAGGTAAGGGCCTGACCCATGGCGCAGGGGTGCAGGCCAAAGCGTGCTTTATTTGTGCCCTGAAATGAATACGACCCCCCGCGATAGTGTCGCAGGGGGTATTTCGGCTTTATGCGTATGGTAATTTTATCCAGAATGGAGTTTTTATGGAAATCCTGACTAAGGCGATAGCGAGGGAAGAAAATTTTGAACGGGTGCTCTCGGCAATAGATGCGGGGCGCTGCCCGGCACTGCTTTCCGGTACCGGCGCGCTGCCGCGGGCACACGCCGCCGCGGCGATATATGAGATAACCGGCCGGCCTGTGGTGGCAATATGTGCCGATGAGGGGGAGGCAGGGCGCCTTGCATCTGATGCGGCGGGCTTTACCGGTAAGGAGATCGACCGGCTTTTTGGTCGGGATTTTGTCTTTTATAACGCCGAGGGCGTCTCCCGGGACGGGGAGCGGCGGCGTCTGGCACAGCTGCACAAATTTTTAAGCGGCAAGGCTGGCTTTACAGTGACCACGCCCGACGCGCTTATGCTTCGCACCATGCCGCCCGACGTGCTGGAGAGCCTGACGGTAGAGCTTAAAACCGGTGCAAGCTTTGACCTCACGGAGCTTGCCTCTACGCTCGTGCGCGCGGGATATGAGCGCACAGCGCAGGTGGAGGGGTCGGGACAGTTTGCCATACGGGGCGGGATACTGGATGTGTTCTCACCTGCGTATGAATATCCCGTTCGCTGTGAATTTTTCGGCGACGAGATCGACTCCATGGGCTATTTCGATGTGGGGAGCCAACGCCGGGTGGAGGTCATAGAGAGCGGGTTGATCCTGCCCTCCAGGGAGATATCTGTCAGCGCGGCCAAGGGTGGCGCTGAGGCGCTGGCGCGCCGTATGGATGACTACGGCAAGCGCCTTTTAAGAAAAAAGAGCGTGAAAAAGGAACTGCTTGAAAATGTCCTTGGAGATTTAAACCGTGTAAAGGAAGGCCGTCCGCTGCCGGCCTCCGACAGGTATCTGGACCTTATCTATGAGCCGGCAACGGCTGTGGACTATCTTCCGGAGGACGCAGTCATAATAATGTGCGAGCCGGGCAGACTGGCTGACCGGGCAAAGAATTTCATCTGGCAGCTTAATCAGGATATGACTGCCCTCAAAGAATCTGGTGTGATCGATGGGGATGCGGGGCGCCTGACGGAGGATTGGGACAGTCTTACCGAGCGGCTTGGGGAATTTCCGGTAATAATGATGGCAAGCTTCACCACAAGCGCCTATCCCCTGCCCCCAAAGACTATATCCTCTATGACCGCAAAGCAGCTTCCCAGCTATGGCGGAAGCCTTGAGACGGCCTCCAGCGATATCTCCCACTATATGCGTTCGGGATACAGGGTGGTGGTGCTTGTGAGAGATAAGCGCCGGGGAGAGATATTAAAGGAGTACCTTGAAAAGCATGATATCGCCTGTTCCTTTGACTTTGAACTGAGGCAGCTGCCGCCGAAGGGCACCTGCGTCATAGCCGAGGGCGCCCTGTCCGCGGGGCTTGAATACCCGGATATACAGCTTGCGGTGATAACCGAGGGACAGATAATACAGAATTTGTTCCGCGGCAGGAGAAAAAAGAAGCTGCCCTCAAACCGCCAGAAGCTGGACAGCTTCACCGACCTGTCGCCCGGGGATCTGGTGGTGCACGAACACTACGGCATCGGGCGTTTTGTGGGGATGGTAAAGCGCCGGGTGGACAATGTGGAAAAAGACTATATAAAAATAGCCTATTCAGGTACGGACTCCCTCTATATCCCGGCGACACAGCTGGACATGGTGTCAAAATATATAGGCGCGGGCGAGGATGCGCCGGTCAGGCTCTCTAAGCTTGGAGGCACTGACTGGAGCCGTGCGAAGTCAAAGGCAAAGGCCGCGGTGAAGGAGCTGGCAGACGGGCTGATAAAGCTTCAGGCGGAGCGCCGGAAGGCCACAGGCCACGCCTTCTCACCGGACACACCGTGGCAGCAGGAGTTTGAGGACGCCTTTGAGTATCAGGAGACGGATGACCAGCTTCGGGCCATAAGAGATATTAAGGCGGACATGGAATGTCCTGTACCAATGGATAGGCTCCTGTGTGGCGATGTGGGCTACGGCAAGACTGAGGTGGCTCTCAGGGCGGTGATGAAGTGCGTAATGGACGGCAAGCAGGCGGCCATACTCGTACCCACCACGGTCCTTGCCCAGCAGCATTATCAGACCGCGGCGCGCCGCTTCTCCGGATTTCCGGTAAATATCGAGGTTTTAAGCAGGTTCCGCTCGCCGGCACAGACAAAAAAGGCCGTGAGCGGTCTGGCGAGCGGAGAGGTGGATATAATTATCGGGACCCACAAGCTGCTGCAGAAGGACATTAAATTTAAAAGGCTTGGACTTCTTGTGGTGGATGAGGAGCAGCGTTTCGGCGTCCAGCACAAGGAGCGCCTTAAGGAAATAGCGCGTCAGGTTGATGTGCTGACACTTTCCGCAACGCCGATACCCAGAACATTGAACATGGCCCTCTCTGGAGTGCGGGATATGTCCACCATCGAGGAGCCGCCCTCTGACCGCCAGCCGGTGCAGACATACGTAATGGAGCACGATTGGGGAGTAATTGCAGATGCCATACGCCGGGAGATATCCCGCGGAGGGCAGGTATATTACCTGCACAACCGGGTGGACAACATCGAGCGCACAGCCGTACACATACGCGATATGATCGAGGGCGTGACGGTTGCGGTGGCTCACGGAAAAATGGACGAGGAATCCTTAAACTCCGTCATGGAATCCATGCAGGCCGGGGACATCCAGGTGCTGGTCTGCACTACCATAATTGAGACCGGCATAGATATACCCAACGTCAACACACTGATCATCGAGGATGCGGACAGGATGGGCCTTGCGCAGCTGCACCAGATAAGGGGGCGCGTCGGGCGCTCCAGCCGCCGGGCGTTTGCGTACTTCACCTTCCGCCGGGAGAAGGTTTTGAGCGAGATCGCGGAAAAACGTCTCTCGGCCATAAGGGAATTTGCGGAATTCAACTCCGGCTTTAAAATAGCCATGCGTGACCTTGAGATACGCGGCGCAGGCAATATATTGGGTGCCGAGCAGTCCGGACATATGATGAGCGTGGGGTACGATATGTATCTGAAGCTCCTTGAGGAGGCCGTCCATGAGGAAAAAGGCGAGAAGGTGGCGGAAAAGCCGGAATGTTCAGCAGATCTGGCGGTCTCGGCAAACATACCTGAGAGCTATGTGCAGAGTGCCGAGCAGCGCATGGATCTGTACCGGCGCATAGCTCATATCCGCACCGAGGAGGACGCGGATGACATGACCGATGAGCTTATAGACCGCTTTGGCGATCCGCCTTCTCAGGTTAACGCCCTCATCCATATCGCCCTGCTGCGGGGCGAGGCGGCGGACACAGGCATTTCGGAAATATCTCAAAAACAGGGAAGGCTCATCTTCGGGCTGTCTGACTTTGAGATGGAGCGGGTCTCACGGCTGTATTCCCTGCCAAAATACAAGGACAGGATCAAGATAGAAGCCGGCACAAAGCCGGCAATATCCCTTAAGCTGCGTACCGGCGACCGTGTGCTGGAAACTGCCGTTACCTTTGTGAGAGATTATAAGTCCTCGTGAGGCCGGCAGGCTCTACACTGCGCACCCTTTAAGGCGCCTGCATTTTTTCACCCCCACGGGTTAAAAAACCGCCGGAAAAACCGTTGACATGGCGTAGCCAAAGGTTATAATAGCGTTATAAAAATTCCGGAGGAGTGAGAGAGATGTCTGTACCGGGGAACACGAGAAGCCTTAAAGAGTCAAACACAGAGCGCGTGCGCTCGGCGCTGATATCACTGGGCAGTGCGACAAAGCTTGCCGTTTCCAATGCCACGGGGCTTTCCGTGGCGACCTGCGGAAATATACTGAATTCCATGCTGGAGTCGGGTGAGATTACCGACAGCGGAGTTGAGGAGTCCGGCGGAGGGCGGCCTGCGAGAATATTCAGCTACAACACCGATATGCTCCGCACACTGTGCGTGCGTATCCGTCAGGGAGTGGGACGGCCGGAGCTTTTGTATGAGGTAGTGAACCTGGCGGGGAAAGTGCTGGAGAGGGACGTTATGAAGCCCGATACGCTGGAGAAGGAGGATGTAGAGCTTCTCTGCGGCGCGGTGGTGGAGCGCTTTCACAGCATAAAGGCCGTCTCTATATCGGTTGCCGACAGAATCGTGGAGGACATCCGCGGGATGGAGCAGCGCCTTGCCGGAAAATTTCCGGAGCTTACCGTCTGCGTTGAGCGCGCGCTGGGACTTATGGCTCTGGGACTTCCCGAGGGACGCGGCGGCTATGCCTGCGTTCTCTCATTAAGCGGGCCTGAGCCGGAGCTGGGGCTTGTACTTGAGGGGCGGATACTCCACGGAAGCTCAGATTTTTTTGGAAAAGCGGGTTTCTTGACATGTGCGGAAAAGCCGCTCGTTCAGGCGGCGGATATAATTGCCGCCGTTACCGCGGCTGCCGATCCGGGAAGAGTGGTAGTTACGGGAGCGCTTATTGAGGTAAAGGACAAGGCGGCCCTGACGGAGCTGTGCGCAGCCAGAATACCGGGAGAACGCATGCCGGAGATCAGCATAAGCGCCGATATGTCGGAGGAGCTGGAGCTTGGGCTTTTAAGAGCAGTGGGTGCTGAGCCGGGCACCGGAGACAATTAATATGATAAAATTTACAAATTAATAAATAACTTCTTGGGACACACTAATCCGGAACGAAATCGTTCCGGATTTTTTTATGTCTGTCCGGAGCGCTTAGATAAAGGAGGCCTTCGGAATTGTTAAAAAGTAAATTCAAAAAGCCGCCCGCCCCGCCGCCCCCGCCGGATATGCAGGCGCCCGTGACGGCCGCCGGGATAGAGGCTGTTTTCAGCGATTGCTACGATTTTGAGACCCGGGAGCTTCATATCGGCGGAGACGAAAACAGGAAGGCTGCACTGTGCTTTGTTGACGGGCTTGTATCCGGCTCTGACGTGGCCGAGCAGGTCATACGGCCGCTCACAAGCCCTATGAGATTTAACAGCGGGACGGATATGCCAGGGGTGATATCCATGCTGCTGGGCGGCTCGGTATACGTGTATACAGCCAAAAAGCGCACGACGGTCTCCGACGCTGTTGAGGATATGCTAAACGGCTTCTGCGCCATAGTTTTTGACGGTGAGAACACCGCGGTTACCTTTGAGGTGAGGTCCCAGGAGCGCCGCCAGGTGAGTGAGCCGAAGGAAGAAAAGGTGGTAAAAGGCTCCAAGGACGCATTCGTGGAGACCATCAAGATAAACTCTACCCTCGTAAGACGCAAGCTCCGCAATCCGAAGCTGAAAATAAGACAGTACACTATAGGGGAAAAGACCGACACGATGGCGGCGCTTGTGTATCTGGACGGCTTTACAAACGGAGAGATAGTGGAGGAAGCCGGACGCAGACTCTCCGCCATAAAGACTGAAGGGGCGCTGACATCCGCTGTTATAGAGGAGAACCTGGTTGACAATCCAAAGACGCCCTTCCCACAGGTGATGAGCACAGAGCGGCCGGATAAGTTCTGCATGAACATTTTGGAGGGGAGAGTAGGGGTGCTTGTGGATGGCCTGCCTCTCGGGTATCTTGCCCCGGGAACGCTCTCCCAGTTTATGAAGGTCCCGGAGGACCATGCAAACCACTTCCTTGTGGCCTCGGGCCTTACACTGCTGCGGTATATATCCATGTTTATAACCCTGCTTCTCCCGGCGTTTTATGTGGCTATAGCTATGTATCATCAGGAGATGATACCCACAAAGCTCATGCAGTCAATGATAGTATCCAAGCAGTCGGTGCCCTTTCCCACGGCTGTCGAGGTGGTAATGATGCTGGCGGCCTTTGAGCTTCTGCAGGAGGCGGGGCTGCGCCTTCCAAGCCCCATAGGCGAGACGGTATCCATTATCGGAGCACTTATAGTCGGACAATCCGCGGTGGAGGCAAAGGTGGTCTCGCCGGTTGTGGTCGTGGTCATAGCGCTTGCAGGGATAGCCGGCTATACAATGCCCAATCAGGACATGGGCGCCGCCCTTAGGGTGTGCCGATTTCTGCTGGTTTTGCTCGCGATAGCGCTGGGGATGTTCGGGCTTGCTATCGGCTTTGTGCTGATACTATACCATTTGTCTACTCTTGAGAGCTTTGGCGTGCCTTATATGACGCCCTTTGCCGGCTCCGAAGGACGGTACTTCGGACGGGCGCTTCTGCGCAAGAGCATGAAGGTCAAGAAGGATACTGAGCCTGCTCTGAAAACGGGGGATGAGTAAGAAAATGCGGAATATGAGAAGGCTCTGTGTGCTGTTAATGCTTTTGTGTATTTTAATACTGCCGGGCTGTTCAGGGATGTCCCTCTTTTCAAACTACCGGGAGATCGAGGATCTGGAGCTTATAAGGACCGTGGGCGTTGACAGCAGGGATGAGGAAGTTAACGTTATGATCTGCACCGGCGTCTCAGCCGAAGGCTCAGCGCCGAGGATGTATGAGACCAAGGCAGGCTCCTTTGGAGTGGCGCTCAGCGACCTTCAAAAGATACCGCTGGGCAAGGAGGCGCTTCTCTCCCACACGGAAAATCTGCTTATAGGCGAGGAGGAGGCCCGTAAAGGGATAAGCGAAGAGCTTGACTATGTAGAACGCTTTTCGGAGATGCGTCTTGATACGAGCCTGTTTATCGTGAGGGAAGGTACGGCGAGGGATCTTATGAAGGGTGTGACGGGAAAGAGCACCTCCGCTGCCGATATACTGATGCGCTTAAAGGAGAGCCTGCCCGAGCTGGGCGCCGGCTTTGACTATACCTGCAAGGACACCGCGGTCTCCCTTGCCGGCAACGGGACAGCGCTGGTCATGGCCATTAAGGCGGAGAAGGATGAAAAGCTTTTTGAGGATCGCGGTGACATGAAAATCGTCCCTGCGGGACTTGCGGTCATTGAGGATGGGAAGCTTGTTGACTTTCTTAATGAGGAGGAGACTCGGGGAGTGCTCCTTCTCACTTCAAAATTTAAAGCCGATACCATTGAGCTCCAGTGCGGGGATTCGTCCGTGACGCTCACTGCAGACGGCGCAAAGACGGATATAACACCGGAGGTCGGCGATGACGGACGCCTTAAGAAGCTTCATGTACGGATAAAGGTAGAGGCAAACGTGGTCAATGTCCATGGCACTGACAGCATAGAGGACTCTAAATACCGGGAGAAGCTTCAAAAGGACCTTAGTGATGTTATGAAGGGCAGCGCTGAGGCGGCTATCGCCCGGGCACTGGAAATGGACGCCGACTTTCTGGACTTTACGGGGACGGTCTGGAGGGCCGAGCCTTTAAAATTTGACAAATCGGCAGGCTCCTTTAAGGAGCTTTTCGAAAATGCAGAGATAACTGTGGAGGGGGAGAGCATACTGCGCCGCACCTATGATCTGAGAGACCCCCTTAATGACACAGGAGAGGAGGAGCCGGGCATTTGGGAAAGACTGACAAGCTTACTGAAAGGCAGCTGATGGTGCTGGTCTTTATAAGCCTGCTGTCGCCGCTGATGCGCATCCTTCCCACGTCATCGGTGATACTTGCAGGGAGGGCCGCGTGGCTGTCGCCGCTGCCGGCATTGGCGGCGGGGGCGCTGCTTCTGGCAGCGGTGCGGGGGCTGAAGAAAAACGCCGCTCCCGGCGACGGCTTGGCGGACATGGCCCTTAAGGGCCTCGGCGGCGTGGCGGGCAGAGTGTTCTGCATCCTGTGTGCGCTGTGGCTCACCTTTTACGCGGGCTTTACGGCCCGCTCCGCTGCGGAGAGGATGCTCTCCGCGCTGTATCCCAACGGGAATACGGTCCTTTTCATCATTGTACTGCTGGCAGTTGCTGTGATTACGGCCTCCGGCACCACCAAAGGGCTTGCCCGGACGGCTGAGGTATGTCTGCCGCTGCTTGCACTGGTGATGGTGATAGTGATACTTGCGGCAGCCACAGACGTAAAAATGGAGAATCTGCTGCCCGTGACGTATAAGGACTTGGGCGGGATACTGTTGGGAGCGGTGCCGGTATTTGACGTGATGTCACTGTTCACTCTTTTTCTGTTCCTGGAGGGACATGTGGAGAAAAAACCGGGGAAACATCCCAAAAGATTTCCGTACCTTGGGATGCTTGCGCTGACAGCCTTTGCGATAATCATTGTGACGCTTGGCTCAGTGTCGGACAAGATGGCCGAAAAGCTCCAAAATGCGTTCTTTGTGATAATCAGAAACGTCCAGCTCTTTGGAGTGATCGAGCGGGTGGAGGCGGTGGTCGTAGCAGTATGGATAGTTACCGACTTTACAATGCTCGGCGCGCTGCTTCTGATAGTCTCGGAGATCTGGAGGGCTGTTTTCGGCACGAAAAAACGTGTGCTGTACGTTTTCCCGTCGGGGGTGCTGGCGGGCGCGGCGGCTTTTTTGATTGCATCGAACGCCTTTTCGCTTTTAAAGTGGTCGGAGTTCATAATACCCGTGGCAAATATGGGGCTGGCCGTTATCCTGATACCGCTGACCCTGGCTGTTGGGAAGCTAAGAAAGAAGCTATGAAAAGCCTGTAATAAACAAGCTTTTAAACTGTAAAATAAATTGAAACGGAGTTGATTACATGAAATCAAAGAGAGGAATTTTACTGGCGCTGGCTGTGCTCTTTGCGGTAAATATAGCGGTAATTACAGTGGTGCAGCTGATAACCGGTGCGGGAGCCGCGACTTATAAAAAAGGCTCCAGCGGCGCTACCGTAACAAAAATTCAGCAGAGGCTGTCCGATTGGGGCTACTATTCCGGCAGCATAGATGGGATCTACGGCAGCCGGACGGAGGAGGCAGTAAGAAAGTTCCAAAAGGCAAACGGGCTGACTGTGGACGGAATGGCAGGCCCTGAAACGCTTGCCGCCATAGGACTGCCCGCCGGACAGAGCGGCTCCGGAGGCTCCAGCGGCTCTAACGACGTAAACCTCTTGGCACGGCTCATATCAGCGGAGGCGCGGGGCGAGCCGTATTCCGGACAGGTAGCCGTGGGTGCGGTAGTTCTAAACCGCATAGAGCATCCGTCCTTCCCCTCAACGCTCTCAGGGGTGATATATCAGAAGGGAGCCTTCTCCTGCCTTGATGACGGCCAGTTTGACCAGCCGGTTGCGGAGTCGGCATACCGGGCGGCCCGGGACGCTTTAAACGGCTGGGATCCTTCCGGCGGAGCAATATATTATTTCAACCCGGCCACTGCCACAAACTCGTGGATATGGTCAAGGCCCCTTATCGTCACAATAGGCAAGCACCGCTTCTGTTCGTAAATTTAAGCGCCGTCATTTGACGGCGCTTAAATTCATACCTGTTTTGCTGGAAATATACGGGGATTTAACATATAATAGATTGTGAAATGTAGGGATAATGTGTAAAATATAAAATATTAAATGGAACTTACGAAAAAATTAAAATTTACATACATTGTGAAAGGAATAGCATATGGAACAGCTGAGAGCAAAAAAGGGCTTTATCTGCGATATGGACGGTGTAATCTATTATGGCAGCAAACTGCTGCCGGGGGTCAAGGAATTTGTGGACTGGCTCTATAAGGAGGACAAAAAGTTCCTGTTTCTGACAAACGCCAGCGCCAGGACCCCAAAGGAGCTGCGCCAGAAGCTCCAGCGCATGGGGCTGGATGTGGATGAGAGCCATTTTTACACAAGCGCGCTTGCCACTGCGAGATTTTTAAGTCGGCAGAAGCCCGGCTGCTCTGCCTATGTGATCGGAGATCCGGGACTTTATAACGCACTTTACGACGCCGGCGTTACCATAAATAATGTGGACCCGGATTACGTGGTCGTGGGAGAGACAAGCAACTATAATTATGACAGTATCTGTCAGGCCTGCAGGCTGGTGCTTAACGGAGCAAAGCTCATCGGCACAAATACGGACCTGACCGGTCCCACTGAGCAGGGAATAATGCCCGCTTGCCGGGCGCTTGTGGCGCCGATAGAGGCCGCCACCGGAAAAATAGCCTATTACGTGGGCAAGCCCAATCCCCTTATGATGCGCACCGGCCTACGGCTTCTGGGCGTCCACTCTGAGGAGGCGGCCATGATAGGCGACCGAATGGACACGGACATCGTGGCGGGTGTTGAGAGCGGCCTCGACCCGATTCTTGTTCTAACGGGCGTCACCACCCGCGAGGTCATGGAGCAGTACCCTTACCGTCCCAGGCTCGTGCTGAATGGCATCGGAGATATCGCGGAGTGATCCGGATATCCCCGGTGGGGTCAGTTTCCATGGAAGGTATTTTTACAAATGCGTCGTTGACTTTATTTTTTGATAGTATATAATTGTAGCTTAAGACGGCGCCGGAAGGGCGCTCAATACGTTACGCGGCAGCCAGCCGCGGAAAAGGAGTTATAATTATATATGAAAAACAGCGAAAAGACACTCGACATGATAGTTAACCTGTGCAAGAGCCGCGGATATATCTACGCGGGCAGCGAGATCTACGGCGGACTTGCAAACAGCTGGGACTACGGCCCTCTTGGCGTCGAGTTTAAGAACAATGTTAAAAAGGCGTGGCTTAAAAAATTCGTTCAGGAAAGCCCATATAACGTGGGACTTGACGCTGCAATACTTATGAACCCCCAGACTTGGGTCACCACAGGCCACGTGGCCAGCTTCTCCGACCCGCTCCTTGACTGCAAGGCCTGCAAGGCCCGTCACCGTGCGGACAAGCTCATCGGGGACTTAAACCCGGATGTTAACGTGGACGCCATGACCTTTGACGAGATGGACGAGTTTATCGCGGGGCACGATGACATAACCTGCCCTGTCTGCGGGAAGCACGACTTTACCCCCATACGCAAATTTAACCTGATGTTCAAGACTGCCATCGGCGTGACGGAGGACTCCTCCTCCACCTGCTATCTCCGTCCGGAGACTGCCCAGGGCATATTTGTAAACTTCGCGAATATCCAGCGCACCACCCGCCGCAAGCTCCCCTTCGGGGTGTGTCAGGTGGGCAAGGCGTTCAGAAACGAGATCACCCCGGGCAACTTCACCTTCCGCACCCGTGAGTTTGAGCAGATGGAGTGCGAGTTCTTCTGCAAGCCGGATACCGACCTTGAGTGGTTCGCCTACTGGAAGGATTACTGCAAGAACTGGCTCCTCTCTCTGGGCATAAAGGAGGAGAACCTGCGCCTGCGCGACCATGAGCCGGCGGAGCTTGCATTCTATTCCCGTGCCACAACCGATATCGAGTACGCATTCCCGTTCACCGACTGGGGTGAGCTGTGGGGCATAGCCGACCGCACAAATTACGATCTGAGCCGCCATCAGGAGGCGTCGGGAAAGAGCCTTGAGTATTACGACCCGGAGACAAACGAGCATTATGTGCCGTATGTAATAGAGCCGAGCCTTGGCTGCGACCGCGTGGCGCTGGCCTTCCTGTGCGAGGCATATGATGAGGAGCACCTTGTGGATGCAAAGGGCAAGGAGGATGTGCGCGTGGTATTGAGACTGCATCCCTTCCTTGCGCCGTTTAAGTGCGCAGTGCTGCCCCTTTCAAAGAAGCTCGACCACAAGGCTATGGATATACGCAATAACCTCTCCAAGAGCTTCATGGTGGACTTTGACGACGCCGGCTCCATCGGCAAGCGCTACCGCCGTCAGGATGAGATAGGCACGCCCTTCTGCGTGACCTATGACTTCGATTCCGAGACTGACGGCTGCGTGACAGTCCGCGAGCGCGATACAATGGAGCAGGTGAGAATAAAGATCGAGGATCTTGAGGCATACATCGCCGAGCGCGTGAAATTTTAACAGGTGAATCCCATGAAGCTTTCCGAGGTCATTACCTATAACGGCGGCAAGGGGGATCTGGACGGCAACAATTACTGGAAAAAGCATCGTGTCCCCCGCTACATATATATCTTCACGATGCTTGTCCTCATGGGCATATGCATCGGCCTGGTAAGCCTCTTTGTGTGCTCCTCCTATCTGGGCAACGAGGACTGGGCCATGTTCCTGTCCTATCTACGCGAGCCGCTGATCCTGCTGCTGAACCTCCTGCCCTGCGTGTTGCTGGTACTGCTGTTTTATTTTGCAACCGGCAGGGCTTGGGCGGCCTTCACCTTCCCGGCGCTGCTGATCTTTATTCTGTCGCTCATAAACTACTACAAGATCCGCATCCGCAATGAGCCCTTTCTGGCCTCGGATATCTCCCTTGCGGGGGAGGCCGCCGGGATAATATCAAATTATACGCTGGACGTGACCGGACGGGTGCTGCTGCTTATAGGGTGCTTTGTGTTCGGGGTGCTGTTCGCGGTGTTTCTGATGCGCGGGAGCCTTAAAAACAAGTGGGCGCGCATAATCGGCTCCGTGCTGTCAGCGGGGGCGCTTGCGGCGCTGTTTTTCACCGTGTATATAAGCCCCACGGTCTATAACACGGCGACGAATGAGACGGCGGAGTATAACCGCTGGTCGGAGCTTCAGGTGTACGTGTCGAAGGGATTTGTATACCCCTTCCTGCACTCGGTCCCGGACGCTTTTCCTAAGCCGCCTGAGGGCTATGATGAGGATGACGCGGCGGAGCTTTTGGGAGCGTATCAGGACGAGGGCATAAATGAGAGCAAAAAGGTGAATCTCATCGCTGTGATGCTTGAGGCGTAT
>JBJDXR010000007.1:0-20030 GCA_051866775.1 Oscillospiraceae bacterium | reverse complement strand
CCATGGTCGATGTGACCGATGGTGCCGATGTTTACATGGGGCTTGGTTCTTTCAAACTTTTGCTTAGCCATTTCGAAATCTTCCTCCTTATTAATATGAAAATAACTTCTAAATTAATTTATTACTCAAGGATGAGAGTATTTTATAACAAGCGATGGTATTTTGCAACTATTTTATTTGTCCTGGCCACGGCTCTTCACGATTTCATCACGAAGATTCTTCGGGATCTCAATGAAGTGGCTCGGTTCCATGCTGTAGTTGGCACGTCCCTGTGTCTTGGAGCGCAGGTCGGTGGAATAACCGAACATGGTGGACAGAGGAACATCCGCAGTAACTTCGACCGTGCCGTTCCGGATATCGGTGCCGGAAATCTGGCCGCGGCGGGAGTTAATGTCGCCGATGATATCTCCCATATACTCCTCAGGTCCAGTGACAACCACCTTCATGATAGGCTCAAGAATGGTGGGATTTGCCTTCTGGCAGGCCTCCTTAAAGGCCATGGAGCCGGCAATCTTAAAGGCCATTTCAGAGGAGTCCACCTCGTGATAGGAGCCGTCGTAAAGTGTGACCTTAACGTCAACAACGGGGTAGCCTGCAAGCACACCGGCCTGCATAGCGCCCTGAATACCGGCGTCAACAGAGGGAATATACTCCTTCGGGATTGCGCCGCCGGTAATGGCGTTGACAAACTCGTAGCCCTTGCCGGACTCGTTCGGCTCGATCTTGATCTTGACGTGACCATACTGGCCCTTACCGCCGGACTGACGGGCGTACTTGCAGTCCACATCGGCTTTGCCCTTAATGGTCTCCTTATAGGAAACCTGAGGACGTCCGACGTTTGCCTCCACCTTGAACTCACGGAGAAGCCTGTCCACGATGATCTCCAGATGGAGTTCGCCCATACCGGCGATGATGGTCTGACCGGTCTCCTCATCAGTGTAGGTCTTAAAGGTCGGATCCTCCTCCGCCAGCTTCTGAAGGGCGATGGCCATCTTCTCCTGACCGGCCTTGGTTTTGGGCTCGATGGCTACGCGGATAACAGGCTCCGGGAACTCCATGGACTCAAGAATGATCTGGTGATCCGGATCGCAGAGCGTGTCGCCGGTAGTGGTGTTCTTAAGGCCCACGGCGGCGGCTATATCGCCGGAATAGACATTCTCGATATCTGTCCGGTGATTGGCGTGCATCATAAGGATGCGGCCGAGACGCTCACGCTGCTTCTTTGTGGAGTTGATGACGGTTGTACCGGCCTCAGCAGTGCCGGAGTAAACGCGGAAAAAGCTCAGACGTCCAACATACGGATCCGTCATGATCTTGAAAGCAAGGGCAGAGAACGGCGCATTGTCATCCGCCGGACGCTCAAGCTCCTCGCCGGTCACAGGGTCTGTGCCCTTTATTGCCGGGATGTCGAGAGGCGACGGCATAAAATCAACGATAGCGTCAAGCAGCTTCTGAACGCCCTTGTTGCGGTAAGAGGTGCCGCAGGTCACAGGAACCATCATGTTGTTGACGGTGGCATGGCGGATAGCCTTTTTAATGGCATCCGTGCTGATGGGATTCCCCTCAAGGTAATTCTCCATGATCTCATCATCAACATCGGAGACTGCCTCCAGGAGCTTCATACGGTACTCCTCAGCCAGATCCCTCATATCATCGGGGATCTCCTCAACGCGCATGTCCTTGCCCAGCTCATCGTAATAGACATCGGCATTCATCTCGATAAGATCGATAATACCGCGGAAGTCGCCTTCCTTCCCGATAGGCAGCTGGATGGGAACCGCGTTGGCCTTGAGACGGTCATGGATCATGTTGAGCACATTGTAAAAGTCAGCGCCCATGATGTCCATCTTGTTGACATAGATCATGCGGGGAACGTGGTAATGATCGGCCTGACGCCACACGGTTTCAGACTGAGGCTCGACGCCGCCCTTAGCGCACATAACTGTTACGGAACCGTCAAGTACTCTCAGGGAACGCTCCACCTCGACCGTGAAGTCAACGTGGCCCGGCGTATCGATGATGTTGATACGTGTGCCCTTCCAGTAGCAGGTGGTAGCCGCGGAGGTGATGGTTATTCCACGCTCTTGCTCCTGCTCCATCCAGTCCATCGTAGCGGAACCCTCATGGGTCTCGCCGATCTTGTGGGTACGTCCTGTGTAAAACAGTATGCGCTCAGTAGTAGTCGTCTTACCGGCGTCGATGTGGGCCATGATGCCGATGTTTCTGGTGTTCTCTAACGAATATTCTCTGGGCATAAAAAGTATCTCCTGATGTTTGGGCAAGCAGCGCTCCCCAAATCTTCAAAATGAAATGTGATTACCACCTGTAGTGAGCGAACGCCTTGTTGGATTCGGCCATCTTGTGGGTATCCTCGCGCTTCTTAACGGCAGCGCCGGTGTTGTTGGCTGCATCCATGATCTCAGCGGCGAGACGCTCCTTCATGGTCTTTTCACTGCGGGCTCTTGTATAGCTGGTGAGCCAGCGCAGACCGAGTGTCTGGCGCCTTGCGGGACGAACCTCGATAGGCACCTGATAGGTAGCACCGCCGACACGGCGTGCCTTAACCTCTAAGCTGGGCATGATATTCTCCAGAGCCTGCTGGAAAACCTCCAGTGGATCCTTACCGGTCTTTTCCTTGATAATATCGAAGGCTCCGTAGACCACCTTTTGAGCCACGCCCTTTTTGCCGTCCAGCATGATGCTGTTGGTGAGCTTCGTCACCAGTACAGAACCGTATACCGGATCCGGCAGTATTTCTCTTTTGGGAACATTACCTCTTCTGGGCACTTTGCTTCCCTCCTTCATTATAAAATGATTTCACAGGTACTCGAAACGCTCTGCAGCGTTCCGCTGCGCCCCGAGGTTATCAAAGCCGCGGCTGAGCCGCGATATATGAATAACAACAGGGCTATGCTGTTGGGGTTGGCTTATTTCTTACCTGCTTTGGGCCTCTTGGCGCCGTACTTGGAACGTCCCTGACGACGGCCATCGACTCCCTGAGTATCAAGGGTACCACGGATAATGTGGTAACGGACACCAGGCAGATCCTTGACACGTCCGCCGCGGATCATAACGACAGAGTGCTCCTGC
This sequence comes from Oscillospiraceae bacterium, assembly GCA_051866775.1. Taxonomy (GTDB): domain Bacteria; phylum Bacillota; class Clostridia; order Oscillospirales; family Oscillospiraceae; genus RUG626. Next base: position 16,940 of record JBJDXR010000007.1, on the reverse strand, counting down.
AGGTTGTGGCCTACGCCGGGGATATAAGCAGTGACTTCGTAACCGTTGGTAAGGCGAACACGGGCAATCTTACGGAGAGCGGAGTTTGGCTTCTTCGGGGTGGAAGTTCTGACTGCGGTGCAGACGCCTCTCTTCTGAGGAGACGAAAGATCAGTCTCACGATTTTTGAGAGTGTTGAGTCCCTTCTGCAAGGCCGGTGAAGTGGACTTGTAAGTGGCGGTTTGTCTTCCCTTTCTTACAAGCTGGTTAATTGTCGGCAATTTTCTTCCTCCTTTCTTTATTTGTATATTTTAACGAAAGCCTCAGGCTGATCGCTAAAAAACTGTATTTTTGCGCAGGAAATAACTCGTAAAGTTCTAAAACCCCACGCAGAAAAAGATTTTATCACATCTATTATTCGCAGTCAATAGTTTTTTACCAAAAACATTGTAAGACGCCATTTTAATGCGGTTTTGGGCATAAGCGGACGCCGTTTCTAAGATCTTTCTGCATTTGATATCAATTTTAAAATGTATAAACGAGCGGCACGGCCTTTTTGGCCGTGCCGCTCAAAAATCGGAATCAATATCAGATGGCATTTCCTGCATTGAGGAGCGCCGAGAGGTCTACCTCCGGCTCCGCCGGTTCCTCATCGATATGCTCCGTCTCATGCTCATGCTCGTTCTCGCTGTTTTCATATACCTGACGGTACATGGAAAGACCGGATCCAGCAGGGATGAGCTTACCGATGATGACGTTCTCCTTAAGGCCTACAAGATGATCCACCTTGCCCTTGGTAGCGGCCTCCGTCAGGACCTTTGTGGTCTCCTGGAAGGAAGCGGCCGACAGGAAGGACTCCGTGGCCAGCGATGCCTTTGTGATACCCATCAGGAGCTGGGTGTAGGTTGGATAGCGAAGCTCCTCCTCCCCGGCTGCCTTGCGGGCATCCAGCTTTTCGATCTCCTCCCTGACTTCGAGGATATCTACAGTGGAGCCGGACAGCAGGTTCGTGTCGCCCGCGTCCTCGATCCTCACCTTACGCATCATCTGACGGATGATGACCTCAATGTGCTTATCTGAGATGTCAACGCCCTGCTGACGATACACCTTCTGGACCTCGTTTATGAGATAATCCTGTGTAGCGTCGCGGCCGAGTATACGCATGATGTCGTGGGGGTTGAGAGCGCCGTTTGTTAGCATGGTGCCCTTCTCGATCATATCGCCATCCTTCACGCGTATTCCGGAGGAATACGGGACCGAGTAGGTCTTGACCTCGCCATCCTCGGGATTTGTGATTGTTATGGCGACAATGGCGCCCTTGTGCGTCTCCTCCATGGATACCTTACCGGATATCTCAGCGAGGGTGGCCATCTTCTTGGGCTTGCGCGCCTCAAACAGCTCCTCAACTCGGGGAAGACCCTGAGTGATCTCAACGCCGTGCTCGCCTCCGGCAACGCCTCCGGTGTGGAACGTACGCATCGTAAGCTGGGTGCCCGGCTCACCGATGGACTGTGCGGCAATGACGCCGACAGCCTCTCCCGCGTTTACCGTCTCGCCGGTCGCAAGGTTGAGTCCATAGCATCTTGCACAGACGCCGCTCTTGGCCTCGCAGGTAAGGACACTGCGGACCCGGACGCGCTTCATGCCGTGTGCCTCAAGCACCGCTGCGTCAGAGTGGATAAACATATGGTCGCGGGTAAAGAGCACCTCGCCGGTGGTCTCGTCCACAACATCCTCCGCTGGGTAGCGTCCGTGTATCGACTCGGCAAAGCTCTGGGTTACCTGACCGTTCTCGGTCTTTTCAGCTGCCCATATGCCATCATGGGTGCCGCAGTCATGCTCACGGATTATGACATCCTGAGATACGTCAACCATTCGGCGGGTAAGGTATCCGGAGTCCGCGGTACGAAGAGCCGTATCGGCAAGACCCTTACGGGCGCCTCGGCTGGAGATGAAGTACTCAAGGACTGTAAGTCCCTCACGGTAGTTTGCCTTGATCGGTATCTCGATGGTCTTACCGGCGGTGTTCGCGATAAGTCCGCGCATTCCCGCGAGCTGACGGATCTGTGCCATGGAGCCACGCGCTCCGGAATCGGCCATCATATATATCGGGTTAAACTCGTCAAGAGAATTCTGAAGAGCGTCCGTTACGTCCTTCGTGGTCTGCTCCCACTCGGAGACGACGAGACGGTAGCGCTCATCATCCGTGATGAAGCCGCGCTTGAACATATTCTCTATCTCGATTACCTTCTTTTCGGTTCCGGCTATGAGCGATTTTTTCTCCTCAGGAACCGTCATATCGGCAACGGATATGGTCATTCCGCTTATGGTGGAATATTTATAGCCCTGAGCCTTTACATTATCCAGCATCTCTACCGAGATCTCAAAGCCGTGCTTCTCGATGCAGCGGTCGATTATCTTTCCAAGCTCCTTCTTGCCCACCTTAAAGCCTATCTCCATATCAAGCTCATGAGCCGGATCGGAACGGTCCACAAAGCCCAGATCCTGCGGGATCGGGTTATTAAATATGATGCGGCCGACTGTGGTATCTATTATGCCGGTTTTCATAACGCCGTTCACCTCTCGGGTGACACGGACCTTGATGGGAGAGTGCATGCCCACATCTCCGCTCTGATAGGCCATTATTGCCTCATCCGGAGATATGAACGCCTTGCCGGTGCCCTTTTCTTCCCTTATAAAAGTCAGATAATAGGAACCGAGTATCATATCCTGAGTAGGAACGGTGACAGGACGTCCGTCACGCGGGTGCAGCAGGTTGTGGGCAGAGAGCATGAGGATGCGCGCCTCAGCCTGAGCCTCAGCAGAGAGCGGAACGTGGATAGCCATCTGGTCGCCGTCAAAGTCGGCGTTGTATGCCGTACATACCAGCGGGTGGAGCCTTAGAGCCCTGCCCTCAACAAGAATAGGCTCAAACGCCTGGATTCCCAGTCTGTGGAGAGTAGGCGCGCGGTTTAGAAGCACCGGATGCTCCTTTATCACCACTTCAAGGGCGTCCCACACCTCCGTGCGCCCCTTGTCCACCATTTTCTTAGCAGATTTGATGTTATTTGCGACTCCGTCCTCCACAAGCTTTTTCATAACGAAGGGGCGGAACAGCTCAATTGCCATCTCTTTAGGCACGCCGCACTGATAGAGCTTCAGGTCCGGGCCGACGACTATAACAGAACGGCCGGAGTAGTCGACACGCTTGCCCAGCAGGTTCTGACGGAAGCGGCCTTGCTTACCTTTGAGCATATCGGAAAGGGACTTGAGGGCACGGGAGTTTGCTCCCGTTACGGCTCTTCCCCTGCGGCCGTTATCCATAAGGGCGTCTACGGCCTCCTGGAGCATGCGCTTCTCATTGCGGACTATTATATCAGGAGCGTTAAGCTCAATAAGCCTTTTAAGGCGGTTGTTGCGGTTTATGACGCGGCGGTACAGGTCGTTAAGGTCAGAGGTGGCAAAACGTCCGCCATCAAGCTGTACCATCGGGCGGATCTCCGGCGGGATGACCGGCAGCACGTCTATTATCATCCACTCGGGCTTGTTGCCTGATTTTAAGAAGGACTCAACAACCTCAAGCCGCTTTACAAGCTTTGCCTTCTTCTGTCCCGAGGCAGTTTTAAGTTCCTCCCTCAGCTCAGCCGACAGGGACTCGCAGTCTATCTGGTGGAGAAGCTCCTTTATGGCCTCAGCGCCCATTCCGGCCTTGAAGTCATCCTCGTACTTCTCCCGCATATCCCGGTATTCCTTCTCTGAGAGGAGCTGGTTCTTCATAAGGGGCGTGTCTCCCGGGTCGGTTACAATATAAGCCGCAAAGTACAGCACCTTTTCAAGGATCCTTGGAGTCAGGTCAAGCATCAGTCCCATGCGGGAGGGGATGCCCTTAAAATACCAGATGTGGGAAACAGGGGCGGCAAGCTCTATGTGTCCCATTCGCTCACGGCGGACCTTGCTTCGGGTTACCTCAACGCCGCAGCGGTCGCATATCTTGCCCTTGTACCGAATCTTCTTATATTTACCGCAGTGGCACTCCCAGTCCTTTGTCGGTCCGAATATCCTCTCGCAGAAGAGTCCGTCCCTCTCAGGCTTCAGTGTGCGGTAATTGATGGTCTCAGGCTTTTTGACCTCGCCGTATGACCACTCGCGTATCATTTCCGGAGAAGCGATTCCAATTTTAATGGCTTCAAACGGTGCGTAGCTCATTATTCGTCCTCCTCACTAAAAACTTCCACAGGCTCCTCGTCATCGCCAAACTCATCGACAAGCCCAAAGTCATCGTCATCATCGTCTTCGTCACTGTCGTCTTCGATGTCGATGTCAACATCATCGGGCTCTTCAACATCCTCGATGGCATAGCCGGCCGCTTCGATCTCATCGTCACCGGCGGAGTACCTCTCGTTTTCCACATCGCGGAAGCCGTGGACATATTCGTCATCATCGTCGTCCTTAAGCTCGATCTCGTTGCCGTCCTTATCCAGGACCTTGATGTCCAGGCACAGTGACTGCAGCTCCTTAACAAGCACCTTAAAGGATTCCGGAACTCCCGGCTGGGGGATATTGTGGCCCTTTACGATAGCCTCATAGGTGCGGACACGTCCGGTGACGTCGTCGGATTTCACCGTCAGGATCTCCTGAAGGGTGTATGCCGCTCCGTACGCCTCCAGCGCCCAGACCTCCATCTCTCCAAAGCGCTGTCCGCCGAACTGGGCTTTTCCGCCCAGAGGCTGCTGCGTGACCAGGGAGTACGGTCCGGTACTGCGGGCGTGTATCTTATCATCCACCAGATGGTGGAGCTTGAGGAAGTATACGTAGCCGACGGTTACGGGGTTATCAAAAGGCTCTCCGGTACGGCCGTCATAGAGGACGCTCTTGCCGTCCGTGCGAAGCCCGGCCTCACCAAGAAGCTCGCGGATCTCCTGCTCGCTGGCGCCATTGAAGATCGGGGTGGCGACCTTCCAGCCCAGTGCCTGCGCCGCGTAGCCAAGGTGTACCTCGAGCACCTGTCCGATATTCATTCGTGACGGAACGCCGAGGGGGTTCAGAACTATATCAAGGGGTGTGCCGTCCGGCAGGTAAGGCATATCCTCTTTCGGAAGGATACGGGACACAACGCCCTTGTTTCCGTGACGGCCGGCCATCTTATCGCCCACGGATATTTTCCTCTTCTGGGCAATATAGACGCGTACGACCATGTTGACAGAGGGGTTAAGCTCATCGCCGTTTTCGCGGGTAAATACCTTTACGTCGACGACTATGCCGCTCTCGCCGTGGGGCACCTTAAGGGAGGTGTCACGGACCTCTCTGGCCTTCTCTCCGAAGATAGCACGAAGGAGCCTCTCCTCCGCGGTGAGATCAGTCTCGCCCTTCGGCGTGACCTTACCTACAAGTATATCTCCGGCGTGGACCTCCGCGCCGATGGAGATGATTCCGCGCTCGTCAAGGTATTTAAGAGAATCCTCGCCCACACCGGGGATATCGCGGGTTATCTCCTCAGGACCAAGCTTTGTGTCACGGGCGTCGATCTCATGCTCCTCAATATGGATGGAGGTAAACACATCCTCCATAGCAAGGCGCTCATTAAGCAGTATAGCGTCCTCGTAGTTGTAGCCTTCCCATGTCATAAAGCCGACAAGGATGTTCTTTCCAAGAGCGATCTCGCCGTTGGACGTGGCGGGTCCGTCGGCAAGAACGGTCTGATAGGCAACGCGCTCACCGGCAGAAACGACGGGGCGCTGGTTTATGCAGGTTCCTTGGTTGGAACGGGCGAATTTTATAAGGTGATAATCCTTTATCTCACCGGTGTCATATCTCACGGTTATGGAATCGGCGTCAACATAGGTCACAACACCGTCACCCTCCGCGGCGATAACCACCGCAGAGTCGACCGCGCACTTGTGCTCAATACCGGTGGCGACAATAGGCGCCTGGGTCGTGAGCAGCGGCACCGCCTGACGCTGCATGTTCGCTCCCATCAGGGCGCGGTTTGCATCGTCGTTGGAGAGGAATGGTATCATGGCAGTAGCCACGGAGACCATCATGCGCGGGGAGATATCAATGTAGTCGACACGGTGCTTCTCCACCTCGATGATCTCATCGCGGTGGCGGCAGATAATACGGTCATTGATGAGGCAGCCGTTCTCGTCCTTAGGCTCAGACGCCTGCGCAACGAAGAACTGGTCCTCCATATCGGCGGTCAGGTAATCCACCTGATCGGTGACGCGTCCGGTGGCATTGTCCACCTTCTGATAGGGCGCCACAAGGAAACCATACTCGTTTACCTTGGCATAGGAAGCAAGATAGGAGATAAGTCCGATATTCGGGCCTTCAGGCGTCTCCACCGGGCACATACGGCCGTAGTGGCTGTAGTGTACGTCGCGGACGTCGAAGGAGGCGCGCTCACGGGAAAGTCCGCCGGGGCCGAGAGCCGAGAGACGGCGCTTGTGGGTAAGCTCAGCAAGGGGGTTTGTCTGGTCCATGAACTGTGAGAGCGGCGAGGAGCCGAAGAACTCCTTTATAGCGGCGGTCACAGGACGGATATTTATAAGGCTCTGGGGCGTTACCACGTCCATATCCTGAAGGGTCATGCGCTCGCGGATAACCCTTTCCATGCGCGAAAAGCCCACGCGGAACTGGTTCTGCAGAAGCTCTCCGACACTTCTGAGCCTGCGGTTCCCCAGATGGTCGATGTCATCCGGATCTCCCGCGCCGTGGGCGAGGGTGTTAAGATAGTTTACGGACGCAAAAATATCGTCCGGGATTATAAACTTAGGAACAAGCAGGTCAATGTTTTCCTTTATTGCCTCTTTAAGCTCATCCCCGCTGTACTGCTCAAGCAGTCCCTTGAGGATTATCCAGCGGACACGCTCTTTAAGTCCAAGCTCCTCAAGCGGATCAAAGTCCACAAAGCGGTCAAGCCAGACCATGCCGTTGGAGAATACCTTTATCTCCTTTTCGCCGTGCTCGCTCTGAACATAAGCCTCGATAACGCCTAAGCGGTCAAGCTCCTCGGCTCTGGCACGCGTAAGCACCTCTCCCGCCTCAGCAACGATCTCACCGGTGAGGGGGTCCGCGATGGGACGCATCAGCTTTTTACCGGCGATACGTGTCCATATGGCCAGCTTCTTATTAAATTTGTAGCGTCCGGCTGTGGATATATCATAGCGGCGTGGATCAAAAAACAGGTTGTAAATAAGCGTCTCAGCAGAATCCAGCGTGGGGGGATCTCCCGGACGGACCTTACGGTAAATCTCAAGGAGCGACTCCTCACGGGTCTTACAGGCATCCTTGTCTATCGTGGAGACGATGCGCTCATCCTCGCCGAACACCATTTTAAGCTGCTCGTTTGTGACGGCTCCTGCCTCACCGCCCGACATGGAAAGCCATGTATACGGCTCCTCCGTGCGCTTGCCCGCAGCACGCAAAAAGCAGGTTATCGGCAGCTTGCGGTTCTTGTCTATGCGGACATTGAACATATCCGATGCATCGGTCTCATACTCCAGCCATGCTCCTCTGTAAGGGATGACTGTGGTGGCAAAAATAGGCGTGTTGGTCTTGTCCGTCGTTTTTTCATAGTATACGCCCGGTGAACGGATTATCTGAGATACAATGACGCGCTCCGCGCCGTTTATGACGAAGGTACCTCCATCCGTCATAAGCGGGAAATCGCCCATGAATATCTCCTGCTCCTTGATCTCCTCGGTCTCCTTGTTGCGCAGGCAGACATTCACCTTTATGGGTGCGGCGTAGGTGACGTCGCGGGCCTTGCACTCCTCAACAGAGTATTTCGGAGGCTCATCCATCTTGTAGTCGATGAACGACAGCTCAAGGTTCCCAGTGTAGTCGGTGATGGCCGCAACATCTTTAAAGACATCGCGCAGGCCGGTCTCCAGAAACCACTTGTAAGAGTCCTTCTGTATTTCCAGAAGGTTCGGCATGTCCTGGATCTCCTCTGATTTGGCAAAGCTCTTTCTAAGCGTCTTGCCGTACCATACGTCCTTTGGCACTAGCTTCACTCCTTATCGTAATATCGTCTCCGCATGCTGCCGTTTGTGTTTGATACGCCCGGCAGCGTTGCAATTTTTTAACCAGATGCTATTGATTTTTCACCGTTATGTGGTATATTGAAGGTGTAATAAATTGTGGACAAGCGCCCTCTAACGGCATAAAATCAGCTTATTATACCAAGTGCCAATATTTTTGTCAAGCTTAAAGCTGCAAAACTTTTTAGTTTTGCAGCTTTTTTTCTCTCCTTTGAAAAATTTTTTGAAAAACCGCAAAAATAGTTGTTGACAAAATCCATCTTTCTGCTATAATTAGTTTCGCTCTTGCGAGAGTGCTGGAATAGGTAGACAGGCACGTTTGAGGGGCGTGTGTCGTAAGGCGTGTGAGTTCAAGTCTCATCTCTCGCACCAGAAAAGCAAAAAACCCGGAACCGTTGTGGTTTCGGGTTTTTTGCTTTCAATCCTTGCGGCAGAAAAATTTCAGGGCTCTTGCCGCCACAGCTCTCAAAAGGCCTGCTGGCGGTCAATATATTTATCATTAATATTTGTGAAAGGAATGGAACACCATGACAGAGGCAATTCGGCTGGACCCATGTTCACTAAAGAAAATCCGCACCGTGGACAGGCGTCTCATGTCCTACAACGTGGAAATGACGGAAATAACAGGCGGCACCTTCTGGAAGGAGTATACGCCGGAGCAGATCGCCGGGACGGAAGAATTTCCGCCCATCACGGACCTTCAGGATTTCACTGCCATGGCAGACCTGATGCAGTATTATCCGCCCATTGATCTGTATAACACACGCCTGCGTACATTTGCAAAGAAGCTCGGCCCTGCCTGGATCCGCGTCTCCGGCTCATGGGCCACCAAGACCTATTATGATTTTGACGGGACGACCGGAGGCAAGGCCCCCTATGGGTACCAGAGCGTCCTTACAAAAGAGCAGTGGATCGGCGTCCTTGATTTTGTTAAGGCGGTGGACGGAAAGCTGCTGATCTCTGTCAGCAACTGCGCCGGTGACCATCCGGATGGCGGTCCTTTGGACCTCACCCAGACGAAGAAGATCTTTGATTTCAGTCACGCGTACGGTGTCCCCATTGACGCAACCGAATTTATGAACGAGCCCAACATGATGGTGATGTCCGGCGCCCCGGCCGGCTACACCCCCGCGGATTACGCAAGAGATCAGGACATATTTAACGGCTGGGTACGCGAACATTACCCGGACTGTCTACTTGCAGGCCCCTGCACCACCGGGGATCCGTCCCTCTTCAGCCCGGAGGCCGGTAATATCGGCGCCGGCATTGCCAGCATAGCCAATACGGTCAAACTGAGCACCACCCATGAGCTTATGGCAGGTACAAAGGTAAAGCTGGATGTGTTCAGCTACCACTATTATAACGGAATCTCCGAGCGCATGGCCTCCGTCATACCTGCGGGGCATTGGCCCAGCGAAAAGGCTCATACCGACTCCTATCTGGCTGTCGCCCCCTCTACCGCGCGCAGCCACACTCCGCTGCGTGACCAGTATGTTCCCGGAGGGCAGATCTGGGTCACGGAATCCGGTGACGCGGGCGGAGGCGGCGACACTTGGGCCTCCACCTATCTGGATGTGCTCCGCACGCTTAACGAGCTGGGCAGCTTCGGCACCATCACCGACGGTGTGATCTTCCACAACACGCTGGCCTCCTCCGACTACGGGTTCCTTAAGCACGGCACCTTTGAGCCGCGCCCCAACTACTTTGCCGTTCTGCTCTGGAACACCCTCATGGGAACCACCGTTTACGACTGCGGCAATCCGGATAGTGAGGGCGCCCACCTATACTGCCATTCCCGCCGGGATGGAAAAGAGGGCGCCGCGTATCTGCTTATCAACAATTCGCTGACTGACACCACCGCAGTGGAAATCCCTGCTTCGGCTGACCGCTACACCCTGAGCGGAAGCCCCCTCCGCTCCCCTGTTATGCAGCTTAATGGCAGGGAGCTGACGCTCTCCGGCGACGGGGATCTTCCCCCGCTCTGCCCGGAAAAACAGCCGGCAGGCAGGGTGGAGCTGGCCCCAGGGACCTGCACCTTCCTGGTGCTGTGAGCCTGTTTTTCCGACAAGAAACGCAAACTGTTACAGGGGATTTTGAATCATGCAGAACAAAACAAATGAAACTGAGGAAAGCACATCTTCCATAAAACCCGGTATCAAAAATTACTTCCACAATCTCTTCGACATCCGCGGCGACATGATGAGCTATGAGGAGATTGACGAGATGATGGAGGAGAACACCGTCATCCACGGCTCGAATATGTGGATACTGATGCTGGCTATACTGATCGCCTCCATCGGACTGAATGTCAACTCCACGGCGGTCATCATCGGCGCCATGCTGATCTCCCCGCTGATGAGCGGGATACTGACCATGGGCTACTCTCTGGCCGTCCGGGACCTGTCCATGCTCAAAAAGGCGCTGGGTCGGTTCGGCACCCAGGTACTCATAAGCCTGATCACCTCTACCGTCTACTTCCTCATCTCACCGCTGAGCGACCCCACGGCAGAGATGATCGCCCGAACCAGTCCCACCATCTGGGATGTGCTGATCGCCCTGTTTGGCGGCATCGCCGGCATCATCGGCAACACCCGTCAGAAGAAGGGCAACGTCATCCCGGGTGTGGCCATCGCCACGGCCCTGATGCCCCCGCTCTGCACCGTGGGCTACGGCATCGCCACCTGGCAGCTCCGGTTCATCTTCGGCGCCTTCTATCTGTTTATAATCAACACCCTGTTCATCGCCCTGTCCGCGGCCCTGGTGACGGTCCTTCTGCGGGTCCCCCACCACAGGAGCCTGTCCCCAAAGAAGCAGAAGAAGATCAACCGGATCATCGTGGCCATCACAGTAATCACCGTGATCCCTAGCGTCCTGATAGGTGCCTACACCGTACATACCTCCGTCATGGAGCACAACATTAAGAACTACCTGAGCAGCGAGTTCGTATTCAGCGACACCCAGCTTGTGCAGAGCAGCACGGACACACAGAGCAAGACGATCACCGTCTCCCTGGTGGACACGCCCATCTCCGACGAGGCCATCGATATACTGGAGCGGGAGCTTAAAAATTACAAGCTGGACGGCTACAGCCTGAACGTCACCCAGAACACCCTGATGGCGGCGGACGACGGGGAGAACACGGACAAGATCACCATTGCCGTCCAGGAGAACACCATCACCGAGCTTCAGAAGCAGCTGGAGGAGCAGCGCCGGCAGATGAGAGAACAGCAGCAGCGCCTCTACGAGCTGGAGGATACCGTTGCGGCAAAGACAGATTTCAGCGCCATGGCCGACAAGGCAGAGCTGGTGTTTACAGACCTCACCGGCTGCACCTGCGGCATGATCGCCGACGAGGATGGGGAGTGCATCGTGATGGCCGCGTATACCGAGCGGGAACTGACCGATTCCGAGAAGGAGACCATCGAGAACTGGCTCAAGGCGGAGAGCGGCCTTGACCGGGCGATGCTCTGGATACACAGCAATTAATCCACTGCCTATCACCGGTTTTAAAGCCGGGAGTATCATCGGGGGTAGCCGTTTTGGAAATCCCGGAGATCTGCGGACATAACACCGCACCCCGCCGAAGTCTGAGAGCTTTTGCTTCGTCTCGAACGGCGGCTTTCGCTTGCGGCACAAGCTTTATAAGGCACAAAAAAAGCTGCACACTATGTGTGCAGCTTTTTTATGCATACGGCAATATCAGCCGAACTGCGTCATTTTTCTGGTGGGCTTTGACGGCCACTGGTCACGGGGCTTGCCATAGCTGGAGACATAATCAGTCAGGAGATTGCCGTTCTTCTCATTCTCCTCAACAATCTTTCTGATAGGCTCTTCATATACCCAGCCGTCGCTGTAGGCGATGGAGGCAAGGTTTACCATCATGACCTTGTTTACAAAGCCGCTGCGCGTGGGCTGGATAAAGTTGTTGCTGTCCGGGTCGTTCATTATTCTGTCGGCGGCCTCAAACATATCGGCCACAAACTGCTTGTCCTCGCCCAGGACCATGTGGCTCATAAATACGCAGTCAAACTCATTGAGCCGCTTTGCTATCCCCTCAAGCTCACGGTGGTAGCATTCCACCGTTTTCTGCTCGCCATGGTACATACGCCTGCCGTCCTTCTTCGCCGGGGCGTCGGAGCCGCAGGTACAGACATACAGCAGCGAGTCGCCGCCGAAAAGGATGCGGTTGTGCTTATCGAGGAACACGCAGTGTCCGGGGTCGTGTCCTGGGAGGAATATCATTTCGACCTCGTAGTCGCCGCCGAGATTAAATATGGTGTGGTTCCTGCAGCCGATTATCTCATAGTCCTTCCAGGGAGCTATGTCGCTGAGCTTGAAGTCCTGAATAAAGCCGTGACCCTCCTCAAAATCATAGAGGATGTCCCACATCTTCGCGTGCTGCGACTTTTCCGCAGGAACGGCATACTCATGGCAGTAGGCCCTGTCCCACTGGAAGTTGCCCCAGCAGTGGTCAATGTGCGGGTGGGTATTGACGACTATGACCTCCTTATCACCTACAAGCTCCTCAACAAGGCCGCGCAGATTGCCGATACCAAAACCGGTGTCTATGAGAAGCGCCTTCTCAGGACCGTCTATCAGGTGCATCCACGGATCTCCGCCGCCGTCGAAAGTGTACTCGTAAATGCTGTATATGTTTTCCCTAAACTTATAAACTTTTCCAAAAGGAAAAATCGGATGTATTACGCCCAGCGGTCTGATGGCGTCCTTCCAGACCTTACTTTTCGTCTCCTTGACATGAATAGGCTTTGATCCACTCATATGTACGAATCTCCTTTATTCAAAATACATATATATTTTAACATTCAGCAGCATGATCTTCAACATTTTAGACAAAGCTCAAAATTTTTGCAATAATTTACCTTTCCCTTCCGCTGCACATCAGATATTCTTCGCTTCTTGACAGATCGGATTTCGTCTGGTATAATTTTCACGCTTGAGGGAGTAGTCGGCGCTTTTACCGCGCGGCAAGTCAACATACTGACCGAAAAAACGGTCTGGCTTACCTTTAAATGACAAGACTCATGCACAGCCGCACTGTGCATGAGTCTTTATTTATATCCGGGACAAGCGCCGCGATTTGAAGGTTTTTGAGAGGTTACGATATGGGTTTTCTGGAGCTTTTTCTCACTGGGATAGGTCTGTCCATGGACGCCTTTGCAGTCGCGATATGCAAAGGGCTTAAGATGCGGCGTCTGAATATAAAGCAGACCGTTGTCATCGCGCTGTTTTTCGGAGGTTTTCAGGCTCTGATGCCGCTCTTCGGGTGGTTCTTGGGCAAGCAGTTTGAGTCGTACATCACCAGCATCGATCACTGGGTAGTCTTTGTGCTGCTGGCGTTTATCGGCGGCAAGATGATATATGAGGCGCTTCAAAACGAGGAGGAGTCCTCCGACAAGGGCTTCGATATAAAGGAGCTTTTCGTTTTGGCGGTAGCCACAAGTATCGACGCGCTGGCGGTGGGCATATCCTTCGCCCTGCTGGGCATGTCGATCTGGATGCCTATAACAATTATCGGGACGACCACCTTTGTTCTCTCTGCCTTCGGCGTTTTTGTTGGCCATAAGTTCGGCGCGCGGTATAAGCAGAAGGCAGAGCTTGCGGGCGGCGTGATATTAATCCTGATCGGGCTTAAAATACTTCTTGAGCATTTGGGTATATTATCTATATAAAGTATTTTCACAGTATGCTATTGACTTTTTCAAAAAAAACGAATATATTAATAGGCGTATCTGGATGTTTGATTGATGACCGTATGTTGTAAGTCAATTTCCATTTTGGCTTATAACTGCGGTTTTTCTTTTTACACAGAACAAATCTTTTCAGGAGGTTCCAAAAATGAATAAGGGTACTGTAAAGTGGTTTAATCAGGAGAAAGGCTATGGCTTCATCTCCAATGATGACGGCAGCGGCGACGTTTTTGTCCATTTCTCCGCCATTCAGGCTGAGGGCTTCAGGACTCTCTCTGAGGGCCAGCACGTCACCTTCGACGTGGAGCCGGATCCCCGTGACAGCGGCAAGATGCGCGCTGTAAACGTCTGCGCTGTTGGCTGAGGTCTGCCTCACCTCTTAAGCAGAATGGATCTTTGACCCTGCAATATGTTTTTAAAGAAAAAACCGGCCTTTTTTACAAAAGGCCGGTTTTTTGTGTCCGTTTATATGTCCTTTTACACCTGAACAAGGTGCAGCGCAAAGCCGCCGAAGTCGCCCTTCATGTAGATGGCCTTGAGGCTGCCGTCAGAGGCAAGCTTTTTTGTGTCGTCGTCAAACTCAACACCGCGGGTCTTGAGAAGCTCCATAGCAGCCATTATGTCGTTTGTTCCAACGGCGATATGTCCGTTCTTCCCGAGATACGGCCCCTTCATGATCTCAATGCCCTTTCCGGCAAAGACGGAACTGGTGCCGGGCTTTGCAGCCCAGCCGAAGATAGCGCAGAGCCTGTCGGCAAGAGCCTGGGCGGTGTCCGCATTCTCCTCGTTTATTCCCACATGAGCAATAAAAAATTCAACGTTGTTTTCCATAGTATCACCCTAAAATAGTATTTCACCCCGCAGGGTCACGTATAGTTTGAGGCCAAATTTCCTTGTTGTCAACAAGAAAAGTAAAAAAGTACATAAAATTTTAACAATTAAGGTGTATTATTACTGGTTACTAAGATTGCCGCGTTAAGCGGCTCAAAACGCATTAGGAGGAATGAAAATGTCAAAGAGGCAATTCAAAGCAGAATCCAAACGCCTGCTTGACCTGATGATCAACTCTATCTACACACACAAAGAGATCTTCTTAAGAGAGATAATCTCCAACGCCAGCGACGCCATAGACAAGCTGTGCTATATCTCCCTCACGGACGACAAGGTGGGCCTTAACCGGGACGACTTTGCCATCCGCATCTCCGTTGACAAGGATGCCCGCACCATCACCGTCTCCGATAACGGCGTCGGAATGACCAAGGAGGACATGGAGGAAAATCTGGGTGTCATCGCCCACAGCGGAAGCTACGGATTTAAAAAAGATATGGACGAGGACTCCGGAGACGTTGATATAATCGGCCAGTTCGGCGTGGGCTTTTACAGCGCCTTCATGGTCAGCGACAAAGTGACCGTTATCTCCCGGGCCTACGGCGCCGACACCGGCGCACGGTGGGAGAGCACCGGCGCCGACGGCTACACCATCTCGGATGCCCAAAAGGATACCGCCGGCACGGATATAATTATGCATGTAAAGCCCGACTCCGAGGAGGAAAATTACAGCACTTACCTTGAGAGCTGGAAGCTCCGCGAGCTTATAAAGAAATACTCCGACTACATCCGCTGGCCCATCCGCATGGATGTGGAGCACACCGAGTACAAGGAGACCGGCGAGAAGGACGAAAACGGAAACACCAAGACAGAGCCTGTCACCACCACTGAGGAGCAGACCATAAACAGCATGGTGCCTATTTGGCAGCGCGGCATAAGCGAGGTCTCAGACGCCGACTGCATCGCCTTTTATAAGGAGCATTTCCACGATTCCGAGGACCCCGTGGCGGTCATCCGCGTAAATGCAGAAGGACTTACCTCCTACAAGGCGCTGCTGTTTATCCCCGCAAAGGCACCCTACGATTTCTACAGCCGCGACTTTAAGCCGGGCCTCAAGCTATACTCCTCCGGCGTCATGATAATGGACAGCTGCTCCGAGCTTCTGCCCGATTTCTTCCGCTTTGTGCGGGGCGTGGTGGACAGCCCCGACCTCTCCCTCAACATCTCCCGTGAGATCCTCCAGCACGACAGGCAGCTTAAGGTCATCTCAGGGAACCTTGAAAAGAAGGTCAAATCGGAGCTTGCCTCCCTTATGGAAAAGGATCCGGAAAAATACGACGCCTTCTGGCATGAGTTCGGCCGCCAGATAAAATACGGCATCGTGGGAGATTACGGCATGAAGAAGGATCTTTTAAAGGATCTTCTGAAGTTCCACTCCTCCAATACGGAGAAGCTCACTTCACTAAAGGACTATGTCTCCCGTATGCCGGAGTCCCAGAAATACATCTATTATGCCGCAGGCGACTCAGTCCGCACCGCCGCGGGTCTTCCCCAGAACGAGCAGGTAAAGTCCAAGGGCTACGAGATACTGTATTTTGTGGATGACGTGGATGAGTTCGTGGCGCAGATACTCTACACCTTTGAGGAGAAGGAGT
This sequence comes from Oscillospiraceae bacterium, assembly GCA_051866775.1. GTDB lineage: Bacteria > Bacillota > Clostridia > Oscillospirales > Oscillospiraceae > RUG626. Next base: position 728 of record JBJDXR010000007.1, on the reverse strand, counting down.
TTAAGAGCGTCACCGGCTCGGATCTCGGTCTTGAGACCGAGGAGGAGAAGAAGGAGCAGCAGGAGCTGTCCGAGAAGTCCCAGCCTGTTCTGGATTTCATTAAGGACGTGCTGAAGGACGAGGTGGTAAACGTCCGGCTTTCACAGAACCTTGTGCAAAGCCCTGTGTGTATGTCCTATGAGGGGGATATATCCCTTGAGATGGAAAAATACTTCCGCTCCATCCCCGGTGAGGCCGGCCAGCAGGTAAAGGCAAAGCGTGTTCTGGAGGTGAACGCCTCCCACCCGGTGTTCAGCGCCCTTGAGTCCTCAATAGAAAGCGACAAGGACAGGGCTGAAAAGATAGCCAAGGTGCTGTGTACTCAGGCAAAGCTTCTTGCCGGGATACCGGTGGACGATATGGCCGGCTACACCGAGCTTGTATGTGAGCTAATATAAAATGTCCACTGCCGTGGGCGGGGGTTCCGGCTCCGCAGAGCAGGAAAGAGGGATGCGCCCCCATTCTTTCTGTTTCTTTTTCTTGAAAAGAAACAGAAATGTCCGCCGCGCCGGCCAAAAAGAGCAAAGCTTTTGGGTGGTGACTTGTAAGCCTTAAGCAGCGAAATACACACAAAATAAAAAAGTCCTCCTACAGGAGGACTTTTTATTCTTCACCCGGGAGGATATCGCTGAGCTTAAAGCCGCAGACATTTAGGGCACATTCAAAGGATATCCGGACGCATTGATTCA
>JBJDXR010000006.1:0-4072 GCA_051866775.1 Oscillospiraceae bacterium | reverse complement strand
CCCAAGAGCTCGGCAAACTTAGCAGCGTGCTCGGCCTCCTCATAGGCTGCCTTCTCCCAGTAAAGGCCAATCTCGGGATAGCCCTCGCGGTGGGCGATACGGGCCATGCACAGATACATACCGACCTCGGAGCACTCACCGGCGAAGTTGGCCTTGAGCTGCTCAAGGATGTAAGCCTTGTCCTCATCGCTTACGTCGGGGTTATTCTTAACGGTCTTGGCATAGATGCCGAACTCGTGCTCAGCGGCGAGCTTCATATCGCCGGACTGCTCAACGAACTTGCTGCCGGGGACGCCGCAGGTGGGGCACTTCTCAGGGGGGGTGTCGCCTTCATGAACATAACCGCAAACAGGGCAGATCCACTTCTTCATAGTAATAAACCTCCAAAAATAAATATTTTATATAACTTTTTTATATACAAGTACTAAGACTGTATATGCTTGTTTTTAAGGCACTCGTTGCATATACCGCGGAAGGTCAGCTCGTGCCTGAAGATCCTAACCTCCATCGTCTCCTCAGCCTGCTTGTCTATAGCGCTGTCGTCGGACAGTTTTACGTCCATAACAGCCCCACAGCGCTCACAGATAAAATGGGAATGCGGATGGGTGTCGGCGTCGTACCGCTCCTTGGAATCCACAACACCGACTGATACAAGCTCTCCGGATTCAATAAACGCCGCAATATTGCGGTAGACCGTCGCAAGGGAGAGATCCGGAAACTCAGGCTTGAGCTTCATATAGACCCACTCGGCGGTGGGATGGATGGTCGTGGAGCGCAGTGCCTGAAGAATGGCCTCGCGCTTTCGGCTATACCGTTTCATTATGAGCTCCTTAATAATAATGATTATTATTATAGTTTGCATTATAACAGCTTTTTTGATTTTGTAAAGTGTTTTATCAAAAATTCTGAAAGAATTTTTTGACAGGCAGCAACCTGTTCACCAGTATTTTTTAAACGCTTTGCTGCTGCACACACAATACCAGACGAGCACCGCCACCGCCACGCCGATGAGAAGCTCGGTGACGACGATATTGTATATGGGGTAAAATTCGTTGATTACATTGAGCACACCGACAATTATAATAACTATACCGAGAATGAGCATACGGTATTTTATATAGCCGATGAAGCCCTTTTCATCCTTACAGTTGGCGGGAGTTTTACCGCTGGGGACTATGACCGAGTTTTGAAAGAGATGTCCGGTGGTATGGAGCTTGAAAAAGGTGTATAGAATGTAAATACCGCAAAAAAGTGAAAAGGCGTCCATTATTATAAGGTAGCTGTTGTCCATAATAATTTGTCCTTTCTAAGTTTGATGTTTGCGTACCTATGATATCAGATACTCAGGGCTGCTGCAATAGCAAAAACAGAAACGTTTTTAAAGCTTACGGCGCGTTTGTGGGAGAGTGCCCTGTATGTATGTAATGAAGGTATGCTTGTAAGCCTTGAACTGCTGAGAAAAATATGGTATCATAAACTAATAATGCAAAAAAGGAGGTGGCAGCTTGTCAATAGTTTCGGAAAATTATCTCAATAGGCGCCTTGCGGTGCTGATCGACGCCGATAACATACCAAGGGGCACTTTAAAGGGCATAATGGAGGAAGTCGCCATATACGGCACACCGACCATCAAGCGTATATATGGAGATTGGACCAGTCCGAATATATCCGGCTGGAAAGCCTCGCTTCTTGAAAACGCCGTGACGCCGGTACAACAGTACAGCTACACTACGGGCAAAAACTCCACCGATTCGGCTATGATAATTGACGCGATGGACATCCTTTATTCCCAGCGCGTTGACGGCTTTGTGATTGTGTCCAGCGACTCGGATTTTACAAGACTTGCGGTACGCCTGAGGGAGGCCGGCATGACGGTAATAGGGATAGGTGAGAGAAAGACCCCCAATCCGTTTATTGTTGCCTGCGACAAGTTTATCTATATTGAGGTCATACGTCAGCACGCGGCGGAGAATATGCCGACGGGTGAGCAGGATGAGCCTCCGGCTTCCGGTGACAAAAAGAAGCTGAGACAGAAGAATGAAAAGCTTCCAAAGGCAGTTGAAAAGCTGATTGCCGAATCGGTGGCTGATCTTTCAAACATCACTGATGACGACGGATTTGTGTTTATGGGTGAGCTTGGAAATCTGATACTGAAAAAGCAGCCGGATTTTGACTGCAGGAATTTCGGTTTTAAGTCACTTAGCGCACTGGTCAAATCCATGGACAGGTTTGAGGTGAACTTCCGCCAGACGACCGATCCGAATATAAAGCACCCGTATGTGAGGGACAAGGAAGCGTAGCGTGGCAGTATTCAAAAAAAGGAAAAAGCGGCACGGCTTTGCAGTTTTTCTCGTACTGCTGGCTATCCTTGCGGTGCTGCTGTATGACGGCAACACAAGGATAGTTACACAGAGCTTTGAGCTTGGAAATGCAAGGCTTCCCGAGAGCTTTGAAGGATTTAAAATAGTTCAGCTGTCCGACCTGCATACTTCCAGCTTTGGGGAGGGAAACATCCAGCTTTTGGACGCCGTACGTGAACAGCAGCCTGACATTATTGCCGTTACAGGAGATTTGATAGACGGCGACAGGGCGGAGGACTATGTTATTGAGCTTATGTCCCGGCTTTCCGATATCGCTCCGGTCTATTATGTATCCGGAAACCATGAGTGGGCCTCGGGCTGGATACAGGAGCTTTTTGAGATACTGGATAGCTGCGGAGTAACAGTTTTGCGGAACGAATATGTGGTACTCCAGCGCGGCGGACAGGATATAGTCCTTGCCGGGATAGACGACCCTAATGGTCCGTATGACCAGAAAACCCCTGCGGAGCTTGTAGGTGAGATACGTGCAGAGGTGGGAGACAGCTATATACTCATGCTTGCACACAGAAACGACGAGATAGATATGTGGGCAGACCTGGGGGTGGACGCGGTGCTGTGCGGACACGCCCACGGCGGAGTGATACGCCTTCCGTTTACAGATGGCCTTATAGCACCGGGGATGGAGTGGTTTCCCACATATACAAGCGGAATATATGTGGAGGGCGGTACCCAGATGCTTGTTTCGCGGGGGCTTGGAAACACACGCGGGACGTTTAGGCTGTTTAATAACCCTCAAATAGTGACTGCGGTCTTGACTAAAAAATGATTTAGACTATAATACAAAAAATGCGTAATTTTTTCATCCCTCCGGCATATGATGATATGTATATCTGAAGTCATAGGAGGGATTAGGATGCGCTGGAATGTGAGCGTGACCATACCAAAGCCGGATATTGATGAGCTGATATTTGGCAATGCCGGTTTGGTGCCAAGCGAGAGATAAAAATATACATACCGACAAAACACAAAGGAATTGGGATTATGATAGTAGAGTATGAAGATTATAAGTTTAAGCTTAACGGCGTTAAGCCGGAGCTTGAGACGCTGAGAGGGGCAATGAAGCTGGATGAGGCTTTGGCGGAGATCAAAAAGCTGGAGCAGGAGAGCGAGCAGGATGGCTTCTGGAATGACCTTCAGCGCTCCCAAAAGGTGCAGCAGCGTTTAAAGCAGCTTAAGAACAAATGTGATAAGTTTACAAATCTTGAAAACAGGTATAACGATTTGCTCACGTTATGCGAGATGGCGATAGAGGAGGATGACGAGAGCCTTCTTCCGGAGCTTGAGACGGATTATAAGGCCTTCTCTGATGACCTTGAGTCGGCACGCCTTGAGACCATGCTCTCGGGGGAGTATGACGCATCAAACGCCATACTGTCCTTTCATGCGGGAGCCGGCGGAACAGAGGCTCAGGATTGGACGGAGATGCTGTACCGTATGTATACCCGCTGGGCGGAGCGCCACGGCTTTAAGTATACGATACTTGATTACCTTGACGGCGAGGAGGCGGGCATAAAGTCCGCCACAATAAAGATCGACGGGGAGAATGCTTACGGCTATCTCAAGAGCGAGAGCGGCATACACCGCTTAGTTCGAGTATCTCCCTTTGACGCCTCGGGGAGACGCCACACCTCTTTTGCTGCGGTGGAGGTCATGCCGGAGATAACGGATGACAAGGATATTGAGATACGTGA
>JBJDXR010000005.1:0-4090 GCA_051866775.1 Oscillospiraceae bacterium | reverse complement strand
CTCAGGACACCATAGACCAGATATGGGCTGAGGCAAAAGCACGCTGGCAGATGGGCGAGGCAACATACCTCACGGGAGAGGTTGAACGCATGGCTCAGGAGAAACAGGAACAGCACCGCGAGGCATCCGCAAGGGAAGGTATCATAGAGGAATTTGTTTCAAGGCAGGTACCGGACGACTGGAGCAAGTGGCCGATTGACCGCCGCCGTGACTACTGGGCGAACAATGCAACCGGGGACTATAACCTTGTTGACCGTGACCGCATAACAGCTATTGAGGTATGGTGTGAGCTGTTTAACGGCCAGATAAGAGACATAAAAAATACAGATACAAGGGAAATTAACTCCGTTTTAGCAAATTTGCAAGGATGGAAACGCTCAGATAAACCATTTAGGGCGGGTCCATATAACACGCAAAGGGGCTTTGTAAAGAAGTAATATGCTCTGTTACATTTTCTGTTACAATCGCGTTACATTCTACGTTACATACTAAAAAATGTAACAGTGAAATTGTTACAATGTTACATAGTTGTAACGCAAAATGTAACAGCCGAAAACCCTTTATTTACAAGGCATATATCCAAAATGTTACATTGTTACATATTTTTCTAATATACCCTATGAAATAGAGGAAATAGGGAGTAATTATACATCCTAAAACGCCTAATGCGTATGCTCATATACGCGCGCGAGAAAAAATGTAACACTGGATTTCAAAACCGCACTTCCCCACTCAGCTATCATTTGAAAAAGGTGTGATACAAGAGTGACTATGAGAGCAAGCGAGGAATCAGCGTGGACACGTTTTCGCGCACGATGGAATTTGAAGGGAGGACAGCCGCCGATGCTGGAAAAAGAAATTGAAGAAAAGCTCAGAATCGGGATAAAAGAAATTGGCGGGCTTTGCCTTAAATGGGTAAGCCCTGGATATACAGGCGTGCCGGACAGAATTATACTGCTGCCCGGTGGAGTTATCCGCTTTGCAGAGCTAAAGGCTCCGGGCAAAAAGGAACGTAAGCGCCAAGAGGTAGTACAAGGCATTCTCAGGAGCCTTGGATTTGTTGTGTATAACACTGTTGATAGTGTGGATAAAGTACAACATATAGTATCTGAATGTTGGGAGGTTATACAACATAATGAGTAAGCAGTTTATACCCTACCCCTATCAGCAATATTGCATTAACCGGATTATCACGGATCCATACTTGGGACTGTTTCTGGATATGGGACTTGGAAAGACGGTTATTACGCTGACGGGGCTACACAGTCTTAAATATTATTACTGGCAGATCCGCAAAGTCCTGATAATCGCTCCAAAGAAAGTTGCGGAAAGTACATGGAGCAAAGAGGCGGATAAGTGGGAGCATCTTAAAAACCTCAGAATATCCGTTGTACTTGGAACAGCCAAGCAGCGTTTGACGGCTCTTAATGCAGATGCCGACATCTACATTATCAATCGTGAAAACACGCAATGGCTTGTAGAATATTACGGTCACAACTGGCCGTTTGATGTCGTGGTACTGGATGAAAGCTCCAGCTTTAAGAACCACCAGGCAAAACGCTTTAAGGCTCTGAAAGCCATACGGCCACGCATAAACCGTATTATAGAGCTTACCGGAACGCCAAGCCCTCACGGATTGACGGACCTGTGGGCGCAGATATTCTTACTTGACGGCGGAAAGAGACTTGGCCGTACTATATCCGTTTACCGGGATATGTTCTTTGTTCCTGATAAGCGCAACCAGACAACCATATTCTCATACGCACCAAAAGAAGGAGCCGCCGAGGAGATTTACCGCCTCATAAGCGATATTTGCATCAGCATGAAAGCCGAAGATTATTTGGAACTCCCGGACCTTATCTATGAGGATATTCCTGTAAAGCTGGATGCCAAGGCTCAAAAAGCCTATCAGCAGATGGAGCGAGATATGCTTTTAGAGGTTGATGATGATTTGGTTACAGCCACAACTGCCGCTACTCTTACAGGCAAATTACTACAGCTTTGCAACGGCGCTGTGTACGATGAGGACGGCTCTGTGGTTCCAGTGCATGATTGCAAGCTGGAGGTATTCATGGAAACCATTGAACAGCTAAACGGTCAGCACGCACTTGTATTTTATTACTATCAGCATGATAAAGACAGAATCCTTGCGGCCCTGGAAAAGACCGGGCTAAAAGTAAAGGTTTATACAGACTCCAAGGATGAAACCGAATGGAACGCCGGAAACATTGACATATTATTGGCGCATCCGGCGAGCTGTGGTTACGGCCTCAATCTGCAGGAAGGCGGCCATCATGTAATATGGTTTGGATTAACCTGGGCTTTAGAGGAATACCAGCAGGCAAATAAACGACTGCACCGCCAAGGTCAGCAATTTCCTGTTATTGTGCATCGTCTCATTACACTTGGCGGAGTTGACGAGGATGTTATAAAGTCACTGGAAGGAAAAGACAATGCGCAGGAAAATCTATTGCAAGCACTGAAAGCAAGAATTGATAAAGCGAAGGAGGCTACAGTATGACAGTAAAAGAACTATCACAATTATACTGGCTTAACAGAGAGATACCGAGAGACGAGGAACGCATTGCACAACTCAGGGTAAAGGCGCAGTCAGCTCCAAGCCCCGATATGTCGGGTATGCCTCATGGATCCGGTGGAAACACCAGCCGTACAGAGAAATACGCTGTAGAGCTTGCGAGCCGTGAAAAGCTGCTTATGAACCGCAAGGCAGAACGTGACAGACTACAGAGCTTTATCAACGATATACCGGACAGTCTCACAAGGCTTATATTCTCATACCGCTTTGAAAATAACCTGAGCTGGAAAGAGGTAGCCAAAAAGATAGGATGCGGAAACACGGATGAAAGCGTTAAAAAGCGTTGCTATCGCTATCTTGATGAGGAGTATAACAGCCGCTTTGTGTAAGTCGTCCGCATTTGTCCCTTAATGTCCCGTAATTACACTTTATTTCTGATTTAGCGTGATTTATACTAAAATCGGATTTAGTGTAAGTCGGGAGTGTGGGTTTGCCTCCTCCCATTAGTCCGTGTGGCTCTCTGGCTTATGCAGGTAGAATCTAAGGGAAAGCTCTGGCGTGGTACGTCGGGGCTTTTCTTGTATATACAGAGAGGAGGCGTAAGCTGTGGCATACAGACAACAGCGAAACTATGAAAACTTAAATAAGGCAATGTTTGACGGAGCTGGCGAGTATGATATACCCATACTTGCACCGGCTGAGTGCAATGTAGAGAATTGGATCAGCTTTAATTTTGCAAAGAGCTGTGAGGAACCGGAACGGCATGGAGTACACTTCTTCATTGACGATTACCAGTTTAACAGGGTGTGGACTTCCCCGGATGTATATGTTGATATGCTGGGAAAGTTTCAAGCCGTGTGTACCCCGGACTTTTCCACCTATACGGATTTCCCAAAGGCCATACAGATATATAACCACTACCGCAAGCATTGGCTTGGTGCATACTGGCAGGCTCACGGCATGACAGTGATACCAACAATAAGCTGGAGCGACCATGAAAGCTATGAGTGGTGCTTTGACGGGGAACCCGTAGGCAGCACTGTAATAGTGTCAAGCGTAGGAACTCAGATGGGCGTAGGCGATACAGCCCAGCTCTTTCTTGACGGGTACAGGGAAATGATGCGGAGGCTGGAGCCAAAGCAAATTATCATGTACGGCATTGTACCGCCTGGGCTTGAAGGAAACATTATCTCAATAAAGGCGTTTCAGCAGAAATGGAGAAATGCAGACGGGTTGTAAGCTATACCCCTATGCCCCACTTTCCGACAGGGGCAAACACAAGCAGCAGAAAAACGGCAGCCTGGGGACGAGCTACACAGCGTTGTCGCTTTCCGGGCGACAATGCGAAAATGAATGTCTGTTAAAAATATTTGACTATATAAGAAAGAGGTGCTAAAATGGGAGGCAGAGGTAGCATAAGTGGAATGTCTGCAGGTGGCGGCGGTGGCGTTACCATTCAGATGCAGACACAACCGCCTAAGATTGTTCCAACCAATCAGCAGGCGCAACAGGCAAATAACGCTACTTTCTCGCCAACAGATACAGGGGACTTCC
>JBJDXR010000004.1:0-20324 GCA_051866775.1 Oscillospiraceae bacterium | reverse complement strand
AGGAGGATTAAAATGGATCAACTTATACGCAGTAAGCTGTATGAAACAAATGTTACATATCACCAGCTTGACCATTTCGTGAATATCCTGATGTGGCAGCCGGTGGAGCCGGATGAGCGTTCAAAGATCGCCGTCATCACCATGCACGGAGGCTACAGCCGTGAGATGTATCACAACATGATGGAGGCGATTGGCCTTCGCGGATTCACCTCTATCCATTCCGTTTCCGCACACAGCGATTTCCCCAGCCAGATCACCGATTTTAAGAAGGTCGTGGAGTTTGCAAAGCAGCTTCCCGGAATCGAGAAGATAGTCCTTATGGGACAGAGCCGCGGCGCTTCACTTATGAGCTCCTACCAGAAGATAGCCGAGAACGGCATCAAGGTGTTCCAGGGACCTGAGCGCCGCCTGCCCTTCCCGGATATGGAGCCTCTTATCCCTGCCGATGGCGTGATGTTCCTCGATGCCAACTACGGCTTCATGCAGATGCTCAGCATGAACCCCGCATTGGTCCAGGAGGGCTATGCCACAAAGATGAATCCTGAGCTTGACTGCTTGAATCCGGCCAACGGCTATGATCCGAAAGGCTCCCACTTCTCTGAAGAGTTTAAGCACAAATTCTGGGCGGCTCAGGTAAAGCGTTACCGTAACCTCATGGATATGGCTGAGGAGCGTCTGCACCTCATTGAAAAGGGCGAAGGCTATTATCTCGATAATGAGCCGTTCTACATACCTGAGTGCATCGGAACCCTTAAATCCAACAAGCTGTTCTCCCTTGATACCAGCCTTATGTCCCACACCCACGGCGAGTGGCCGCTCATCCATCCGGATGGAAGCATAACCACTCAGATCGTTCCTTCCGTACGTATAGCAAAGGACGACGCTGAGCGCAGGGGACTTATGGGAAGTGCTTGGCCCACAACAGTTCGCGACTTCCTCCTGAGCGAGATGAAGCTGTCCGATGACTTCGGTTATGATGAGGATCATTTCTGGGGAATCGACTTTGAGAGCTGCTTCACCTGCTCCTCAGGCAACGTCAAAAAGATATCCGCTCCGCTTCTTGTCATGGGCATGACAGGCAGCTATGAGTATATAGCCGCTGAGTGGTCTTACAACAACGCCAAGAGCGAGGATAAGACCATCGCATTTACCGAGGGCGCTTCACACGGCTTCCGCACTGCTAAGGAGACTGAGGCATATCCCGGACAGTGGGGCGACACCCTTGCTACCACCGCGGACTTTGTCGCGCAGTGGATTATGGACAAGCATCGTTTCATCTGATTTATCAGATGTTATGAGTAGACCTCCCTTGCGGGCGACCTTCGGATAAGGGGCAATTCCGGAGCTGCGCCTCTAAAGAGAGAAAAAACGCAAAACCAAATAAAAAATTATGGAGGTAAGACAATGAAAAAGCTACTGGCACTTGTTCTGGCGCTCGTTATGGTCTTTGCTCTCGCAGCTTGCGGCGGCACTAACAACGAGAACGAAGGAAATAACCAGGAAGAGAATGAAGGCAATAAGGTCAACACAAGCGAACTCGATAATAATGGCCCCACCGAGTCTGCGACCTTTGATCAGCCGACTAAGATCACTGTTGGTCTGGCAAACAGCTATTCCACCCTTGATCCGTTCGTTGGCTCCGGACTCTACACCAACTTTGTTGCTTACGAAGTTTATCAGAGACTTGGTGCAAGAGACAACTATGAGCAGAACACAATCACCCCAATCCTCATGAAGGATTATGAGTATGTAGGCGAGTCTGATGGCCTTTACACCTATCATATCACCATTCATGAAGGCATCTATGACAGTGAGGGCAACGACATCACCGCTGAGGATGTTGCATTCTGCTTTAACTATGTAAAAGAGAATGCCCGTACCCAGCACCGTTATATCGACCATGCTGAGGCTACCAGCGAGACAGAGCTTGATCTTGTTATCACTTCTAACGAGCTCGGTACCTTCGGCGCTGTGATCGAGAACGTCGGTATCGTTTCCCAGGCAGCTCTTGAGGCTTCCTCTGACGCGATGGCAACTCAGGATCAGGTTGGCTCCGGCCCGTATGTCATCACTGATTTCGTAGCGGGCAGCTACATAACTCTTGAGAAGAACGAGAACTACTGGGCAGCAGACCGTGATGATCTTTCCGAGTCCCCGATGCTTGATCAGACTTGGGACGTCATTGAGTTTGACTTCCTCACTGAGCCAAACCAGATGCAGAGCGCTCTGGAGACCGGCACTATTCAGCTCGGCCTGTGGCTTGATGCAACTATAAATGCCGGCTGCAAGACCATCTCCGGATATAAGGTTATGGATCTTGAGTCCCCCCAGATGTGCGTTATCCTCTACAACCAGTATGAGGGCCCCTGCACCGACGAGAACTTCCGTAAGGCTGTTTCCTATGCTATTAACGAGGGCCTCGCAGTAGACAACATCCTTTACGGCGTCGGCGAGCCTGCTGAGTACTTCGGAATCTTTGGCTCCATCGGAACCAACGAGGAGTGGGCAGACCAGTATGACAACTATGCCTATGACCTTGACAAGGCTAAGGAGTACCTTGAGGCTTCCAGCTACAGCGGTGAGGACGTCATCATTGCAATACGCAGCAACACCCTGTTCCGCAACTGCGGCCAGCTCATTCAGTCTAACCTTGAGGCTATTGGCATCACCTGCCACATCGATGAGTACGACGCAGCTACCATCTCCGGCAAGCAGGTTGCAACCACCGGCGATCACGGTTATGATATAACCTTCTATTACATGAGCCGTCAGGGATCCTACCTCATCCAGACCGCAAGCACATGGCTCAGCAACGTCAAGTTTGCTGACGGCCACTCCCTCTGCGGTATTGCCGATGATGAGCTTCAGAGCCTTATCGACGCCTGCTACAGCGAAGACTGGACTCAGGATGACTACGATGCTCTTGAGGCTTATATTCAGGAGCACTGCCTCATCTATCAGTGGTACAACAACTACTTCTCTCTCGCGTGCGTTGACAACATGACCATTACCGGATATAACCGCAGCGGTGTTAACGGTGATATAATCGTTGGCTCCTTGGCCGTTCCTTCCGACTGGGAGTACTTTGCGTAAGCTTTAAGCAACTCAATTTAGGGATTGGTGTGGTTGCTCATTCCACCCAATCCCTAAATCGTATATGAAAACCTTTAAGAGGGAGAAAGATTATGTGGCGTTACGTAATTAAGCGAATCCTGCTCCTAATCCCCATAGTTCTTTGTGTAACCACCATTGTTTTTACAATAATGTACATCACGCCAGGCGACGCAGTTGATATTATCGCCGGCTCGACCGCTACCGAAGAGGAGCGCGCCGCTGTTGCACACAGCTTGGGTCTGGATCAGCCATACATTGTACAGCTTGGAAGATATATGTACAATGCCTTTATCAAGTTTGATCTTGGACAGTCCTACATTCTTAAGACAAATATTGCAACCGACCTTGCAGGCCGTCTTAAGTACACAGTTATATTATCGATTATTTCAATCGTCGCAGCGGTATTTATCGGAATCCCAGCAGGAATTTTTGCTGCACTTCATCAGAATAAGGCCGGAGACCGAATTGCCGTTGTGCTTTCAATGCTTTTCGTATCTATCCCGCATTTCTGGTTGGGTTTGATGTTGGTCCTTATTTTTGCCGTTAAGCTTGGATGGCTGCCGCCGTACGGCATCGGCGGGCTTAAATACTGGATACTGCCTCTTATAACCAGCGGACTCGGCGGAATAGCCTCGATGTGCCGACAGACGCGTTCCAGTATGCTTGACGTTCTCACATCGGATTATATAGTTACTGCCAAATCCAAGGGCCTCAGTGAGAGAAAGATCATTTACCGTCACGCGCTTCCAAACGCCCTGCTTCCTATCATTACAATCGCCGGTACGACCTTCGGCGGCTCCCTGGGCGGCGGACTTATACTTGAGCAGATATTCTCCATCCCGGGCGTCAGCTATTACCTGACCTCCGCAATTAATAACCGTGACACTCAGGCAACCCTGGGCGGCGTTGTGGTCCTCTCAATTTTGTTCTGCGTTGTCATGCTCATTACGGACCTTGTTCAGGCGTTTGTTGATCCCCGTGTTAAGGCTCAGTATGCAGGCGGTGTCAAGAAGAGGAGGAAGAAGTAATGACTAAGACCGTTAACAAGACAGAAGCGCCTGAGAACGCTGTACAGAAGTCTCATGGTCATTTTTATATTGCTGTCAAGAGGATGTCCTACAGCAAGATCAATATAGTCTGCGCGATTATCGTCGTTTTCTATATTCTTGTTGCAGCTCTTGCTCCGCTTATCTGTAAGTACAATTATAATGATATGTGCGCCAAGGCGCTTCTCGCACCGTGCTGGGAGCACCCCTTCGGAACCGATAACTTCGGCCGTGACTACTTCAGCCGTGTTATCTACGGCGCCAGATATTCAATGGCAGTGGGCTTTGGCTCTCAGATAATCTCCGTCGTAGCGGGCGCTGCCTTCGGCGCAGCAGCCGGTTATTACGGCGGAAAGATCGATGAGATCTTTATGCGCTTCTGTGATATTTGGCAGTCTATCCCCGGAATCCTGCTGACCATGGCAATGTGCGTGGCATTTGGTACCGGCTGGGTAAACACCCTGCTTGCTCTTAGTATCAGCGGTATCCCCGGCGGCGCACGTCTTATGCGTGCTTCCTTCCTGAGAATACGCAAGTCTGAGTACATCGATGCAGCCAAGGCTATTGACTGTTCCGATGCCAAGATAATCACCAAGCACATGATCCCCAATGCCTTTGCACCTGTCCTTGTCTCTGCTACCATGGGCGTCGGCGGCAAGCTGATGTCTGCTGCTTCCCTGAGCTTCCTTGGAATGGGTATTCAGGCTCCGACTCCTGAGTGGGGCGCACTGCTCTCTGCAGGACGTGACTATATGCGTACTGCTCCGTGGCTCTGCATTATCCCGGGTCTTACAATAATGATCCTTGTACTCTCGCTGAACCTCCTTGGTGACGGCCTGCGTGACGCATTGGATCCGAAGCTTAAGAAGTAAGGAGGGATTACAATGGGAGAGTCAAAAAAATTCCTTGAAATCAAGGACCTTGAAGTACAATATGTTACCAGAGACGAGACCGTTTACGCTGTAAATAAGGTATCCCTCTCAATGGAAAAAGGCTCAACTCTCGGACTCGTCGGTGAGACCGGAGCCGGTAAGACCACCATTGCCCGTGCCATCCTCGGAATTCTGCCTGTGCCTCCCGCTGAGGTAAAGCAGGGCGAGATCCTGCTGGATGGTGAGGATATCCTTAAGATGGATGACGCCGCTTTGCGAAACATCCGCGGAAATAAGATATCCATGATATTTCAGGACCCGATGACCGCCTTAAACCCCGTTATGACTGTCGGCAGACAGATTGAGGAGGTTATCGAGATACATGAGAATCTTGGCAAGGCCGAGAGCCGTCAAAGAGCGGAAGAGATGCTCGAGATGGTCGGTATCCCTGCTGAGAGGTACATTGAGTATCCGCATCAGTTCTCCGGTGGTATGAAGCAGCGCGTGGTTATTGCTATGGCCCTTGCCTGCAACCCCGACCTTCTGCTGGCGGACGAGCCTACCACAGCTCTTGACGTTACAATTCAGGCGCAGGTTCTGGATCTGATGAAGGAGCTGAATAAGAAGAAATCCACTTCCACTATTCTCATTACTCATGACCTTGGCGTTGTTGCCGGTATGTGTGATCACGTGGCGGTTATATACGCCGGAGAGATAGTCGAATCCGGTACCCTTGAGGATGTATTCGACCATCCGACTCATCCGTACACCATCGGCCTCTTTAACGCTATTCCTAAGCTCGACGGTGATGAAGAATTCCTCCATCCTGTAAACGGTCAGCCGCCCAACCCGGCAAACCTGCCTACAGGCTGTAAATTCCACCCGAGGTGCGAATATTGCACTAAGGAATGTGAGACCACGGAAGTTGGACTTACCGAGATTACGCCGGGGCATTTCTGCAGATGCATGAATCTGAACAGGGGGAACAAATAATGGGAAAGACACTTGTTGAAACACAGGAATTGACTAAGTATTTCCGTACCCGAAGGGGCCTCCTTCATGCAGTCGACGGCGTAAGCTTTAAGCTTGAGGAGGGCAGGACCCTTGGTGTCGTGGGCGAATCCGGCTGCGGTAAGTCCACCCTCGGACGTGTGCTTGTCCACCTTGAGGAGAGCACAGACGGAAAGATCATTTTTGACGGTAAGGATGCAACTAACCTTAAAAGGCGCGCTCTGCATAATTTCCGTCAGAACGCCCAGATAATATTCCAGGATCCGTATTCCTCTCTTGATCCGCGTAATACCGTCGAGGACATAATCCTCGAGCCGTTGCTCATGTGCAAAGAATACAATAAGTTCCAGGCCAGAGAAAAGGCGAAGGAGCTTATGGACGCCGTTGGAATTGCCCAGCGTTTGAGGACAGCTTACCCCCACGAGCTTGACGGAGGCCGCCGCCAGCGTGTTGGAATTGCCCGCGCTCTTGCCTATGACCCGAAGTTCATCGTTTGCGATGAGCCGGTTTCAGCTCTTGACGTGTCCATTCAGGCACAGGTACTTAACCTCCTTCAGGTTCTCAAGAAGGAGAAAAACCTTACCTATATGTTCATAACCCATGACCTGTCCGTCGTAAGACACATATCCGACGACATTGCTGTTATGTACCTTGGACAGCAGGTAGAGACCTGCGCCTCCAAGGAGCTGTTTTTAAAGCCGCTGCACCCTTATACAAAGGCACTGCTCTCCGCGGTTCCGACTATAGACATCCATAATCAGCAGCAGCGCATAACCATCAAGGGTGAGATAACCAGTCCTATTAACCCCAAGCCGGGCTGCCGTTTTGCGGCCAGGTGTGCTTACGCCACTGAGGCGTGTGCTGCGCCTCAGAAGCTCGAGGAGCTGCTGCCCGGACATTTTGTTTCCTGCTGCAGAGCGAAAGAGCTGAATGCTGACATCCTGTCGGGCAGCAAAAGCAAGACCTGATAGAAGCGTGTGCGCGGTTTAGACCGTGTACTTAAATTAATGGAGGATATATAATAATGGCGTTTGACTTTTCGACAATAATAGATCGCACCGGAATGGATGCAATTGCGGTTGAAAAGATACCCATACCCGGCGCTGAGATAGCCGAGGGGTTTGATCACATCCCTATGTGGGTCGCTGACATGAATTTTGCAACGGCTCCGTCAATAACCAAGGCGATTGCACGGCGTGTTGAACATCCTCTCTTTGGGTACTTTGATATGAGCGAGGATTACTATAACGCCATAATTCGTTGGCAGACTGAGGGCAACGGTGTAAAAGGCCTTACCAGCGAGAATATCGGCTATGAAAACGGTGTTCTCGGCGGGCTGGTCTCAGCACTGCGGGCAGTCTGCTCACCGGGGGATTTTATTCTCATCCACTCACCGACCTATATAGGCTTTACCTCCAGTATCGAAAATGCAGGATACCGCATAATCTTAAGTCCTCTTAAGCAGGACGAGAACGGCGTGTGGCGTATGGACTATGAGGATATGGAGGCTAAGCTTGCCGCCCACAAGATCCGTACGGCTGTTTTCTGCTCGCCTCACAACCCCTGTGGTCGTGTATGGCAGCGCGAGGAGCTGGAAACGGCTATGGCCATTTATGCAAAATACGATTGCACCGTTATATCTGATGAGATATGGTCTGATCTGACCCTCTCCGGACACCAGCATATACCGACCCAGTCAGTGTCTGAGGATGCCCGGCAGAGGACGGTGGCCCTTTACGCTCCGTCCAAGACCTTTAATCTGGCGGGACTTATAGGTTCCTACCATATAATCTACAACAAGCGCCTGAGAGAGCGCGTGGAGAAAGAGTCTTCCATAACCCACTACAACAGCTGCAATGTCCTTTCGATGCATGCGCTTATCGGTGCATACTCCGATGAGGGAAGACAGTGGCTTAATGAGCTTCGTGTGGTGCTCTCTGAAAATGTGGACTATGCTTATGACTATATTTGCGGGCATTTTAAGGGTGTATCCACAGCAAAGCCCGAGGGTACATACATGATGTTCCTTGATTGTACCGAGTGGTGCCGTGAGCATGGTATGACGCTTGATGAACTGCTTCGGGCGGGTGTTAGTGTTGGTGTCATCTGGCAGGATGGCCGTCCCTTCCATGGCGAATGTGCGATAAGGCTCAATCTGGCTCTGCCGTTTGAGAGGCTTCGCGAGGCCTTGGATAGGCTGGACAAATACGTCTTTAATAAGTAATCATAATTACAGAGATCCGGCTCCTATGGGAGTCGGATCTTTATATATGACGGATCGCAAGCTGTGCAAATAACATATTTGTGTATCGCCTGTTTTTTACGGATCCGTTAATTTTGCCTGAAATATAAAAATTCATGTTGAATCAGTATCAAAAAAATGTTAAACTATAGTCACAAACTTAGCACGCATAATGCGAAAGGAGTGCTCCATATGGTTAAGGTTATCATGGGACTCAAAGGCGACGGAAAAACAAAAAAACTTATTGATCTCGTTAAGAAGGCTACTACTGAGGAACACGGAGATATCGTCTGCATCGAAAAGAATGCGGAACTCACTTACGATATTCCCTACAGTGTAAGGCTTGTAAAGCTCTCCCAGTATAAAATAAGCGGATATACATTCCTAAAAGGATTTTTATGCGGACTTCAGGCGGGCAATTACGACATAACCCATATATTCATGGACGGTTTGTTTAAGCTTGTTGGAAATGAGTCCGATAATGAGGCGGAGGAGTTTCTTGATTGGTGCGATTCCTTCAGTGAGCGCGAGGGAGTTAAGTTCACCATAACCATCAGCTCTGATGCAGAGCTTGCAACGCCGGGCATGAAAAAATACCTGTAAGCGTATTGTAAATAATACCGCCCTGCGGCATCCTGCTTTATAGGTATGTCCGGGGCGGTTTTGTTTTATTTTCGGCTGAACCGCGATATTATTGAATTAAGGAGGGCGTTCTGTTTGGATATACACGAATCCGGAGAGGATTATCTGGAGACAATACTGATGCTGGAGCAGCGGATTGGCAGCGTGCGTGCAATAGACATCGCCACGGAGATGGGTTACTCAAAGCCCACCATAAGCATAGCTATGCGCAGGCTGCGTGAAAACGGATACATCGAAAATGACGATAAAAAAGATATACGTCTTACCGAGCGTGGCAAGGAGGTTGCGGAGCGTATGTATGAACGTCATGTATTTCTCACTGAGTTGTTCTCAAAGATCGGAGTTGACAGCACAACCGCTGTACACGAGGCCTGCAAGATCGAGCACGACATAAGCGAGGATACTTTCAGGAAGCTCAAGAGCTTTTATGAGCAGCTCAAGGTATGCGGTGGGCCGCAGGGCAAATCCGTTGTTCAGAGCCTTATTGAGCGAAGAAGCATAAAAAAATACAAGCCTGAGCAAATAACTGATGAGCAGCTTGAGGCTGTGCTCACCGCCGGGACATATGCGCCGACGGCAATGGGTCTCCAGTCACCCCAGATAGTTGTGACGCAGAAGCCTGAGGACGTGGCGGAGCTGTCGAGACTAAACGCGGCTGTCATCGGAAAGGATCTGGATCCGTTTTACGGAGCGCCCACGGTAATCACCGTGTTTGCCGAGAGGGGCAAGGCGACCGGCATACAGGACGCAAGTCTTGTCCTCGGCAACATGCTCAACGCCGCCTACAGCGTGGGACTTGGCTCCTGCTGGATAAACCGCGCAAAGGAGCTTTTTGAGTCTGAGGAGGGCAAGGCCATTTTGAAAAGATGGGGCCTTGATGAGGACAAATGGGTCGGTGTGGGACACTGTATACTCGGATATGCGGACCACTCGCCCGTGGCAAAGCCCCGCAGAGAGGGGTATGTTCTCAGAATTGAGTGAGCCATAAATTGGCTTGTGACTTGCGCGCCGATTCCGGAGTTTTTCGGGAATGATAAGCCTGAAAACCACAAAAAAGGATGGTCGCGTTATGAAGTGCACTGAATTTGCCAAGGGACTGGCGATAGGTATGCTGGCCGGAGGTATGGTAGTGGGTATGCTGGCCCTGCCGAAGCGTAAGCACGTCAGCCTGACCGGGTGCGTCCTTAAAACTGCCGGTCACGTCATAGAGGGTCTTTCCGAGGCCTTCGGAGTATAATAAAATTCCCCTTACAGCTTTTGTAAGGGGAATTTTTTGTGCCTAATTTAAAAATTTCCTGAGTCTGTTTGACAGCAGAAGCGCAAGCGCCATCTTAGCCAAATCGAAGGGAATAAACGGGAACACGCACCAGCCGAGCGCGGTGGCAAGGCCGATAGCTCCGCTGCTGCGGGCATATACAAACATGAACCAAGCAGTCCCAAAGGCGTAGCAGACAACAAGACCTATCAGCATCGCGGAGACCTCCACCCAGAGCTTGTCGCCAAGCAGAGAGGTCATAAGCCAGTAGATAAGGCCGATGAAAAGAAACCCGACTATGTATCCGCCGGTGTTGGAGAGCAGTGCGCCCAAGCCGCCGTTAAAGCCGGCGAATACCGGCACTCCCACCGCACCGAGGGCGATATAGACGACTATCGCGGCGGTGCCGCGCTTTCCGCCGAGAAGGGAGAGGGCGCAGAATACGGCGAATAGCTGAAGGGTAAATTCCACCATAAGCACCTTAAGGCTTATCCATGCGCATACTGACATCAGCACCGCCATAAGGGCTATGTAAAGGAGATCCAGTGTTCTTGTTTTTGTCTTAAATTTTGTTTCCATTATTATCACCTTGTTTTTGTGTTTTTGCAAAGCTTATACCACTGGCAATCTCCGCAAACAGCGGAGAAGCCGTCGGTATCAAGTATTTTTTCCCTCGCCGCGGCGGAAAGCTCGGGCCAGACGGCAGAATCTCCATAACAGAGCCCGCAGAGTGCGAGAACGGCTCTGTCCATGCTGTCTACCTTTTGAAGGGAAGCACATTTGCCGCACTCGTTATTCGGACAGTGGGAGCACAGCTCGTCACAGCCCTCAACGAGTGAGATCACTGGGCTAGATGAGCGCAGGGAATCCACAAGCTCAGTCATATGCTTGGTAAAATCTGTGCTGTAGCCGTGGCCTGTGAATTTTTGTATGCACAGCAAATGGTGGGGCCGGAGCTTCAGCATGATGGGTCCTCCCCAGCCGGGCGGACGCTAACTTCGCCGGAGGATAGGGTCTCGCAGGAGCCGTCGGGATATCTGACCGTTAACCGGCAGTCGCCGTCGATATCCTCAGCAACGGCAGGGGCCTTTGAGCCGGGTTTGATAACAGTCACGGGGCGGCCTATAAGGATGCTGCGCGCCCGGTACTCCTCCACAAACCCCCGGGTCTCTAAAGAGGAATAGATGTGGTAAAAGCTTTTTAAAAACGCGGCGGCGAGCCTGCTGCGCATGCCTCCGTGATGCTGTGGGAAAACCGCGCCTGCGATGTCACGTATCTCCTCGGGGAAGCCCCCGTCAGGCTCGTATACGTTTATGCCTACGCCAAGAACTGCGTAGCTCATGCCGCCGGACTCAATATCAAAGGAAGCTTCCGTAAGAATGCCGCATATTTTTTTGCCTCCTATAAGCACGTCGTTTACCCACTTTATGCCAGCTTTAACGCCGGAACATTCCTCCACCGCCCGGCAGACGGCAACCGCGGCGGCGGTGGTTATTAGCGACGCCTCCGATGCGGGGAGCCTTGGGCGCAGAAGCACGCTTATATAAAGCCCGGTCCCCGGAGGGGAGAAGAAGGAGCGGCCCAGCCTGCCACGCCCGGCGTTTTGAGTGCCGGCGATGACGGCATACCACTCGGAAAGCCCCTCGGCGCGGGCTTTTAGCCACGTATTAGTTGAATCCACGCTGTCAAGCGTCTCCAGCTTAAAAATATTGCAAAGCTCGCCTAAATGCTGCTTTATGGACATGGCCGACACCATGTCGTTATCAGTACCGAGACGGTAACCGCGGTTTTTTACGGCGTCAATAATATAGCCGTCCTCCTCAAGAGACCGTATGCTTTTCCAGACGGCGGCGCGGGTAACGCCCAGCCTCTCGGCAATCTCACTGCCGGAGGTATATTCGCTGCCGCGGGATTCCAGTAGCTCCGCAAGCTGCTGCTTTATGCTCAATTAGGACATCTCCTTTCGCTTTAAGGAGTATAATACAGGAAAAGCAAAATGTCAACTTTTTAAATTTTAAAAGTTGACATTTTGTTATGAGTCCAACCGCAACAAGGTTGATGAGGTTGTTTAATGCTTCAAAACAGAAAACTGAGGCACCGGATCGTCCGGCGGTGTCAGTAAAACATAAACGCCAAGGTGTGTTGTTACTCCTTGGCGTTTATCATTATTTCCGCACTATATGGAACCATGTATAGAAGTGCGCTGTTCTGGATGATAAATTGAGATCTATTTATTTCTCCATTTCAGTGCTTCTTTTTCCATTTCCTTCACAAACGCATCCTTGCCATCACAGTATCCGCCGATATCATAAGGATACTTTTTTGCAAGCTCTGTTTTTAAGCTGGCATATTCATTGCAAATCTCTTTATGTGTACGCAGAAAGTCCCTGACAGCCAAATGGCGTTCAATATCCCTGATACTGCTTTCGGCAAAAATATGAATGTGATGTGTTCTTTTGTCTCCGCCCTTACGCAAAAAACGCCTGCCCACAATCCCAAATTCTCCCATATACTCGTAACCGATTCGTTCAAAGTCTGAGGCGATAGTATCAACAGAACTTAAATTGTGAACTACCGGCATAATGTCGATAATCGGCTTTGCAGCAAGCCCGGGAACTGCCGTACTGCCTATATGATAAATTGCAGCACAGTTTTCGCCGAGAATGTCTCTGATTATCTTTGATTCAGTTTCAAACATTTCTATCCATAAAGGGTTATATTCTGTTACAATAATACGCCGGGCCATTTTATCATCCCTTAACAAACCCAGGTTTATCAATCGATTTATTTTAAGCAAATTATACTGTGTATGGTAATCATATGCAAGAAAATCCTCGGTAGATGGATGTTCATCTACCGAGGATTTATGCTGTTTTATGACCGCCGCTCTACCGGCGCACTCAGCTTTTATTCGCTGTCAAGGGAAAAGTCCTGTTCGGAATAACGCTCCTTATCGAGGGACACAGGACAGACAGGCTCCCTTTTTAAGGGGTCATATTTAAATTTTTTACAAAAGCCGCCGGAGGAGACTATGCCCCGCTTTAAGCAGGCTACCTGGGCTTCACTTATGCGTGTACCGCTATCGCAATAGGCGCAGCACGGGTCGATTTTATTGTTGAAAAGCATGATAATCTCCATTCTGCTTTTAAAGCGAAATTTAATGTTGATTTTGATTATAATGCTTTTTTGTGAGATTTTCCACCCCTTTTTGACGATAGAAGGGCGGCAATCATGAAAAACAGCCACAGTCCGGCAGCGGAGGCGGCGGAGAGGCACAGTGCCGAGAGGAAATTAAGTCCCGCAATGTCGGAAACCTGCTCGGCAAGATAGAGCGCAACAGGCGTGTCAAAGGAGATTATCCGCGAGAGAAGATAAACAAGTCCTGCGGACAGCACCCCATGAAGGAGTTTTCCGATAATATATGTCTTGACGGATATTCCGGTGCTGCCGATAAAGGACAGCACTTGACAGTGGACGGAAAGTCCTGCCCAGCCCAGCATGAACGCTGCCATGGCTATTGAGGAGGTAAGCTCCCGGGACACGTCCCTCAGGCTCCACACCCCGCTTGTAAGCTCCAAAATACCGGTAAGCAGACGCTCTGCCCACTGGGCATCCATGCCGAATACGCCGAACACCCCTCCTATGATCTGCGCAAGACGGCCCAGTGCCCCGGACAAAAAGAGCAGCTTTATGAGCACTGTAAAGAAGATGACAAAACCGCAGATACCGAGTGAAGAGGTAAAGGAGGAGCTGACGGAGTTTACAAAGGCATTTGGAAAGGAGACTCTTGCTTTCCTCTGCGGCTCGCGGCACTCGGTTATGTCATCCGCCCCCCATTTGCGGAATAGGATTCCTATCATTATGGAAGCAGCCATATGCGCCAGATAAAGTATAAGCCCGATCTTGCCGCTGGAGAAGATCCCGGCGCCCACAACCCCGAAAATAAAGGCCGGGCCAGAGTTGTTGCAGAAGGAGAGCATGCGCTCAGCCTCGGACTTGGAGCACTCGCCGTTGTTATATAGGTTTATCACCGTCCGAGCACCAACGGGATAGCCGCCGATAAAGCCCAGTACAAGGGCAGAGGCGCAGGCCCCGCCCACGTTAAAAAGCGGTTTCATAACAGGAGCCAAGAGACTTCCCAGCATTTGGGCTATGCCTAGCTCAACACACAGGGAGGATATAACAAAAAAAGGAAATAGAGAGGGAATGATAACATTAAAGCACAGCTCCACACCGCTTTTGGCGGCCTCCACCATCTGCGATGGGAATATGATAAGCCCCACTGTTATCGATAAAAGCCCGGCGCAGTATAAAAAATCCATGACCTTTTGCCGCAGATCTGTAAGCCTCATATAAAAACCTCCAAAAGAAAACCTCTTTGCTCCGTATATTAAGCTTATGAACAGGCAGGCGTATTTTTTCCGACTGAGGCATAACATTTATGAGAGAAAGTTTTCGCTTCTGAAGGGGGCCTTAATATGCGCAAAAAGAAGAGTACGGGGATTCTTGAAAAGACCGCGGAAATATTCGACCTTCCGGGAGAGGCCGCTGCGGGGCTTCCCAGAATAACGATCACAGGCACCGGACGGGCACATGTGGAAAACCACCGGGGGCTGCTGGAGTACAGCGACCAGCAGATAGTTGTAAATGCCGGCAGCATGATGATACGAATAAAAGGCGAGAAGCTTAATATAGCGGCGATGAGCGATATGGAGCTGGTAGTGACGGGAAAGATCGCCGCCGCGGAATTTTTGGTATAGGAGCGGACAGATGCAGGGTGCTGTAAACTATGTAAAGGGCAGTGTGCGCATCCGGGTAAAATGCAAATACCCAGAGCGGATCATTAATATATGCGCGAGGAACGGCGTGGATTTCCGGGAGCTTCAGCGGGAGGAAAACGGCGACACACTAATGACTGTCAGCATCTCCGGCTACAGGACGCTCCGCAAAATAGCAAAGGAGGGCGGGCTTATTTCGATAAGTCCGTTAAGACGCAGCGGTGTGCCGTTCTTTTTGTGGAGGATAAGAAAGCGCTACGTGCTGCTTGCGGGTATGGCGCTGTGCCTTGTGGCGGTATGGGTGTCCTCGTTCTTCATCTGGCAGATAGATGTGGAGGGCAACGAGACCGTGTCCACATCAGAGATACTTGCCTGTCTTAAAAAGCTGGGTGTTGAGATAGGCGCCAGCACATTTTCTGTGTCCCGGTCACAGCTTTCAAATGAGATGCTGCTTATGATACCGGAGCTTTCATGGATAACGCTGAACACACACGGCAGCCGGATAGAGGTGATCGTGCGCGAGGAGATAAAAAAGCCGGAGATTTACGATCCGGATACGCCGATGCTCGTCTACGCTGAGAAAGCGGGTATAATAACGGAGATGACTGTAAGCGAGGGGAACCCTCTTGTTTCCGCCGGCGATACGGTGGATGCGGGAGATGAGCTTGTGTCCGGTGTGATGGTCGGGGGAAAGTCCGGAGTGAGGCTCATGCGGGCTTCGGCGGAGGTCTGGGCACGAACCTGGTACGAATTTTCTCTTAAAATGCCCCTTGAGACGGCCGTAAAGGAGTACACAGGCGAAAAAACCACGCGTACCGCGTTAATAATCGGCGGAAAAAGGGTAAATTTATATTTTTCTGGTGGAAATCCATATGGGTATTATGATAAGATGACTGTGTATAAAACGGCAGAGCTTCCAGGGGGAGCGGTGCTGCCCCTGACGGTGATAACAGAGACCTATGAGGAGTACAGGCCGGTTTATAAATCACTTTCCTTTGAGAGTGCCGAGAGCGTGCTTAAATCGAGACTCTTGGCAATGCTTGAGGAGGAGATCGCAGATGGCTATGTGGTGAGCACAGACTACGCATCCACGGAGGAAAACGGTGTCGTGACCGTCACGCTCTATGCCGAGTGTGTGGAGCAGATCGCAGCGTCACGTGAGCTTACGGAGGAGGAGATAAGCCTTGCCGAAAGCAGCGCCGGAGAAATAACAGACAGCGAATAAGAAAGGAAAACCTTACAAATGACAGAACAGACGATGAGCATTGACAGAATGGAGCACGTCATAAATGTGTTCGGGTCATTCGATGAGAATCTGCGCCTTATCGAGAGTGAGATGGACGTGCGGGTTAATGACAGGGACTCGGAGCTTAAGATTTCCGGAGAGGCTGAGAACGTCATGTACGCCCAGCGGGCCATAGAGGGGCTTGTAGCTTTGGCGGCAAAGGGTGAGAATATAGACGCCCAGAACGTGCGGTATATAATCGGCCTTGTAAAATCCGGGCAGGATGATAAGATCGGGGAGCTTGCCCGTGACGTGATCTGCGTCACGGCAAAGGGCAAGCCCATAAAGGCAAAGACCTTGGGCCAGAAAAAGTACGTTGACGCCATTCAGAAAAACACTATAACCCTTGGAATAGGCCCGGCGGGCACCGGCAAGACGTATCTCGCCGTGGCAGCCGCTGTGGCGGCCTTCCGCTCAAAGTCGGTGAACCGTATTATCCTGACCCGCCCGGCGGTGGAGGCCGGAGAGCGGCTCGGTTTCCTGCCGGGGGATCTTCAGAGCAAGGTCGACCCGTATCTGCGGCCCTTATACGATGCGCTTTTCGATATGCTGGGCGCGGATACCTATACAAAGTACCTTGAGCGTGGTGATATTGAGGTCGCACCGCTAGCGTATATGCGCGGGCGGACACTTGACGACAGTTTTATAATCCTGGATGAGGCCCAGAACACCTCCCGGGAGCAGATGAAGATGTTCCTCACGCGTCTTGGCTTTGGTTCAAAGATCGTAATAACGGGTGATGCCACGCAGATCGACCTTCCGGCGGACAAGGTCAGCGGCCTCAAGGAGGCCATACGTGTACTGGATGGAGTGGAGGATATAGCGATCTGCCGCCTTACCGGGGCGGATGTTGTCCGCCATGTGCTCGTTCAGCGGATAGTCGAGGCCTATGACAGATATGAGAAACAGCGCAGCGAGCGGGATACAAAACCCAGCCAAAGTGGCAGCAAGAGAAAAAAATAATGATTTAAGGAGATAAATATGACTGTAAATGAAGCTGTAAATAAGCTCGATGAGCAGGAGCTTAAGGAATTTGCATATAGACATGCCTGCGGTATGCTGCACTATGACGGCGAGACCGGCGCACCGCGGGATTCGGCGCTCCCAAGGGGAAAATCTCTGGGGATACTCTCCGGAGAGATGCACAAACTGGCCACAAGCAGCGAGTCGCTTAAGCTCTTGGACTTTTTAAAGGAGCACAAGGATGAATTAACCCCGGAGCAAAGACGCCGGGTGGAGCTGAGAGATAAAGACTTGAAGGAGCTTCAGCGCATACCCGTCGAGGAATTTGTGGCCTTCCGGGAGCTTCTTAACGAGTCCTCTGCGGCTTGGCATGAGGCCAAAGAGAAGTCGGATTACGCCATATTTGAGCCGTACCTTAAAAAGGTCATTGAAGCGAACAAGCGCTTTGCCCAGCTTGTTGAGCCTGATATGAAGCCCTATGATTACTGCCTTGATAAGTTTGAGGAGGGGCTTAACGAGGAGCGCTGCGACAAGTTCTTCGGGGCGCTAAGAGAGAAGATAGTCCCGCTGGTGGATAAGATAAAGACCCTCCAGCAGCCTGACGTCAGCTGCACAAGCGTCAGCTTTCCCATAAGCGCTCAGCGGGAGCTTGCCTACAGGCTAATGGATATCATTGGCGTCAACAGAAACCGCTGCGGCCTGTCTGAGACGGAGCACCCCTTTACAACAGGATTTTCAAAGTATGATATCCGCATAACCACAAATTATAAGAAGGAAAACTTCCTGTCATCCATGTACTCCGTCATACACGAGAGCGGACATGCCATGTATGCGCTGCACCCGAATGACGGCTATGCCTTCAACTGCCTTGGCGACGGAGTATCAATGGGCGTGCATGAGAGCCAATCGAGATTTTTTGAGAACATAATAGGCAGGTCACGTGAATTTATCGCCCTTGTATATCCTGATCTTATCAGCCTGTGTCCGGCGCTTTCCAAGTTCAGCGTGGAGGATATTTACAGAGCCGCGAACAAGGCGGAGCCGTCGCTTATACGCACAGAGGCTGATGAGCTGACCTATTCGCTTCATGTTATGATTCGCTATGAGATCGAAAAGGCGTTCATAAACGGTGAGGTCCCAACTAAGGAACTGCCGGATATGTGGAACGCCATGTATAAGGAATACCTTGGCATAGACGTGCCGGACGCGAGGAGAGGCATACTTCAGGACTCCCACTGGTCAAACTCAAACATCGGCTATTTCCCGTCATATGCTCTGGGCAGCGCCTACGGCGCACAGCTGCTTAACAAGATGAGCGAGACTATCAATGTCAAGGACTGCATAAAGTCCGGTGATCTTGGGCCGGTAAACAGCTGGCTTGAGGAGCACATCTGGAAGTATGGCAGTATGTACACCCCCACTGAGGTAATAGAGAAGGCCATGGGTGCGCCCTTTGACCCCAAATACTACACGGACTATCTTGAGCGCAAAATGGCCGGCGTCTACGGCTTTTAAAGAGGCGGCATATGGACGTTACGGTTTCGATATACCGCACAAGGACGGGACTGGGGCATCCTGAGACTGCGGCGCTGGTAAAAAAGGCCGCTGCGGCTGTCCTTATGAATGAGGGCATAGACGTTATGTGCAGGGTCGACGTCATGCTGACGGACGATGAGACGATACACAACATAAACCGCGAAAACCGGGGCGTTGACAGAGCCACAGATGTGCTGTCCTTTCCTTTAAACGAGCTTACACCGGGAAAGTTTGACGAGGGACTTTGTGAGAAGAACCCCGGCACCGGAGAGGTGCTGCTCGGGGACATGGTGATATCTATCCCCAGATGTGAAAAACAGGGTGAGGAGTACGGCCACGGATACAGGCGCGAGGTCTGCTATCTGGCGGTTCACTCAATGCTGCACCTTCTGGGGTACGATCATGTGGATGAGGGTGATGAGAAGCGGATTATGCGCTCCCGTGAGGATGCGGTAATGGAGAAGCTGGGGATAGGCCGGTGAGGTGCTTTTACTATGCCTTTCGGGGGATCGCTTCGGCATATAGGAGGGAGAGAAATATGCGGATACACTCCGCCACGGCGTTTTACGCCGTCTGCGCGGGCTTTCTCTGCGGCATAGCTCCCGCCGAATGGCTGGCTGTCGTTATCTGCATCGCGGCGGTGATATCGCTGGAGCTTCTTAACACGGCGCTGGAGGCGCTGTGCGATGAGGTGGCGCAGGGGTATTCCCGGTATGTGCGTATTGCCAAGGACTGCGCGGCGGGGGCGGTGCTGGTGTTTGCCGCGGCTTCAATCGTGGTGGGGCTTGTGATCTTCTTGAAGGAAGAAAATTTCGCACAAGGCACTGAGTATATCGCCTCAAATCCGTGGACGTGGGCGGCGGCGCTTGTATCCCTTGCGTTCTTTATAAAAATTATTTTCTTTACATGGAGAAAAACCGATGATAAATAAAACAGTGATGGTGACGATAGCCGGGCGGCCGAATGTGGGAAAATCCACTCTTGTAAACGCCCTTGTGGGGGAGAAAATATCCATCGTCACCCCGAAGCCCCAGACCACGCGAAACCGTATATTCGGCGTTGCTGAGCGTGGGGACACGCAGCTGGTGTTTGTTGACACGCCGGGCTTTCACAAGGCCCGGACGAAGCTTGGCGACTATATGGTGAAGGTGGTCCAGGAGAGCGTGTCCGATGTGGACGCAATATGTCTTGTGGTTGAGCCGAAGGCGAACGTGGGTACTCAGGAGTCCATGCTCATAGAGCGGATAAAGGCAAGCGGCGCACCGTCCATACTCGTTATAAATAAAATAGACACGGTAAAAAAAGAGGATATCCTCCCTGTTATAGCCGCCTATACGGAAAAGCACAGCTTTGACGCGGTAGTTCCCGTCTCGGCAAAGACGGGCAGCGGGA
This sequence comes from Oscillospiraceae bacterium, assembly GCA_051866775.1. Classification (GTDB taxonomy): domain Bacteria; phylum Bacillota; class Clostridia; order Oscillospirales; family Oscillospiraceae; genus RUG626. Next base: position 188 of record JBJDXR010000004.1, on the reverse strand, counting down.
TAGATGTGCTTTTTGATGAATTTGAAAAATTTGCCCAGGAGGGGCCGCAGCTTTTCCCGGATGATATGATAACCGACCAGCCGGAGCGGCAGATGTGCGCGGAGATGATACGGGAAAAGCTGCTTTTGGGCCTTCAGAGCGAGGTGCCCCACGGTGTTGCGGTGGAGATATCAAGTTTTTCGGTGAGG
>JBJDXR010000003.1:0-67093 GCA_051866775.1 Oscillospiraceae bacterium | reverse complement strand
TGGAGCACCTTGAAAATACCGGGGAGAGCGGCATATTCAATCTGGGAAGCGGAGACGGCTTCTCGGTCAGGGAGATAATCGAGAGTGCCAGGCGCATCACCGGATGCGCAATTCCCGCAAAGGTGGAACCGCGCCGGGCAGGCGATCCGTCGGTACTCATCGCCTCAAACGAGAGGGCCGCCAATATACTCGGCTGGAGGCCCAAAAAAGGCCTTGATGAGATCATTGCCGACGCATGGAGCTGGCACCAGTCCCATCCGGACGGATACGGAAAATAAAATCTTTTACAAAAAAGCAGACTGCGGTCAGTGACCGCAGTCTGCTTTTTCAATTAAACAATATCGAGTTAAAAACGGCTTTCCAACGGCAGTTTTTACTTATGCGCCTTAACCATATCCGCAAAATACTTATGGACAGACAGATCGTCGTTAAGCTCGGGATGAAATGCTGTCACAAGCTGGTTACCCTGGCGTGCCGCAACGATCTGCCCGTTAACGGCCGCAAGAATCTCCGCTTCTCCGGAGACCTCCTTGATAAAAGGAGCGCGAATAAAGGTCATAGGTACTTGTCCGATACCCGTAAATTCCGCTTTCGTATAAAAGCTGCCCAGCTGCCTTCCATAGGCGTTGCGCACCGCCGTTATATCCATTGTGGCAAAATGCACCCTGTCATCGTTTTCTATTCTCTTTGCCAGCAAAATCAGTCCGGCACAGGTACCGAATACAGGAAGTCCTGCCGATATGAGCTTCTTGAGCGGTTCAAAAAGCTCCAGTTCTCTCATTAGCTTGCCCTGCACGGTACTTTCGCCTCCGGGGATAATCAAACCGTCAAAGGATTTCTCCATGTCCCGTTTCTGCCGGATCTCAAAGGAAGGGATTCCAAGCCGTGAAAGCATCTGCTCATGCTCCAGGAAAGCCCCTTGCAGGGCAAGTACAGCGATCTGCATTGTTTACTTTCCTCTTTCAGCCATCAACAATTCAATTTCCTGCTCGTTGATGCCTACCATCGCTTCACCGAGATCCTCAGATAACTCGGCCAGCATTTTGGCGTCGGTATAGTTTGTTACCGCTTTAACTATCGCCGCAGCTCTCTTTTTCGGATTTCCGGACTTAAATATCCCGGAGCCGACGAACACGCCCTCAGCTCCCAGCTGCATCATAAGTGCAGCGTCTGCAGGTGTTGCAACGCCTCCCGCGGCAAAATTTACAACAGGGAGCTTCTTGTTTTCGTGTACATACAGTACCAGCTCATAAGGGACACGCAGCTCTTTTGCGGTGTCGAACAGCTCATCCTCAGCCATTGAGCCGATCCTGCGGATCTCAGACTGCATCATTCTCATATGATGGACTGCCTGAACAACATCTCCTGTTCCCGGCTCGCCCTTGGTGCGGATCATTGCCGCGCCCTCGTTAATCCTTCTGAGAGCCTCCCCCAGGTCTTTAGCGCCGCAGACAAACGGCACATCAAACTTTGTTTTGTCAATGTGGTATTTGTCGTCTGCCGGGGAGAGCACTTCACTCTCATCAATATAGTCGATCTCTATCGCCTGAAGGATCTGGGCTTCTGTAAAGTGACCTATGCGGCATTTTGCCATAACGGGGATCGAGACGGCCTCCTGAATACCCTTGATCATCTTAGGATCGCTCATACGGGAGACGCCGCCTGCTGCACGGATATCCGCCGGGATACGCTCCAATGCCATTACGGCACAGGCGCCCGCCTCTTCCGCTATCTTTGCCTGCTCAGGTGTGGTGACATCCATAATAACGCCGCCCTTGAGCATCTGTGCGAGATTTTTATTTAATTCATAACGGTTTTCTGACATTTTTCTGTCCCCAATACATTAAGTTATGCAGGTAGTATATAATAAATCTGATCATATAAAAATAGTCAAATAAGAAGAATTTTATATTATCAGATTAAAAATAAAATCTCATTACACAAAAGAAAGCGCCTGTCTCCAACAAGGCACCTTTAGTAAATTATTAGTAATATAATGATTGAAATCAAGCAAATTCACATTTTATAGTGTTCTCTATGTAGAAATCGCCTATATATTGTGTTTCATTCGCTTAACGGTTTCATTGTTGGAAAGAGTGTGAGATGGGGGATTTAGCAGGAGTCACGCTCCGCTCTCCGACGCAGGAAGCTCACATAATGCTCCAACTTCATACAGACATACTCCTCCGTCTGATTCGGTGGGACAGACTTCGGGAATTGTGGCTTCGTCTTGTATCAGTTCCACAACCTCACAGCGCAGGGTATCCATACCGTCAAGCTTACACGCCCTTGTAAAAGCCGTAAAATTATGTTAAACTTTAAATACCGTCAATCAATGGTAACTACATAATAATAAAGCGAGGTAAAAACACATGGTTTCCTATGAACAACTGTTTTCCATAAAGGGCCACACCGTAGTAGTGACGGGGGCGACCCGCGGCATCGGCCGCGGCCTTGCGGAGCACATCGCTGACGCCGGTGCCAACGTGGCTGTCGTCTCCACCAACAAAGAGGCCTCCCAGAAAGTGGCCGCAGAGCTCGCCGAAAAATACGGGGTCCGCTGCGGTGGCTTCGGCTGTGACGTCTCCGACTACGAACAGGTGCAGGCACTCTTTGCCGATATTGAGCGAGAGATGGGTCTGCCCGACATGCTGGTCAACAACGCCGGCATCACTATCCACAAGCCCGCAGAGCTGGTGACCCCCGAGGAGTGGAACCGGGTCATAGGAATCAATCTGACCGGCGCCTTCTACTGCTGCCAGGCCTTCGCCCGGCCCCTTCTGGAGCGCGGCCTCAAGGGCTCCATCGTCATAACCGCATCCAACGCCAGTCACATGGTCCCCACACCCCAGCCTCAAGCCTCTTACAACGCCTCCAAGGCCGGCGTGGTCATGATGGCCAAGTCTCTGGCAAACGAGTGGGCCAAGCGAGGCATCCGCGTCAACTGCCTGAGCCCCGGATACATCCACACCGACATGCTGGACAACAACAGCCCGGAGTATATCAAGACATGGATCAACAGCATCCCCGTGGGCCGCATGGGCACCCCCTCGGAGCTGGCCGGTGCCGTCATCTACATGCTGTGTGAAAACTCCGGCTTCATCACCGGCAGCAACATCACCGTGGACGGAGGGGCGGAGATCATATAACCGCCGTCTTCCTCAATACCGATAATAAAGAGCCCGCCGGGATATCCGGCGGGCTTTCCTCGTCAATTTTCTCTGACAACGTATCTTCTTGTTTTCCAACTGCCTGTGAGGTAATAGACACCGCCGATAAAGAGCGGGGGTGACGCCAGCGATCGCATCGCCGTACCAGAAGCCCAGGTACCCATATCGAATACCAGCCCCAGCAGCAGCGCCACGGCAAAGTTCACCGTTACTTTGACCGCAGGGACAAGAAAGAAAATGAAAAGGACGAGAAGCAGGATCAGTTGCTAACAGAAGTAAAGACAAGCCTCGAAACCATCAGGCTTATGGCCTACGCCCGAATGTCCGAGGAAATCGAGCGTCTGCTGACGCAGTGGTACGCCACCCCGTCCTAGCGGCGTATTCTCGATGAAATATATCACAACTATAAAGCCCATGGCTGGAATGGTGATTGTATTGCTAAAGCATTGCTTCTTAATCAAACATTTTCGCCCTACCCAAAGTACAAAAGGGCAGCACTCATCAGATGCCAGAAGCCGCAGCTTTTGCGTTCCGATACCAAAATAGGCAGCAGCTTCCCCAATGGTCAGGTTTGATTTCTCCCAAAATGGAATCTCTTTCTTCATGTCACATTCTCCGTTCATAATAATTTGCCAGACGTCAGACCATCAGTATAGCAAAAAGAAGCCTTTCTGCGATATTGCAGAAAGGCTTCTTTTGTTATAACTTGTTATATCTTTTCAAAAAATGTGGTATGTCGTTGTGGTACGGACAATGAAAGACATACTCTACAAAACCCTACAAAACTCTATAACAGTCTTTATAAGTCTAAGGGCTTCATGGTGGGGAACAATATGACATCCCTTATGGAGTCGCTGCCGGTGAGAAGCATGACACAGCGGTCTATGCCGATGCCAAGGCCTCCCGTGGGGGGCATGCCGTATTCGAGGGCGTTTATAAAGTCCTCATCCATCATGCCGGCCTCGTCATCTCCCTTGGCGCGTAGCTCCACCTGCTTTAAAAAGCGCTGCTTCTGGTCAATGGGATCGTTAAGCTCGGAGAAGGCGTTGCCCATCTCGCTGCGGCAGATGAAAAGCTCAAAGCGTTCAGTGAGGCGCGGATCCTTCGGGCTGCGCTTGGCAAGGGGCGACACATCCACCGGGTGCATTGTTATAAAGGTTGGCTGGATAAGCTTCTCCTCAACCTTCTGATCAAAGCACTCATAGAGGGCATGTCCCCATGTAGGCTCAACGCCGTCCATATCCACACCCACAGACCTTGCGGCCGCCACGGCCTCCGCATCGCCGTTTATTTCCATAAAGTCGACGCCCAGATACTCCTTAACAGCTTCAGCCATCGTCATACGGCGCCAGCCGGGAGTTAAATCGATCTGCTCGCCCTGCCACGTCACATTATATGTGCCGAGGATCTTATCGGCGGCTGAGGACAAAAGCTCCTCAAACAGGTCCATCATATCGTTAAAATCGGCGTAGGACTCGTAAAGCTCAACAGTTGTAAACTCCGGATTGTGCCTGGTGTCCATTCCTTCGTTGCGGAATATACGGCCTATCTCATATACGCGCTCTATGCCGCCGACGATGAGGCGCTTTAAGTGCAGCTCCGTGGCGATGCGCATATACATATCGATATCCAGCGTGTTGTGGTGGGTTATGAAGGGTCTTGCCGTCGCTCCGCCGCTGATGGTGTTCAGCACCGGCGTCTCAACCTCCATATAGCCGCGGTTGTCCAAAAATGTACGGACATGCTTCACGAAGGCGCTGCGAATATCAAAGGCACGGCGCACCTCCGGATTCATGATAAGATCGACATATCTCTGCCTATAGCGGGTCTCCTTGTCAGTGAGCCCGTGGAATTTCTCCGGCAGCGGGCGAAGAGACTTTGACAGGAGCTTTATCTTCTCACAGTGGACAGATACCTCTCCCATCTTGGTCTTGAAAACATATCCCTCGGCGCCAACGATATCGCCGATGTCCACCTTACGAAAATCAGCAAAGGCTTCCGCTCCCACGCTGTCTAAACGGACGTAGATTTGAAGTCTGCCCTTGTCGTCCTGAATATCGGCAAAAATGGCCTTTCCCATGCCGCGCTTTGCCATAACCCTGCCGGCAACAGAGACCGTCTGATTTTCAAGCCTGTCAAAATTGTTTTTGATCTCCGCCGACCATGCCGTACGGGTATATTTTGTCACTGCGTAAGGGTCGCGTCCCTCTTCCTGCAGCGCTTTAAGTTTATCGCGGCGCACCTTTAGGATCTCAGAAATATCCTCCTGCACGGCGCTTTGATTCTCTTCCGCCATAGTAATCTCCAATCTGATCTTATTTCTCTATGTTCAGTATCTGGAACTTGAGCACACCTGCGGGCGCCTCAACCTCCACCGTCTCATTTACAGCATGTCCGAAAAGTCCTCTTCCGAACGGGGAATCGTCGGAAATACGCCCGGCCATGGGGTTTGCCTCCTGACTGCCGACGATCTTATATTTGAGGGTCTCTCCTGTTCCCAGATCCTTAACCGTTACTACACTGCCGATACCGACCTTGTCCTGGTCCTCGCTCTCCTCGACTATCTCGGCATGCTCGATGAGATCCTGATACTCGGCGATCTTGGAATACAGCTTACCCTGCTCGGTCTTAGCCTCATCATATTCGCTGTTCTCGGACAGGTCTCCAAAGGACCTCGCCTCCTTTATCTGCTCAGCGACCTCTTTTTCACGAACAGTCTGAAGGTATAAAAGCTCCTCCTTAAGTTCCTCAAGACGTTTTGAGCTCATTCTGTATCTATTGGATTCTGCCATTTGTGACCACTCCTAAGCTTAAATGAATTCAAAATATTATATTAAGTTTCCGGGCTATTGTCAAGCATACATATCTGCTGAATCAATTTTTATATCCTCAGGAGACAGTTTTCCGCCATACAGCGCCGCGGAGATCAGCTGCATCTCCGGAAATCCGGCGGGAAGCTCATCTCTGAATCTTTCGGGAACGCGGAATACGATCCTGCTTATCTCCCTGCCGCCGTATATCATATCTCCACGCTTGCCGTCTGCAAAAAGCACAGCGCATCCCCCGGGAAGCGTGATAAGCCTCCTTGGGGATCCGAAGAAAACGGCGGCGTCCGAAGGTGCCTCCCCATCCCGGCGCAGCGCTGTCAGGGATATTCCATACTCCTCCGCTATTTCCATAAGCTGTGTCTGACCCTCCGGCACATAGGCAGTTAAATACCTGAATCCGCCGCACAGTTTTCTCAGCGCGCGGCAGACATCCTGGGTGGGCCTTGGCGCATACAAAAATGCACTTCCGTGATTTTTTGCCGCACGGCAGATGATATCACCCGCGGTCGCCCTTAACGGCGCATCATGACCGCACTCTGTAAACCCCAGCTCCAAAAACCGCTCCCTATACGGAAAGTCCTTTCTGAACACCAGCTGTCTTACGCGCATGGCCTTGAGCTGCCCTGCGCTCCTCTCAATGCAGCGCTCCAAATTTCTCTCTCCCAAGCGGTCCGGAACATGGAGCGTGAGCCGCAGGCAGTTGATACCGGCGGCACTCTCCGCTCCGAAGGTCTCAAAACACCTTCGGCGTCTCCCATAGATCGGCTCCGCCTCCAAAAGTGCCAGCACACATACCACCTCCGAGACAGAATATGTGTGTTTTGGCCCAAAAATCACAGCAGAAAGCCATTCCGGGAAAGAAACCGTTTTACCGGCGGTGTGCTCCAGAAGCCGTAGCCCATGGCAGCGCCAAACACATTCAAAATCAGATCGTCCACATCTCCGGAGCCTAACAGCGTCAGCGCCTGAACTATCTCTACACACAGTATCCCGCAGACTACCGTCAGAAGAAGCATCAAAAACCTCCTCTGCCGGGCGAAAAGGCACGGCAGCAGAAAGCCCAGCGGTATAAACATCACTATATTTCCCACAATGTTGCGAATTGAAAACCACACCAGGTAGCTGTTGCTGCTGCTTTTAATGATACCCGCAAGCTGTCTTATCGTCCGGAAGGGCATAAAATTTACCGATATCCGGACACTCTCCCAGTATGGCCGTACCTGTACAGCCAGCACATGCAGCCGCTGGAGGAACAGCAGATAAAGCATGACCGCAGCATAAATAACCGAAATGGTAATAAGTATAGTGATATTCGTTTTTCTTCTCATTCTTCCTCCGGATAAAAAAGCAGCCGGTATGCAGCATGTGGCATACCGGCAATGCTCTCTTATTATCAGGCGTTGGGTGATATAGTGTAGGTCGATGAATCAAAGAAGTTCAGCGGATTAACTCTGGTGCCGCTCTCCCAGACCTCAAAGTGCAGATGGGCGGCCGTGGATATACCGGTGGAGCCCACCAGGCCGATCACATCGCCCTGACTGACCGTGTCCCCGGCTGAGACCAGGCGCTTGCTCATGTGGGCATAAAGCGTTGTGTAGCCGTTGCCGTGGCTTATTGTTATGTAATTGCCGTAGGACGAGCTGTAGGCCGAAGTCAGCACCGTGCCGCCATCCGCCGCCAGAACATTTGTCCCGTAGACGCCGCTTCCGGCAATATCGATGCCCTTGTGGTTCGAGGATGCCCCGGCAGTAGGCGAGGAACGCGGGCCAAACAAACTTGTAATATAGGTGCTGGCCTGCGAAGGCCAGATAAACTGTCCCGTTCCAACAACTCCTGTGGAGGCATTTCTCAGCGCCTCCTCCATCTCCATTATCTCGTCCTTGAGGCGGTCCTCCTCCTCGCTGGCCGCGTTATACAGCTCCCGCTGCTCCTCGATGGACAGATTGATCTCGCTTATAAGCTCCTGAGCCTCCGCGACCTGCTGCTCCAAGACAGCCTGCTGGTCGATAAGCTCAAGCTTTGTATTCTCCATGCTCTGCCTTGTGTTTTCAAGGTCGGTCTTTGCATCCTCAGTTGCATGACGCGCCTCCACAAGGTCCTCGTAGAGCAGCTCGTCATGCTCCATTATGCTGGACACCGCGTCTATGCGGAACAGCATATCGGCAAAGTCGCTGGCCCCAAAGATTATGGCGTAATACGATATGGTGCCGTTCTCCTCCATGGCACGCATCCTTATCTTATAAAGCTCCCACTGCTCCTCCTCCGCCTCCTGCGCAGCGGCGGCCTCAGCCTCCTTCTCCTCGATGAGCACTCCATACTCCTCGATCTGCGCGGTGAGATTGTCTATCCCATCCTGTGTAAGCCGCACACGCTCGTCCAATACCTCTTTCTTGGCAATGGCCGCTGACTGCTCATACTTAAGGGAGTTTATCTGGGACTGGATGTCCTGCATCCGCTGCTCTATCTGCTCGTGTTGCTGCTCCAGCGCGTCCAAATCGCTCTGTGTCGGGGCCGCATAGGCGGATACAAGTATTCCGACAAGCACTGTGGCCGCCATAATAATTGCAAGAGCTATGCAAACTATCCTTATAAAGAGTTTACGTTTTTTGTCCATTATAATCCTCCGGGAAAGGTCACACTTTAAGGTAGTTCTTTATGGCCATAAGGCTGCCGATGACCCCAACGCCAAGTCCTACGACGGCGAATGCAATAAGAAGCGGTACCGCGACGCTTGAAAAGGACAGAACCGTTAAAAACGACAGTCCTGAATTTGCCACGAGCTTTTCGGCAACAATCTGATATACGCCCCACTGAAGGAGAAATGCCGTTAATGAGCCTATAAGCCCAAGAATCAGCCCCTCCACCACAAAGGGCCATCTTATAAAGCCGCTGGTAGCTCCGACCATTTTCATGATGGCTATCTCGTCCTTACGTTCAAAGGTCGTAAGCTTGATGGTATTGGACATAATAAACAGTGAAATGATGAAAAGTATCGCAACAAGTATCATCGATACTATAGATACGATATTACGCACCCTTATAAAGCCGCGGCTTATCTCAAGATGGGCGTTTACCCACGCTATGCCCTCAACATTGGCAACATCCTGCTGGGTCTGCTCCATAAGCGACAGGTCGTCAAGGTAAATTATAAACCTGTGACGGAAAATCGAAGCGTCCAGCCCATCAAACAGGGACGGGTTGTCATAGGATTCAATAAAGCTGTCCATTGCCTCCTCCCGTGAGACAAAAACAGCGGACTCGACGTTATTCACCGCCTCCAGCTTTGTCTCCAAGGCCCTCGCCTCACTCTCAGAGAGGTTCTCATCAACATAGGCAAGCATCTGGTTCTGGTTCTCCATCGTGTCGATTATCCCGTCAACATTAAGCGCTAAAAGCGTGAAGCTCCCCATTATAAGAAGGCAGGCAACAATTATGCAGACTGAGGCAAACGACATAAAGCCATGTGTGAATATGCTGCTTATTCCCTCGCGTATGTAATAACCGGTCCTATTATGTCTCATAGCTATAATACCCATCCATTCCGTCGCTGATGATCCTGCCGGCGTCAATAGCTATGACACGCTTTGAGAAGCTGTTCACAAGCTCCTTCTCATGGGTCACCACAAGCACGGTTGTGCCAAGTTCATTTATTTTCTCAAGGAGCATCATGATCTCCAGACTTCTCGCCGGATCCAGGTTCCCTGTCGGCTCGTCTGCGATAATTATGCTCGGGTTATTAACAAGTGCCCGGGCTATGGCCACTCTCTGCTGCTCTCCTCCGGAAAGCTCCTGCGGGCGGCGCCGTGTGCGGGTATCCAGACCCACAAGCTCCAGAACATAAGGCACCCTGCGGCGTATCTCCTTATTGGAGGCTCCAATGACCCTCATGGCAAATGCAACGTTTTCATAGACGCTCTTATTTTCTATCAGGCGAAAATCCTGAAAGACAACGCCAAGCGTGCGGCGCATATATGGCATTTTGGAAAATTTTATGCTGCCCAGATCATAGCCGTTGACATTGACCGTTCCGTCTGTAGGAGCTATCTCCCCTGTCAAAAGCTTTATGATTGTGGTCTTTCCGGAGCCGGAGGGGCCTACCAGAAACGCAAATTCCCCGTCGGCTATTTCGAAGCTCACTCCCTTTAAAGCCTTTGTGCCGTTTTCATAGGATTTGAATACGTCGGTAAACTGAACCATGCGTTAGTGTTCCTTCCTTGAATCTTTCTGAGAATCCAGATACTTCTTGACCATAAGGGCAACCTTGAACACTATCGCCTGATCAAACTCGCGCAGATCAAGTCCTGTAAGCTTCTTGATCTTGCCAAGCCTGTAAACAAGGGTATTGCGGTGAACAAACAGCTTCCTTGAAGTCTCGGATATATTAAGATTGTTTTCGAAAAACTCTGTAATGATCCCAAGCGTCTCCTCATCAAGGGAATCTATCGGGTTCTTCTTAAACACCTCCGCAAGGAACATCTCACACATGGTAGTCGGCAGCTGATAGATAAGCCTGCCGATACCAAGGCTCTCATAATTTATAATGTTTTCCTCAGTATCGAACACCTTACCCACGTCGATAGCTGTCTGAGCCTCCTTGTATCTGATGGCAAGCTCCCTTAAGTGGTGGGCTATCGTGCCAATGCCGATAACAGTCTTTATCTTAAGCTCATCCTCGATCGCCTGCCACATAGCGGCGGCCATCTTGTGGGTGTCCTTCTCCTCCGCGTGGGCAGAGACCTCCCTTATCACCACAACGTCGGTCTCGTTTATGGAGATAACAAAATCCTTCTGCCTCTCCGGGAACATGCGGCGCAGCACCTCGAGCACGGCCACATCCGCCCTGTCCAGCTGGCGGATAAAGAACACGGCCCGGGGCACGTCGGCAACAAAATGAAGCTCCTTCGCGTGTACGTAAATATCCCCGGGAAGGATATTCTCGGTAATTATATTTTTAACAAGCGCCGTCTTGTCATATTTCTCCTCATAATAGGCCTTCGCCCCTGATATGGCCACAGCCACCATTCCGCAGAAGCTGGCAGCTATATCGTCGGCACCCTCCACAAAAACGGCATATTCGAGATTCTGGTCAGGACCGCTGACAGCTTTAAAGGTCTTGCCGTTATAGACTGTAATCTTTTCCCCCAGGACCGGGATAACGTTTTCGGAATCTACAATATGTGAGCCCATGATAGAAAGCTCGCTGGATGCAATGACATTTCCCTCGCTATCCACTACACCTAGCATGCGCGTCGTAGTCTCTTTCATCTGTACTATAACGCTTTGAAATATCCTGCTGGACATTGGCAGACCTCCTCTATAATTTGTAAATTTTTGTTTAAAGAATTCGTGATTTTGACAAATACCATAATATACATAAACGTGACTTTTTTCAATAGAAAATTTGTGAAAATTCGATTTATTTTTCTAGCAAACAGCATATTGATAATATTTTCCACGATCAAATTGCCGTATTGTGCCAATTTATGATCCCATGATTTTGCTCCGCAATATACACCGCCCGGCTTTTCGTATTTATATCATAACGCGGACAGGGCGTGAATATTATTTTACAAACTGCCGGAGGTGAATTAAATGTTTATTATAACAGCAAAATTCAATAAGCGAAAGGTCATAGCCGCGCTTCTTATTCTTGTGGCGCTGGTAGCGGTCATCGTGATATGCCTTTCATCCGGCGGCGATGAGGCAAGCCCTGCCTCCATATCCGCCGCCGTGAAAAACAACAGCCAGCGGGTGGCATACCTTAGGTCTCTCGGCTGGGAGGTGTCCGAGGATCCGATCGATACACAGACTATAACGATCCCCCGCGATTTCAATGAAGTATATGAGGAATATAACGAGCTTCAGCTGAGTCAGGGTTTTGACCTCAGCAAGTACTGCGGGCTTGAGGCGGTACGCTACACCTATCAGGTCACAAACCACCCAACGGCTGACGGCTCTGTTGTCGCGGATATAATAGTTTACAGAAACCAGGTCATCGCGGGAGATATACAGTCAATATCCTCCGACGGCTTCATGGCGGGGCTTGTTTATCCAGCCGGAAACAGCTGAGATTCTTTGAAAACCGGCCAGGTTTTCTTTGACAAAGCAGAAGTAAAATGGTACATTACAGTAAAGTTGTAATACAACCATATTTTTTAAATGCCGAAAGGAGCCTGACCACAAAATGACAATACTTGAGACCTCCCGACTGCGTGTCAAAGTCTGCGGTCCCGGTGAATTTCCAAACACGACCCGCCGCTTTGACAGGGCAATTTTCATACCCAGCGTCGTTCTTGATGGAGACCACGAATTCTGCGTCGTGGAGCCGACCGATCTTCCGCAGCCCACCTCCGGCGGTGTCGGGATGTGCAATGAGATAAAGGATGATCTTTGGGACTCCACCCCGGCCGGCGGAAAGGTCCCTAAATTTGGAATTGGCGTCCTCACAAAGCCGGACGATAAGCCTTACGAGATATACATTCCCTATGAGGTGGATCCATTCCCAATATCCGTCCTTCGGGAGGGGAACACAATGACCTTCGATACCGCACCTAAGCCTTGCCAGGGCTATGCGCTTCATGAGCGTAAGGTCCTCACTGTCGAAGGCAACACTATAAGTATAGAGTATTTATTTGAAAACGTGGGTGAAAAGGCATTAAGCCTCAGTGAATACTGCCACAACTTCTTCAATATCGACGCCCACCCCACAGGACCGAAGCATATGCTGTCAATCCCTGCCTGCGTACCTCTTGACGGGCGTCGCGCCCCCACTGCCGGAACTCATTTTATCGGCAAGGGACGCGGAATGTCCTTTGACGGGCCTAATACAGTATCCAGCATCATCACTGTGGGCGGAGAGGATATAGACAGATCAGTACCCTTTTCATGGACGCTCTCCCACTCAGATTCCCCCGCCACAGTTACCGAGGAGGTCTCCTTTGCCCCTTCGTCCGTGCCGGTCTGGGCATTTGACAATGTGATCTCGCCAGAGGTGTATAACCAATTTACGCTGGAGCCGGGCAAAGTTATAACCTACAGCCGCAAATGGACATTTAATGACTGACCGCCTGATATACCGAAAGCCGCCAAGAAAGGCGGCTTTCTTTTTATTCTAAGGGGCTTTGAGGCTTATCCTTCTCCCTTTTTCTCTCCTCTATCTTTCCGTGCAGATAGCCTAGTGCGTCAGAAAGCCCTCCCAGCCTGTCGATAAGGCCGGACTCCACAGCCTCCTCGCCGTATATGACCGTCCCCACATCGGCTGCAAGCTCTCCGGTTTTAAGCATCATCTCCGTAAAGCGTTCGCGGCTTATATGGGAATTCTCCGTCACGAACCGGACGATGCGCTCTTGTATCTTGCCGAAATAGTTATAGGTCTGGGGTACGCCTATCACCACGCCGGTGAGCCTCACCGGGTGTATGGTCATGGCCGCGGATGGCGCGATCATGGACATATCCGCCGCGACAGCAAGCGGTACGCCGATTGAGTGTCCCCCTCCCAATACCAGCGATACAGTGGGCTTTGACATACTGGCGATAAGCTCAGCTATGGCAAGCCCCGCCTCCACATCTCCCCCTACCGTGTTTAGCAGTATCAAAAGCCCGTCTATCTCCTCGGCCTCCTCAATGGCGGCAAGCTGGGGCATAACGTGCTCGTACTTCGTCGTCTTTGTATCCGATGGCAGAATCTGGTGTCCCTCTATCTGCCCGACTATGGTAAGGCAATGGATCGTTCCTTTGTTTGTTGTGACGGTGGACGAACCCATGTCCTGAATCTGATCCTTCTGGTATATGTCCTCCGGAGCGCCGCCCTGTTTGCCGTCGTTATCGGCTCCGCTCTGCTCGTTTATGTCATCTAGCATAAAAAGCACCCCCTTCCGGTAAGTTTCCTCACAGAAGGGGGTGTTATTCATATTAACTGAATGTATTATTTTTCATTGTATACGGCCTTCATGCCCTTATAGGTCATGTAGCAGTCAAGCTTTGAGACAATCTCATACGGTGAATGCATAGAGAGCACGGGAACTCCCGCGTCTATGGTGTCAATGTTGCGGCGGGACATATACATGGCGACAGTTCCTCCGCCGCCCTCGTCCACCTTGCCCAGCTCTCCAAGCTGCCAGACGACTCCGTTTTCTCCGAATATCCTGCGCACGCGCCCCACTACCTCGGCGGATGCGTCGTTTGATCCTGACTTGCCGCCGCGTCCTGTGAACTTGGCGATGCCGATACCGTAATTCAGCTTGCAGTTATTCCTCTTATCCGACACCTCCGGATATGTCGGGTCGAAGGCGTTTGTCACGTCGGCGGATATGCAGAGTGAATTCTCAAAGCAGTGCATGAGTTTTACCTTCTGCTGGTCGCATATATCCGTCATGAAGCACTCAAAGGCCTCGGACTGCATACCCGAGACGCCCTCAGAGCCTATTTCCTCCTTATCGGCAAGGATGCATACAGCTGTCTTTTCCGGCTTTTCCAGCTCCAGGATCGCCTGAAGCTCCGCAAACGCGCAGACGCGGTCGTCATGCCCGTAAGCGCCGATCATCGAGCGGTCAAGTCCAACATCGCGCACGGGAAGCGCCGGGACGGCCTCAAGCTCCGCCGAGAGGAAGTCCTCCTCAGTGATGCCGTACTTATCAAAAAAGAGCTTCATTACCGCCAGCTTTACCCGGTCGGCTCCCTCATCGTCTTTGAGGGGCATGCTGCCGAGGATAATATTCAGGTTCTCGCCGGGTATGGCCTCCGACAGGGTCTTTTTTGACTGGGAAGCCGCCAGATGCGGGAGCAGGTCGCTTATTATGAATACCGGGTCGTTTTCGTCACAGCCGATCTTTATATTGCGGATCTTACCGTCACGTGTAACAACAACGCCGTGCAGCTCAAGCGGGATGGTGACCCATTGGTACTTGCGTATACCGCCGTAATAGTGGGTCTTAAAGTACGCGATCTCGCCGTCCTCATAGAGCGGCACCTGCTTTAGATCGAGGCGCGGGGAATCTATGTGCGCGGCGGCTATATGGCAGCCCTCCGCCATGGACTTCTCCCCCATGACAGCCAGAAGCAGCGCCTTCCCACGGACGCTCCTGTAGATCTTGTCACCGGGCTTGAGGGACTTTTTCATGTCAAACTCGGTAAAGCCGGCGGCCTCGGCAAGCCGGATCGCCTCCGCTACCGCCTCGCGCTCAGTCTTGGCCCTGCTCATAAAATCCATGTACTTCGCGCAGTAATCGTCAGACAGGCGCCTCTCCGCACCGTCAACGATGTCACCTAAATTTTTCTGCTTGTAAAAAAGCTCGTCTCTTAAATCAGCCATTTTGACTGCCTCCTAATATATTTTTGAAAAACTCTGCGCAGTGATTTGAAAACTGCTCCTCACTGTCAAAATCATTTATCAGCGTATATCCGCACCTGCTTTTAAAAAATTCATCGGGCTTCTGTGAGCTTATACGGAGCTTCGCATATTCAAGGCTTATGCCCTCCCGGGCCATTATGCGCCGGGCGCGTATCTCCGGATCGGCCGTTACAAAAACCGTAACATCGCAGAGCTTATACAGCCCGCTCTCAAAAAGGCCTATGGCGTCTATAGCGGCGGTACCCCTCTTTGATGACCGCTCTTTTTCAAGTATTTCCTCCACCTGACCAATAATGAACGGATATGTTATATTCATAAGCTCTCTCAGCTCATGCTCCGAGGAAAATACCGCTTTGCCCAGCTTTTTTCTGTTCAGAGCCCCGCTGTCATCCAAAACTCCGGGAAAGCGCCTGTCTATAGCAGCCAGCATATCCCGCGAGCTTTTGAGAAGCCCGTGGTAGACCTGATCGCAGTCTATAACAGCCGCCCCCATTTTTGAGAGCACGCTGAGCGCGGTTGTCTTGCCGGCGCCGGTACCGCCTGTTATGCCAACAACAATCATAATATCACCATCTGTACCGCTTCTTCAAGCTCTTCTCTGGAAATCCCGCCTAATCTGAGTATTTTGGGAGGCACTGAAGTCATATCAACTATCGTCGACGGCACGCCGCCCGGACACTCCCCGCCGTCGACCGCACATCCGATGACGCCGTCAAAATACTTTAGCACCTGCCCGATATTTACGGCGTTCGGCATACCGGACAGGTTTGCCGAGGTGCCGGTGAGCGGAAGCCCCGTCTCCTTCAGAAGTGCCAGTGTAAGCTTATCGTCAGGGCATCTTATCCCGACGGTGTTCCCGCCCGCTGTAATAATATCGGGCACAAGCTCCCGGCGCTTAAATATCATCGTAAGCGGTCCCGGCCAGAAGCGCTCAGCCAGTACATATGCCTCCTCCGGTATGTCAGCGCAGAACCTTTCCGCCGCTTTCATATCCGGGACAAAAAGGCTTATGGGCTTAGTTTCAGGCCTGCCCTTGGCCTCATAAAGCCTCCGGACAGCTCTCTCGTCAAGGGCATTCACCGCCAGCCCGTAGACCGTCTCTGTGGGAACCGCGGCCAGTCCCCCCGCGCGGATGATATCCGCAGCCCCGGTTATCTCATTGTGAAGAACCAGTGTTTTCAATTATCCTCCTCCGAAGCTCTAAGCTTTTCCGCCTGATCAGCGGTTATAAGCGCATCTATAAGCTCGTCAAGCGCTCCGTTCATTATCTGCTCGATCTTGTACAGCGTCAGGTTTATCCTGTGGTCAGTCACTCTCCCCTGAGGGAAGTTATATGTCCTGATGCGCTCATTTCTGCTGCCTGTTCCCACCTGAGAGCGGCGCTCAGCGGCTATCTCGGCATCCCGCTTCTGCCGCTCCGCCTCATAAAGGCGGGAGGCCAATATTTTCATCGCCCTGTCCTTGTTTTTATACTGGCTGCGCTCGTCCTGACACTCAACGACAGTGCCTGTGGGTATATGGGTTATCCTTATGGCCGATTCGGTCTTGTTTACCTTCTGCCCCCCGGCGCCGGTGGAACGGAAGGTGTCAATCTGGAGATCCGCCGGGTTTATCTCAAAGTCGACCTCCTCCATCTCCGGAAGCACCGCAACGGTCACGGTGCTGGTGTGTATCCTTCCGCCGGATTCGGTGTCCGGTACACGCTGGACCCGGTGGACGCCTGATTCAAATTTAAGCCGGGAATAGGCCCCCTGCCCCTCGATTATAAAGCTTATCTCCTTGATGCCGCCAAGCTCCGTCTCGCTTAAATTCACTATCTCGGTTTTCCAGTTCTTTGACTCGGCGTACATGGAGTACATGCGGTAGAGGTCGTGGGCGAAGAGCGCGGACTCGTCCCCACCCACGCCGCCGCGAATCTCAAAAATGACGTTTTTTTCATCATTGGGGTCCCGAGGCAGCAGGAGTATTTTTATCTGCTCGTCTATCTGGGATAACTGCTCCTTCGCGCTCTCAAGCTCCTCCTGAGCAATGTCGCGAAGCTCCGGGTCGGACAGAAGCTTCCGCGCCTGCTCCATATCCGAGACGCACTTTTTTCTGCGGCGGTAGACTTCCACCACAGGCGCAAGCTCCTTCTGCTCCCGGGCAAGCCGGGCGTAAAGCGCCGGGTCTGAGTAGACCTCCGCCGTCTGCATACGGGCCTCCGCCGCGGCATATTTTTCCTCTATCTGTTCAAGCTTTTCAAGCATATATAATACCCTTTTTTAACTTATTTTCTGATTTGTTATAATACCACATTTTCCCCAAGCTGTAAACCTCGCCAAAGGCCATGATCTGCTGTGTTTTTATATGTATTGAATTACAGCCGCCTCCCGCTGCACTTGCCTGTATAATACACAAAAAAAGCCGGGTTATTACTGTTTTTCCAAAACCGTTTTATTCCCATGCGGAAAAAATAGACCGTCTTTTTATAATGACTGGGTATATTGACATAAATACGGTAAAAAAGTATATTGTTATATAAGTTCACTTTTTCGGGAGATTGTGTATCTTTTTGGGGGATATATTACAGAAAAGGAGAGAAATATGGACTACACAGACAATAGAGAGGCGCTCTCGCTTTTTGATTTGGAAGCATTTATGAAGTCCATTACCTACGCGCCTGTAGGTATGACACTGGGGCTGGCCAGAGAGCAGATCGAGGCCGAGGGAGAGTACATCTGTGCAGCAGACCGGGAGAGGCGCATCCTGCGCCGTGCCTTTGAGATACTGCCCATCGGCATAAACCATGAGGATTTGATTGCTGGCAATTACGGGGAGAAGTTTGCCGATCCGGACTATGTCCGGGCGGCGGAGGACGCCAACGAGCGTGAGTACGCCCGCAGCGAGGAGTTCAAGGTGTATGAGGATGAGCGCATCATCAGTGGACGCTATATGCTCTTCGGCATTTACACACCGTCCCACGTTTGTATGGATTATGAGAATATTCTTCGGCAGGGACTGAAGGCCTATGCCCGCAGGGCGAAGGAAGCCATGCCCTCCTCCGATGGTTACGGGCGGGACTACCTTCAGGCCATGGCCGACAGTGTGGATACCATTCAAATGCTGGCCGGGCGCTTTGCCGCCCTTGCGGAGGAGCAACTGCACAATGAGGCGGATGATACCCGTCGCGGGGAGCTTTCACGTATGATCGCGGCGCTCCGCCGCGTGCCCTATGAACCGGCGCAGGACCTCTATGAGGCTCTGCAGTCCATGTGGCTGGTACACACGGCCATACCCGCCTCTGACCGCTCCTGGGCCTCGGTGTCCCTGGGGCGTATGGACCAGTATCTGCTGCCCTATTATAAGAAGTGGCTGACGGACGGCTATACCCGGGAGGAGGCCAAGCGCCTGCTGTGCCAGTTCTTCCTTCTGCTGGACAGCTATGGCGACGGTTCCGGAGCGCTGAATCTGGGAAGCAGCTGGAACGAGCTGACAGACCTGCTGCTTGAGGTGGAAAAGACTGTCCGTTATCGGGCGCCTATCATCGCCGTGCGCCTTTCGGAGGACTCAACAGACGATGTCTACGGCAAAGTTGTGGACAGAACACTCTTTAAAATCGGCCAGCCGACCTTCTACGGGGAGGCAAACGTAAAGAAGGCCATGGACTACCGGGGGATGTCCCACGAGGACGACTTCTCCATCAACAGCTGCATGGGCAGTGTGGTTGTCGGCAAGGAGCTTGCGGATATGTGGGGCTGCTGCCTGAACATGAACCTGCCGCTGGAGCTGGCTGTCAATTGCGGGGAGCCCCTGCGCGGGCGCCTTCCGGAGATGCTGCGGCAGTACATAGATGTTACGCCGGAGGAGCCGCGGGATATGAACGTCATCCGGCGCAAATACGGCGAGTACATGCGTTGCTGCGTCCGGTATGTGGCCTCCCAGAACATGCGTCGCGCCGCATGGGTAGCCCTGAACCGCCCGAACCCGCTGCTATCGCTGCTGCTGGACGACTGCGTCAGCTTTGGCCGTGACCGAGCCCAGAGCGCCGTCCATTTCTTGGGAGAGCGGGCGGAGGCGCTTCTTCCCCGGAAGGACCGGGAGAGATATAATTTCGGTCAGGTGCGCCAAGGCCGCGGTGTCAAGTACCACAATGTCACCATGCTGGCTATGGGATACGCACATGCGGCGGATGCACTGACCGCCATTGATAAATTGGTGTTTGAGGAGAAGAGATATACACTGGCGCAGCTTATCGCCGCCGCGGCGGACAACTACAGCGCCAGCGAGGAAGAGGCGGACATCCTTGCCGCACTGCGCCGGTGTGACAAATATGGAGAGGGAAAGATTGCGGCCGACCGGAACGCGGCATTCGTACTGGATGCTCTGGCCGACGCCTGTGAGGAGCAGTACACCGGCCCTATCCGCTATCTGCCATCCTGCCACACAATCGACGCAAATATCCAGTTCGGCAGCTGCGTTTACGCCTCTCTTGACGGCCGCATGGATGGCGAGGGCTTTGCCAAAAATGCCGGGGCGACCATAACCGCCATTAAGAGCGACCCCACGGGACTTATGATATCTGCCGGCCGCCTGCCTCAGAAGCGGTTTAGCGGCGGCGTTCCCATCGATATTTACGTGCCGGACAGTATTTTTGAAAGTCAGGAGAACACGGACAAATTCAAGGCGCTGCTGCGGGCCTATGTATCCGGCGGCGGTATGCAGGTGCAGGTAAATAGCGTTGACCTTGAGCTGCTGAAAAAGGCCTATGCAAAGCCTGAGGAATACCCGCACGTGATCGTGCGGAAGGGCGGCTTCAGCCTGTATTTTACCGATATGCTCCGCTGCGTCCAGAAGGACATGATTGAGCGGTTCGAGATGGAACAGAAGTAATGGATGTTAAGATTTTTGATATACAGCACTTCTGCGTGCAGGATGGGCCGGGCATACGGACGAGTGTGTTCTTTAAGGGCTGTCCCCTCCGGTGCCTCTGGTGCCACAATCCGGAGTCCCAGACGGCTACGCCGGAGCTGCTGTATTACGCCAACAAATGCGTTATGTGCCGCCGCTGTGCCGGGGTCTGTCCAAATGGGGCAATCGCCTTTACAGAGGATGAGCGCCGGATGCTCCAAAACCTGTGCACTCGCTGCGGTGCCTGCGCGGATGCGTGTCCGGAGGGAGCTCTGGAGCTGGCCGGCAGTGACGCCGGTACGGAGGATATCCTTTCGGAGGTGGCGCGGGATGAAATGTTCTACCGCACATCCGGCGGCGGAGTGACCTTCACCGGCGGCGAGCCGCTGAGCCAACCGGAGGCGCTTATCAACCTGCTGGATGGATGTGCCGCCAGGGGCCTTCACACCGCGGTGGAGACCTCCTGTTTTACTGACGGCGGCACCTTCCGGGCGGTGGTCGAGAGAGCCTCCCTCATGATATGCGATATAAAGGCCATGTCGCCTACGCTTCACCGGCGTCTCACTGGCGTCACGAACGAGGGCATCCTTGAAAATATCCGCTGGCTCATTCGGGAGAGCGGGCGCCCCTCATGGATACGCCTTCCCATCATCCCGGGCTTTAACGACCGGGACGAAGAACTGGAGGCGGCCGGCCGCTTCCTTGCGGGCGGAACAATGCAGCGGGTGGAACTTCTGCCCTACCACGACACAGGCCGGAGCAAGTATATCGCCATGGGGAAGGAGTATTCCTGTGCCGACACCACCGCCCCGGATAAGGAAAAAATGGAGCGTTTCCGGACGATTCTACGGAACTGCAAGCTTCCGGATGTGAGATAACAGAAAAGCCTTACAGCCCATCGAGAGCTGTGAGGCTTTTTTTCTTTATAAGAGAGCTTCATCGGACAAGGAGGACTAAGTTTTGCAAAAAGCCGTGCATCGCGGTATCTTTTCGTGTATTATATACTCAATTTTGAAATATGAGGTGTATCCATGGCCAAAATACTGCTTGTAGAGGATGATAGAAGTATCATAACGAACCTCACTGACTTTCTTAGAAGCGAGGGCTTTTCCGTCGATTCGGTGCGTGGTCAGACAGACGCGCTGAAGCGGCTGTCATCAGATGCCTACGATCTTATACTGCTGGACGTGTCGCTCTCCGACGGCAACGGCTTTGCCGTATGTTCCGCCGCGAAGCGGGACAGCGATATACCGGTTATTTTTCTTACGGCCTCCAGCGATGAATACAGCGTGGTGACGGGGCTTGACCTGGGTGCGGACGACTATATAAGCAAGCCTTTCAGACCAAGGGAGCTTATATCGCGCATACGCAGTGTCCTGCGCCGCTCCGGAAGGTCACAGCCGGTCATCGATATAGGCTCCCTGCGCGTAGACACAGTGAAAGCGCAGGTAACAAAAAACGGACAGGAGCTTTATCTCTCGGCGCTTGAATACAGGCTGCTTCTGGTATTCCTCAATAACCGCGGCGCCGTGCTGTCCCGGGCTAAGCTTCTTGAGGAGATCTGGGATGTGGCCGGTGAGTTTGTTAACGACAACACCCTCACCGTCTACATTAAGCGCCTGCGGGATAAGATCGAGGACGATCCGCAAAATCCCGCGATAATAAGGACCGTACGCGGTCTTGGGTATAAGGCGGAGGCTTGATATGAGCTTTTTAAGAGACCCCAGAGCATTAAAAAACGCGCTTATTTATCTTTTTCTTAGCGCCGTTATAACTGCGGTGGGCTTCTGCTTTGGCATTGCCCAGGGGATATTTGCCGCGGCGGCAAGCCTGATTTTTGATATTACCGCATACGTCCTTGCACGGCGCCGCTATAAACTGATGGCAGAGCTGAGCCTTGAGATCGACAAGGTCCTTCACGGGCAGGAAAGCTTCGACCTGTCGCGCTGCTCCGAGGGGGAGTTGTCCATACTCCAGAGCGAGCTTTCAAAGATGATAGTCCGTCTGCGTGAGCAAGCCGACTCCTCAAAAAAGGACAAGCTCTATCTGGCCGACTCCTTAGCCGACATATCCCACCAGCTCAAGACGCCGCTCACCTCAATAAATCTGGCTGTATCCATGCTCTCTGAGCCATGTTTATCCGAGGAGCACAGGCAATCTCTGATTCATGACATCCTGCGTTCCCTTGAGCGCATAAGATGGCTGGTCACATCGCTTTTAAAGATATCCCAGCTTGACGCGGGCACTGTCAGCCTGAGCACGGAGGACGTCAGCATCCGCGAACTTGTGAGAAAAGCCTCTGAGCCGCTTCTTATACCCATGGAGCTTCACAGCCAGAGCTTTGTGTGCGATATTCAGGAGGACGCGGCCTTTTCCGGGGATATGGCCTGGACAGCGGAAGCCGTGGGCAATATTATAAAAAACTGTATGGAGCACACACCTGAGGGCGGAACTATCACCGTTTCCTCCGCCGCAAACGCGATCTATACCGAAATAGTCATAAGCGACACCGGGCCGGGCTTCTCCCAGGACGACCTGCCGCACATTTTTGAGCGCTTTTACCGCGGTACGGGAGCTTCCGAACAGAGCATCGGCATTGGTCTGGCTCTTTCGCGGATGATTATCCTCCGTCAAGGAGGCGTTATCAAGGCCGAAAACCGCTTTGGCGGCGGCGCCAGGTTCATAATCCGCTTTTATAAAAGCACCTTATGATATGATCCTGCGCCACGGTCTCTGTTTTATTAGAAAAAGCGCATCCGTGCCGCCTCCTTTCTCCCGGCAGTGCCAAAGTGACATTTTTGTAATTATAAAGTCACCTTCCAGTCACCCGGACGCTGTATGCTGTTGTCAAACCTTATAAGTCAAAAGGAGAATTTTTATGGAAATATTGAGGGTCGAAAATCTCACAAAGACTTACGGCAGCGGCGACAACACCGTGCGCGCACTGGATGGCGTGTCCTTCTCAGTCCCTAAGGGACAGTTTCTGGCGATCATAGGTCCCTCCGGTTCAGGGAAATCCACGCTTCTGCATATTTTGGGCGGCGTGGACACGCCAACCTCCGGAAAAGTATTTATGGACGGCCAGGACGTGTACGCCCAGGATGATGAGCAGCTTGCAATATTCAGGCGCCGCCAGGTGGGGCTGATCTATCAGTTTTACAACCTCATACCGGTGCTGAATGTGACTGAAAATATCACCCTTCCGGTGCTTATGGATGGCCGGAAGGTAAACGAGCAGCGCCTTAACGAGCTTCTGACCACGCTGGGGCTTTCCGGACGGGAAAAGCATCTTCCAAACCAGCTCTCCGGCGGACAGCAGCAGCGGGTCTCCATAGGCCGCGCGCTTATGAACGCCCCCGCGGTGGTCCTTGCCGACGAGCCAACGGGAAATCTGGACTCGAAAAACAGTCAGGAGATAGTGGATCTGCTTAAGCTCTCAAACCGCAAGTACGACCAGACCCTTATAGTCATAACCCATGACGAGAACATAGCTCTGCAGGCCGATAGGATAATTGCCATTGAGGATGGGCAGATACGCCGGGACGAGGTGCTCCGCAAATGAACATATTAAGCAGAGTAACTCTGAAAACGCTCCTGAAAAACAAGACGCGCACTATTGTGACCATCATAGGAATTATTCTCTCAGCTGCCATGATCACCGCGGTCACCACCAGTATAGCAAGCCTTCAGCAATACCTTTTGGAGTGTTCGATATACAAGGATGGCAACTGGCACGGCAGCTTTCAGGATATGCCCTTCTCCGACATGGCTCGGCTGACCAAGAGCGCTGAGGTGGAGAGCGCCGCCTTCGCTCAGGAGCTGGGATACGCCCAAGCGGACAGCTCCAATGACGACAAGCCCTACTTCTATGTTCTTGGGGGCGACGAGCTGTTTTTTGAGAGGCTGCCTGTCCACCTTACGGAGGGCCGCCTGCCGGAGAGCAGCACGGAGATCCTCCTGCCGGAGCACTATTTCAGCTACGGCGGGGAGCGCCCTGAGCTTGGCAGCACCCTCACCCTCGACCTTGGCGACAGATACTGGGAGGGCGAGCGGCTGGGGCAGTATACTTCCTACTGGGCGGAGTATGAAACATCCGCAGCCGAAGAGCTGATTTACCGGGAGAGCCGAGACTATACTGTTGTGGGCTTTTATGAGCGTCCCAGCTTTGAGGATTACTCCGCCCCCGGGTACACGCTGCTCACCTGCTGGGATCCGGTAAGCACCACCGAGTATGTCGAGTCGTATTTTCTGATGGAGCATCCTAAGAAGACCTTCGACTTTATGGCCGGCTTTTCTGATGAATACGGCGGGACAACGAACACAGACCTGCTCATGTTCTCCGGCGCGGCCAGGTACGGAAGCTACTACACCGTCCTATACGGCATGGGTGCGATACTCATCGCGCTCATCATGTTCGGCTCTATATCCCTTATATACAACGCCTTTTCCATATCCGTCAGCGAACGCACAAAGCAGTTTGGGCTGCTCTCCTCCGTGGGCGCTACAAAGCGCCAGATAAGGAGGATGGTCTTTGCAGAGGCGGTGTATGTGAGCGCCGTTGGCATACCGCTGGGTATCTTAAGCGGAATAGCGGGCATGACCGTGACCTTCCACTTTATAGGTGACAAGCTATCCAGCGTCATCGGCTATTCGGAGGTCTCCTTAAAAATGTCAGCCACCCTCCCCGCGATAATCATCGCCTGCGCGGTGGCATTTGTGACCGTTTTAATATCTGCATGGGTTCCATCCCGCAGGGCAACCAAGGTGACCGCCATTGAGGCTATCCATCAGTCCGCCGACGTATCCATAAAGCCCCGGGAGGTCAAGACCTCAAAGCTCACCTACAAGCTCTTTGGCTTGGAGGGGGCCATAGCGGGCAAGCACTTTAAGCGCAGCCGAAGGCGCTACCGGGCAACCGTGGTGTCGCTCTTCATGAGCGTGGTGCTGTTCATCTCCGCCAGCAGCTTCTGCACCTATATGACCGACGCGGTCAGCGGCGTGTTTGAGCACTATGACTATGACATTAAATACAGCTGGGGCGGCTCTCTTAAAGCCTCCGACGGGCATGAAATCACCGTCTCGGAGGCGGCCGAGTGCCTCTCGGCGGCGGAGGGCGTCACCCGTACAAGCTATATGGCCTACACAAGCCCCCTTATCACGCTGGAATACGGCCAGCTTACGGACGAGGCCTTGCAGCTTGTGGAGACCGCCTATGATACACAGGACGGCGAACCCGTAACGTACACCACCCGGCTTTATATCTGCGGCGTGGAGGATGAAAACTTCCGGGAGTATCTGCAGGAGCAGCGGCTGGACAAGGACAGCTTCTTCGACTCCGAAAATCCTCAGGCCGTGGTCATGTCGGAGCTTTCCATGTTCAACTACGCCACAGAGCGCATGGAAAAGACGACCTTCATCCGGGATGATGTCACGGAGCTTACCGCGGAGGTACAGAACCCCGCAAGGTTTGAGGCTTATTATAACCGTGAGGACCTGGATAAGCTCACCGACGAGGAGCGCGAGGCGGCCTATTCCGCCTGCTGGGATGAGCGCAGCCTCTCAATCGGTGCCCAGGTTACCGAGATGCCCTTTGGCCTCAACCGCTCGGAGTGCTACGACATATACGCTCTCTATCCCATGAGCATCTTCCAGCAGCTTTACGGCGGCTATGAGCTCTCCAGCGTTGTGTATTTCAAAACCGACGGCCACAAGGCGGCCATGACCGCCCTTATGGAGACTGCGGAGACCGGCGGCCTCCCCTCCGCGCCACTCTACGACGTATACGAGATGAGCGAGACGGAGATGAACCTGGTCCTGATCATGAAGGTCTTTGCCTATGGCTTCATCACCCTCATCTCCCTTATCTCCCTTGCCAATGTGTTTAACACCATCTCAACCAATATCCACCTACGGCGGCGGGAGTTTGCCATGCTCAAATCAGTGGGTATGACCTCCAAGGGCTTTAACAAGATGATGAATTTTGAGTGCCTGCTATATGGGACGAAATCCCTTATGTACGGCATACCTGCGGCCTTCTGCCTCACATACCTGATGTTCCGCTCCGTTCGGTCGGGCTATGATACCGGCTTCTACCTCCCTTGGGGAGCGGTGGCTATCGCCGTGGGCAGCGTGTTTATTGTAGTTTTCGCCACGATGATGTACTCCATGCGGCGCATAAAAAAGGAAAACCCCATCGACGCGCTGAAAAGCGAGACCACCTAACCTATATATAAAAACAAGGCAGCGCGGGCGGCGCTGCCTTGTTTTTATTATTTAATTATTTCATTTTGATCCTCTGTGTCACCGTTATTTTTTCTTCTGTGTCTGCGCACAGCCACGCGTATTATAAGTACCACAGCCGCAATGATCACCGCGATTATCAGGAGGACCGGCAGGGCGACTACAAACCACTTAAAAAGCCCCTTAAAGAAGCTGCCTATGGATTTGAGCGTGGATTTAAATCCGTCGCCTATCTCCTGCCAATAGGTGCGGTGGGTCTCCACGGTCTCGGTAAGCTCCTCCACCTCGCTCAGGTAGATGTTTACGGTGCTGTAATCCACCTGATTCTGCCAGTTGCGCAGGGTGGACTCCAGTGACTCTATCTCATATCTGACTTGCGAAAGGCGAGACTCTATATCCAGCATATCCGTCACATTCTCGGCCTTCTCCAGCATGGCCAGGAGCCGCTCCTGCTCGATCTCATACGCCTCCAGCCGGGACTGGGAATCATAATACTGCTCGGTGATATTCTGTATGCCCGTGGAGATGTTCAGCACATTGCCTACGGCGTCAAGCTCCGAGGTCATGGACTTGTATGCCTCCACCGGCACCCGTATGGTAAAGGAGGCATAGCGATAAGTTTGATAATTGTACACCTGTGAGCGATAGCTCTTTCCGGAGATATTTGACGACTCCAGAAATGCCCCGTATTTATCCAGCATATCGTACACCGACTGTACGGAGGCCTCAAAGTCCACCGTCTCAATGTCGGCAGAGGCTGTGTAGATGATCTTCTCCGCCAGGGATGTGCTCTTTACGGCAGTGCCTGCAGCTTCCAGCACGCCGTCCATGGGGGCCTCCGGTTCCATGTAATAGTCCGCCGCACTGTTGTCCAACGCCGTATTGCTGTTGCTGAACCAGCTCTCTGACGCCTCCGACTTGTTACCAGAAGAGCAGGCAGCAAGGACCGAGAGCAAAAGCATCAGGACCATCAGTAAAAGTGTTATCCTCTTTTTCATTTTTATCCCTCCGTTTTCATTTTTGAGTCTATGATGATTTGACTCACAAAACTCTCCAAAAGTTCCAAAAAAAGCAGGCCCTAAGGCCTGCTTTTTTGCACAGTTTACAATATTTTATCCAGAAAAGACTTGAGACGCTCCGTTTTGGGGTGGTCGAATATCTGATCAGGCGTACCCTGCTCCGTTATGTGCCCGTCCGCCATAAAGATTACGGTGTCGCCCACCTCCCGGGCAAACCTCATCTCATGGGTGACGACGACCATGGTCATCCCCTCCTCGGCAAGCCCCTTCATTACATCAAGGACCTCGCCTATCATCTCCGGATCCAGTGCGCTGGTCGGCTCGTCAAAGAGCATTACCTCCGGATCCATATTCAAGGCCCTGACAATCGCAATGCGCTGCTTCTGTCCGCCGGAGAGCTTATTGGGGTAGACATCGGCCTTGTCGGAAAGCCCCACGCGTGAGAGAAGCTTCAGTGCGTTTTCGGAGGCCTGCTCCTTCGTCTTTAAGCCGTTCTGCACCGGCGCAAGCGTCAGGTTCTGCATAACAGTCAGGTGCGGAAACAGGTTGAACTGCTGAAACACCATGCCCATCTTTTGACGGGCCTCGTTTATCTCAACGCGGTTTTCAAGCTCAATTCTTTTAAGAGCCGATCTGTATGCCCCGCCCTCGTGCTTTTTTAGAAGATCCTCTTTTTTTATCTTCGCAATAAGCTCCTCATCGGAGCCTCCCTTAAGTTTAAGTTCCCTGAAGGTGTTGGAAGCCGTTATAACCTCCGGGTGGAGGTACGGGTCAGGAGGGGTTATGAGCTTATCGTCAAGCCATACCTCTCCGTATGTGGGTTCCTCCAGCAGGTTCATGCACCGCAGGAGCGTTGACTTTCCGCCGCCCGATGGGCCGATTATGACGTACTTTCCGCCCTTCTCCACCTCACAGGACACGGCCTTCAGTACGTGAAGGCTGCCAAAATCCTTGTAGATATTTCTAACGCTTATCACTTTCCCGCAGCCTCCTCTCAATCCTTTTTATTATGAACGTCAAAAGATATACTATCGCCAGATAGAATAGCGCCGCAACGGTCATCGGCGCCACGTAGTTTGCAAGATTCTGTCCGCTGCCCACATTCTTTGCCGCGCATGTCAGATCATACATGCCAATCATGCTGACGATGGACGTCTCCTTAATAAGGGCGATAAGCTCGTTGCCGATCGAGGGTATCACGTTCTTTATTGCCTGGGGGATCACGATCTTCCGCATAGTTGCCGAGGCTGTCATTCCCAAGGAGCGCCCGGCCTCCGTCTGCCCCGCATCCACAGACAGTATTCCCCCACGGATATTCTCCGAGACGTACGCGCCGGAGTTTATGCCGAATGCAATTATCGCCGTGACTGTCAGCGGGAAGCCCCGGATAGCAAAGACCACAAACGCCATTATAAAAAGCTGAAGCGCCATCGGCGTACCGCGGATTATAGTTACGTATACCTTGCACAGAAGCTTCAGTATTTTCATAAAAGGATTTTTGGAGCCGGAAAGGCCGACAAGCGCCACCAGCGTCCCCAAAATAAGCCCCAGAGCTGCCGCACCCAGAGACACCAGTACGGTTATCTTAAGTCCGGTCAGCATACTCTCAAGGTATGTTTTCGTAGTAAAAATGAGCCATATGTTCTTCAAAAATTTACTCAAGCCGACATCCCCCCCGATATTAAACGGAACGGAACAGTGCCGATGGTACTGTTCCGCCGCCGATAGATTATTCTTACAAGCTCAGTCAGTAAGACCCATGTGCTTCATAACGAGGTCGTTGATGCCGTCCTCGCCAAGCTCGGAGAGCACGGAGTTAATGGCCTCAAGCAGCTCATCCTCACCCTTGGTCACGCATATCGCGTACTGCTCCTCAGTAGGATAATCGGCCTCGTCGCCGCCGTCATAATAGAGAGCCGCGCACTCATAGCCGTCATTCTTGTCAACTATATAGGATGCGGGCAGATAGTCAACAACGACCACGTCAACCTGTCCCGCGCCTATGGCGTCGACAGCCAGCTGGGCGCTCTCGTATCTGGCCTCCTCAGCCCCTGTGCCGTAGAGAACTCCGTCATATCCGTAATCCTCGTTATCCTCAGTGGCGTTGATCTCTCCGTCAACATAGATATCACCGGTGGTGTCCATCTGGACCCCGATCTTCTTGCCGGCAAGTGAGTCCCAGAGGATATAATTTACATCGCCGTCAGTTCCGTCCGGCTCCATAGCGCCGGCGGCGTAAATGACATACTGAACTGAGGTAAAGTACGGGGTGGAGAAATCCACCTGCTCCTGCCTTGACTCGGTAATGGTTATACCGGCGGCGCCCACATCACAGAGCTTGCCGGATGACACGTTGTCGATGATAGCGGAGAATTCAACATTTGTGAACTCCACATCTCTGCCGAGATTCTCACCCACTTTGTTCATTATGTCGATATCCACACCCACGATGTCGGTACCCTCATAATACTCAAACGGTGCAAAATACGCATTTGTATACACCACAATAGGATCATCAGAGCCGCTTTTGGATCCGCCGCAGGCAGAAAGCGCCAGCACCGCAGCCAGTGCCAGTGAAAGCGCCAAGAGCTTTGTAAACTTTTTCATATGTATTCCCTTCTTTTGCTTTTTTCATATGTGCATGATTATATATCATAAAATGTACAATTTCAACAGCAAATTGTATAAGAATACAGAATTTATTGAATAAAAATTGCCCGTTTTTTCATAAACGGGCAATTTTACAAGCTTAAGTCTTATTTCAATATATGGGGAAACGCGGCGGAACCGTCAAGCTCCTCCTCTATTCTGAGGAGGCGGTTATACTTTGCCGTTCTGTCGGTTCTCGAGGGTGCGCCGGTCTTTATAAATCCTGCGTTCATAGCCACGGCAAGATCGGCGATAGTTGTGTCCTCGGTCTCTCCGGAGCGGTGCGAAATTATAGATAAGAATCCCGCCTTTTTCGCCGTCTCCACAGCGTCCATGGTCTCCGTCAAGGTGCCTATCTGGTTCATCTTCACAAGCACCGCGTTGCCAGCGCCGACAGCTATCCCCTTTTTGATGCGCTCCACATTCGTAACAAACAGGTCATCCCCAACGAGGACAGTGCTCTTTCCAAGCTCCCGGGTCATAAGCTCCCATCCTTCCCAGTCCTCCTCGCCGCAGCCGTCTTCTATCGAGAATATCGGGTAGCTGCCAGAGTACCCGCGCCACATTTCAATAAGCTCCGAACGCGTCAGGGTCTTTTTGCGCTTTGGCAAGTAGTAACGTCCATCCTCGGCACTGTACCACTCTGAGGTGGCGGCGTCTATTGAGAACATAAAGTCCCTGCCGGGCTCAAAGCCCGCCATCTTAACCGCCGAGACGAGGGCCTTGAGAGCCTCCTCATCCGAGGAAAGCTCCGGTGCATAACCACCCTCATCACCTACGCCGGAGGCAGGCACAACCCTGCGGAGCGTATGGAAAACCTCCGCGCACCAGCGAACAGCGTTCGAAAAGGTCTCGGCGCCGACGGGTACCAGCATGAATTCCTGAATATCAATACTGTTTCCGGCGTGTGCTCCGCCGTTTATTACGTTCATCATGGGCATCGGCAGCGTCTTGGCATTCGCGCCGCCAAGATAATTATACAGCGGAAGCCCCCGGCTTTTTGCAGCTGCCTTTGCGCAGGCCACGGACACGGCAAGTACGGCGTTAGCTCCCAGACGTGACTTGTTCTCCGTGCCATCCAAGGATAAGAGTATCCCGTCTATACCAGGCTGGTCAAGGGCGTTTTCCCCGCAGAGCCTGCGGTTTATCTCACCCTTTATATTCTGCGCCGCCTGTCTTGTTCCCTTACCTCCGTAACGCTCACTGCCGTCACGCATTTCGTGGGCCTCAAAAATTCCGGTCGATGCGCCGGAAGGGACTGAGGCCCGGGCATAGGTCCCGTCCTCAAGATACACCTCCGCCTCGACCGTCGGGTTTCCCCGGGAATCCAGGATCTCCCGTCCATTTACCGCACATATTCCAACGTGCTCTCTCATAAGCTCCTCCTGACTGCCCGCCTTTTCGGGCAAAAAAATTTCGGGATAATAGTATTATCCCGAAATTTTTGGAAGTTATGAGATCATATGCGAGTTATTTTACGATAAGCGAATCCCCGCTCATCTCTGCGGGCTTTTCAATCCCCATAAGGTCGAGCATCGTGGGGGTGATATCCGCGAGCCTTCCGTCTCTGAGCTTAAGCTCACCCGCGCCCTTTATAAGAAACGGGACCAAATTTGTTGTGTGAGCGGTAAACGGCTCGCCGTCTTCATCTATCATCTTGTCGGCGTTGCCGTGGTCGGCCGTTATGAGGGAGATACCGCCCATTTTATCGACGGCATCCACGACCTTTCCGACACACTCGTCCACGGTCTCCACAGCCTTGACCGCCGCGGAGAACACGCCTGTGTGGCCAACCATATCGCAGTTGGCAAAATTAAGGATCACCGCGTCATACTTTCCGCTTTCGATCCTTTTCACGCACTCCTCAGCGACCTTCCTGGCGCTCATCTCAGGGATGAGATCGTAGGTGGGGAACTCCTTGGGTGAAGGGATAAGCGCCCTGTCCTCCCCCTCATACACCTGCTCCGTGCCGCCGTTAAAGAAGAAGGTAACATGCGCATACTTCTCCGTCTCGGCAATACGAAGCTGTGTCATACCCTTGGAGCTTAGGATCTCACCAAATGTATTGGTAAGCTCCTCCGGAGGGAATGCAACGGTCACGTTGGGCATAGTGGCGTCATACTGGGTAGTACAGACATATTTTACCGGGAAGAAGCCCTTTTTGCGCTCAAAACCGGAGAAATCCGGGTCAACAAAGGTGCGGGTGATCTCTCTGGCCCTGTCAGGGCGGAAGTTTGTGAAGATGACCGAGTCGCCCGGCTTTACCATTCCGTCCTTGCAGCAGACCGTGGGAACGACAAACTCATCTGTCACGCCCTCGTCATACGACGCCTGCATAACATGCACGGGATCCGGATCAAAATTTCCCTCCCCGCAGACTATGGCATTATAGGCCTTCTCGACCCTGTCCCAGCGGTTGTCCCGGTCCATGGCGTAAAAGCGCCCGGCAATGGTTGCGATCTTGCCTACTCCGATCTGGTTGCACTTGTTGACGCACTCCTCGATATATCCCTTTCCGGAGGAAGGCGGCACGTCGCGTCCGTCCATGAAGCAGTGGATATAGACCTTTGAGAGTCCACGGCGCTTTGCCATCTCAATAAATGCCCATGTATGGGCGTTGTGGCTGTGAACACCGCCGTCGGACATAAGGCCCATCAGGTGGAGCGCGCCGCCGCTCATCTTTGCGGAATCCATAGCGGCAATATACTCTGGATTTTCAAAGAAGCTGCCGTCGCGCACCGCACGGGTGATACGCGGCAGATCCTGAAACACCACGCGTCCCGCTCCAATGTTGGTGTGGCCCACCTCGGAGTTGCCCATCTGGCCGTCGGGAAGTCCCACATCCTCGCCGGAGGCGGCGAGGCGGCTGTGAGGACACGAGGCAAAGAGCTTGTCAAGCACTGGGGTCTTTGCCGCGGCTATAGCGTTTTTGGACGGATCCGGCGTATCAATTCCGAAGCCATCCATTATTATAAGAGTCGTTGGTTTCTTCATATTTACTCCTGATTTGCGGCGTTGATTATTGCCGCGAACTTCTCCGGAACAAGGGAGGCTCCGCCTATAAGGCCTCCGTCGATGTCCGGCTGCGCCAGCAGCTCAGCCGCGTTTTTCTCGTTCATGGAGCCGCCATACTGGATCGTTACGGCCCTGGCGACCCTTGCGCCGTAAAGATTGCGTATAACTGCCCTGATGGCACAGCAGACTTCGTTTGCCTGCTCCGCAGTAGCGGTCTTGCCTGTGCCGATAGCCCAGATCGGCTCATAGGCTATGACGACCTTTCTGACCTTTTCATCGGGGACGTTGGCAAGAGCCGTCTTTACCTGAAGAGTAATAAGCTCTATGGTTATGCCAAGCTCCCTCTGCTCAAGGCTCTCGCCCACGCAGACTATCGGCTGAAGGCCAGCCTCAAGCGCGGCGTGGACCTTCTTGTTGACAGAGATGTCGGTCTCTCCGTAATACTGCCTGCGCTCAGAGTGGCCGATTATAACATATTTTATCCCCATATCGGCAAGCATATCCGCGGCGACCTCTCCGGTGTAGGCGCCCTTGGGGTTCTCATTGAGGTTTTCCGCTCCTACGGATATACGGCAGTCCTTAAACGCCTTGACCGCGGCGGTCAGGTCAACAAAGGGCGCGCAGATTACGGTCTCGCACCACTTTGCCTTAGGAACGATGTTCTTCAGCTCCTCGGCAAATGGCTTGACATCCGAGGG
This sequence comes from Oscillospiraceae bacterium, assembly GCA_051866775.1. Taxonomy (GTDB): domain Bacteria; phylum Bacillota; class Clostridia; order Oscillospirales; family Oscillospiraceae; genus RUG626. The sequence continues at coordinate 33,238 of JBJDXR010000003.1, read as the reverse complement.
CTTCATGTTCATTTTCCAGTTGCCTGCAATTATTGTTTTACGGTATTTTCTGTTCATATAAAGGCTCCTTATTTATCAAGCAGGCAGGCTACACCCGGAAGCTCTTTCCCCTCAAGGAATTCAAGGGAAGCGCCTCCGCCGGTGGAGATGTGGGTGATCTTATCGGCAAAGCCGAGCTGCTCACATGCTGCAGCGGAATCTCCGCCGCCGACAATGGTAACGGCATCTGACTCGGCCAAGGCCTTCGCAACAGCGATGGTGCCTGCGGCAAGGGTCGGATTTTCAAATACGCCCATGGGTCCGTTCCATACAACCGTCTTTGCGGACTTCACGGCGTCTGCAAATATCTCACGGGTCTTTTCTCCAATATCAAGGCCCATCATGTCAGAGGGGATAGCGTCGGAGGCAACGGTCTTGACCTCGATCTCGCCGTCAATGGGATCCGGGAATGCCTTCGCAACAACGGTATCCACCGGCAGAAGGAGCTTTACGCCGTTCTTCTCGGCCTTCTCCATCATCTGTCTGCAGTAGTCGACCTTCTCCTCGTCAAAGAGCGAAGTGCCGATGCCATAGCCCTTCGCAGCCATGAAGGTGTAGGACATTCCGCCGCCGATTATAAGGGTGTCCACCTTCTCAAGGAGGTTGGATATAACGTTGAGCTTGTCAGAGACCTTGGCACCGCCGAGAATAGCTACAAACGGACGCTCAGGATCAGCAAGGGCCTTGCCCATAACGCCAAGCTCCTTCTCAATAAGGAAACCGGAAACGGCCGGCAGATAGTCGGCAACTCCGGCAGTGGAGGCATGGGCGCGGTGTACGGCGCCGAAGGCGTCGGAAACATATATATCGGCCATTGCCGCAAGTTTCTTTACAAGCTCCGGATCGTTCTTGGTCTCGCCCTTCTCGAAGCGGGTGTTCTCAAGCAGCATGATCTCTCCGGACTTAAGCTCCTTGGCCATAGCCGTGGCGCTCTCACCAACGACGTCAGCGGCCATCTTGACCTCTATGCCCAGAAGCTCGGAAAGGCGCGCGGCAACAGGTGCAAGGCTCAGCTTGGGATCCGGGCCGTCCTTGGGCTTTCCAAGGTGGGAGCAGGCTATCACTGCACAGCCGTTGTCAAGAAGATACTTAATGGTGGGAACGGCGGCTACTATCCTCTTATCGCTGGTTATAACCCCATTCTTGAGGGGTACGTTGAAATCACAGCGCAGAAGCACCTTCTTGCCGGACAGGTCTATATCGCGGACTGATTTTTTGTTGTAGTTCATTACAATTCTCCTTTATTCATATTGTTCGTATTAAAAAAGCATTGCATGTGACTGGTAATACATGGTTTAAGCCTCGGCCATCTCTCCCGTCCCCTTAAGCCCGGGGAAACCCTGCTGGCGCAGAGCCTCATAGCAGAGCACGGCGACGGTGTTTGCAAGGTTCAGGCTGCGTGCGTCCTGCCGCATGGGAAGCCGTATGCACCTATCACGGTAGCGCTCCCTTAGATACTGCGGCAGCCCCGCCGTCTCCTTGCCGAAAAGGAGCCAGCAGCCATCCTCAAAACTGGCCTCGGTATACTGCCTTGGTGCTTTGGTGGTGGTGAGCCACAGGTCCTCATCCCCGTGCTGGCTGAGAAAATCCTCAAGGCTCTCGTAAACCGTTATATCCACCATAGGCCAGTAATCTAGCCCCGCCCGCTTGACCGCTCTGTCAGATATATCGAACCCCAGCGGCTTTATGAGATGGAGCCTGCTTCTTGTGGCGGCGCAGGTACGGGCAATATTGCCTGTATTCATGGGTATTTCAGGTTCCACCAGAACAATATTTACCATACAAATGCGCCTCCTGCGGATTATACTTGTATTTTATATCCAGACCAAGAATATTTCAATATCAAATGTTTATTTTTTAACGGACATTTCACCAAATTTTGAACAATTTCGCCGCTTTTTTATAACAACTATGTCCAAAGCGCCAATAGCTGCCGGCCTATCGCCCAAAAGTTATAAAAAAACTTAAAATACGCAAAAACGCGGACGATAAGGGACGTCCGCGTTTTGTTTTTTACTTTTACTCTCCTGCGGTGTTCTCATCGGGAGCTGCGGGATCCTCAGAGGCAGGTGCCTCCTCCGCTGCTTCCTCTGAGGCCTCATGCTCTACAGTGATCTCGATGTCGATATCAGGATCCTCGGCCGTTTCAGTTACCTCTGCATCCTCGTATTCCTCATCGATATCGATGTCCGCAGCTGCAGCCTCGGCCTTTATGGCGTCAAGCTCCTCCTGCTTCTCGCTTATTTTAGCAAGTGATACCTGAATATCCTCAGCCGACTGCTCAAAATCCGGATCTATACCGCCTGAGTACTTCTCATAGTAGAGCTTTCCCAGCTCCTGATATTTTTTCTTGAGGCTCTCCTTCTCTGCGGCGATTTCTGCGGTGAGCTTGGCCTTCTTCGCAAGCAGAGATGCCTTCTCGGCAACAAGTTTTGCCACCTCAGCGGATTTATCCGCAATGCTGCCGGCTGTCTCAACTGCCTTTCTTTTAAGCTCTTCAAAATCAAAATTTGCCATTTTAAATTTCCTCCCGTTTTATTATTCCTTATTCCGAAATTTCATTATCCTCATGATTTTTATTATTATCCGAGTTTTCATGGATCTCAGCGGAAGCATCAGGCGCTTCGTTCTCCGTCTCTGCTTCCTCCTGCTTTGCAGCACCATCGGCCGTACCCGTCCCCTCTGCGGAGGCGGCCTCGGCAGCGAGCTTACGATTTACAAACATATCAGCCGGGTCGTGGTGCACCTTGAACTTGTTATACATCAGAAGCACTGCGGCAGTAAGGAAGGACACACAGGCTACAAGCTGGGATTTTCTTATGCCGGTATTCGCAATGTAGAGGCTGTCGGTGCGGAGCCCTTCAATGAACATCCTGCCAAAGCCATACCACGCCAGATACATGAGAAAAATCTGCCCGTCATACCTGCGGTGCTTTTTTGAGAAGAAGTGCAGGATCAAAAATCCGATAAAATTCCACAGAGACTCGTAGAGAAAAGTGGGGTGGACATATATCGTCTCGCCGTTAAGGGTAAGTCCCATGCGGCAGAATATATCCGTCTCGTAGCCGTATGCCTCCCGGTTCATGAAGTTCCCCCAGCGGCCTATAAACTGCCCTATCAGGAAACCGATGCACACCAGGTCAAGAAACGCCAGTATGGACAGCTTTTTGTGTTTTGCATATATGATAAGGGCGATTATTGCGCCGGCAAGGACGCCGTACATACCCAGTCCGCCCTCCCAGATATAGAGGACGGATATCGGGTTATCCGCATACATCTCCCACTCTGAAACAACATAGTAGATCCTTGCGCCGATTATTGCCAGCGGCACGCCCAGGATTATCACATCAAGTATGTTATCCGGCGTAAGCCCAAACTGCTTTGCGCGCTTGCTGGCATATATGACCGCAAGCAAGAATCCCGCGGCGATGATAATTCCATACCAGTATATTTTAAAGTTCCCAATAGTGATATAGTTTGATGGATTTATTGAGAAATCTCCCAGCATCGGGAATGATATTGCGGCTTTTGACACACCGGATCACCTCTCAAGCTTTTGAATGATAGATATGGCCGTGCGCTCGGGAACGACATATTTCGCTATAAAGCTTCTGACATCCTCCGCCGTTATTCCGTCAAGGATATCCAGCGTCTCAAAATAATCATACCCATCAAATCCCGCAGCAGCTAGATTATAGCATATACTGTCAAATGAGTTCAGCGCCCTTATTATGCGCCCGTAGGTCGTTTTTTTGCGTCTTACGAAGAATTCCTCGTCCACGCCCTTGGCGGCTATCTTTGCCGCCTCCTCCAGCACTCGCAGGCACACAAGCTCCGGATTTTTGCTCTCCCCTCCGAAGGACAGGAGCGACACTCCCGATGTGCGCTCAAAATCGTAGCCGAAGGTGTCGTTGACAAGTCCCTCGGAATACAGCCTGTTATACAGCGGCGTAGCCTTGCCCATGAGTGTGCTCATTGCCATTGAGGCAACAAGTTCAAACCGCGCGCCGCTCTTTCCCTTAAGCCCGGACTCTGACTTTGCCCCGGCAAGAAATATCGGGGCGCTGACCTCCATCCGGCGCTCCGTGCGCATATCTGCCGGCAGCTCCCCCTCAGCTGCACCGTAATCCCGCTCCGCGTACGGCGCGTTATATTCCGGAAGAAGCCTCACCGCCATATCCCGGATCTTTTGAGGGTCCTGGTTCCCCACGACTGCCAGTGTCATATTGGAGGGGGTATAGAAGGCTCTGTGGCAGCCGTAAAGCGTCTCAGCAGTTATTTTTTCGATGCTCTCCACCGAACCCGCAACGGCGTCACGCACAGGATTGTGCTTAAAAAGGCTCCTTACAAGCCCGTAGTACACGGCATAATCAGGCTCGTCCTCCACCATTTTTATCTCCTGGCCGATTATGCCCCGCTCCTTCTGAACGCTCTCCTCCGTAAAATACGGCGTAGAGACGAATTTTAACAGAAGCTCAAGATTCTCAAAGAACATATCGGTGCACTCAAAGTGGTATGCGGTGATATCCGAGGAGGTAAAGGCATTGGCCGAGGCCCCGCGCTCCGAGAGTATCGTGAGGGCGTTTTCTCCATCCTCCATATCAAACATCTTATGCTCCAAAAAATGCGCCACTCCCGCGGGGGTGTCCATCCATTTACCGGAGAGCTTGAAGCGCCTGTCCACCCCGCCATAATTCGTGGCGAAAAAGGCCATGCTCTTTTTGTAGTCGGGCTTCGGAACTACGCAGAGCCTCAGTCCGTTGGGAAGCTCGTCAAACCACGCTATCTCGCCTATTCTGCCGTATTCTGAAAGCTTAAGCATCTTCGTCCTCCCCAGTAAGGAAAAATATCGAGTCAAGTCTCACGCAGGAGGCGATCTCCGCCACATCCTGTGCCGTCACCTCGGAAACAAGAGCGGCAAGCTCCGAAGGCTTCGCCGTAAGGCCAAGCATCGTCCTGTCAAGGTACATACTCTCAAGTCCCACCGGCTCGTCTATTGAGGAATAAATGGCCGTCATTACAGCCTTCTTTGCCCCGTCAAGCTCCCAGTCCTCAAGTTCGCCGTTTTTTACAGCCTCCAGCTGCTTTGTTATCTCACTTAGCGCCTCATCATATTTTGAAAACTCGATCCCGGAGGATACTACCATCACGCCCTTGTGCCTGTCAAGCCCAGAGCTTATCTCATAGCAGAGCGACAGCTTTTCCCGCACGTTCATAAAAAGCTTCGATGTCGCCGCACCGCCGAAAACGGCGTTAAACACCATAAACGCGGCGTGGTTCGGATTCTTCATGGCCTCTCCAAGCCGGTAACCCATGACAAGCTTTCCCTGCGTAACGTCAAGCTTTTCACTGAAGTATCGGGGCTGTGCCTCCCAGTTTTTCGTACTGACAGCGGTCTGTGGTATCTCGCAGTCCCCGACTCTCGGCAGCGCAGCCAGCGCCTCGCGCATTATGTGCTCCACCTTCTCCGGCTCCTCTGCACCGCAGTAGAAAATCTCGATTGCCGACGAGGCTATAAGCTCCTTATAGTGCTTTGTCAGTGTTTGAACCGATATTTTAGAGGCGTCGGCCAGAGTGCCCAGCTTACCGACGCCGTAGCTCTCCCCCTTAAACATATGTTCCGTAAGGCGCCGGGCGGCGTAAAGCCGCTTGTCATTTATCTCGGCCCTGATATCATCCATTAGATTCCGGCGCTCGCTGTCCACATACTCCGCCTTCAGCCTTCCCCCGCTGGTGGCCGGAGAGAGCAGCATCTCCCCCATAAGCTTGGCGGTCTTTTCAAGAATGTTCCCCGTTCCCGGTACGAACGCATCGTCCGGAAAATCAGCATAGAAGCCGATGCACTGTACCTCGCCCTTTTTTCTGACTACCGGCACGATCCTCGCACCGTAGAGGTCGTCAAGCACCGCGGAAAGCGCCTCCATGTCGGGGCAGCCGGCCGTACCGCGGCGCAGCACATACGGCAGCACCGCATTCATAGACGCCGTCTTTTTGTCAAGGCGCGTCATCAGAGTAACGGAAATACACCCGGTTTTGAATTTAATGGCATTTACGCATGTCAGGTTAACTCCGCGCATTATCCGTTTTTGATAAACCTTCTGCACGAAAACACCTCCGTAATAGTTTATCCGCCCGGAAAGCCTCTGCTTTATCCGGGCGGAAGCTTACTTTTTCGACATGCGCATGGCATAAAACTCCACACATGTCAGATGTTGCTATTATACTACATATTCTCCGCAGATGAAATAAATTTATTGTGAATCTTTAGGGGATATCCGTCGTTTTTAAAAGGTTTTCCGTTTACTGTGACCTGATTGCCCCTCGGCGGGTCTATTTCTATTTTAAGCTCGCCGCTCTCAGTCCTGACCGATGCGCTGCATTTTCCCCATGCAGCGGGCAGCTTCGGTTCAATATAAAGCACCCCGTCACGGACATGAAGTCCCATAAGCTCCTCGGTCACCGCTCGGAAATACCAGCCCGCTGAGCCTGTATACCAGGTCCAGCCGCCGCGCCCCTCATGGCCGGGCGCTGAGTACACGTCCGCGGCTATCACATACGGCTCGGCCTTGTACTTTTTGATATCCCTTCCCCCCGGTGATAGCGCCGCCAGAAGCTCGGCACCGCGGGCTGTCTCCCCGGCTCTGAGCATGGCCATAGCCAGCCAAACGGCCCCGTGAGTATATTGGCCGCCGTTTTCCCTGTAGCCGGGGGCGTAGCCGCGGATATAACCGGGGTTCTTCTCCCCGTCGTCAAAGGGCGGCGTAAAGAGTCTGACGACTCCGCTGTTCACGTCGAAGAGTCTGGCATAGGCGCTGGAGAGCGCCTGACTGCTTCTGTTTCTGTCCGCACCTGCAAATACGGAGAAGCTCTGGGCTATTGAGTCTATCTCGCACTCCCTGTCCCCGGGTGCGCCGAGAGGCTCACCGTCGTCGTAATATCCGCGGAGATACCACTGTCCGCTCCATGCTCTCTCGGCGGCGTTAAGCAGCATTTCGGAATAGTCCCGGAAGCTCATAGCCCTTCCCTGTTCCCCCTCTTTTGCACAAAGCTCCGCAAGGCGCTTAAGGACAATCGAAGCAAAGAAGCTCAGCCAGACGCTCTCGCCGCGCCCCTCCCTTCCGACAGCATCCATGCCGTCGTTCCAGTCCCCGCTGCCCATCAGGGCCAAGCCGTGGGAGCCAAGTCCGCGGGAGATAAACATATCCGCCGCACGAATACAGTGCCCTAAAAGCGTGTCCTTATCTGGGGAGCGCCCAGGGCTTTCATACCTGTCCTCCTCATCCTTTTCAAGGGGCCTTGACATAAGATAGTGAGCCTTTGCCCGGCAAAGTCCGTGGTCCCCGGTCTTTTCCACATAGTCGCACAGCGCATAGGGAAGCCACAGAAGGTCGTCGCTGCACCGCGTCCTGACGCCCTTATCGCCATAAGGTCCGGGATGCCACCAGTGCTGGACATCCCCCTCCTTATACTGGTGCTCCGCGGCCAGCCGTATCTGCCGCGCCGCAGTCTCGGGCTTAAAGGCGCTGAGCGCGCATATATCCTGAAGCTGGTCTCTAAAGCCTATTGCCCCGCCGTTCTGATAGAGCGCCGTCCGCGCAAGCACCCGGCAGCAATAAGTCTGGTAAAGCGCCCAGCCGTTTATAAAGCCGTCGATGTTTTCATCTCCGGTCTCTATCGTAACAGGGGTCACGGCTTCTCTCCAATACTCCCTGGTCTTGTTCAGTTCCCGCTCCGCGGCGGACATATCGCATAATTGCTTTATCTTATCCGCCGGGGCGCAGCCGGTCACTATCACCAGCTCCCTTGCCGCACTGTAACGGGCGGCGGCGCAGGGTATATTTCCCGCTCCAACGGTGCCGTTAAGGCCTCCTGAAAGCCAGTCGCTTCTGTCGCAGGTAAAGCCCTCCGGTTTTTCAGAGGCTGCGACGCAGAACACGGCATCTTCGTATTCCCCGCCGGGCCTTCTGGCAAAAAGCGCGCCGTCCTCCTGCCACGTGACCGTGCGGGCGCTGAGCCTGTTGTCCCCGCCCAGGGTAAGCTCAGTATAATAATCCAGCTTACAGCCGGAGGTCTCCCCCTCAAATCTTATGATCATCACTCTTGCGGCAGCGTCCCCCGGCACAAAGGCCGTGACACAAGACTTGACGCCGCCTAGTTCCTTCTCCCAGGACGCCCAGCCGAAGCCGTATTCCACCATGGTGCTCCGCCCGTCTCCGTCGGCAAAGAGCGATATCCTCTTTCCGTCCTTATAAAGCTCCAGCCGCTCAGTACCTGCTGTGGTCAGGGGGTCGCCCAGCCATCTGTTTATCTTCATTTCCCGTGAGTTTTTATACCACATATAGCCCGTACCGGCCTCAGTGGCCAGAAATCCGAAGTCCTTGTTTGCCAGCACATGGCTCCAGCTGAGCGGCGGCAGCGTATCGCTCACTGCCAGTCTGAAAACGCCATCCCGCTCCAGCCTGAAGCCCATCGGCTCCGAGCCACGGATATACTCCGGCTGACGGAGGGGCATGCGCCCGTGCCGCTCATTCGGCACTGCAGAGCCGTCAAGAGGCACAAAGACATCCGCCATTGCTATGACCGCCTCCGCGCTCGTCTCCGAGGCATTCACCAGATGGACGCCGCCCTTCGCGCCAATGGCGCCGTCGCGCCCCATCCGGTGCAGAAGCTCCTGAACAGCCCCCTTCTGGGCGCTTCGGTAGTCTCCGCCGTCAGTTATAAGGAGGGCAAGGTCGGAGCGCACTCCGTTTTCACTTAAGAACGCGTGCCTGCGCAGAAGCTCTTCCGACGCCTCGATCTGTTCGGTACTCTCGACCCGGGCCGCCAAAAGCGGCAGGTCGCCGGATATTCCGAACCTCCACAGATCCTCCTTCTTATATTCTCCGTTTTCAATAAGCCTGCGCCTGTCATCGGAAAACGTCCCCCCAAAGAGAAGTCCCGTTATAAGTCCCAGAGCGCTGCGCACATCGGAGGTCTTAAGTCCCAGCATCAGTGCCGACGCCGCAATGCGGCTTACAGCGGTTTTCTCCCGGTGCTCCAGCATCCTCTTTGCGTCCGACAGGCACTCCTCTTTTGAAGATCCCGGAGCCAGAGCAAAGGAGACGCCGCCTCTTCCTCCCTTCAGGTCAAGCTTTGCCTCACAGGCAACTCTCATCTCCGGAGAGGTTTTTGAAAGCCTTCCGATATAAACCGGGTCGCCCCTGTCACGCTCCGTCCTGAGCTCCGCATTCCCGCTGCACGAGAGCGCCATGAACACCTCGCTCTTTTTTCCTCTCCCGCGCCGCCGCATAACAAGCCCGCCGGAATATAGCTCCGTCTCAAGCGACAGCCTCGAAAAGGCCGGGTGGGAGAAATAATCCTCCGGCCTGTCCAGCACCGGCTCAAATACGCATATCACAGAACATTCCTGTTCGGTCTTTCCCGAGACCGCCACATCTATAGTCCGTATCTCTCCGGCCCCGGCGGTGGGGACCGAGACCGTCATCGAGGCGGCATACTGTCCGTATCTGAAAAGTATCTTTCCGCAGGAGTCGGAAAACTCCGCCCCATAGGTGCCGTCCTGATATCCCGGCGCAGGGAGGATAGGGAACACACCGTCCGGCGTCTTTAAATAGAATTCCATGCCGCTGCCGCCCAAAGCATCCGGTTCAAAACGGGTAAGCTCAAGTGACCGCCACGTTGAGCGCGTCTTGCCGTTTTCAAGGAGCAGCACGCTGTAGGTGCCGTTTGAAAGCGGCAGGCACCGGGGCATATAGGCGTCTATCTCCCTGATGCTTTCAAGATACCCGGCGCTCTCTGCGCGCTTCGGCTTCTCAGGGATCTCCCGGGGCGGCTGTCTCAGGACTATCCTTCCCTCAGGCACGCGTTCCTGAAGCAGCTCCGAAAACGCGGCCATGCGCACGTCCCCCATAAACCGCCTTGTGAAGATATCCCCGCACAGGGTGTTTGCTATCGACGTTATGCTCATGCCAAGGTGGTGAGCCATATAGGTCCTGACCACCTCGTACTTGCCCGAGACTCTGGAGGGCGTAAAATCCGCAGCCTCATAAAATCCGTATTTTCCGGTCAGGCCGAGTCTTTCCAGCCTGCGCAGGTTTTTTACCGCGCCCTGAGTATCCAGCGGCAGTGCCAAAAATGTGGAATACGGCGACACCACCTTGTCAAGTCCCATCTTCCTTTTAAGCGCCAGCCGCTGAACGCCATGGGCTTTGTATCTATAAGAAAGCCCCGGATCAAAGGCGTAAAACGCGCTCTCGGATATGCCCCAGGGTATGCCCTTGTGTGCGCGCTTCTGGGCATAGATGCAGAAGCGCGAGCTTTCATAGATCAGGGAATTTTCATAGCAGGGCAGCAGGATGTTCGGCATAAGGTACTCGAACATCGTTCCCGTCCAGGACGCCATGCCGCTGTAGCTGTCCTGGGACACCAGCGCCCGCCCCAGCCTGCGCCAGTGCTTTCTCGGCACCTGACCCAGAGCTACAGCGATGAAGCTCGTCTCCCGGGCCTCGCTTGCCAGAAGGTCATACCAGCCCTGAGTGGGAGCGTTTTTCTCCATGTCCCATCCAATATAAAACAGCTTTCGCTTACCGTCAAAAAGCGGCCGGAAGTCCACGGCGTCCACCAATGCCCTGCATCTGGCGGCGAGATCTGCCTCTCCCATGCCATTAAGCGCCTGTGTCACAGCTATAAGGCAGCCGGTGAGGTTCCCGCTGTCCACCGTTGAGACATACCTAGGCTCGAGGGGTGAAAGGCTTCTGGTGTCATACCAGTTATAAAGGTGCCCGTTCCACTTCTCCAGCTTCTCAACAGAATCGAGCGTCCTGCCAATAACTCCGGCAGCCTGCTTTTCATCGATTATCCCCAGATCCGAAGCGGCCAGCGCGGACAGCAGGCATAGCCCGATGTTTGTAGGAGACGTCCTGTGGGCCAGCCCCACGGCAGGCTCCTCCTGTACATTGTCCGGAGGAAGAAAATTGTCCTCTGGAGTTAAAAAGTCTGAAAAGTATCTCCAAATATCCCCGGCACAGGACAGCAGGAAGCCCCTGTCGATCTGAGATATGCTTTTCTCCTTTTTTATCTCCCGGCTCAGCGCCCATGCGTATGCCGGGGCAAATATCCACACAAGCCCCACGGCAGCAGCAGCCGCGTGCGGTGAGAGCACTATGGCGGCTATCCCTGCCGCCGGGCAGGCGGCAAGCTTAAGATAGTTTACCCCCACAGTATTCCCATGGCGTCTCTCCATCTCCGAGGACGTCACCCAAGCGAGCATCTTTCGGTGGGAAAACATCATCCGGTATAGCGCCGTGACGATCGCCCTAAGCTGCACCCAGCCCTCTGCGGGCAGGAGCATCAGCCGTATTGCCGTGCGCATCACAGCTCCCGCCGCACCGGATATAATGGCAGACTGGAATCTGGCTCTGGAGCTGCCGTCGTGCCGGATTATAAGCTCGGCGGAGGTGAGAAGAAGCCCGCTTGCCACGCAGGCCACAGCTATTATGATAAGCGCCGTGCTAACCGGCCCTGACATCAGCATCCCTATCATCACCGACAGGAAGGCCATAAGCGGGACGAGACTCCGGCGGAGATTGTCAAAAATTTTCCACCTGCTTATGTCGTTTAAGCAGTTTTTTACAAGAGCGCCATCCTTATTCTTTACGCGCGGCAGCATCCACCGCAGGTTCTGCCAATCACCGCGGGTCCAGCGCTCCTGCCGGGCAAAATAGGAGGTGACCTTGTAAGGGCAGCCGTCGGTAAGCTCCGTGTCGCTTAAAAAGGCGCAGCGCATATACGCCCCCTCAAGGATATCGTGGGACAGGACAGTATTATCGGGTATGGAGCTCTCCATGAGCTTAAGATATACCGGAACGTTTATAAGCCCCTTGCCCATAAACGTCCCCTCTCCAAAGAGGTCCTGATAGACATCCGAGACCGCGGAATTATACGGGTCCACCCCCCCCTGTCCGGCAAAAACCTTTGAGAAGTCAGATTTTCCCGCGGAGCTAAGCTCCGTGGCTACTCTTGGCTCAAATATGCCGTAGCCCTGTACAACTCTTCCCTTTTTTGCATCTATCACCGGGATATTTACCGGATGCATTGCGGCTCCAATCATCTCCCGGGCGCTGCCGGCGGTAAGGCGGGTGTCGGAATCCAGTGTCAGTATAAAGTTTATCTCTCTGAGAGCCTCCGCGTCACCGGCCTCCACCCTAACGGCGCTCTTTTTTCCAGACAGCAGCCTTACAAGCTCCGTTATTGCTCCACGCTTTCTCTCACGTCCCATAAAGCAGCCGTCAGATTCGCTGTACTCCCTGTCGCGGATAAGCAGGAAAAAGCCGCCTCCGTATTCTTTATTAAGGCGGTTTACCGCCTCACGGGCCTCGTCTATTATTACGGCGTCGTCCTTCTCGCGCTTCTGCTTTCCCTCCTTAAGATCCGCCAGGATCCCAAAGAGCAGGTTTTCCCCGGCATCCCGGTTGGAAAGCCTGTACTCCTCCAAGAGGCGGGCCAGCTTCGGCCCGGAGGAGCTGTCAGTAAGAAGCGATGATATGACGCAGATGGTCCTGCCGCTTTTGGGTATGCCCCCCTCAAAGCTCATTCTGGGAAGCCGCCTTGGGTGCACTACGTGCAGGACCACAAAATCCGTCACATTCTTCACTATCTCCGATATCGGCACCAGAAGCAGCAGCGGCGCTGCTATTGACCTGAGCAGCACCCCGGTAAGTACCGTCATGAATACAGAGGCTATCGTATTTACGGCGATGTACCAGCCGCCTGATCTCTCCCTCTTCGGCTTACCCAGCGGCTGGGTGAATATAAACCGTCCCACATGGCACGCCTCGTCCCCCTCCGATAGGCGAAGGACTGTCCGCGCCGCCTCAAATTCGCTTATCTTTTCCTTTTTGGCGAGCTTTGCAAGCTCCACGCGGTAGCTGTGGCGCGTCTCCTCATCCATGAGCGGATACACCCCGGCGGGATCCTCCCGCAGTGTCTGCTCCACACGGTTTACCGCCTCAATTATATCGGACATATCTGCGCCGGCGAGCAGTCTCAGAGAGGTGAATATGTTTTTAAGGAGCATCGCAAGCTCCTTATCTTCCCCGCTCTTTTCCCGCGCGACCGGGAAGACCGCGTCAAGCAGGCTTATAAGCTCAAGCTTCAGGACGGGTATAAACACCGCAAGCTCGCGCTCTGATATTTCCGAAACCTTCTGATACTCATCAAGAAACAATCTTATGCGCTCAGGCGTTACCTCTCCGCGCCCGGAGCGCACAAGCGCGCCCGCAGCCTCAGAGATCACCGCACGGTGCGTTCCGGCGGCCCTGGGAAAGCTCCCTGCAAGCTCAAAGCACCTGACACCGTCACTTCCCTCCCTCTCGGCCAGATACCAGTTGTCCGAAAACCACTCGTCTGCCTCCGAGGGGGCGCCGCGCCAGGCAGAAAGCTCCCGCACCTTGCTCTTCAGGCGTCTCAGCACTGCCTCGCCCCCGGCGGCCACACTCCTGCCCCGTATACATCCGGAGGCCTCCAAGCCCGCCGCAGTATTCCTTGCATAGTTTCCAAGCGTTCCAAGCTCTATATATAGCCCCGTATCTTTCTGAGTCATGGATTCTCTCCTTGCGCTGTATTTGCTCGTACTTTCCGGCTTTTTAAGGCCTATCCTCCTCATTTTCCCCATCATATATCCTAAATATTCCTTGACAAAACCACATGATGAGTATATAATCCGCCTGTAAAGTGTTTTGTATTTACAGGAAGGTGTCCTATGGCGAACGACACTCTTGAGATGACGCTGCTCTTTGATTTTTTTGGTGATCTTCTCACTGACAAGCAGCGGGAGTATTTCGACTACTACTATAACGACGACCTGTCCCTATCGGAGATCGCGGAAATAACAGGCATCTCCCGCCAGGGTGTGCGGGACGTCCTCTTAAGGGCGAGAAGCCTTCTATGTGAATATGAGGAAAAGACCGGCGTGGTCAAACGGTTTCAGGAGCTGCGCAGCGGTATCTCCGCCCTTCAAAAGGATGCGGAGCTTCTTGCGGAGCTGACCGAAGGCGGCGCAAAGGAGACAGCCCTCAGGATATCCGAGGGGCTTAATAAGCTGAAAGGTTAAGAAAATGGCATTTGAGTCGTTATCCGAAAAACTTAACGCGGCCTTTAAAAAGCTGCGCGGCAAGGGACGCCTCAGTGAGGCGGATATAAAGGACGCAATGCGTGAGGTGCGCATGGCCCTGTTGGAGGCTGACGTCAGTTACAAGGTCGTTAAGGACTTCATCAAGACCGTCAGTGAGCGCGCCGTGGGAGTGGACGTTCTTGAGAGCCTCACCCCTGCTCAGATGGTCATAAAGATAGTCAACGAGGAGCTTACACAGCTCATGGGCGGAACCACCGCCCGCCTTAACACCGCATCAAACGGCCCCACCATTATCATGCTGGTGGGACTTCAGGGCGCCGGAAAAACCACAAACGGCGCAAAGCTCGCCGCGCTCATCCGGAAGCAAAACGGAAAGCGGCCGCTCTTAGTCGCCTGCGACATCTACCGTCCGGCGGCCATAAAGCAGCTTGAGACTGTCGGCGGGCAGCTTGATATCCCTGTTTTTCAGATGGGTACCGAGGATCCCGTAAATATCGCCAAGGCCGCCGTTTCCCACGCAAAAAAACACGGCAACGACCTGATCATCCTCGACACCGCCGGGCGGCTGCACATTGATGAGCAGCTCATGGATGAGCTTAAGAATATAAAGTCCGCTGTTGAACCGAACGAGATACTGCTTGTGGTGGACGCAATGACCGGTCAGGACGCGGTCAACGCCGCCTCCGCCTTTGACGAGGCGCTTGGGATAACGGGAGTCGTGCTTACCAAGCTGGACGGCGACGCCCGCGGCGGCGCGGCACTGTCCGTCAGGGCCGTCACCGGAAAGCCCATCAAATTCTGCGGCACCGGCGAGAAGCTTGACGCCATTGAGCCGTTCCACCCAGACCGAATGGCCTCCCGTATACTCGGCATGGGCGACGTGCTGACGCTCATTGAAAAGGCGGAGCAGAGCTTTGATGAGAAAAAGGCAAAAGAGCTTGCCGATAAGATGAAGAAAAACAGCTTCACCCTTGCGGATTATTATGACCAGCTCATTCAGATAAAGGACATGGGGTCTCTCTCCGACATAGCAGGTATGCTTCCCGGCGGCGCAGGCAAGGCTCTCGCCGGCGCGAAAATAGACGAAAAGGCGCTCACCCGCACTGAGGCGATAATCCTCTCCATGACCCCCGCCGAGCGGGACAATCCCTCGATCATCAGCTCCAGCCGCAAAAAGCGCATAGCCGCCGGCTCCGGTACGCAGGTTGTTGATGTAAACAGGCTCCTTAAGCAGTACGATATGATGAAGCAGCTGACACGCCAGATGTCCAAGGGCAAGCTTCCGAGTTTTCTCGGCGGCGGACGCGGCAGGCGCGGCGGCTTCATGGGCTTTTAAATCGTGATCTTATATCGCAGAGATATTTGACATAATAAAACACACAAGATTTTTTGGAGGTAAATAGACATGGTTAAGATCAGACTTCGCAGAATGGGTGCAAAAAAGGCACCTTATTACAGAATAGTAGTTGCCGATTCCCGCTTCCCCCGCGACGGCCGTTTCATCGAGGAGATCGGCACATACAATCCCCTTGCCGAGCCTGCTGAGGTGAAGATAGACGCTGAGCGCGCACAGGAGTGGATAAAGAATGGCGCTCAGCCCACCGATACCGTCAAGAGGCTTCTCAAGAACGCCGGCGCCATCTGATCGGGGGAACCGTTTAAATGAAGGAACTTCTGCTCTATATCGCGCAGAACCTTGTGGACTCGCCAAATGACGTCACCGTCACAGAGCGTGAAGATAACGGCAAGACCGTTTTCGAGCTTCGCGTTGCGCCTGACGATATGGGCAAGGTGATAGGACGCCACGGCAAGATCGCCAAGGAAATCCGCACTCTTATGCGCTCCGTGGCTCAGCGCCAGAACAAGCACATAAGTGTCGACATTATGGACTCCGCGGAAGAATAACAAAAAAAGACAGGGGCGCTCAAGCGCCCCTGTTTTGCAGGTGTGAATATGACAAACGAATTTATCGAGACAGGCAAAATAATAAACACACACGGTATCCGCGGGGAGGTCAAGATCGACCCTTGGGCAAACTCCCCGCAGTCGCTTTTAAGCTACAGCGCTTTTTATATTGACGGGGCGGAATATCCCGTGATAAGCTCCCGGGTACACAAGCGGTTCGTTATAGCGGCTCTCAAGGGTATCGGCTCCATAGACCAGGCGGAGGCGTTAAAAGACAAAATAATCAGCATCCGCCGTGAGGACATAGAGCTTTCAGAGGGGGAATACCTGCTCTCAGACCTGATAGGTCTTCAGGCCGTGGACGATGAGACGGGGAATGCCTTGGGCAGGGTCACGGATATACTGACGCTTCCGGGAGGCGACGTGTGCGAGATCCGCGGTGAGCGTGAGATACTCATCCCCATACGCCCCGAATTTGTCATAGACACGGATATCGCCGGCGGAAAAGTCCGCTTTCGGCTGATCGAGGGCATGTAAAATGTACTGGATAGATATTATGACGCTCTTCCCCGATGTGGTGGGCGATATGCTCTGTGAGAGCATACTTGGCCGCGGTCAGGAGCGTGGGCACATAAGGATTGAGTGCCACCAGATAAGGGACTATACCACCAATAAGCAGAATCAGGTGGACGACTACCCCTACGGCGGCGGACGGGGATGCGTAATGCAGGCCCAGCCCCTACACGACTGCTGGAAGCACATATGTGATCTTCACGGTGAGCGGGTTCACACCATATATATGTCCCCCTGCGGCAAGACCTTCACTCAGGAGGACGCCAAGCGCCTTAAAAATGACTACGACAAGCTTATCCTGGTCTGCGGCCACTATGAGGGTGTGGATCAGCGCTTTATCGACGAGTGCGTTGACGAGGAGATAAGCCTGGGCGACTTTGTGCTGACCGGAGGGGAGATCCCCGCAATGGCGGTGGCGGATGCGGTGTGCCGTCTGGTTCCGGGGGTGCTGCCCGATGAAGAGTGCTTCACTGAGGAGAGCCATTGGAACGGCCTTTTGGAGTATCCCCAGTATTCCCGTCCGGAGGAGTGGAACGGCAGGCACGTGCCGCCGGTGCTCCTCTCGGGAAACCACGCGGAGATAGCAAAATGGCGCAGAAAGCAGTCGGTAATCCGCACAAGGCTTCGCAGGCCCGACATGTATGAAAAACTCAAGTTTGAGACAAAACAGGAAAAAAAGCTCCTGCGAGAGATAGAACAGGAACTGGAGGAAATGAACAATGGACGAGAGACTTGAAAAATACGCAAGACTTGTGGTAAGCTCCGGGATCAACGTCCAAAAAGGGCAGACTCTTGTGATATCCGCCCCGGTGGATGCCGCCGAATTTGCCCGCCTGTGTGTCAGGGAGGCCTACAGGGCCGGCTGCCGTACGGTGGAGCTGCGCTGGTCGGACGATGTTATTTCCCGTGAGACTTATCTTTACGCAGACAATGATATATTTGACACTGTAAGGCCCTGGAAGGCCGACATGCTGAATACTCTTGCCGAAGAAGGCGCGGCATTCCTCACTATATATTCTGAGGACCCCGAGGCTCTTTCAGGCGTGGATCCCGACCGCATCCGCAGGTCTTCCGTCGCCTCCGGCAAGGCGCTGGAGCACTTCAGAGAGCTTCAGATGTCCGATAAGATCCAGTGGTGCATAGCTTCCGTTCCCAACAAGGCATGGGCGAAGAAGATGTTCCCCGGAGTAAGTGAAGAAGAGGCTGTCTCCAGACAGTGGGATGCTATCCTTGAAGCCGTCAGGGTTTCCGAGGATAACGACCCGGTAAGCGAGTGGAAGGAACACTCCTCCGCGCTTCGCCGCCGGGTTGAGCTTCTTAATGAATATAACTTTAAGTACCTCAAGTACAAAAACTCCCTCGGTACCGACCTTACCGTTGAGCTTCCGGAAAAGCACTTCTGGGACGGCGGACGCTCCGTTTCAGCAAGCGGAGTCCCCTTCCACGCCAACATGCCCACGGAGGAGGTGTTCACCGCCCCCAAGCGTGACGGCGTTAACGGCATTGTCTACGCCACAAAGCCCCTTGTTATAAACGGGGATATTGCGGATAATTTCCACTTTGTCATAAGAGACGGAAAGATAGTAGAAATTCATGCGGAAAAGGGTGAGGAGCTTTTAAAGACGGCAATAAGCACCGATGAGGGATCCTCCTATCTTGGCGAGGTGGCCCTTGTCCCCTATGACTCCCCCATCTCCAATTCCGGACTTCTCTTCTATAACACCCTGTTTGATGAAAACGCCTCCTGCCACCTTGCTTTCGGCGCGGCTTATGCCCAGATAGAGGGCGCGGCAGATATGAATAAGGATGAGCGCATTGCGGCAGGTCTGAATGACTCCATCATGCACGAGGACTTCATGGTAGGGTCCAAGGACCTCTCCATCACCGGAGTCACCCACGATGGCTGGGAGATCCCCGTATTTACGGACGGCAACTTCGCATTTTGACGGCCCAATAGACAGTAAAGCCCGTGCCGATCGGCACGGGCTTTAAAAGCACCCTTTTCCTTTTTGGCCAATAGAGAGCATAATGATAGAGTTCTTCACAATTTGTGCTATACTCTAATTGCCAAAAGAATGAGGTAAACTGGATTTAAAATGAGGTGCCAGTACATGAAATTAGTGAAGCTTAATATGGAAAACGTGTGGGATATTGTTCATCTCAAAGTGACAAAAGGCCAGAGTGAAAAAGATTTTGTTGCATCAAACGGATGCAGCGTGATTGAAGCATTTGCCGCAAGGGAAGAAGGATATGTGGCGTTGCCATTCGGACTGTATGAGGATGATAAGCCGGTTGGATTTTTGATGATCGGTTACGGAACCATCGGAGATGACGAGGAACCGCAGATTGCAAATGATAGTTATTGTATTTGGCGATTGATGATCGATGAGCGTTTCCAGGGACGGGGATTTGGAAAAGAGGCAATGGAAGCAGCCCTCGCCTACATCAGGACGTGGCCATGCGGAAAGGCTGGGTATTGTTGGGTATCTTATGATCCTGAAAATATGGTTGGTAAATCTTTGTATGCCAAGATGGGATTTAAAGAAAATGGCGAGATGGATGGAGACGAAGTAGTTGCTGTCTTAAAATTGTAATTTCCCTTGAGGATCTCTGTCAACAAATTTGAGAATCGAATACAGCAAAAAACATCCGCATGATCTCGGCGCGCAGCTGCGCCCTCTTTTTATCGGACTCGGCCATGTCCAGATTGACCGATAAATCAAGCGCCTTCTCCGTCACATAGGCCTCCACGCAGGATGGACAGATTTCCGCAGGCAGCTTACCGTCAGTCTGCATCTCCGCCCCGCAGTGGGTGGCATTTTACGTCTATAATCGGTAAAGTAATTTCCCCAGCATATATATATTTTTTTAAATTATAAAAATTTATATTAAAAGTTACATATTTTGTCAAATATTAGTTTTCCTCTTCCCGCTGCGGTCAGACTCTACCCTTGAGAAGTTTATGCATTATTTACATTTTCCCTCTTTACTTTGCGGTTTTTAGGATTACAATAGAAATAGTTCGTTAAAAAAACAACGAAATATTACTTATGATAAGGAGAGTTTACAATGGCAAACCGTATTATGCTCAACGAGACCTCTTATCACGGCGCCGGGGCGGTGGCCGAGGTGGCCGCTGAGGCCAAGGCCCGCGGCTTTAAGAAAGCACTTCTCTGCTCCGACCCCGACCTTCTCAAATTCGGCGTCACCAAGAAGGTGACGGACATTCTGGACAAGGAGGGCCTTGCATACGAGGTTTACTCGGATATCAAGGCTAACCCCACCATTGAAAACGTACAGAGCGGCGTGGCTGCGTTCACAAAGGCAGGCGCCGATTATATCATCGCCGTGGGCGGCGGCTCCTCAATGGACACCGCCAAGGCAATCGGCATCATTGCCGCGAACCCCGAGTTTGCTGACGTGCGCAGCCTGGAGGGCGTCGCCCCAACAAAGAACCCCTGCAAGCCGATCATCGCCGTCCCCACCACAGCCGGCACTGCGGCAGAGGTCACCATCAACTACGTCATCACCGATGTGGAGCGTAAGCGCAAATTCGTCTGTGTTGACCCCCACGATATGCCGGTCGTGGCCATAGTTGATCCTGACATGATGTCCACCATGCCCAAGGGGCTGACCGCCTCCACCGGTATGGACGCCCTCACTCACGCCATTGAAGGGTATATCACCAAGGCCGCATGGGAGATGACCGACATGTTCCATCTGAAGGCCATTGAGATCATCGCCCGGTCACTTCGCGGGGCAGTCGCCAACACCCCGGAGGGGCGCGAGGGCATGGCGCTCGGCCAATATGTCGCAGGCATGGGCTTCTCAAACGTAGGTCTGGGCATCGCCCACTCCATGGCCCACACGTTAGGCGCCGTCTATGACACGCCCCACGGCGTGGCCTGCGCCATGATGCTGCCCATCGTCATGGAGTACAACGCCCCGGAGACAGGTGAAAAATACCGGGAGATTGCCCGCGCCATGGGCGTTGAGGGCGTGGACGCCATGAGCCGGGAGGAGTACCGCAGGGCCGCGGTGGACGCCGTCCGGCAGCTTTCCGTCGATGTAGGTATCCCCACGAAGCTGGAGGCTCTCCGCGAGGAGGATCTTGACTTTTTGGCCGAGTCGGCCTATGCCGACGCCTGCCGCCCCGGAAATCCGCGGGACACAAGTGTTGCGGAGCTGAAGGAGCTCTTCCGCAAGCTCATGTAAACTGCAAAAAGACTTAAAGGGGCCTGGACTTTGTCCAGGCCCCTTTTGTATCTCCGGTTTTCCTTATGCGGCGCCATCAGTCAGGCTGTAGAGGTAGAGGTAGTTTTCCCCCTCCTCAACCAGGGCCCGTATAAAGACCCGGTCATCGTCAAACCAGCTGACGGCGGCCTCCCGCCGCTCCTCATAGCCCGTGCGGTCGAGAACAGTAAAGCCGTGGCTCTCAAGATCCAGGATTCCCAGGGAGGAGACGGCAAGGCTGGCAGGGAGGTTCTCAGTGGTCAGAAACAGAAGCTTGTCTCCGGCACGGTTGGGTATCACATGGGCGCTCCGGTAATCCGGATAGATAAAGCCCTCCACCAGGGTCCGCTCCCCGGTGAGTAGGTCGCACACCCAAGTGTCGCCATCCTCTCCGATCCAGAGGCCGTACCGCTGCCCGCAGGTGTAGATGCCCCATGTGCTGTCGTGGCTGCCCAGGTAGGGCACATCCGTCAGGATCTCCCGGGTGCTGCCGTCCCTCAGAGACAGCGTCCAGTAGGTCCACAGATAGTCCTCGTTCATGGAGTACTGAAGCAGGGTATCGTTATCGATAAACCAGCTCCCGTCAACATCGCGCCCGGCCAGCTCCCGGACCGGCGTCAGGGTGTGAGTATCGGCGTCGCAGTACCAGATCGTCTCCCCCTTGTCCGTGGAGATGAGCGCCCGGCGAAGGTCGGGGGAGAACTCCGTGTTTATGATGCCGGTGAGCTCCTCTACACCGCACCCCTCCAGCGGGTCGGTGACGGCGCTGGTCTCAATATCCAGCAGGAGCAGCTGCTCCGTATAGGTATCCTGCCGCCCGGCCGACATCGTCAGCAATACCGCGTCGGTCCGCCCCGGAATGGGAGAGGCGCCCCAGTACAGGTCATTGCCCGCGCTCTTGGTGCCGTAGGCGAACAGGGCGAGCTCCCCATCGTTTACGCACCAGTCGAACTCGATGGGATAGGTGCCGCCGCTCCAGGAAAGCTCCGTCTCGAAATGCTCCGCCGGGAGCACCGAGACGCCGCCGTCCCCAACCCCGTAAAAGGTGACCCGTCCGCCGTTATAAAAGGTCTGGGTCTCGTCCGTGTCATACAGACAGATGACGCCGTTTATTATATCAAAACCGCCGCCAATGCGGATATACTCCACCTCGAAGGCCCCGCCCACGGTGTCCCGGTGGATGACCTCCACCCTGCCGTCGCACTCCGGCTCCTCCTCCACCGGCAGGACCTCTTCGGCGGCGGAAATGTGCAGGAAGCGGAACACGTCAAGGCGAAAGTCCTCGCTTAGAGCCATGGCGGTAAACAGCGTAAAGAGAAGGACGGCTGCCGCAGCGGCAACGGCTACGGCGGCCCGCCGGAGTCTGCGTCCACTGTGGTGCTTCTCCAGGGCCAGCGCCGCCTCCAGCAGAATGTCATCCGGCAGCTGCCCAACGGCGCTTAAAAGTCTCTCACTTTTCATAGCATAATTCCCTCCTTTTCCAGATGGGCGCGGAGCTTCTTCCTCAGGCGGAACAGCGCTGATTTCACACGGCTCTCGCTCATGCCCAGCTTCGCGGCGATCTGGGAGATCGGGTACATATAAAAGTACCGCAGCGTGAACAGCACGCGGGCCTCCTTCGGCTGGGCGCGCAGAAACCGCTCCAGTGCCTCCCGCAGGGCAATGTCGTCTGATATGCCGTCACCGCCCGCGGCCGGCAGGCACTCCTCAAGCTCGGCAAGGGACAGCGCCGCCTCGCCCCCGCCGCGCTTCCGGGCGCTGTTTTTCAGATACCGCTGCAGGGCCAGATTCCGTGTGATTTTTCCCAAAAAGGCACTCAGCCGCTCAGGCCGGTGGGGTGGGATGGCCCCCCACGCCCTTATGTACGCGTCATTGACACACTCCTCCGCGTCCTCGCGGTTTTGCAAAATATTATAGGCGATGCTGCGGCAGTACCCGGAATATTTTTTCGCCGTCTCCGCGACGGCTTCCTCCGAGCGTGCCCAGTAAAGCGCCACGATTTTTTGATCGTCCATGCTAAAAACTCCTTGATAAAGGTGAAGGCCTTCACTACTATACATCAAAAACATGGTGTCCCGGTTGCACCAGCGAAAAATTTTTTTGCGCAATATAAAAAAGCAGCCCCGACCCGAAAGTCTAAGGCTGCTATTATAATTTTGAATATCCCCTCCCGGTGTTGCCGGAGATAGGCGGTACGGCTTGCAGACCGCAACATCATTCCCTTCTTATCTTGTCAGCATATAGTACCAGAAGGCGAACGCCTCCCGAAAATAATAGTTTGCCGTCAATACCGGAAGCCCGTTGTAAGCCGAGACTATAGTCACATGCTCCATACCGTTGTCCATAGCGACTATCCGCGCCCGCATGACATGGAACCCTTCAGTGATGATACAGACCTTCCCGCTGAAGTCCGGATCATGGGCGAGGATCACCTCCCGGGAGAAGCGCATATTCTCCTCCGTACTCTCCGACTTGTCCTCCATAAGGATCCGCTCCGCCGGGACACCCCGCTCGGTAAGCCAGCGGAACATGCACTCCGCCTCGGTGATCGCCTCTCCCGGCCCCTGTCCCCCGGAGACGACGATGATGGCCTCCGGATTCTCCTGGGCATATGCGAGGGCCGCCTCAAGCCGCGCCCACAGGGAACGGGAGGGCGTGGTACCGTTCACCCCCGCGCCAAGGACAATGGCATAGTCTGCCGCTGTGTCCCGCTCAGAGCGCGCCTCATTAATAAGACAGCTCTCCGTCACTACCATGGCCACCAAAAACAAGATAAGCCCATAGGTCAATATCTTATTGAGCGTGCGCGACAGCTTCTCACATTTTGGAAGCAGCAGCCGAAGTCCCAGATAGCACAGTAAAACAAGCGCCGCAGCGAAAAAGCCGTAGGCCATAAAACTGTAGCCTAAAAGTGCAAATTTCAGAAAAAGTCCGAGTATCAGGCACACTGCGGCTGCAATTATGTAGCCGAGATATTTTTTCATTGTGCCAGCTCCTCCCACTGCGAATAGAGCTTCTCAAGCTCCTTGTCCATTTCCTCGTGCTGCGCCGTAAGCTCCATGAGCCTGGCATAGTCCGACGCGTTCTGCTCCTGCGCCGTCTCGTTATCCCTCACTTTTCCCTCCAGAGCTGCAATCTCACGCTCCAGACGTGCAAGCTGCTTGTCCTTGGAATAAGCGGGCTTCTTTTTTTCCCTTACGGGCTTCTCTTTCTTTTCCGGCTCCGTCTGCTGGCGCGCAGTTATCTGCTGCCGTTCCAATATGCTGCGGTACCTCTCATATCCGCAGCGGTAGTCGTGAAGCTCCCCGCCGCTTATCTCCCATATTCTTGTTGCAAAGCGGTTTATAAAATACCTGTCGTGGGAGACAAACAGCAGCGCCTCACTGTAGTCCGACAGCGCCTCCTCTATCCACTCCCTGGACGCTGCGTCAAGATGGTTCGTCGGCTCATCGAGTATCAGGAAGTTGATGTCGCTCTTCATCAGCATACACAGCTTAAGCCTGCTCTTCTCCCCGCCGGAGAGCTGCGATACCTGAGTAAAAACGTCCTCTCCCCGGAAAAGATACGCCGCGAGCCTGTCACGCGCCTGCTGCTGGGTACACCTGCCCTCATACATCATGCACTCAAGCACCGAAAGATTTTCGTCCTCAAATGTGACCATCTGCGGAAGATATGCGGTTTTAACAGCTGGGCCGATGCGGATATATCCGTAATCCGTTGTCTCCTCGTTCATTATCATTTTCACAAGGGTAGACTTTCCGGTGCCGTTATCCCCGATAAGGGCGACGCGCTCCCCCGGCTCTATGACAAGGTCAAGGTCATGAAAAAGCGTCCTGTCCCCAAAGCTCTTGGCTACGGACTTGGCACACAGGACCTCATCCCCGTGAAAGTCCCTCTCACCGAAGCGCGTCTTCATTTTTGCCTCTGCCTTGGGCTTTTCCGTTACAGCCATTTTCTCGATGCGCTTCTCAATAGAGAAGGCTCGCTTGTGCAGCTTGTCGTTCCCCATAAACGCCCACAGGTGAAGGTCATCCGCGGCCTTTTGAAGCTGCGCGATCTTCGCCTGCTCCTTCTCGTACTTGCGCAGGCGCTCCTCATAGCGGCGCTGCTTCTCCTCCAGATAAAAGGAATAGTTACCGCTGTAAAACTCCGCCTGACCATCCGCTATCTCAATTATGCGCTGGGCGGTCTTATCGAGAAAATACCTGTCGTGGGATATGGTAAGTACTGTCCCCTTAAATCTCGATATGTGCTCCTCAAGCCACTCGGCGGCACTCATGTCCAGGTGGTTCGTCGGTTCGTCCAGAAGCAGGATATCCGTGTCCTCAAGTATAAGCCTCGCCAGATTTAGGCGCGTCCTCTCCCCGCCGGAAAGCTCCGAAAAAAGCTGCTCCCTCTGTATGTCCGGTATGCCAAGTCCGTTTGCGACCATATCGCGAAAACGCTTAAGCTCATATCCGCCGAGCCTTAAAAACTCAGACGACAGGTGGTCATACCGTTTAAGCTCCGCAGGGTCGGCCTCCCCCTCAGACAGGCGCTTTTCTATATCGCGCATCTCCTTCTCCATGTCAAAGACGCGCTGCTGTGCGGTTTTAAGCACATCCTCACCTGTAAATCCATCAGGGTATACGGGTATTTGGGATAAAACCCCTATGCGTTTTCCCGGGGCAGTCACTACCTGTCCCTCATCAGGTGAAAGCTCACCTGTTATTATGCGGAAAAGCGTGGTCTTTCCCGCACCGTTTCTGCCGAGTATGCCGACATGCTCCCCCGCGGTCACATCAAAGGTCACGCCGCGCAGAATGTCCGTTCCCTGCTCAAAGGCGATTTTAATTTTTTGAACGGATATATCAGTCATTGGGTCTCCTTAACAAAATAATCAAAAAAGGCTGCCCCTATAGAGGACAGCCTTTTTTCGCATGCTTTGAATCAGTCTTCCGTCTCCTCGTCGTCATCATCGTCGTCGCAGCAGTCACAGTCTTCGTCGCACTCGTCGAACTCAAGCTCAAGTGTCTCACCGCAGCTCGGGCACTGGATGACTCCGGATTCAAGGTCCTCATCCTCAAGGACAAGCTCCTCGCCGCAGCTTGGGCAGACTACAGAGTAATCGTAGTCGTCATCCTCACAGCCGCAATCGCAGTCATGATGATGTCCATGGTGATGATAGTCCTCTTCATCGTCCTCATCGTCACCAAAAACAAAGTCCTCAACGTCAGAAAGATCCTCGGAAACGGCGTCAAGGCCATCGCCGACTTCCTGAACAGCGTCCTTAACATCTTCTACGTCATAAGCAAGGTCCTCAAGAACGTCAAGGATCAGGCCGATAACCTTGCCCTCGCCTTTTTCCGTATCAATGCCAAGTCCATCCACAAGTCCCTTAATGTAGTTGACCTTCTCAGATGTTGTCATTGCCGTTACCTCCTTAGTAATCATTATAATATTGTCAGCGCATATGCGCCTCATAAAGCTGCTTCAGCCCTTGGCGCGCTCAAGATACTCGCCGGTGCGGGTGTCGATCTTGATCTTGTCGCCGGGGTTGATGAACAGCGGCACCTTGACCTCAGCTCCGGTCTCGAGTGTCGCGGGCTTGGATGCGTTGGTAGCCGTGTTGCCGGCGAAGCCCGGATCGGTCTCTGTTACCTCAAGCTCAACAAAGTTGGGCGGCTCCACCGCAAATACATTGCCCTTATAGGAGCTTATAGTGCAGGACATATTCTCCTTAACAAAGCGGAAGCTGTCGCCAAGGTTTGAGCCGTCGATAGGCTCAAGCTCATAGGTCTCCGGATCCATGAAGTAATAGAGGTTCCCGTCGTTATAGGAATACTCGGCCTCCTTGCGCTCAACAAAGGCCTCCTCAAACTTGGCCGTCGGGTTGAACGAGGTCTCGGTGACTGCTCCGGTGATGAGATTCTTCATCTTGGTGCGAACAAAAGCGGCGCCTTTTCCGGGCTTGACGTGCTGGAATTCGACAACCACCACGGGTTTGCCCTCATATTCAAAGGTCTTGCCGTTTCTGAAATCGCTGGCGGTAATTGTAGCCATATTTTATCCTCCCACAGAGTATTATTCACATTTTAAAAGCAAACAATGCAGTGCGCATTACAAGCTCAGTATATTTTATCGCATAACGCTCGCTTTTGCAAGACAAAATTTCACATTTACCGCACTGTACGGCGCGGAATGTGCATTTTAACAAAAACCGCCGTTAATCGCAGATAACTGAAAGCTCCTTGGGAAGGTCTGTTATATCCTCGCAGCCGTTTTCCGTCACATACACCACGTCCTCAATCCTGACGCCGAATTTCCCAGGGATATATATACCCGGCTCCATGGAGATCACACACCCTGAGGGGATTACCGCCTCGGTAAACGGCGAGCAGCGCGGCTCCTCATGGATATTTATACCCAGACTATGGGAGAGCGAATGTGAGAAATACTCGCCGTAGCCTGCATCGGTAATGACGTTTCTAGCTATGGCGTCTATGTCCCTGCCCTTCATGCCGGCCTTAGCTCCCGCTATTGCGGCAAGCTGGGCCTTCAGGACCGTGTCATAGACACGCGCCATTTCCTCCGTCGGCTCTCCTATGCAGACTGTACGGGTGGTATCGGAGCAGTAGCCCTGATAAAGGGCGCCGAAGTCCATTGTAAGAAATCCCCGCTGGAGCTTAATATCTCTGGGCTTGCCGTGGGGGACGCTGGAGAGAGAGCCGGAGACGATGATCGGGTCGAACGACTTGTCCTCAGCGCCGTTTTTAAGCATACGGCAGGTAAGTTCCGCAGCTACCTCTTTCTCCGTCATGTCGGGGCTTAGAACGGACAGCAGCTCGTTATAGGACTTCTCCGCAATGCGCTGGGCTTTTATCATTATGTCCAGCTCCTCACGGCTTTTTACCGCGCGCAGCTCATCGAGCAGCTTAGTGCCGGATACCAGCTCCGCACTGAGCTTATTTTCATAGTCCATATACTTCGTGTAGGAAAGCTCACCGTCTTCCACCTCGAGCTTTCGGATGCCGAGCTTCTCAATATACTCGTTCACCTGATCAGTGCTGGGTGCGTTTGTGCGGGTGCGGATGACCTGGGCCCCGGTTATCTTTGAGGAGGCCTCCTCAAAATACCGGGCGTCTATAAAGAGCGCCGCATCGCCAGAAGCTGCTATTACAAGCTCCCCCGCGCTTGAGCGGAAGCCCGTGGCATAATAGCGGTTCTGTGCGCTGGTTATAAGAATAGCGTCAGCGCCGCTCGCCTTTACGGCCTCGCTGATCTTTTTAATATTTCCTGTCATTTTATTAGCATCTCCTTATTAAGCTTTTTTCTCATGTCTGAACGGAAGCTCGAAAAAGTATCTAATAGCCAAAAACGGATTTGTAAATTTTATCGGCTCCACAAGAATCCCTGTTATCCCCGCGCGGTTTGCAGCGAGGATATCGG
This sequence comes from Oscillospiraceae bacterium, assembly GCA_051866775.1. GTDB lineage: Bacteria > Bacillota > Clostridia > Oscillospirales > Oscillospiraceae > RUG626. The sequence continues at coordinate 4,929 of JBJDXR010000003.1, read as the reverse complement.
TGTAGACCTGATCCCCCACCAGCGCGGTCTCCCGCTTCTCAATCCCGGCGGCGGAGATAGCCCTCATAACCCCGGAGCAGCCCGGCTTTCCCGCGCGGTTTATAAACTGTACATCCAGCGCCCGGGAGAATATCTCCGGACGGTCTCCACGGTTATTTGATACGATGAAAAGAGTTATCCCGGCCTTCTTCATTTTGCCGGCCCAGTCTAATATTTCAGGCGTGGGCGTGTTGATCTTATATGGCGAAACGGTGTTGTCCAGATCTATGAGCAGCAGGCTGATCCCCCGCTCCTTAAGAAATTTGGGAGAGATATCCTCAAGCCGCTTAAATTTGTGATCCGGGACAGGTGAAAAACTCATAATCTGCACCTTTGGAAAATAGTAATAATACGCGGAACGCCCTGCGCCCCGCCATTTACGGTATGTATTCTAACACACGAGAGGAGAAATGTACAGTTGGGTAATTTCAAAATTTTTCTTTCCTCCCCGCCTGACATGGCCATTAAGGCCGCAGAAAAAGGCCCCGTATCCATAATGGGCTACAGAATGGGCAGGGGCTTTCACCTATACCGCACAGCGCTTCCGCAGGTGCATCTGTCGCTTATGGACATCGACTGCGCCGGCTTCACGGGCTTCGGCCCCCACGAGGTGCTAGTATCTGAGATAATGCGTGAGTGCGCCTACTGTGGCTACAGCGGCATCTGTCTCGGGCTTGAGAGCAGCCCCACACCGCAGCTTCTCACCTTCTGCCGGTTGCTCGCGGAGGCGGCGTCATATTCCGGGGTCAAGCTCTACCTTCCGGAGAGCTTTTCCCGCGTCTCGGAGTACGCGATGATATTGATCCGCGCCCAAAACACAAGCGGCCTTTACAAGGATAGGCTCAGAAGCCTGTGTACACGATACGGTGCCGGGCGCATCGCACTGGAGCTTGAGCGGGTATACACAGATTTTGCCCTCCCAGCCCGCACAGGCCTCGGCTCCATCTTATCCCAAAAGCACTTTAATAATGTTTCCCCAGCCTCCGCCGTCTATTACTCAGGAGAGCTTTGTGCCCACTATCTTTCATATATGAAGGACGGCCGGGCACACCTTGTCCTGTGGGACGAGGTTGACAGCCTGATCGCCAAGTGCGCCGCGGCACAGGAGCTGGGCATACACGAGGCCTTTCTCTATTATCCCCACGTACAGGACATCCTCGACGAGATACACCTGGCGCCCGCGTGATGTCAGGTATCGGGCCGCCTGTACCTGCATAACCCACACAAAAAACGGGTACCTCCAAAATGGAGGTGCCCGTTATTTATGTGTATCAGTGGGGCGCAGCACCGTGCCTTCAGAAATCATATTCCATCACAGTTCCAAAGCCCACAAAAATGATAGGCTCGTCTGTGCCTTTCTCCCGGATGAACGCCACACGGCCCGTGACGCTGCCGCCGATGGGCACAACCTTGCCCAGCAGTCCGTCCTGAACGGAACCGCTTATATCCTCCGCGTTGCCGTCCCCGTTTGAGAGGGCAAAGTAGAGGCTGGAGCTTATATGGGAGGCGTGGTTTTCGGTCAGGTCCAGCGTCTTCTCATCACCGTCGTCATAGTAGACCTCAAAGGTTGCGACCACATACTCCTGACCAGTTTTTAAGGCGGGCTGGGTGCCGTCAAGCAGCGCCTCCGCCTCCGCGCCGGTGACCGCGCTCAGCAGGACGATCCGGCCAGCCGCGCTCCGGGACTCCCCGTCTACCGTCTGCCAGCCGTGGAATACGGTGGGGTTTCCGTCGATGAGAAGGCCATAGTCCGTGATGTAGGCGGTCTTAAGCTCCTCCCCGGAGGGCACAGTGTAATCCTCCCCCGCCGCGAAATCCACCGCCCGCTCGGAGACGACCTCCCGTTTAACAGTCCCGTCCTCCATGGTAACCACGGACAGCGTCTCACTGCCCATGTGTCCCTGGAACAGATACAATCCCCCCTCGGGCCGGGCGTAGAGTCTCGAGTGGCCGCCGGGGAAGGACCCCGCCCATAAGGCGGCGGGCTCACCTTCATACTCCCCAAGGTAATAGACGTACCACTCGAAGTCCGCCTCGCAAGTGCACCTGAGGACCAGCAGCTCCTTTACGCCGTCCCCGTCAAGGTCGTGGACGCTGTAGTAAAGAAACTCGTTCTGGTACTCAAAATAGACGATGTCCAAAACCTCCGTAAACTTCCCGTAGTCCCCCGGGATCTCCCGGGTGTCCTGCACGGTGGGCTGGGCGGGCGTCCCGCTGTCCTCCGGCGCGGGGGCGGGCTCCGTGTCCTCCGGTACGGTGGCAAGAATATCGTCAAAGTCCGGCTCCGCCACTTGCGCCAGCGCATCCCAGTTAAAGGTCCCCACCATCTCCTCAAGCGTCTCCCGGTCCACTGTAACGTAATCGCTGGTAAAGGCCTCCGTCTCCCCGGAGAGGACGTTGACGGTGACGAAGCAATCGCCAAGGTCCGCCAGGATAAGCCCCTTGTAGCTGTTGAGGGCCAGCACGAAGGTCCGCCCCGCCAACTCATACTGCCACTCAGCGTATGAGGACGTGTCCCGTATGTACAGGGCCGTGTCCGTCAGCGTCCCCCGGACCGTCCTCACAAGCTGATAGGCCACCGTCCCGCCGGAGGGCGGGAACCAGTCCCCGTCGCTGGTGAAGCCCCCGTTTTCAAAGCAGACGGCGGAGCCTGCACTGTGGGTCCCGTCTTTAAACTTTCCCAGAACCGCGTCCATCTGCTCCTGGCTCAGCACCTCGCTGCGGGTGTGGAGCTTGAGGTTATACTTTGCGGCTATCTCCTCCAGCTTGTCGGCCATGGTCTGGTCGTACACCTGATAATTTATATATTTATCCTCAAGGCTCGTGGGCTCGTTGGTGAGCGGGCCCGGGTCGTAGCTCTCCAGGAACTTGAGCCACTCCAGCAGCGCCTGAGACTCCGGCATATTCCCATAGCCCTGTAAGGAGAGTACGCCGCTTGTCTCGGTGGTGGGGATTTCGGGAATCTCCCAGCCGTTCTCGTCGGTTTGGGGCTGGTTTTCGGTCTCTGTCTCCGCCTCCCCGTCGCTTATGAGAAAGCTCCTTAGCCCTAAAAAGTCGGCCGCGTAGGCCGTTATGCCGATGGCCGCCATCAGGCAGACGGCCGCCGCAACGAGAAGGATCTTCCTTCCCGTCTTGTTTTTCTTCATCTTATTGTAAGCCTCCATATTCACTGTAGCGGAGGTGCGCACATGGGAAAAAGTTTCTTTATAAAGCCTTTTATCGTCCATCTGTATCTCCCTCCAAAAACTGAGTTCTGAGCAGGTTTCTTGCGCGGGAGAGCCTGGTGGTCACTGCGGAGACCTTCAGGTTGAGGATATCGGCGATCTCGCCCGCCGTGTAGTCCTCGTAATAGAACAGATACAGCACCGTCCGGTACTTCTCCGCGAGGGACATGACCGCCGTGAAGAGGGCCAGCTGCTCCTCCGCCTCAAAGGGTATGCCCAGCGCAAGCTCATCCACAGGCACCTGTTCCCGCCGCCCGCGGGAGCGCAGCATATTGCTGCACAGATTGAGTGTCACGCGGATGAGCCAGCGCTTAACATGCTCCTCCCCTTTAAAGCGCGTGCCCGTCATATAGAGCTTCAGCAGAACCTCCTGCACCGCATCGTCGGCGTCGCAGGGATTCCTCATATAGTTCAGCGCCACACGGTATATTGTGTCCTTGTACCTCTCGGCATATTGATAAAATTCCGCCTTGTCCACCTGCATCCCCCCGAGTGATTGAAAGCTTTCACTATTAAAACACATCCGGCGCGGTTTTTGTCACATCGGCGGTAAAAAATTTTTTGTTTTTTTGTGTGACTTTTCCTTTCAATTTTTTGTCTTAATAAGTGAAGGGCCTTTCACACCAAAAAGGAGGAAACACCGTGCGGGATGATGAAATCATAGAGCTTTACTGGCGCCGCCAGGAGAGCGCAATACGGCAGTCGGAAATTAAATACGGGACCTGCTGCTTTACACTCGCCCGGAACATTCTCCAAAACACCGAGGATGCGGAGGAAGTTGTGGGCGACACATGGATGCGCGCCTGGGGCTCCATTCCGCCCCGGCGTCCGGAGCGGCTCGGCCCGTATCTGGCCAAAATCACCCGCAACCTGGCGATAAACAAGCTGAAAGCCCGCGGTGCCGCCCGGCGGGGCGGCGGCGAGACTGATGCGGTGCTCCATGAGCTGGGCGAGTGCATCGCGGCACCCGGCAGTATCGAGGATGAGCAAACCGCCCGGGAGCTCGCGGAGAGCATCCGATTTTTTGTACGGGCGCTGCCGGAGCGGGAGGGGAACCTTTTTGTCAGGCGCTATTTCTTCTCCGAGCCGATTCCGGTCATCGCGGAGCGCTTCGGCCTTAAGGGCCACAATGTGACCGTCATTCTAAGCCGGGCCCGACGGAAGCTTCGGCGCTATCTTGAAAAGGAGGGATTTTTAGATGAATAGCATCGATTTATATGAGAGCTTAAACGCCATCGACGAGGATGTTCTGGAGCGCAGTGAAAAACCGGTTAAAAAGCGCAGCCCATGGGTAAAATGGGTCGGCCTTGCCGCCTGCCTGTGCTTGGTGATCGCCGCAGCTTTCGCCGTCCCCGGGCTTACGGACAGCGGGGCCGGACCGGCCGGCAGCACGGAGGATATTCCCCAGCCCGGCGGCACACCGGCGGACGCGGACATACCCGGAGCCGATCCGGGCCTATCGGACAGCGTACAGGAGGACATACAGCCTGCATGGAGAGATGAGCTTACCTTCAACGAGGTACAGGCTCCCCTTGCCGACACCGCGCCGGCCGCAGGCGTCGCCATTTTTGGGGAGGCGCTCACCCAGGATGAGCTTCAATCGGTTCAGCCGGACATTCTGCTTGAGTGGATGGAGCTCTCCGGCTCGGCATTATATTACGGCTAT
>JBJDXR010000002.1:0-22004 GCA_051866775.1 Oscillospiraceae bacterium | reverse complement strand
GCCGCATTTTTTGTTTTCTACGGTTATTATAATATATTTGACAAAATCCGTCAAGGAAAACCCCGAAGGTTTGCACCTTCGGGGTTTCTTTTTTCCAGCTTCGGAGCTTTCCTCCCAGACAGCGGCGCGCTGGAACCTACAGCAGCTCTCCGGCTCCGTAGCGCAGGCACCTGCGCAGCCTCTCCCTGCCCCGGGAGATGGTCCGGGAGACGGTGGACTTGTTCACCCCCAGCGCCGCGGCGATATCCGCCATCTTCATGCCCTCTATGTAGTACATGGTGACCATCTGCATCTGCCGGGGGGTCAGCTCCTCTTTTATGGCCCGAGAGAGCCTTTTTCGCACGCCCATCTGCCCGGCGCTGTTGTCCTCGCCCATGGACATAAGAAAGCTTCTGTATTCCCCGTAAAATTCAGGGTTAAAGCCCTCCCTCATACAAATCCCCCCTTATGAATAGTAGCGCTCAAGGTAGTGGGCGGTCTCACAGGTGTCCCGGTACATACTGCGCAGCAGCGCGATCCTTCCCCGGAGCCTGAGCTTGTCCTCCTCACACAGTTTGTCCGACTTAAGCTCCCGGCTCAGCGCGGACAGCCTGTTAAATACCAGAGCTGCGCTTTGCCGGTAGCTTGCGGCAAGATTTTCAATGTTCAATTTATAACGCCTCCTTATTCTTGCGGCGGGCCGCTCAATTTTTGCTGAGAAGCTCCGGTATGTCCCGGACGAGAACCAGGTCGTCCGAAAAGTAATCGAACGCAAAATCGAAAAAACAGTCGGGACAAACCAGATACCCATCTATAAAATGTACAAGCTCGTTGGGGTAGAGCTGTCCGTGACATCTGTCGCACTTATATGCCCTGCGCAGGCGATGGGCGGGATATATCATAAAAAATCACCTCAAAAATTAAAATTTAGGTTGACAAACGGACGATCTTTTGATATCATAACTTTCGCTGATGTAACGGAACGCTGGTGTAGCTCAGCTGGTAGAGCAGCTGATTTGTAATCAGCAGGTCGGGGGTTCGAATCCGTCCACCAGCTCCATATCACATAATTTAATATGGAGGAGTTCCCGAGTGGCCAAAGGGGGCAGACTGTAAATCTGTTGTCGACGACTTCGGTGGTTCGAATCCACCCTCCTCCACCACGTCGAGGCAAGCTGCGTATCGCTTGCCCCGACTTTTTTTATTAAAAGTCGGGGGTGCGCTCGCTCCGCTGCCCCTCCTTCACCAAAAATCCGAATGCTGAGGCGTTCGGATCTTTACTTTTTTAGGAAGCGGACATATTATGTGAGCCGCTTTTTTGTTGTCTCTTTGTTGCTTTTTTGTTCTTTTTCTCCGAAGGACGTGTTGTATAATGAATACAGGTATCAAGCTTTATTAAAAGGAGAGATCAAAATGAAACGTTATCTTGTCCTTTTATTGGCGCTTGCCATGCTGCTTGTCTGGCTTGGCGGCTGCCAAAAGGCCGAGCAGGAGGAGCCGGAAAAGACGCAGGAGCTTGCGCAGGAAGGCCCGGAGCAGGGGACAGAGGACGATAAGCAGGACGGCGGCGCTTCCGGCGCCTTTGTGTTCACGCGGGAGAATATGCCCCGGCTGGACGGCTCCACCTCCACGGCGCCGCTGGCGCTGGCCGTGTGCGCTAAGCTCCTTGGGGAGACTGAGGACGAGGCGGCGGACTTAGTGCAGTTTAACAAGACAACAACTGCCTACTATAACCTCATAGACGGCAGCGCGGACATGCTCATAGTGGGTGAGGCAAACGGGGATGTGCTTGCCTACAAGGAGGAGCGGGGCTTTGAGTGGGAGAAGGAGCCTTTTGCCACGGACGCCTTCGTGTTTGTTGTAAATGAGGCTAACCCCGTTAGCTCTATAACTGTGGAGCAGGCCCGGAAAATTTACAGCGGCGAGATCACCAACTGGAAGGAGCTGGGCGGCGAGGATTGCGAGATAACCGCACTCCAGCGGAATTCCGGCGCGGGCAGCCAGACCCTTATGGAGAAGCTCGTCATGCAGGGCACGCCCATGATGGAGGCCCCCACCGAATATGTCATAGACACCATGGGCGGCCTTATAGAGGCGGTAAAGAGCTACGACGGCTCTCCAAACGCCATCGGCTATACGGTCTACTACTACGCCGAGGAGATGAAGATGGCCCAGGGGCTTAAGCTGCTGGCTGTTGAGGGGGTGGAGCCGAATCCGGACACCATACGCAGCGAGGAGTACCCTCTTGTCAACCCCAAATATGTGGTCATTCCTGCCGACGCTGAGGAGACCTCCCCCAACAGGATGCTTTTTAACTGGCTTTTATCCGATGAGGGACAGGCCCTTATAGCCGAGGTGGGATATGTCTCCGTCGTGGATCCGGATACTCTCGGGCTTGTGGGAACAAGACTAAGTGGGGACTATATGGGCGGGCTTGTCCCATCGGAGGATTATGGGATGCTTGTACCCTACGCCGGGCGTCGGCTTATGGACGACTGGCCTGCGATCAGCGGCTGTGTATACGGCCTGATGACCCTTGACGGCTGCGCCGTGACGGACGCCGTTTACAGTGAGGCGTATTACGCCGGTTACTATGACGGCAGCTGGAGCCGGCTGCCGCTGCTGATATTAAAGAGCAGCGAAACCGGGAAAATAGCCGTAGCCGCCTCCGACGGCAGCTGGTGTACCGATTTTGAATATGAGTGTTTGAGCGCCGCGGCGGAGGGCCTTGCCCTGTATGCCGGAGATACGGTGACGGTAATGGCGGTGGACGGAACCGCCACCAAGAAGCTTTCCTACACTCAGATAGGCCTGTCGGAGGATGAGTGGAGAGGGATGCTGTCCTCCCTTGAATCCTATGAGGGCTACGGCGGACAGTACAAGGGTGGATACATAGGCATAGACTGGTTGTATGACGGAAAGCATGACACCGTTCGCTGCTATGACCTCGCCGGCGGAAAGATCGAGGAGATGAGCAGCTCCCAGTGGGCTGCCGTAGGCGTAACCAGGGAATATACTGAGCCGGAATGTGCCGTCAAGGCCGAGGGCTACATGGACTGCATAATGGATGCGGCCTTCGGCTTCGACGCCCCCGCACTGTTTTGTGACAGAAACTTTGACGGACAAACGGTCACCTACTATACCGCTGATGGGACGCAGCTTACGTTTTTGCCGACGGACATGGACTGGCATGACAGATGGTATAATCAGGTGTCGCTGTTAGGCGGGCTTGTGGAGGTGCTGGAGCTTAACAGGGCCAGCTACTACAGCTTGGAGAATTTTGAGTGTGTATTCAGGACGTACCTGGGCTACGAGGAATAAAGGAACGGGAGAGACTCATGACAGAGAGAAAAAAAGAGCTTATGCGGGCGGTAAAATTTACTATCTTCTCCATAAGCGCGGGGATAATAGAGCTTGCCTCCTTCACCCTCATGAATGAGGTGTTTGGCTGGAACTACTGGGTGTGCTATCTGACGGCGCTGGTACTGTCGGTCCTGTGGAACTTCACTCTGAACCGTAAGGTGACATTCCGTTCAGCGAATAACGTTCCCATTGCCATGCTGAAGGTGGCGGCCTACTACGTCGTCTTTACGCCGCTTTCCACTTGGGGAGGAAACGCACTCACCGGAATAGGAGTCAACGAATACATCGTGCTGGCGGCGTCCATGGTGCTGAATTTTGCCACGGAATTTTTGTATGACCGGTTCGTTGTGTTCGGTGCGAGCATCGACACGGCGCAGAAAAAAGCATAAGGCTCTGAGCAGCTGCCGGGTGGGGCGCCTTCCGACAGCTGCTTCTACCTCAAGGGGTAGCTCGCGGGTATAATAATATACCCTTGAGGGTATAATGTCAAGAGGGGTTGCACAAATTTCTACCTTGTGGGGTAGAAATTTGTTTACAAAGGGGTAGCACTGTGGTATTATAACTGTGTAAACTTAAGCGGAAGGAGCGGCGGAGCGTGATCTTCACAGACAAGCTGGATATTCTTATGCGCCAGCGCGGACTGACCCGCGGTAGTCTGGCGGCGAAAACCGGTGTGCCGTATAACACCATAGTGGGTTTTTATACGAAGGGATATAAAAACAGCAAGTTGTCCAACCTGCGCAGGCTGTCGGAGTTTTTCGGCGTGTCGTTGGATGTCCTGTGCGATGACGACAGGGAGCTTTTCCAGCAGGAGGAGCGGGAGGCAGCTCCGGATATAATAAAAAAATACTCCGCCCTCTCGAAAAAAGGGCAGAGCATCGTTGAAAGCCTTATAGACGGACTTGCGGATATGGAGTCCCCGGAGAGCGTGGAGGAGAACTCCAAGATCACTAAGCTTGAGTATATCAGGGAGTACGTGACACCCGCCGCAGCGGGCTACGCCTCGCCGGCTGAGGGGGATGATTATGTGCTGGTACCCCGGGGGTCCGATGTGCCGCGCGGAGCCGACTTTGCCGTAAGGATAGCCGGCGACTCCATGGAGCCTTATATTAAAGACGGCTCGCGGGTATATGTCTCCCGTATGAGCGGGCTTATCCCCGGCGATGTGGGAATATTCTTTGTTGACGGGGACATGAAGTGCAAGCAGTACTGTGAGGACAGCGAGGGGAATATATACCTCTTCTCGGCAAACCGGGAGAGGAGCGATGCGGATATGACGATCCCGGCCTCCTCTGGCATGACGGTGGTGTGCTTCGGCAAGGTGCTGCTGGGGGTGAAAATACCGCTCCCCGGCGTCTGAAATTGATATGAAAGAAGGCCCGGCAGGCTAGCCTGCCGGGCCTTTTCCCGTTTATTTGTTGTATGTACCGCCGGTTATTTTGTCTATCATCGCCATTATCTCATCATCTGTAACTGAGCTGAAGGATTTGATGGAGTGCAGCGGCATGGCTCCCTTAAGCTCGAGGGCGATCCTGCTTTCCGGGCTGTCGGACAAGCCGGCAATAAGTCCGCCGCGCCTTCCGGTCATTGCAAGCACCTTCATTTTGTCCTCGTCACTTTGGGCCAGCTCCATAAGGTCGGCTACAGTGAGAGTTTCATATTCGCCCAGCGGCAGAGGCTCGGAGGAAATCGTCACCTTACCGCAAAGGGGCAGGTCGCGGCTGCTGTTTCCAACATAAACCGTGTATTCTCCGCTCTCGGCGTACCAGTCATGGATTCTGGTCTCATAATATGAGAAAGCGCGCCTATTCAAAGCTATGCTGACGGTTTTAGCCTCACCCGGCTCAAGCTCTACCTTAGAAAAGCCCTTAAGCTCCCTGACGGCCCTGCCCACATGGTCCTCGCCCTCAAAGCCCACATATACCTGAACAGTCTCCTTGCCCCTGACATTGCCGGTGTTAGTCACATCCACGGAGACTGTGACTGCATCATTCTCCTGAGAGATATTGAGATTTCCCATCTCAAAGGTCGTATATGAAAGCCCGAAGCCGAAGGGGAACTGGACAGGCAGCTTCCGCACGTCATAGTGCCTGTAGCCCACATATATTCCCTCGCCGTAGCGGGCAGTGAGCTTGTTCTTGGCGTAGTCGGGATAGGCCGGCGTGTCCTCGAGCCTCAGCGGGAAGGTCTCGGCAAGCTTTCCGGAGGGGTTGACCCTTCCAAACAGCACATCGGCTGTGGCCGCGCCGGAGGCCTCGCCTGCGAGATACATCTCAAGCACCGCCTTGACGCTGCCAAGCCAAGGCATGACCACCGGGCTTCCGTTATACAGCACGACTGCGGTGTTGGGGTTCACGGCGCTTATCTCCTCTATGGCACGCAACTGATAATCGGGTATCTCCATGTGTGTCCTGTCGAAGCATTCGGACTCATAGGAGGCAGGAAGCCCCGCGAAGATCACGGCCACATCGGCGTTTTTCGCCGCATCTACCGCCGCCTGCCACTGTTCTTCATCAAGTGCGGCCTCGTCGGAGAACATCTCCGTATAGGAGATATCCGCCCAGACTTTTGCGGTCTCAAGAGCCGACTCGGTTTTGAGGCAGTTTATATGGCTGGAGCCGCCGCCCTGAAATCTCGGATTTTCTGCATAGGTCCCGATAAACGCTATCTTCTTATCTGCGGAGAGGGGAAGAATACCATCCTCGTTTTTCAGAAGCACGGCGCACTGCGCAGCAAGACTTCTGGCCTCATCATGGTGCTCATCAAGCGAGACCGTCACGTTTTTTCTGCCTTTAAGGCACCAGTCGAGCCAGCTCAAAAATTCCCTTACGACATTATCAAGCGCCTCTTCTTTAAGCTCACCGCTTCTAACTGCCTCAACGAGCTTTTTATCCGTAACTCCGCCACTGGAGGGCATCTCAAGGTTAAGCCCGGCAAGCGCCGCCTTGACGCGGTTATTCATGGCGCCCCAATCGGTCACAACCATGCCGTCAAAGCCCCACTCGTCCCTCAGAATGTCTGTCAAAAGCCATTTGTTCTCACAGGCGTAGGTACCGTTTATGCGGTTATAGGAGCACATGACGCTCTTTGCTCCTCCGCTTTTTACTGCCGCCTCAAAGGCAGGGAGATATATCTCTCTTAAGGTACGCTCGTCCGCGACGGAATCGCAGCTCATGCGTCGGTACTCCTGATTATTGACCGCAAAATGCTTTACGCAGGCTGAGATCCCCTTTTTCTGGAGGCTTTTAATATACGACGCCGCCATCTCGCCGGCAAGATAGGGATCCTCGGAAAAATACTCAAAGTTTCTTCCGCATAGGGGGCTGCGTTTTATATTAACTCCGGGGCCGAGGAGCATCTGCACGTCGTTTGCCTGACATTCATCCCCCAAAAGCTCTCCGAGCCTTTCCATTATCCCCCGGTCAAAGCTGGCGGCCAGCGCCGCAGCTGTCGGGAAGCACACGGCCTTTCGCGTTGTGACGTCTTCCCCGGGCTTGTCGTAATTATCCTGGCGGCGCAGTCCGTGAGGTCCGTCGCTCATCGTTACCTTTGGTACGCCGAGACGCTCAACGGACTTTGTGTCCCAGTGGTTAGCCCCCGAACAGAGGGAGGCCTTTTCCTCAAGGGTCATCTCACTGATTATTTTTTCAATGTCCATGCTTTTTACCTCATCTTTCTATATAAAGCTCACTGCCAATGCTGCGCAAGTGGCTTTTATACCCGTTTATGCCATAAAACGCGCCGAGGAAATTAATAGCTCGATGTGGTTCAGTTTACCTTAATTCAGTGGATATAAAAGTATAATATCATACATTTATAAAAAAGGAAATTGTATTTAACGGCGTTTCAGGCTCCCTCTTCTAAAAGCTTTTTATTAGTATTTAGCTTACTTCCGGCCTTTTGCAAATAAGCTTAATTATCTACAGAACGATATTATATTTTTATTTATGGTCCGGCTTTGCTGTTGACATAAAAATTGTTAGGTGCTAAAATTAATGGTGTTAATTAATCGTGTTAATTTCCTGCTAGGAGGATGCCAATGCCTCGCAAAGGTCTTACAGAGGAGGCTATAGTAAAGGAAGCCTCCGCAATAGTTGCCGAAAAGGGCTGGGAAAACATGTCCCTGCGTGAGCTGGCCGAAAGGCTTGATGTCAAGCCGCCTGCCCTTTATAACCACATAGGCGGTATAAACGATCTGAAGGCCGCCATAGCCGCCGACTCCGGGCAGCGGTTAAACGCCGCCATAGCCGAGGCGATCTCCGGCAAGGACAGGGACTCCGCGATCGTCTCCGCCGCCTATGCCTACCGGGAGTTTGCCATGCAAAATGCGGAGCTTTACAACGTGATCATAAGCATCCCTCACGGTGACGCTGCGCGGCCGTTCATCGTGGGCCTGTCGCCACTTCGCGAGCTTATAATGAACAGCGGCATAGACCCAGACGTTGCAACGAACTTTTTCCGTGCGCTCCGCTCCGCCCTTCATGGCTTTGTGACCCTTGAGCGAGCCGATTTTATGCATTACGGAACGATTTCGTCACAGCAAAGCTTTGATGCGATGGTTCAGGGGTTTCTATATATGCTGAAAGGCTTATTGGAAAAGCACACAAATCCAAATATACAGGAGGTATTATGAGCAGCAGTCAAAAAACAATGATTAGGGACTTCACCAATGGCAATGTGGCAAAGCAGCTGATAGTATTTGCGACGCCGCTGTTCCTGTCAAATCTTCTTCAAGTCGTCTACAATATGGTAGACATGATGGTCGTCGGAAAATTTGTCGGTCAGGTAGGCCTTTCTGCGGTATCTATCGGCGGCGACATTTCTTCGTTTTTGACATTCCTCTCCATAGGCTTTGCAAATGCCGGACAGGTCATAATGTCCCAGCTGATCGGCTCGGGCCAGCGTGAAAAGGTGGGACGGTTCGTTGGAACCATGTGCACCTTCCTCGGCCTGGTCGCCATTGGTTTTACGGTTTTGGGGCTGATCTTCCGCACACAGCTTTTGCAGATTATGAATACTCCTGAGGCGTCATTTTCTCAGGCGCTGTCCTACTCTGTGACCTGCACCGTGGGGCTTATATTCATCTACGGCTACAATGTCGTCAGCGCCATCCTCCGAGGCATGGGCGATTCAAAACACCCCTTTATATTCATAAGTATGGCGGCAATTATAAACATAATCCTCGATATAGTGTTTGTTAAGTACATGGCGCTTGGAGCCTTCGGCGCCGCGCTTGCCACCGTAATAGGCCAGACCTTCAGCTTCATAAGCGCCGTGATATTCCTCATAAGGAAGCGTGACACCCTCGGCTTCCATATAAGCTTATCCTGCTTCGGGATTGATAAGGAGATGCTCGGCAGGCTTTTAAAGCTGGGCCTTCCGATGGCAATAAAGCAGGCGTCCGTACAGTTTTCAAAGCTGTTTGTAAACTCCTGGATCAACTCCTACGGTGTGGAGGTCTCCGCGGTCGCGGGAATAGGCCACAAGATAAACAACATCGCAAACCTTATCTCAAACTCCATAAACACCGCAGGCTCCTCAATGGTGGGGCAGAACATCGGCGCGGGGAAGTATAACCGTGTAACGAAGATACTGGTTACTTCGTTTACAATAACGATCTCCATTTCCCTGATCCTTGCGGCAGTAATGTTCTTCTTCCCTGAGCAGATATTTTCACTGTTTGCCGATGACCTGAACATGGTGATCGCCATGCAGTTCGTACCTGTCGCCTATGTCATATTTGCCTCCACCGCGCTCCGCTCGCCGATGAACGCCCTTATAAACGGCAGCGGCAACTACAAAATAAACTTCATTTGTGCCCTTCTGGACGGCATAATAATGCGTATCGGTCTTGCCGTGCTTCTTGCGTTTGTGTTTGATCTGGGCTATGTGGGGCTTTGGTTCGGCGACGCTATCGCGGGCTTTACACCTTTTGTCCTAGGCTCGATCTATTATTTGACCGGCACCTGGAAAACCAGAAAATATGTAGTTAAAGACAGCGACTGACAGGAATATAAAAGCCCGTCGGAAATTCCGGCGGGCTTTTATAACTTAAATAACATTTTATTATTCCCCACTATACGCCGCCTCGTGCCGGGCCGGTCCACGGCCTGCTCCGCAGGCGGCGCGGCTGCGCAGCTGCATACGGTGCTGCTTTTCCGGAAGACCTCGGGTCCTGTCCGGAGTCCCCAATAAAAAATCAGGAGAAGTGTTACGTGAAAACCAAATTTATTTACCGGGACATACATTTTTATAAGACAGTGGCGGTTATGGCCATACCAATAGTGCTGCAAAACCTCATAACCATTGGCGTTAACCTGATCGATACGGCCATGATAGGCCGGTTGGGTGAGACACAGCTGGCGGCATCGTCTCTGGCAACACAGTTCGTTTCCGTTTTCCAGACCTTCTGCATGGGACTTTCCATGGGCGCATCGGTACTTTCATCCCGTTTTTGGGGGATGCAGGATATTCCGTCCATGCGCAAGACGATAACCATCATGTTTCGTATCTGCCTGGTGCTGGCGTCGATTTTTACCGCAGCTTCGCTCTTTTTTCCGGAGCAGATAATGCGCATTTACACCGACGAGGAGCAGGTAATACATTACGGCGTTAAATATCTGCGATTTGCGGCATGGGCCTTCTTCTTCCATGGGTTGTCGCTGAACTGCACCATAATCCTCCGGTGTGTCAGGAAAGTCAAAATACCGCTTTTTGCATCCATAGTTATATTCTTTTTTAACGTGGGCGGAAACTATGTCCTGATCTTCGGAAAGTTCGGTTTTCCCGAGATGGGAATTGCCGGTGCTTCACTGGCTACGCTTATAGCGCGTTTTGTTGAGTTTTCACTTATCTTTGGATATTTTGTATTTATAGATAAGAGCGTCGGCTACCGCCTTAAGCACCTGTTTATCAGCGTCAAAAGCCAGCTTCCCGAATATATAAAGGTGAGTCTGCCGGTCCTGGCAAGTGACGGACTTTTGGCCATAGGGGAAAGCGCAATCAGCATGATAATCGGCCGCATGGGAGAGAGCTTTATCGCCGCAAACGCGGTGGTCGCCGTGGTCACAAGGCTTCTGACTACATTCTCAGGCGGAATAAGCCAGGCCTCGGCGGTTATTGTTGGCAACAACCTGGGCGAAGGCCGTGTGAAGGAGGTTCGGGAGCAGGGCTACGCGTTCTTCGGATTGGGCTTGTTCCTTGGCGTCATTGCCTCCTGTATGGTGCTGCTGGCTATCGCCCCTGTTATCAAGATCTACGAAATGACCCCTGCCACGGCGGCTATATTCCGCCAGCTTATGAGCGCCATCGCGATAGTGGTTATATTCGACTGCGCAAACAGTATAACCACTAAGGGCGTGCTTCGAGGCGGCGGCGACACGAAGGCGTTGGTCGTGGGCGATTGCATCTTCCTCTGGTGCGCATCCATCCCCCTTGGATATACCGCTGGGCTGGTCTTAGGCTTGCCGCCCTTCCTGGTCTATGCCTGCCTTAAGATCGACGCCATACTCAAGTGTTGCTGGGGCTTCTGGCGGCTGCGCAGCGGCAAGTGGATAAAGCGCATATCCAAAAACGAGACGGCGATCGAAAAGACGTAACATTTATTCAAAAATAATTTCTTTGAAGTTTACACTTTTGTAACACGATTCCCTAGGAAATTTAATAAATTCTCGGTATCCTATAATCATAGGAAAGATAGAAAGGCCGTCAGGCCCCTCCTGCCGGCTAAGCCAAAGGACAATAAAGCTATTTTATCCTCTTCCTCTTTTTTCATTTTTCTTCTCTTTTCATTTTATTAAAAAGGCGCAGGCTTTTGCCTGCGCCTTTTTATGCTGTATTTTTATTGAGGCTGATATTTTATTTTCCGGATTTTCGGGCTTTATGACATGGATCTGTGTGGAGCTAAAACACCGACAGCACAGTTAGCAGTACGGCCGCAGATATTACTCCCGTTCGGAGAGAAGGCTCATAAGGTTCGTACGGCCCGTGGCCAGCACCCACAGAGAGCAGCCGGAAAGATAGTATATAAGGAAGAAGGCAGCCACAGGCGTCCTGATAAGTCCCTGGCCGGCAAAGGCGAGGAGTACAGCCCCCAAGGATACACCCAAGCGCGCCGAGTCCGCCATGTTCAAGAAAAAAGCTCAGAAACACTCTGCTCTTTGATGCACCAGACCGCCGAGGACAGCAGACTCCATTCTCCGGCCGCTTATCATGAGCCATGAGATGACGAAGCACAGCAGGCCCACAACTATAAACAGTACCGGGAATAATGCTTTACTGAATGAGAGGTACCTGTAAAGACTTCCTGCAGTCTCTGTGAAGGTTTGATTCTAAAGCAAAATAGTGGTGCGGTTTGAACCGAGCCTGTCCACCTGAGTTTAACGATGCACCAATTTCAGCGGGTCGTTCAAGCTAAAAAATAATATGATTAGTGCAGGTAATCTGCGGTATATAGCAGTACCCTAATTTACACCTGCAAGGGAAACATTTTAAGGGCGGCGCAATACAGAAAAATGCAGACTGGCAGGATATTTAGAAAGCTGGGGAATACGTCATTTAATATCAAAAATGCATTGACTTAACCGCCTGGGCAATTTAAGCCTTTAGACTGTCTGAGTTTTAAACGTGCGGCACATGGCCGCAGAGACGTCTGGACGAACTTTCCTGCAGTATGGGCATTGTATCTGTTTTATATTTTTTACTGGGCGAAATCAATCAATGGGGTGTATAATACATATATAGCTATAAGATTTTTTGTTAGGAGCTGATATGATGAGCGGGTATATGTATCCAATAAACGGAAGGTCAAAGGCAAAGCGCATACTCTGGGGCGGACGGCAGAATCACATAAGCTGGGCGTATATGAAGGAGCTGCGCGAAAACCGTCCATGCCAGGTGTTCGACTGCAACCCCTATGTGGAGGTCTATCAGTTTCGGGATAACCTTTACGGGTTGTTTAATCAGAACTGCGACGGCGCGGGCGACGTGTGGATGTGGCTCACCATAGGCCCGGAGAAGTGCTTTCTCATCGACACGGCCTACGGCCTTGGGGACATCAAAGGGGTGGTAGACAAGCTCAGCGGCGGAAAGGAGATAATAGTGGTAAATACACACGACCACTTTGACCATGCCTTTGGAAACTGCCGTTTTGAAAGGGTCTGCTGCCATGAGGCGCTTGTCCCGCTGCTTCAGGCACAAAACGAGCATATGTGGGACTATCTTTTCGATAAGGATGGGAATAACATATGGCTCCAATTTGATAGGGAGGACCTGCCGAAATTTAAGCCCTACGAGATAGTCGGCGTCCCTGACGGCTTCACATGGGATCTGGGAGACGGCTATGAGATCGAGCTTATAAACTCCAACGGACATGGCGGAGCCGGCGCGTCAATGTATCTTGATAAAGCGAACAGAATTCTTTTCCCCGGTGATAATATCTGTTCGGATGTCTCAGGGTGCGGCTCCGTCAGCTACCCGATAGAGGAGTGCTCGCTCTATAAGTACAGGGAGTGCGTGAGAAAGCTTGTGGACAGAATGGATGAGTATGACTACATTTTCCCAATGCATTTTATGTGTAATTTGGAGTCAAACCTCATGACCGACATCCTTGACGCGCTTGACGAGGTTCTTAAAGATCCGGAGCATAACTACGACTATGAGATGAGCACCGTAAGCCCCAACGGGGGCGCACCCTCGGTGCGCAAGTATAAATACATAAAGGGCTTTTCTGTTATGGCCTATCAGGTGTTTGATAAGGCGCCGCCGTTAGTTCCGTCGGCATTAAAGCACTGAAATAATAAATTGAATATCGGCAGCAATGCCGCGATAAAACAGACCGTTTTGCAATACAGCAAAACGGTCTGTTTTATTTATACTCAGATAGTTTGAACTTTTTTGCCGCAAAGCTTGAACTCTGCTTATATGTTTAACGGAAAAGGCACAGAGCCGCCATACCTCAGTGCTTGACACAGATAATAAAGGCCATGACGTTGTAATTTGGGAGAAAAAAGAAATTAAAAAAACTTGTCACCAATTGCGCCTTTTCGGACATATTTATTATATAGACATTTTTTTCATATGCGATGTATTAATGCCTTTATAATCCATAAGATGCGAGACGCAGCGCCGCCCGGTGCGCCTTGAAAAATATGTGGTGTGCCAAAATATGATCATTATAAGTGAGAGTGGCTGCAGTTCACCGCATGTAAGAAAGTCTTTGCTGTTATATTACTGGCAACTTAAAAAATCTCTCCTAAACGGAATGGGGGTGTTTTTGTGTCAATCAATGAGGAGATGGGCTGCAATATTGTATCAATACGCAAAGAGAAAAGAATATCACAGGAACAGCTAGCTCTAAATTCCGATGTGAGCGTATCTTACCTGCGCTCTATCGAGCACGGAGCCGCAAATCCCTCAATAAAAGTACTATCCAGTCTGGCGAAAACACTTGGTACATCCCTAAACAGCATAATCGTTACACGCGAGGGAGGCAAGGCGGACTGGCTTTAAGAAACCCGGGATTAAATGCGTCTGCATAAGCTAGCCGCTGCGCGGCAGGTGTAATAAAGTAAAGGAACCGCTTTTGCCGGATATACAAAAGCGGTTCCTTTACTTTGTAATATTGAAACAATATATATCCACTATAGCCTTTATTATTACTAAAACTGTATTTGCAATTTCTAATGCCGTGTCTTATAATGTGAGAAAATGTCAAAGGAGGTTTTTATGTACAGGACCGAAAATTTCACAAACTTCACGCCCGCGCACTTTGAGTCTCAGGGAATCATACACATAGGCGGCCGTGAGATCCCATATCACACCGTATCTGAAGATAATGTTTTTTACAATATGGATGGAAAGCCTATTGCCTCCATTTTCTCCTATTCCTATTTCCGCTCCGATGTGGAGGATGTAAACACCCGCCCCGTGCTTTTCTGCTTTAACGGAGGCCCCGGCGCATCGTCCATGTATGTCCACGCAGGAATTTTCGGAGTTAAAAGGATGGTCTATGAAGAGGTGGACCGCCCGACGTCTCTGCCGCCCTTTAAGGTACAGGAGAATCCCGACAGCCTTTTGGATATAGCGGATGTGGTCATTGTGGACCCGGTGAATACCGGTTATGGATTGCTTATTGATGAAAGCTGCGGGGATCAGTTCTTCGGTATTGAGGAGGACGCCGACGCGCTGCTTACATTTATCGGCAAGTGGCTCACTCGCTATAAGCGCTGGGGGAGCCCCAAGTATCTTGTCGGCGAAAGCTACGGATGCACCCGAGCGGCTGTCGCCGCGGGTCTGGGCCGCACTCGTGGAAAATACAACGCCTATGAGATCGCCTTTGATGGTATCGTATTTATAGGCAACACTGTTACTGTGGGTAAATATTTTAACGTAAACGTTCCCACTGAGCGTGCGGTGCTGTATTTCCCCTCTTACGCGGGCGTAAACTGGTACCACAATCACCCCAGCGATCAGGACGTACACGAGTTCGTTATGGAAGCAAAGCAATTTGCCGATACGGAGTACCTGCTGGCTCTTTATAAGGGAGATTCCATCTCCGACGACGAACGTGAGCACATAATTGAGCGCGTCTGTTACTACACAGGCGTATCACGCCAGTATCTTGAGGAGCGCAATCTTAATATTGAGGACAGCTCATTCCGCAGTGAAGTTATAAAAAATTCCGGCCGCGCCGTTTCCCGCTATGACGGACGTGTCACCCGGCCTCTCTACTCACCGAGAGCAGTCGAGGACGAGATCGGCCGCAGAAACGATGCAACCGCTGACAGGTATGACCCGGCTTTCTACTCTGTTACTACCGGCGAGATCATGGATTCGCTCAATGTAACGCTGGACAGAAATTACATTGGTTTTATCAATGTTTTGGACTGCTGGAACAAAGATGCGCCCAAGGGCAACACTGCTGAACAGCTTAGAGAGGCGATGCTTTCATCGCAGGGCATGCGCGTGTTCTTTGCAAGCGGTCTTTACGACCTGTGCACACACATGGGTATAGTATATTATACCGTAAACCACGCTGGACTTCCCCACGACCGCATCAGCATAAAGAACTACCCCGCCGGACATATGGTTTACTTAGGTGAAGAAACCTGCCGGGAGCTTTCCCAGGATATCCGCAAGTTCATAAGCGGCAAAGACCCCAACAATGCTTGAATTGACACATTCCCCATTAAAATAGGGGACCTAAATAGGAAAAAAAGATTTGCCCATCAAACGACAGTTTGATGGGCAAATCTTTTAAAGCCTATCATGAAGGTTTTCTTTGAAGTAAATGCTTAGATATTTAGGACTACTGAAAGCAGCGGCGTTGTATTGTTACTTACACCTGTTCTTAAATTTACGCAAATTACGACATTATTAATGAAAATATTTTGACAAAACGTGAGCATAGTGGTATATTGTGTTACAGCAACAGTCGTGAACGTTCACAAAAAACGGCTAGAAAAATCCTCTGGTTTTTTCCTAATATATAAATTGCAGAGACTAAAGACCGAAAATCGCAGAAAATGACGTAATTTTCTATGCGCTGTCTTGACAGAGTATAGTTAGGTTTTGGAAACTTTTATGTTCGATAGAACTTTGGTAGTTTGAGATTAAGTTTTTCAAGATAAAATGAAGAACACCATGAAAATCGGCAATGAGGAAGACGGAACTTCCGTAAACTCCGGAACTATGTATGGTGAGATTGTGAGACTCGAAAGAGAATAATTTATTTAAGTCATTACGGCAAAACCGTAGCGATAAATAAACCAAAATGAGAGGAAAGAAACAATGAAGAAAAGAAACCTGTTCAAAGTTTTTGCGGCAGTTCTTGCTTTGCTTATGGTGCTTTGCAGCTGCGCAAACAACAACGATGCACCCGGCAATGAAGATGAAAACCCCTCCAACAAGGCTGATGAAAAGGTTGACGACAAAAAAGAAGATACTACCCCTGTAAAAGATTTCCTCGTATATTGCCTCAGCGGCGAACCCTCCTCCATGGATCCGTCCATGTTTGCAGAAGGTGTTTCGTACACGATTTATTATCAGATCTATGACACGCTTATAAGAAAAGATGCTGAGGGCAACCTTGTGGGCGGCCTTGCGGAGAGCTGGGAGTTTTCTGAAGACGGCAAGGAACTCACACTTAAGCTCGTTGAGGGCGTTAAGTTCCATAACGGTGACACCCTGACCGCAGAAGACGTTGTATTTACTCTTGACCATCTTAAGAATTCCACCAGACTCATGAACACAGTTACCAATTATGACCATTCTGAGGCTGTAGATGAGCTTACTGTAAAGATTTATTATACTGAAGTATATGCAGCATCCCTTAAGCTGCTCTCCACTCCGAGTACCAGCATTTTGTGCAAACGCGCTGTGGAAGAAGCAGGGGATAGCTATGAATCAAACCCTGTAGGAACCGGCCCGTATAAGTATGTATCCCGCACTTCCGGTGAGCAGATCGTCCTTGAGGCTTTTGAGGATTATTATCGTGGAGCACCCCAGATAAAAAACCTCACTTTCAAGATCATAACCGACACGGCTTCAGCAACTATTGCACTGGAGAAGGGCGAAGTCGACTTTATTCCTTCTGCGTCAGTTTCTGACCGTGACGTTATTATGAGCAATGACAAACTGCAGTGGGTCGAGACACAGGCGCTTGCAAACTGCTGGCTCCAGTTCAACCACACCTGTGATATTTTCTCCGACGTTCGCATGAGACTTGCTGTTTGCTATGCAATTGACAAGGAAGCCGTTATGATCGGCTGCACCGACGGTCTTGGTACTGTCATAGAGACTCTTGCCACTCCGAATATTCCTTATGCATATGACGAGAACTTTGAAGGTCTCGGCTACGATCCCGAAAAGGCCATGGAGCTACTTAAGGAATGCGGATATGAAGATGGTGTAACGATTAGAGCAATGATCAATGAGTCTCCAAACTATTATAAGGCCGCAGAGATCATTAAGAGCCAGCTCGCAGAGGTTGGTATTAACATGGAGATCACTAAGCTTGAACGTGCAACATGGGTAGACCTTATTTCCTATGAGGGTGACTATGATGTTATCACCATGTGCTGGACTTGGAACAGCGGCGACCCCGACTTCATGACTGACCGTATTGGCAGCCAGGGTGGTCAGAATACCGCACATATCAATAATGCTAAGCTTGATGAGCTTCTTGCAGCCGGCGCTAGAGAGCTTGACGGCGAGAAGCGTACCGAGATCTATCAGGAACTCAATGAGCTCATTCGTGATGAAGCTATTGTATGCCCGCTGTATTGCTCTATAACCGCAGCAGCGGCTAACAGCGGACTTCAGAACGTTATTGCAAACGCAAGCAGCGAGTATCACGTCTATGATTTCTATTGGGGATAAAAACATAATCTAGTACCTTGAATTGAGGGAATACATATAGTTTTTATGTGTATTCCCTCATGTAGAAATGGAGCACACATGGGAAAGTATATTCTGAAACGACTGCTCTTGATTATTCCTATAATCCTTGGTGTTGCCTTTATAATTTACGCAATCATGGATTTAACGCCCGGAGATCCCGCACTTCAGATTTTGGGGCCGGCAGCCAATGAGGAGGAAATAAACGCGCTGCGTGAAGAGCTGGGACTTAACGGCAACTTCTTTGTAAGGTTTGTTAAATACATATGGGATGTACTCCACGGGGATTTTGGCACCTCATATCGTTTGAATACGCCGGTTATAGATGAAATAACCCAGCGTATACCTACTACTTGCCGCCTTGCGGTAGGCGCAGCTTTGATCATGATTTTGGTTGGAGTTCCCGTTGGTGTTATATCTGCAGTAAAACAATATTCTATTTTTGATACGATAGGTCAGGTTGGCTCCATGGTCATGTCGGCTATTCCGAGATTTTGGCTCGGACTTATGCTTATGATCTGGATATCTTTGAAGCTAGATCTTCTGCCAGCTACCGGTTCGGACACATGGCAGAGTTTTATTTTGCCTTGTATCACTTTGGCGATTAGCCCAACGGCCGCGGTTATTAGGATGACGCGTACAAGCGTCTTGGATATTATTAACCAGGATTACATAAGAACAGCAAGAGCAAAGGGACTTAAAGAAAAGCGGGTTGTTGCAATCCATATTTTACGGAATGCTTCCCTGCCTACTATAACTGTTATCGGATCAAACTTTGCTGCAATGATGGGCGGCGCAGTAATAATTGAGAATGTCTTCGCTATGGGCGGCGTCGGCTCGTTGCTTGTAATGTCTGTTAAAATGCGCGATGTACCGCTGGTAATGTGCTGCACGATGTTTGTTGCTCTCGTTGTATGCGTGACAAACCTCCTTATAGACATACTGTATATGCTTATTGATCCAAGACTTCGCATTAAATCATGAAAGGAGGTAACAGCCATGACAACTATAAAGAAAAACAAGAGTGATAACAGTCAGCTTGCAACTTTTTTGAGAAAATTTAAAGCAAATAAAGCGGCTGTTGCCGGCTTTACATGTTTTTGTTTATTCCTTGCAGTGCTTTGTATATGCAGCATTGTGCTTGATTATCAGGAAGATGCCATTCGCCAGGACATGACTATCCGCAAGCTGCCGCCCAGCTGGGAATACCCGTGCGGAACAGATGGATACGGCAGAAATCTGTTTGCCCGTATCGTATATGGTGGTTGGATATCTATCGCAATAGCCGCGTCGACTGTTTTGATTTTCAGTGTATTTGGAACGCTTCTGGGCACGGTTGCGGGATTTTTCGGCGGCATTGTTGATTCTGTCCTTATGCGATTTTCAGATATATTTATGTCTATTCCGCCGATACTTATGGCAATTACCATTGCTGCGGCATTGGGCGGAGGAGCGGTCAATCTTGTTTTAGCACTAAGTGTAACCTCTGTTCCCGGTTTTGCGCGTGTCGTTCGTTCTGCCGTTATGTCGATACGGAACCAAGAGTACGTTGAAGCAGCACGTGCGTGCGGTGTTAAAAATCATGTGACGATCATAAAACACATAATTCCGAACGTGATCGGACCTATCATTGTTCAGATGACCCAAGGCCTTTCAAGAACTATTTTGTCAGTTTCCGGACTTAGCTTTCTGGGACTTGGTGTGGCGTCTCCTACTCCTGAATGGGGAACTCTTCTTTCTGAAGGCAAGGAATTTATTAGAACATGTCCGTATATGCTCGTATTTCCCGGTATTGCAATAATCATACTTTGTCTGTCGCTCAATCTTACAGGAGAAGGTCTTCGTGATGCGCTTGATCCGAGACAGGTAGACCGCAGAAAGAGGAAGATAAGGAGTAGCCATGGTTCAAAATAATGATAACTTACTTGAAGTAAGGGATTTAAAAGTATCTTTCTTTACACATAGGGGAGAGCTCAAGGCGGTCAATGGTATAAGCTATACCTTAAAACATGGCGAAATAATGGGCATTGTCGGTGAATCCGGCTCGGGCAAAAGCGTTGAAGCCTATTCTATAATGGGCCTCCTGCAGTCTCCGGGTGAAGTTATTGGAGGTACCGCGATGTTTGAAGGCAAAGATTTATTGGCTCTTTCTAAGAGCGAAAGCCGAAAAATACGCGGAAAACAAATTTCCATGATATTTCAAAACCCTATGACGTGCCTTAATCCTCTTTTCACTATTGGATTCCAACTTGTTGAGACATTAAGAGCGCACGATAAAACTATCTCTAAAGCTGATGCGACTTTGCGCGCTCAGGAGATGTTAAAGCTGACCGGAATTAATAACGTTGAAAAGCGCATGAAGCAATATCCACATGAGCTTTCGGGCGGTATGCGTCAGCGCGTTATGATAGCGATGGGACTTATCGGAAACCCTAAACTGCTTATTGCTGACGAACCGACCACTGCTCTTGATGTTACCATACAGGCACAGATAGTGGACCTTATAAAGTCACTCCAGAAGCAGATAGGTATGGGAGTCATATTTATAACTCATAATTTGGGCGTTGTTGCGGAGATTTGTGATAAGGTTTCCGTAATGTATGCGGGCACCTTCGTAGAACAAGGCACAGTTGATGATATTTTCTACAGGCCATCACATCCATACACCCGTGGACTGCTCAGGGCAATGCCGAGAGTGGATGCAGATTCTTATCAGCGGCTTATCCCTATTCCGGGTACACCGGTAAATGTGCTTGAACTGAAAAAAGGCTGTCCTTATGCGGCCCGTTGTGAATATTGTATGGATAAGTGCAGGGAAGTTGCGCCTCCTACGATAGAAATAGCGCCTGAACACAGCGCATCCTGTTGGCTGTTGGCCGAAAACAAGTCAAATCAGAAGACGGCGGGGGACTAAATATGGCTGAGAATAAAGTGCTGCTAGAAGTCAAAAATCTTACAAAACATTTTTCTGTTCCGGGTGCGAAAAACAAAAATACCGTCGTTCATGCTGTTGAAAACATATCTTTATTCATAAATAAAGGAGAGACGCTTGGACTTGTAGGCGAATCAGGCTGCGGAAAATCCACACTTGGCCGCACCATATTGCGGCTTCATGAACCTACTTCGGGTGAAATAATTTTTGGCGGAGAAACTCTCTACAAAAAGGAAGCCGGCGCTAAGAAGCCTGCAGCCTCTGTTCAAATGCTTCCTTACAGAAAAAAGATGCAGATAATCTTTCAGGATCCTGCGGCGTCGCTTGATCCGCATATGACTGTGGGCAAGATAATTGAAGAGCCGCTGAATGCTCATAAGATGTTTAAAAGTAAAGCTGAAAAAGGGGAACGTGTTGCCGAACTTATGAAAATGGTCGGTCTTGAACCCAGTTATTCAGTAAGATATCCCAATGAGTTTTCGGGTGGACAGCAGCAGCGTGTGGGCATTGCCAGAGCGCTGGCATGCAATCCTGAGTTTATTGTGTGCGACGAGCCGATTTCTGCATTGGATGTTTCAATTCAATCACAAATAGTAAATATGCTCGAAGATATGCAGCATGATCTCGGACTTACATATCTTTTCATCGCTCACGATTTGAGTGTGGTTCGACATATTTCTAACCGAATCGGAGTTATGTATCTTGGCAGAATAGTTGAGCTGGCTGAAAGCTACGAGCTTAATAAAAAGCCTCTTCATCCGTACACCCAAACTCTGCTTTCAGCGGTTCCGATACCAGATCCGGAAGTAACCAGATCCCGTAATCGTATCGTCTTGGATGGCGATGTGCCGTCACCTATCAACGTTCCCACAGGATGCTGTTTTAATACTCGCTGTCCGTATGCTACTGCTCGTTGTAAAGAGGAAGTTCCTGAACTCAAGGAATGCGGCAGCGGACATTGGGCTGCGTGCCATCTTGTAAATAAATGAATATCGTTTTATGTGTTTTCCACATTCCTTCTGACAATGAAGCGAGGAACTTAGGATCCCTCGCTTCATTGTTTTTGTATTTAACTACAGGCATAATTAAATGAAAATGTACAAATAGACACCGTGTCTGTGTTTTGCGCTTAGGAACACCCCGCTTTTTCTCTGTGTTCCTAAACTCAAGCACGCGCCCCCCTTTTTTTGAAACGGGTATTTTACGCTTTTCACTTAACTTTAAATTTGTGAGCATTGCTCTTTCACTTCTTTTTGAGCCTACTCTGCATTAACAGGCTGCATACGGCGGTAGCCAGCGGCAGCTGGTGCGGAGCTGAACGGCAACGGTGCGG
>JBJDXR010000001.1:0-22132 GCA_051866775.1 Oscillospiraceae bacterium | reverse complement strand
AATATACACCGGCTGCCGCCATTTCCTCTGCGCGGACCTGCGCCGCCTCCATCAGATTCTCGTTGCCCGTGAGAGGGGAGGCCCTCTTTTCTTTGCGAAGCGCATTGGTCAGGTCAACGACTTCCTGCTTCACCGCATCCATGTCGGTGTCAGCTGCCTCTGTCGGCTGCTCCTCCTCGGGGGAGGATTCTTCAAGCGCCGGGCCAACACCGGTGTAGGGCTTTTGACTCTCCACCTGAACGGTATTCGTCTTGGTATCCCAAAACACATTAAAGCCTACCGCTTCACCGATGTCCCTGAGTTTGCAGTAATTATTCCCGTTGATATTATAAGCTTCGATCTGTACCTCCTTCCCATCGACAAAGACCCTGTGGCTGCTCCGTTCCGCCGTGAGTCCTGCCGCGTAGGCCACGGTTCCCCCAAACAGGGTTGTCCCTACAAGGATACCGGCGATAAAGTACAAACTGCGTTTCATGGTATCACGCTCCCTTCCTATACAGCGTAGTCGTCACGCTTGCTGTCATGCGGCGGCTGTTCTCATCATAAGCACAGTGCTCAAATTCATAGATGCCCAGCCGCTCCAGTTCGTTTGCCATTTCCACAGGAAGGTCAACGGTAATGTCCATGCGGATCTTAACACTGTCATCCTTTTTCCTGCGGTCGAATTGCTGTATCATTGCTGAAACCTTCCTTTCCATTCGATTTTCCCGTTAGGGTATTCTGAGCATAATACAGGAAAGCGAACGCTGTCAAAGGATTATTTGAATTCCCTACGGCGCTAAAACTTTTGCCGTCTTTATTCCTGTCAAAACCGTTGCGCCGCAAGGGATTCAGGGATTGACTTCCACTGCCTGAACACAAACTCTTTTGCTGGGCTGATTGGCAAGGCAGGTGGTCAACGTGATCCTGTTATCGGCAGTTGCCTGCAGATAGGACCAGTCTGTGTTGGAGATGGTGCCGACAAACGAAACGCGGTATGTTCTGGTGCCGAAGATCGTGGTATAGGTGATGGTATCGCCAATCTCCAGGTCCTTGATGGAGCCGATCACATATTTGGCGCCCCGGTTGTGGCCGCAGACGCCCACATTTCCATCCCAGGCAGAGGTGGAGCTGTAATGACCAAGGCCCTTTGCCATGCTGGCGGTCGTTTCGCCCTCCCAGACTTTCATAGAAATATCCAGAGACGGGATTTTCACGGTCCCGATACTGCCGTCTTTGCGCTCCATGCCATCGGCGCTGGTGTACGCAGGTGTCTGATACTGAACGCCACCGGACACGACCGGCAGGGAAGGCACATACAGTCCATCGCCGACAATGCCATATCCGCCTTGCACCGAGGTACTGACACTTACCTGCAAACCGGGGAGCAGGATCTTCTCCATCACGCCTGTCTGCGTCATGCTCATGGTGCCATAAGAAAGCTCGGGCACCTGATAGTCCACCAGGTTCTTGCTGCCGTAATTGTACTGGGAGCCATACACCTCTTCATAGGAGGTAGAGGGATAATACTCCGGGGTCCCGTCAGTCTCAAAGCTGTAATCCGCCGCGCTGGCACTGACAGAAAGCGAAATCAGGGAGACCGCCGTCAATGCCATGCACAAAATGCAACGCATTCGCTTCATTCCTTTTCATCCTCCTCATATTCAGCATCTTCCGGCTGGACAGAATCTGCCCGAAGCTGGTTGACCTCCCTGCGGGAACGCAGGAGAAGCACAGCCAGGACGACGACGGCCAGCAGGGCGCCTCCGCCCAAAGCATAGGGCCAGCCTGCCATGACAGTTCTCATCACACCGCCGGCATCGTTACCAGCAGCAGCCTCCTCCCCAAGATAGAGCACCTGATAGGTGATGCTCTCCAATCCGTCCCGGGAGATCTCGCCCACGTACTCAGCAGTGGTGATATAACCGTCCGCTGCCTTGTAATAGGCCTTTCCGGTATAAGTCGCAACCGCCTGGAAAGACGAAGGAGCAAGCACCTCGCCCACAAGGTCGGTGCCGGTGACCTGCCAATCCACATTTGCCAGGTTCAGAGTGACGCCGTTTTTAACCGCGGTGGCCGGAACATAGGACATATCGTTCCGATCAAGCTGGCCGATGGTCTTCGTCTCCGATACTGTGTAGCTTTTTGTAGAATAACCGGTCGCCTCTGTATGGAGGCTGGTGTGATCCAGGGCCAGGGTCCCGGAATACTTGCTGTCTGCATACTCCATGGTAGGAGCCAGCTGTTCCAGAATCAGTGCAAGATCGTCTTTCGAGGTTTCTACAGTCACGGTTTCCGTGTGGTATTTGCTGTCAGCAGCGAAGTTCTCGACCTTGGTGATGTCCGCAAAGCTGTAAAGGTAGCCCTCCAGCTCAAAGGGCTCCTCGATCAGCTCCTGGGGGTCAGTGTCAGGAGCGACGGTAAAGGTCTTGATAACCTGCTGACTCCCGTTGAGGTTCTGCACGACAGTATCAGTCGGCACCTCCAGGGCGAAGGCATTGACCGAAAGGGCCAGTGCAAGCACCAAACACATCATCACTTTTTTCATTGTACCTGTATCCTCCGTTTCCAAAATAATTCCGCGCCGGGCAAACCCGGTACGGCCGCGAGGGTAATGCCATAGATTTGTTTCATTCAGGTTCCTCCTTAATTTTGAATTCTACTGCGTACTCCGGGTGTTCCCGGAGGTCCGCCAGTATTCTGATAGACTGCTCCAGCGCCTGCATGGTGTCTCGTTTTTGCCGTTTGATAAAGGCGTGAAGGAGCATGATTTCCCCGCTGTCCTGAATCGTAAAAATCACACGAACAAGCACTTTTCCTTTCTCACGCAGTTCATACATGCTGCGATAGCGTTCAATGGAAAAGTGCTTGAAGTGTGGTTCTTTCAATCCAGAGTGGGGAGTCCGCGGGAGCTGGATGATATGGCGAATCAGTTTCTCCCGCAGCTTGGGGTCAAGGCTGTCGATGAAGGTAAGGACCGGGGGCGTCTGGCCTGGCGGACGGTAGGTATTAACACCTCTCATAGGTTCACCTCCTCACTCTCCGCAAGTCGTTTCAGGTTTTGCAAAAAGCCATCGGCAAAGGCCTCTGTCAGGTCGGGATTACCGCTGATCCACCAGATGGGGTCCGGCAGCTGCCGCCCGATCCCGTCGTACTGCAGGCATATCAGCAGAAACCTCTTTTTGACCGTTGCGCCTTCGGCAGCTTCGAGCAAGCGATGCAGGACAGCCGTGACATCCTCATAGTCCTGGTAGAAGTCACACATATCATCGAAAAACAATCCGGCATACACGCAGCAAAGGACTGCCATTGCCTCTTGATCGGCCTTACCCCGCTCATGGAGAAGCCCCATTCGCCGCAGCCGCTCGGCCGCACCATCATCGAAAGGACTGCTGGGACGCCGGGAATAAATCATCCGTTCCAAAGGAACACCTCCTACTACTGAAAAATGGCAAAATAAAATGCCTGACGCCTGTGAAAGGCGCCAAGCATTCTAATTTATTATGGATTGTCAGTCTGTATCTTTTTTCCGGAATTGATTGAATGATGCGGAAGATCCCTTCAAGTGTTGCAGCCTGGATTTTACGCCGCTTGCCATCCTCAGCCATCATTACAACGGGGGCACAAATTGTACCCCACTTGGTGTCCAGATCAGGATCATGGCTTCTCATTTTTTGATGCATTGTTTCGGACCAGCACTGTCAGTCAATACCCGAACCACATCTACAACAGAGAAATACCACTCCTCCTGTTCAGAATCCCATGCTGTGCGGATCGGCTGGTCCTCAAATAGCTGGATTTTAACCTATTCACTCATGAGTGTACCATCCTTTCTCTTTCTGTTTTTTCAATGTACCTCAGACGACCCGCTCCCGCAAAAATTCCAGGAATAACGTCTCAAGCTCTTTATCAGACCCCAGCTTGTCCAGATATGGGGCAAACTTTTTGCGGTCAAAGGTGATTTTTCTGGGAGGTTCGGACATTCGCTTTTCCGCTGAAGCTCTGGCCTCCCGCCACGCCGCATACAAAGAACTCTTTTCCGCGTAGGGCGGAGGACACTTAGTGATAATGTGGCGCATAGTCCCTTTATTCAACTGGTAGCCTTCGATGCTGCACATTTCAATAAAGGCTTCCTGAGATTCCTGATCATAGTCGGCAATCAGCTCCGCACAGGCAAGATTCAGCTTCTTTGGGTCATTTTCCAAAATGTCCTGGAGTTTTGGAATGAGTTGGGTCAGCTTCACAGCTTTTCGTATCTCATACTCCGTTACCCCAAAAAAATCAGCCACGATTTGCCGTGCGTTGTACCTTTGGCGATTGTCGCCAAAGGTTTCTTCCGCGGCGTTACGCTGGCCATTGCGGTTTTTTGCTTCCAGCAGAGCCTTATAGGCTTTACCACGCTCAATGATGGTCAGTTCCTGACGTCGAAGCAGATTCGTCGCAATAGCAATGGAAGTCGCTCTGTCATCATCCGCTTCCACGATTTCGCAAGGAATGGTGGTCCAGCCCGCCATCGCACCAGCCATCGTTCGATTATGTCCCGCAAGAATCTCAAACCTATCATGATGCGGGATTCTGCGGACAATGACTCTCTCAAAAAGGCCTTCAGCAGCAAGCTGCTTAGAAAAAGCCCGGAGTTTCTCAATGGAATAAGGCTTAAAGCCAATATCTACGGTAAAGAAAGGCACCAGCTTTTCGATGGGCAATTCGCAGATATTTGACTTAGGAGGCGGTGCCACCGGCTGAAACAGTTTTTCATACGCCGAATCACCGATCTGCAGCTCCGACGCCTGCTGGGTTGCTGCCATGCGGCGTTTAAGCATAGCGTTCATATCCGATTTAGCCAAGGCGCAACACCTCCAGAGCCAGACTCCGATACGAATCGGCAGCAGCATTACCCGGTGCGTAGTCGAAGATGCTCTTGCCAGCGGCAGGACATTCGGCTACCTTGATGGAATACTCAATCGGACGCTCAAATACATGGAAGTCGTCTCCGTAAACGGCTCCCACACTCTCACGAACGCTGCGGCACAACTGCGGCCGAGATTGATACATGGTAAGGAGGATACCGGCAATTTTAAGCTTGGAATTGAATTTCTGCTGTACTGCTCTGACCATCTCCAGTACATCAGGGATACCTTCACTGGCCAGAAAATGAGATTGGACAGGAATGATACAGTAATCTGACGCAGAAAGCGCGTTGACAGTCAAAAGTTCATGTTTCAACCCGCAATCAATTATGATATAATCATAATGTCCTTTTAGTGGCTCAAGTACAGTATTCATTACTTCTTCGCTGGAACGGTCTGCTTCTCCTACAGCATTATACTGTGAAAGCTGCATTACCTGAAGTCTCGCCGCAGCGTCAGCAAGGCGCTTATTGGCGGCGATCAGATCCATACCGCACTCAGTGTGCAGTACTGCCCGCTGAAGATGTACGGAAAGATCTTCCGGATAGTCGATGGCCGCCAGCATAAGGTTTGCCAATGTTCGCTTTTGTTCAGCAGGCGTGAAACCCAATGCGGCAGTGAGGTTGCCTTGCGGATCGTTGTCGATCAAAAGGATCTTTTTCCCAGCTGCGTGCAAGGCAGCCCCCAGATTCAGCGCTGTGGTTGTCTTACCGACACCGCCCTTGGAATTTGTTACAGCGATGATCTTATTTTCGCTCATAACTGGCCCTCCTCAATAGGTCAATATGTTTTTCAGATTTTCTTTGAATACGGTGGAAGTCCGGGCCTGCGATGAAGTCTAATAGACTGCTTTTGGGAATGTAATGGATTCCGGATATTTGAATACCTTTCAATCCAAATTCTTTCCGCCAACGATAAACTGTTTTCTTCTGATAGCCCAGCAATTCTACAACATCCTGGACACTTAGGACATCCGGGAAGTTGATCCAATCCGCTTGCGCCAGCCTGCGCATTCTGGTGCCTACTGAAGGCTTGTATACTCGAAAGCCTCCATATGTCTGGACGCTGTTTAGTTTATATTTCTCCGGGTTTTTCTCCCGTTCACGCATGAAAATCACAACGTCTTCGCGTGCTATTAAATATCGTTTCGTTTGCTTGTGAGTATCTATGACTGGAATGAGCCCGCTCTTAATCAGCCTTAGAGCGGTTGCCTTGCTGATATGGCAAGCCTTGTAAAACTGTTCTTTGCTGAGATATGCCGATTGCTTCGATGACACTGTTTTCATCATCAGACCCTCACGCGCAATCGCCTGCCGGCATAGTCCTCACTCAATATGTAGTCAATGATGGAGGATTTGAATATCCAGTAGTTGGGCTTGATGAACGTATGCTTGACCTTGTTTTCCTGAACAAGGCGTCTGGCGAAACAATCGCCAATGCCACCCAGCATCATTCTAAAAGTAAAAAGGTCAACTACATCTGGGTATCTGGCGAATTTCCTTTCGTAGTATTTTCGAGTTTTGTTCACGATGGAACCTCCTGTAAACTGTCGAAGTCTTGTCATTGGCAGGAGGCTCTATACCATGTAGTTCTGTCCAAAATTTTCAAGTTCTCTCTGGCCTGGGGCGTTGTCGTTTTTGCTGTGAGTTCTGGCTAAGGTTCTCCCCTGAACCATCTAAAAAGCGAAAATCGGAATAATTTAACAATGCTTGCCGTTTGGGCAAAAATCCAGCAGTCATGCGGGTTTGCGGGCACGGACGACTGCGGTGGAGTGCGGTGGAAAGCGTCATTAGAGCGACTCAAAATCCGGTCCTGGCAACAGGGTGCGGGTTCGACCCCCGCCACCGGCACCACGAAAGAAACCTCTTTTGTCTACCAAGACAAGAGAGGTTTTTTCTTGCTTTCAGGGGCAAAATAGCTCAAAATATAGGAAAATATCACTGTTACAGGGGTTGGCGCGGTGTCAATTTCCTATTGGTATGAGTGATACAGGAGTTTTCTTCCCTGTCGATGACTGATAATAATATTTGATAGTAGTGTACTTTTTGCGTTTCTTACCTCTGTTTACGCGCCGTTTATTCGTTCTTAGGCAAATAAAAAGCGGCTTGTAAAAACAAGCCGCTTTTTATTTCTTTTTCACTCCCCTTGGCCGCTTCATACATTCCGGTTCGATCTGTAAGCGGACTCATACGCGGGAGCTCTTCGCGGCTCACGCGGCCGTGTACTTACGGCGCACTTTTACCGATACGCCAGGCAGAGCCTTGCCCATTTTAAGTCAACCGATATACGCGAAAAATATTTTTCCGTTTATCCCATGTCGAGACACATAATGCCCTGTTTTGACCCCTGTGGCAGCCAACGATCTCACCCTTTAGGCGGTGTCTGGACAGAGGCTTTGTCAGCAGGCTGTCCCATGCCTCCACTGTGCTGCCATCCCGCTGAAGCCAGAACCACGGCTCAGGGTGCTTATCATCAAAGCCTAAATGCGTCAGATACGCTTTGTCTTTTAAAATGTGTTCCACGGTCAGACGCTCAGCGTCAATAACCATGACCTGATTCTGATACAGAAATACATAGACGATCTTTCCATCCGGAGAAAAGAAGATGTCCTGCGTATAGGACGGCAAAGCCGCTTCCGATATTTTCCGCAGGTGCTCATCCAGCTTTGTCAGCTGGTAATTTCCCCTTCCCGTCCAACAGCCATGTTCCAGTCTCTGTCCATCGTGGGTGATCCACCATGCGCCGTTGTGCCACTGCTTTTGATAGGCATTCAGCCCGACCGGACGGTCCAGAACTTCGATCTCATGTCCGTCGGCAAGGTCAATGCGCGCCAGCAGTGAGCGCTCTTTTGTGTTCCTGGCCAGGATCATCTCCCGTCCGTTCCAAGCAAAGACACGTTCCTGTGGGGTCGTCAAAGCGGACTTTCGCCAAAGCTCTGCCCCGTTGGGTGCGCAGCAGAGGAGCGAATACTGTCTATCATCAGAGTATTCCGATTGCAGGGTCTTTCCATCCTCCAGCATCAGCAGATCGTCACTGAGGGGATGGCCGCAGGGCAGCAGACCCGATGAATCATACGCCGCAGTTCTCCTGCGAAAATCTACGCAGATGATCCGGTCATCCGACACAAAAAACCGGGGATGTTTTGTATCGGACCATATTTCTCCGACTGTTCCGTCGGGGGCGGCTTTCCACAGATGATACCGGTCATAGGCGTATTCATCGTCAAAAGGGTCCACACTGACATAGAAAGGGCAGCGGAAGGAGCCCATTCCATAACAGCGGAATTTCGAAAGCTCTTGAATCAGCTCCGCCTTCGCTTGATTTTTGATTTTCGGCGGCGCAGGTCTTTCCTTAATCCAGCGGTCAACAGAAGCCGTATCACGTTCATATTGCTTGTCCGGAAGTTCCATTGCATCATGGTACAAAGGAAGCCCCAAAAGAGCGGCGGTCAGATCCAGCTGTTCTTCCGCGGATCCCTTTCTCCAGACCGTGCGGAGACGGGGAATATCCTCCTCTGGGAGATTCCATACGGCACAAAACAAAGGGATATTTCCCATCTTGCTGTACCCGTCAGGGTTGAAAATATGGGCTGCCACTGTTTTGCCGTGCTGAAAAACAGAGATACCGACCGCGTCGCTGTCAAACAGCCATGCGGAGAGAACGGGCTGGGGGATCTGTTTGGAGAGGGTTCTGGCTTTCTTATCCGTCAATTCCGGCAGGAAGCCTGCGCTGAACACAGAGACGCAATGGTGAGACCACTGCCCTATTGCCGCGTCGGGTATCCATGTTTTTATCTGCTCCAAATTCCCATTGAGAATATGGAGGTTTGCCAATGTCGTTCCCATTGATATTCATCTCCCCGTCACAGGTATTTTTTCTCAAGCCTTGCTTTTATTTGGGATGATAGCATAACTTTTTAACCGATTCAAGCTATGGGGGCTCCTTCAAACGTCGGCATCTGTAGTGCCGCGATGTTACACGCTGAACCAAGGGCCTCTTTGCCCAGGCGCATTTTTTGTTCCGGCAAGAAAAAAAAGACGTTCACTTTATAGATGCCCGGCGAAAAAAAGGAAGGGATTTTGCCTATTCGGCAAAATCCCTTCCTTTTAATTCTCCCGTTATTTTTGCTGCAGCCCGGGCCCTGACAGTTCAGCCCACGCAATACAGACCGTTATACGCATCGGAGAGAAGCTCCACTCCGTTTTCCGTAACCACAAGGTTCTCCTCTATTCCGAAGGAGCCGTCCACATCGTTAAAGATAAACGGTTCGACCGCGAATACCATGCCCGGCCTGATCACAGTATAATCTCCGTGGCACAGGCAGGGGTTTTCATGAACATCAAGTCCCAGGCAGTGGCCTATCCAGCCGCGGCTTACAAAAATGTCACCCACGCCCGCATCATCAAACCACTTGTCGGTCATGCGGCAGACCTCGTCCGCGGTACGTCCGGGGCGAAGTGCCTCAAGCGCCGCCGCAAATCCGTCCATGGCTATCTTAAAAAGCTCCTTCTGACGGTCGGTAGGCCCGCCGATAACACCCACGCG
This sequence comes from Oscillospiraceae bacterium, assembly GCA_051866775.1. Lineage (GTDB taxonomy): Bacteria > Bacillota > Clostridia > Oscillospirales > Oscillospiraceae > RUG626. Next base: position 12,698 of record JBJDXR010000001.1, on the reverse strand, counting down.
GGTGATATCCGAGTAATAACCCTTGTAGCTGGGGCCGCCGTCAATAGTGATCATGGTGCCGCGCTCCGTGCCGAAGGGCAGATCGGATGGGGCGCAGTTATAGTTTGCGTAGCGGTCCTTCCGTCCGTGCAGCTCCAGCTGAAGCATCTCCTCCGCGCCCATCTGGAAGCACTGGGAGGCCATATAGCGAAACACCTCATCCTCGGTGGTTCTGCCGGGGACGATTATATCAAACGCCGCATCAAAGGCGCGGCTGGCTATTCTGGATGCCTTGCGCATACGCTCGATCTCAAGGGGCGACTTGACGCAGCGGATATCCCACAAAAGCTGCGCCGCATCGACAAAGCTGGCGTTTTTAAACTCCTCGCGCATCTTGTCGTAGTGCTCCATGGTCATACGGATACGGAAACCGTCGCCGTACTCCACGCCGATAACGGCGTTATCAAGCTTCAGGCCGTGCAGGACTAAGTTCAGAGCGTCGTTAAAGGTGGGGATATCGGAGCCGGCCTTAAAAATCACCAGATCCTTCTCCTCAATACAGGTGCTTACACGCACCGTGTTGCTGTTGCTCTTGGAGCTGATTATTCTCATATTACCGTCGCTGTCGATCACAAGGACGCCCGGTATCGAGGAATTCGACGCCCACACTATAGTCCTCAGTCCGGAGAAATAGCGCACGTTTGACGGCATGGTGAGAAGCACCGCGTCCATACCGCGCTGCTTCATCCCCGCTGTAAGGTTTTTAATGCGGTTTTCATACTCGGAAACCGGGAACTCAAGGATCATATTCTGCTGCATACTTTCACTCCTGTTCGTAATTTGATCTTTATACTAATACCGGTATGTACCGGCATGCTCTATGCAAGCTGTTCAATGAGTGCAGTGAGGGAGGCATAAACATCGTTAAAGGATCTGAGGGACATCGCCTCCTCCGGGGAATGGGCGCCCACTGCGTCAACGCCTATCGTGAGAATGTCGGCATCCTGAATATTTTCAGCAAAGTAGCCTATCTCAAGCCCTCCGTGGGTCGTGACCTCCTCCGGGCGAAAGCCCAGCATGCTCTCGGCGATGTCAAAATAACTTTGTCTCAGCACAGACCCCGGCCTGTACTCCATACCGGGGGTATCTTCACCGCGGACCGCCCGACCGCCGAGCACCTCGCAGGCAAGCTCCATCTCGTCCGTCAGCGTCTCCAGCCACTCCGAGCAGTTGCTGCGCAGCAAGCCCTTTATCCGCAGAACTCCCCCGTCGGTACTCAAAATGCCCAGATTCCCGCTGCATGCCACAGCGCCCTCATGTACAAAATCCATGGCCCGGACCCCATTGGGGAGCGTCCGCAGCAGCCGTATGCATTCCATGGAGAAAGCCCCGTCTCCGGTTCTTTCCGCCTCTCGGAAGGCGATGGAAAGCCCCCCGTCCGTGGCCTGATAGAGCTTTCCAAAGTGCTTTTGCACTCCGGCCACAGCCCTCTCTGCCGCCGGGATGGCGTCCTCCCCAACCAGCACGTACGCGGAGGCATGCCTTGGAATGGAGTTTTCCGCCTCCCCTCCCTCGGCGCTCACAAGCACGGCTCCAACCCTCTCCAGTGCCGATAGGGTATGTCCAAGCACCTTCAGGGCATTTGCGCGCCCGCAGGTAATATCCACAGCGGAGTGTCCGCCGATAAGACCGCACACTTCCACCTTAAAGCACCGGCCTGCGGCCGCCGCCGGCTCCATGGCAAGCTCATAGCTCATGCGCCTGCCCATGCAGGAGGAGACTGTATTTCGCTCCACCCCAAAGCTGTCAAGGCCTATAATCTTTTTTGCCGTTATCTTTGAATAATCAAACCGCATCGCTCCCGCCATGCTGGTCTCCTCCTTCGTTGTCAGGAGGCACTCAAGCGCGGGATGCCTTATATCATCACGCAGTAAAATATCTAATATGTATGCCACTCCGTAGCCGTCATCAGCTCCCAGGGTCGTGCCGTCGGCATGAAGCCAGCCGTCATCGTCAACATAGAGAGTCAACGGCTCCGCGGCAAAGTCGTGTAAGCTTCCCGGGGCCTTGGCGCACACCATATCCAGATGCGCCGCCAGCATAATAGGCTCTTTATCCTCGCTCCCGGCTGTCGCAGGCTTGCGTATAAAGATGTTGCCCGCCGCATCCCTATCCGCATCCAATCCCGCGTCCCCGGCAAGCTTCAAGATCGCAGTTCCCAGCGCAGACTCATTTCCTGAGCCGTGAGGTATGGAGCTTATAAGTGCAAAATACTTTTCGATGCCGCTCTCAGGTTTAAATCCGTGTCCCATAATATGCCCTCTTTCATAAAAATAGGCTGCATAAAAACCAAACCGTTTTCTCCAACATTGCGAGCTTTTTCGTAAACGTTAACGGCAATCAACATTTTCTTATTACTTGCTTAAAATATCATATATATGTAGACTTTGTCAATTTGAATTTAAAGTACGCCCAAGAATGTTAACGTTTCCAAAAAGTCTCACGCAATTTGCGCGGCTGTTTGTTTCGGAGCGGGGAAAAAATCTGCCGCAGGCTTCCCCTGCGGCATTTTCATTCATGTATCGATTATTATATCGGCTGCCTCCGCTATTTTGAGATTGTCAAAGTAGCTGTTTTCAAGAGGGATCCAGCGTTCAATAAACTGCCCAAGGCGATCAGGATCGCGCCTTTTAAGCCGTTCAAGCTGCGTATTATAATCGGTCCGGAGCATCACCTTAAGCGTATAGCCGCTTCTCAGCTCCGGATGCAGGCAGTAGGAGCCTTCAATGATATTAAGCCGTTTTTTGGGGTGCCGTACAGGCGGCAAAAGCTCAAATGTGGAGCAGTCAAAGCGGCGTGTAACGCACTCCTCTCCGCGGCTTATGGGCATAACGGCCTCCATGAGCAGGCGCTCCCTGTCCATATTGCCGCCCGGCTCAGAAAGCCTCTCCACAGTGCGCTTTTCCGGTGGAAGGAAATAGTCATCCGCGTGAAACACATTTGCGTCATACACCTCACCGAGAAGCCGCGCCAGCGTGGTCTTGCCCGAGGCGCACATGCCGTCTATAGCCACCGTAACATTCTCACGCTCCGAAAGCAGCTTATCCGCAGCTGAAAACACCTCAAAAAACTGCCCGAAAGCGCTCAGCACGACCCTGTATGCAGGCGCATAGGCCGCGCGGTACTCCGGACTGTGTGACACCGCAGGACAGCCCGCTTTTTTGTACTCAGAGATATAACCGTCAAGCTCCTCCCTGGGATATCCGAGGCCATGCAGAAGCTCCAGCTTCTCATAAAACCGCTCCATGTCCCCCTGAACGTGCTCCGATGACAGCTTAAACATTGCCGAAAGCGTCTCCGGAGATATTCTCTCCCGGGCAGGGTACAGGTTGAGCCTCACGAGGCCATTTCCCAGCGGCTCTGTGAGCGGAGCGTCCGAGGCTGCGCAGGAGTACAGCTCCTCCTTAAGGCGGGCGAGAGCGGCGGGGGCGTCCGTTATAAGATGCCCGCCGCCGAATTCATTCTGATATATGTACTTTACCGCGTCTGTTATCCGCGCCTGTGGATGGGCGCGCAAATGTGCCTTTAAAAGCTCACTTAGCTGCCGCGGCATACTGTTCCTCCGTAAAGCCGTGTTTTTCAAGTATTATGACTAAGACAGGTATTACCACTATCTGAAGTATTATGCCGGGTATGGCGGTCGTGACCGCACCTGCAATAAATGCGCTCATAGGGAAGGTCGATTCGCTGCCCACAGTCATGATAAGGCGTACCACGCCCCAAACAACGCGCCCGGCTATCATCGCCCCCAGCAGGGATACATAGACATTTATTTTGTTTCTCGGCAGAAGCTTATAGAGAAGCCCCGATGCAAAACCGTATACCGCCAGCTCAAAGGCCATTGCTACAGCAGATGGGTACATCGACGGCATCGAAAATACCAGCGAGCGCAGAATCGGACATATCGCCCCCACTGCAAGGCCCCAGAACGGCCCGCATACAAAGCCGCAGAGCAGCACGGGTATATGCATCGGCAAAAGCATGCTTCCTATCTGCGGTATCTGCCCGGTGAGAAAGGGCAGCACGAAGCCCAGCGCCAGAAAGAGCGCGGCCAATACCATGTTTCTTATAGTCCTGTTTGACATATAATTTCCTCTTTTCAAAATAAAAATGCCATAAAGGCTTCCCCGCGCTGTGCGCGGCAGGATACCTTCATGGCATCGTTAAATCAAAAAGGCTGCTTTTGCCGGCTTCTGCCGGACAGTTGCTTTATATTTTATAATGTATTTAAAAATTTGTCAACTGCGGCTCACTTAATAAAAAAACTTCACCGCGTATATAAGCCCATAGAGCACCGGCTGGTGGACAATATAGATGATAAGCGCCATACGGCCTATCTTAGGGAATACCGGACAGGTAAACTCATAAAAGCGCTTCGGAAGCCTGTATTCCTTTATGTACGCGCCCGCCCATGTTCCCAGCAGGAACACAAATAACCATGGGAATATGGGGAAATAGTCGGCGCTGTAAAAACCCTTATATGTCCAGCCGAACATAAAGAGATAACGGGCCGCGCCGCCGATTGATACGCGGCTTACCAGAAGAGAGCTTCCCACAAGAAGCGCAACGCATAAGACCGGCATAACGATTCTCGGGACGCTCTCCCACGCCTTGTGCGTCAGGCCATAAAACACCATGCAGAAGCCCAGCAGGTGGAGCACTCCAAAGCGTATAGGCGAACCGATCAGCGTAGTCACCACCGTCATTCCCATGGCTATGGCAAAGACCTTCACACCACGCTTAATGTTGCTGTGGGAAAAATTTGAGGACACCCCGGAGAGAAATATAAAAAGCCCCGCAAAAATGTAGTGGAGGATATCAAACACGGGATTTGAAAAGAGCCACCCCGGCGCGCCGCACAGCTCCACCAAGTCCAGCAGGAAATGGTGTATGACCATAAGCACCACCGCCAGCCCTCTCAGGGCGTCAATGCTGTCAATTCTTTTCATATGAGCTTCGATGATATCCACCTTCTTTGTGATAGTCTGTCTGTACCCGCTTACAGGCCGGAGGATCTCCGCCCTGGGTATGTCGCTTTATACATTGAATCTAAACAGCGTCACATCGCCGTCGTGCATGACATACTCCTTGCCCTCGGAGCGCACAAGGCCCTTTTCCTTCGCCGCGGCCATGCTGCCGCAGGCCTTGAGATCCTCAAATGCCACTATCTCCGCACGGATAAAGCCGCGCTCAAAGTCAGTGTGTATCTTGCCCGCGGCCTGAGGCGCTTTTGTGCCCCGCTTTATGGTCCACGCGCGGCACTCGTCCGGGCCGGCCGTAAGGAAAGATATAAGTCCCAATAGGCTGTAAGAGCATTTTATGAGTCTGTCAAGCCCGGACTCCTCAAGTCCCAGCTCCTCCAGGAACATAGCCCGCTCATCATCATCAAGTTCCGTAAGCTCCTGCTCGGTCTTGGCGCATATGGGCAGGGTCTCGGCCCCCTCTGCATCCGCCCGTTCCTTGACCGCTTTATAATATTTATTGTTCTCAAGATCGGATATTCCGGCCTCATCGGTGTTGGCGGCGTATATGACCGGCTTTAAGGAGAGCAGGTCGCTGGTGGAGATAAGCTCCATGTCGGCCTCGGAGCACTCGTAGCTGCGGGCGGACTTCCCCTCGTCCAGATGGTTTTTAAGCCCCTCGAACACCTCGACCTCATGCTTCAGCTTTTTATCGCCGCTCTTAGCCGCCTTCTGGGCTTTATCAAGGCGGCGCTCCACCATCTCAAGGTCGGCCATTATAAGCTCAAGGTCGATTATGTCGATGTCCCTTATGGGGTCGCAGGAGCCTTCCACATGTATGACGTTGTCGTCGTCAAAGCAGCGCACGACATGGACTATCGCATCGGTCCTGCGGATATTCTCAAGAAACTTGTTTCCAAGTCCCTCACCTTTTGACGCGCCCTTCACAAGACCCGCAATATCCACAAACTCGATCACGGCCGGCGTGTACTTTTTCGGTGAGTACATCTCCGCCAGAAAATCAAGGCGCTTATCCGGAACGGTCACCATTCCCACATTAGGCTCTATAGTGCAGAACGGATAGTTTGCGCTCTCGGCACCTGCGTTTGTTATCGCGTTAAAAAGTGTGGATTTGCCGACGTTCGGCAGTCCTACTATTCCAAGCTTCAATATTTTCATTCCCTTCAGAATTTTCATTTGCTAATGGATGATTATATAACATTGGCTTTCAAAAGGCAAATGTTTATACGGGGTCAAAGCGTGGAATACTACCAGCATATCACTACTTGGAGGAAAAAATATGGAACAAATAGCCTTTTTTGACGCAAGACCCTATGACCGCACATGGTTTGATAAGCTTCTTGAATCCAACGGGTTTGAGCCCAGATACCTTGAAAACCGCCTGAACCGGGATACAGCCATACTTGCCCACGGGTGCCGCGCCGTGTGTATTTTTGTAAACGACACAGCCGACGCAGAGGTGATAAAGCTGCTCTCCTCAATGGGCGTGGAGGCCATAGCCCTGAGATGCGCCGGATACAACAACGTCGACCTGAAAGCGGCGGAGAAAAACAATATATGCGTATTCCGCGTCCCCGCCTACTCCCCCGCGTCAGTCGCGGAGCACGCGCTTGCCATGCTGCTCACGCTTTCCCGCAAGACCCACAAGGCCTTCACCCGCACCCGCGAGCGCAATTTCAGCCTTGACGGCCTGTGCGGGACGGATATGGAGGGAAAGACCATCGGCATCGTCGGCACCGGAAAGGTGGGGCTGAAGCTCAGCCAGATGTGCAAGGGGCTGGGCATGAAGGTCATTGCCTACGATCTGAATCCCGTGTGGGGAATGGGGATAGAGTACGTGCGCTTTGACGAGCTGTGCCGACGGTCAGACGTAATATCACTGCACTGCCCGCTGACTCCAACCACTTACCACCTTATAAACCGCAGCACCTTCCATATGCTGAAGGACGGCGTATTTCTAATCAACACATCCCGCGGCGCGCTTATAGACAGCGAGGCGCTCCTTGAAAACATCAAGAACGGCAAGGTCGGCGCGGCGGGACTGGACGTCTATGAGGAGGAAGCAGACGTCTTTTATGAGGATGTATCCCTTAAGGTCATGCGTGACGACACCTTAAACCTGCTGCTCTCCCAGCCAAACGTACTGGTAACGAGCCATCAGGCTTATTTGACGGACGAGGCTCTCCGCGCTATAGCCGAGGTGACCACGGACAATCTGCGCAGATTTTTTGACGGCAAGCCCGTTGAGACGCAGCTTCACCCCCACGAGGAGGAGACCGTTCACTGATCTGCGGCTTTTTGACATCTTGTCCCCATAATGCTGCGAACATTCAAGTATATTATCACAAAAAATAAACTTTTTTCCCAAAGTAATTGAAATTTGCCGCAAGTATGTATATAATACTTCGGTTAGGTTTATTTGAACATAAATGGAAGTGTTACTCTTGGAAAAAAAGATAAGAAACGTTGCAATAATCGCCCACGTTGACCACGGCAAGACGACATTGGTCGACGAGATGCTCAAGCAGTCAGGTGTGTTCCGCGAGAATCAGGCGGTGCAGGAGCGCGTCATGGATTCAAACGACCTTGAGCGTGAGCGCGGCATAACCATACTTGCCAAGAACACCGCCATCCAGTACGGCGATATAAAGATAAACATCGTGGACACCCCGGGCCACGCGGACTTTGGCGGCGAGGTTGAGCGGATACTGAAGATGGTAAACGGCGTCATCCTTTTGGTCGACGCTGCCGAAGGTCCCATGCCCCAGACGCGCTTTGTGCTCTCCAAGGCTCTTGAGCTTGGCCACAGGGTCATAGTCGTCCTCAACAAGATTGACCGCCCGGACCAGCGCATGATAGAGGTCGTAGACGAGATATTGGAGCTTCTTATGGAGCTTGGCTGTACGGACGAACAGATCGACTCCCCGATGCTGTTCTGCTCAGGCCGTCAGGGAACCGCCAGCTTCTCTCCCGACGTACCGGGCACAGATCTCAAGCCGCTGTTTGACACCATCGTGGACTATATCCCGGCGCCGGAGGACCACGACGACGAGCCGCTCCAGCTGCTGGTATCCTCGCTGGATTATAACGACTATGTAGGACGCATCGCCATCGGGCGTATAGAGCGGGGCGTCATTCGCCAGAATCAGGAGCTTGCTGTAACTAACTTCCACGGCGACGCCGCCTCCAAGAAGGCCAAGGCCGTGAGCATATATGAGTTTGACGGGCTTAACCGCGTTCCCGTCACTGAATCCTCCTCCGGCAATATAATCGCCCTATCCGGGATACCGGACATAACCATCGGCGATACCATATGCGCGCCTGACGCGGTGGAGGCTCTGCCCTTTGTAAAGATATCCGCTCCCACCATGGAGATGACCTTCTCGGTAAATGATTCCCCCTTCGCCGGGAGGGAGGGTAAGTTCGTCACCTCCCGCCAGCTGCGTGACCGGCTCTCCCGCGAGACCCTCAAGGATGTATCCCTCAGGGTCAGCGAGGTCGAGGGATCTGACCACAGCTTTAACGTCGCGGGGCGCGGTGAAATGCACCTCTCCATCCTCATCGAGACGATGCGCCGGGAGGGCTATGAGTTTGCCGTATCACCCCCGAGAGTACTCCTGCGCGAGGTGGACGGAGTCATGTGCGAGCCTATAGAGCGCGTGGTAGCGGACGTTCCGGAGGATTCCGTCGGCTCTGTTATTGAGAAGCTGTCCTCCCGAAAGGGCGAATTTGTGGAAATGACGCCTGTGGGCGGACGAATGAAGCTCACCTTCTTCGTCCCGTCGCGGGGCCTTTTCGGCTATCGCAACGAGTTCCTGACGGATACCAAAGGCGAGGGCATTATGAGTTCCGTCTTTGAAAAATATGAGAAGTATAAGGGAGAGGTCTCCCGCCGCGGGACAGGCTCTCTGGTTGCCTCCGAGACCGGTGAGGCCGTTGCCTACGGCATATTCGGAGTTCAGGACAGGGGCGTTATGTTCGTATCCCCGGGCGTGCCCGTATACGGCGGCATGGTCGTAGGTGAGACGCCGAAGAACGAGGATATAACCGTGAACGTCTGCAAGCGTAAGCAGCTCACAAATATGCGCGCTGCCGGTTCTGACGATGCTCTAAGGCTTATCCCGCCGCGCATCATGTCCCTTGAGCAGTGTCTCGAGTTCTTATCAGATGACGAGCTTCTCGAGGTCACGCCGCAGAGTCTGCGCATCCGCAAGAGCATCCTTGACCACTCTCTGCGCATGAAAGCCTTAAAGGGCAAGCAGGTATAAATACCAATAAAGTCCGTACCCAAACGGGTACGGACTTTTTATCTTAAGCGCATGAACAGTCAAGGCCTTACAGTAAAACTCCCTAAAACCTCGGCTTAACCAAAAAATTTCAGGGAGTCGTTTTTTCGGCGGCGTATCACGCCAGCTCGTTGCTGCCATTGGACATATTCTCGCTTTCTTTTTATTAGCTTGATATGGTCGCGTAATGGGCTTCGCTGTTATTTAGAATATCCTCAGTGATTTGAAATAAGGTAGTTGATATAATCCCTATTCTCGATGTAGTCGCCTGCGGAATACTCCTTGCGAAGAAGCTCGATATCTCTGTCCTTAACGGCATTGAACATTTTCTTAAACATATCTTCTTTCTCCTTTCTTTAACTTACGGTCATATTATAATCCAAACATCGCCAAATTGATACATCCCCATTTGACAAAGTTAACAAACGATTGGCTTATTTTTTGTTTATTTTGCCCAAATCCGTTCGTCATTTTGACTGTGAAATGTGCGTAAAATTTTGTATTCCTTTTTAATGCATCTTAGTGCTGCAACAGTTTTAAGCATTCTGTCTATTCGGAATTTTGCCCAAAATGCCGCAATTTCAAAATTTTTCCTTTTCCGGCCCGTTAGGGGTTTTGACAGGAGCGGCCCGCTGTAGTATAATCGTGATATTAAAACGGCTGTGCAAATTCTGAAAGGCGGCGTCAGTAATGGCATTTTTTGAAAAGACGCTTAAGAGCGACGAAATATACAAAGGTAAGATCATCACCGTTTACCGTGACACCGTTGAGCTGGAAAACGGCCGCACCTCCCTGCGTGAAGTGGTCTCCCACGCCGGCGGTGTTGGGATCGTGGCGCTTGACGATGACGGCTGCGCCGTAATGGTGCGGCAGTATCGCTATCCTATAGGCCGCGAGCTTCTTGAAGTCCCGGCCGGTAAACTGGAGCCTGGCGAGGATCCGCTGGAGTGCGCGGTCAGGGAGCTTTCGGAGGAGACCGGCTACTCTGCCGGGCAGATGGTATCACTCGGCTCTATCCTCCCCTCACCCGGCTACTGTCAGGAAACACTGTATGTCTATCTGGCGCTGGATCTGAAACCCGGCGCAATACATCTTGACCCCGACGAATTCCTTTCAGTTGAGCACATACCGATGACAAAGCTCCATGACATGGTCATGTCCGGAGAGCTTACGGATGCCAAGACCGTGATCGGTATTCTGAAGGCCGAACAGTATTTAAAAGACAGGTGATCCGCTCGATTTTTTGAGGTATTTTAAGAATTTTTCTTTACTTTTTTATAAATCATGCTATAATAATAAAGCACTTTTGATAAGTGCTTTTTGGGGGCGTAGCTCAGCTGGGAGAGCGTTCGGTTCGCATCCGAGAGGTCAAGGGTTCGAATCCCTCCGTCTCCACCATATTGAATGAAACCCGTTTTTCGAACAATTTTTTCGAAAAACGGGTTTCTTCTTTTCAGAAAGCCTTGCAACGTCAGGTTTTCCGATTTTGTGTTTTGGGACGGATGTTTTAAAACTACAGAAACGCAAAAGTATTATTTTTACTCCATGACGCTATTTGAACACGGTTTTTCGATAAGCTTGACATAGTACGTGTCCTCAAACGCCTGCGGTGTCTGGTATTTCAAAGTTTAGTGCGGTCGGACCTCATTGTAAAACTGAATATACTGCTCCACGCTTTTGCGGAAACTCTGTTCTGAGGTATACTCTCTGCGGTATGCCTCTTCTTTTTTGAACGTGCCGAAGAAAGTTTCTGCTACGGCATTGTCATGAGGACGGCCGGTAGCGGAAAAGGATTGCTTGACACTATTGGCCTGAAGCAGTTGTATGAACGCACCCGATGTGTACTGCTTTCCTCTGTCGCTGTGAAAAGTCAGATTTTTTGGTCTGCCTCGTTCCTGGTAGGCATTCCGAAATGTCGTAGTAACAAGGTTTGTGCTGGCGTTACGGGATACTCTGTATCCGATAATCTTGCGGGAAAAGAGATCAAGGATGATGCAGAGATAAACCCAGTAGCCGCTGACCTTGAAGTATGTAATATCACTAACCCATATTTGATTTGGGTAGTCAGCGGTAAATTCTCTGGCCAGCAAGTTTTGCTTTTGATAAAGTTGGCGTTTTTTATACTGCCTTTTCGCATCGGTGCGAACGCTGCGCAGATCCAGTTCTTTCATGATGGCTGAAATCCGTTTGGTGCTCACATGAATGCCGGTTTGAGCTAAAACCGTTCTGATTTTTTCAGCACCAAATCGCTGTTGGCTGTCATCAAATATCTGCTGCACCTTCATCATCAGCTCTTCCTGTTCTTTCTCACGACTGCTCCGGTCAGCACGGCGGAAGATATGGTTATAAAAAGTGCCGCGGGCAACGCCAAGTGCGTCGCACAGTTCATGCACACTATATGGAGAGTCCTCAATTCTGTACATTTGCTCAAGTGATATAAGTTTTCGATGTAAAGGAACCTCATCAAGAAATCCGGAAGCACGGATGATTTCCATTTTATGTTCCAGTTTCTCCAAGCGCCGCGAAATCGCGTCGAACTCTTTTGGAGTGTAGGTACGTTGCGGGGTTTGAATCGAGCAGTATAGATTACGCCAGTGATAAATGGTGCTCTGTGCGATATGCAGCTCTTGACCAAGGTTTTTAATTGTTTCACCCTTTTCGTAGCGCTGTATGACTCGGCGTTTAAACTCCATAGGGTATTCTGCAGGCATGATCCCATCTCCTTTCAAATAACAAGGATAGGAGCAACACAGGTAATTGTCGAGGCGTTCAACAGAGATGCAAACCGCAATAATATTAATTATTTAGACATTGCCATAATAAATCACTGACATGTTTGCCGATTATTGATGCTGCGATGAGCGCCCGGACACAACTGGAGCTGGTGCTCGACGAATTGACAGTTCCGTGCTATACTAAAAACGACCAAAAATGATGGAGCGCTCTGAGCATGAGCAGGATACGCTTCCTATGTCATGGCAATATTTGCAGAAGTCCGATGGCCGAGTTTGTAATGAAGGATATCCGAAACAGGAAATGAAGTGAGGTGCGAGCAAGATGGTGAAAAACGATAAGATCCAATTATTTGAGGACAAGCGCATCCGCACTGCCTGGGACGAAGAAAAGGAAGAATGGTACTTTTCTATCGTTGATGTGGTCGCAGTTTTAACTGACCAGCCGGATCAGCGCCATGCGGCCAAGTATTGGAGCGTGCTCAAGGCCCGCTTAAAGAAAGAGGGCAGCGAGTTGACTACAAAATGTAGTCAACTGAAAATGAGGTCGTCGGATGGAAAACGGTATAATACCGATGTCGCTGATACCGAGCAGCTCCTTCGCATTATTCAGGCGATTCCGTCCCCAAAGGCCGAGCCTTTCAAACTCTGGCTGGCTC